>JAGAMA010000021.1 GCA_017624955.1 Alistipes sp.
CAACGAATTTTGCGCTTTTTTACCATAAAAAATAGAGATTAGTAGAAACCGGTTTCTACTAATCTCTAAAATATCGCTGTAATTTGCAAATAAACAGCCACTTACATTTTTATCCAAGCGCCGCTTTTGGCATCATTACCCAAAAAGGAGACCTAAATAGACTGTTGGGAGCGCATTCCAGCAGGTTTGTTGTTGTTAGTTCAGCTGCACCTCGTGGGGTGTATTGGCTTTGAGCATTAGCTCTCCGCAGGCTTTGCCTCGCAGGTAGAGCTTCACGGTTTGGTCAATGGGCGATGTAAGGGTCGCCGTGACTCCGCTCGGACTCCAGCTGAGGCGATCGAGGTGAATACCGCCACGGAGCGATGCACCGCACAATTCGCCTTCGCTCCAATCCGACGGGCAGGCGGGCAGCAGCGATACCACACCCTCGTCCGAGTAGGTCAGCATCGAGAGGATGATGGCCGGATAGGCACCGCTCATGTCGGTATTGAAGATCGTATGCGGATCGTGTGTCGTCATCAGGTTGTTGTTGAAATAGTTGTCACCTGCCATCGTCAGCAACTCGTAAGCCACCTTATCGGCACCCAGGGCACAGGCCGGGAAGGCCAACTGCGAAACGCCAAAGGCCATTTCACCACTCTTGGTGCTGCTTTGACGATAAGCAATGCGGCGATCAATGGCACGAAGAACACCCTCCTTGAGTGCCTCATCGGCCATAATTTCGGGATCGTGGCGGTAGTACAAGCCGATCAGATGCGAGGCGTGACGATGCTCATGGTTATCGGCCAAATCCTGCCAGCACCACTCGCGCAACTCGCCCTGCTCGTTAAGCTGATAGGCGGGCAACTTGGACAACATCTCCTGCCACAGCGGTAACTTATCGCCATGCAATCCGCGCTTACTGCACACCTCGATCAGATCACGGAAGAGCGCTTTGGCCACTGCAATATCCATCGTAGCGTTGATGCAGGCCTGCTTGGGGCTGTTGGCAGGGTGGTTCTCGGGCGAGTACGAGGGGTTGAAGAGCAATTTGCCATCCTTGCCCTCGATCAGGAAATCCTCATAGAAGGCGGCAGCCTCCAACATAAACGGCAGAGCGCGGTTCAGCAGGAACTGCTCATCGCGCGTGTAGAGATAATAGTCGTAATAAAACATCGAGTACCACGCCGCTCCGGCCGTCCAGAAGGTCATCGGCCAGGTCGCATCAAACTGATTGTCGTAGCCGTGCAGACAGATGTGCGAGGGGATGTGAATACCCCGACAACGGAACAAGATGCGGGCATTGGTGCGGTAGGCATCCATTTGCGACTCCAGCTTGTTGAAGAGCGGAAGCATCAGTTCGGGGGTCGAGGCCGCCAGGTAGTGCGACACGGCAGTCGGCAGGTTGCCGTTCGTGGTGTAATCTCCTGCCCAGCGCGGGGTCATCGTAGCACTCCAGATACCCTGCAGGTTGGGCGGATTGACACCCGTAGCCGAGAGGATGTTGTAACGCGCCGCATTGAAAAGACGCTCGATGAGTGCCGGATGGGCACCACCGAGGGCGAGCAACTCCTCCGACGAACGCTCCACATCGGCTCGTTTCGGGCCAAGGCTCAGGCTGATGCGCTGCATCAATTCGCCGTGATGGGCACGATGCGGTTCAAGGAGAGCGGTATAGTCATCGGAGAGCGTTGCCAGGTGGGTGGTGATCTTCTCGGCGGCCGTGTCGTCGATCCGCTTCACGGGCTCCACCTCGCAAAGTAGCAAGAGGCGCTTGGCTCCTCGGATGATTACACGCTCCCCCTGCGTGGAGGTCGTACCACCTTCACGCAGGATGCGGATCTCGCCGACATAGCCCTCATAACCTCCCTGCCAGGGGGTCGAGTACCAAACGCGGGCAGCGATGCGATCCGTCGAAACCTGCTGCTCCATGCGATCGATGTTTAGCTTTTCATTGAGGCTAAATTTACCCAACAGCTTGGGATCGAAGCGTTTGATCAGCTCCAGGTCGAGCTCCAGATCAAAGGGCTTGTTACCCGTGATTTCGGTCACGGCCACTCGATCGGTGCGCGAGACGAAGGAGCGACGCTCAAAGCTGCCACGGCGATTTTTCCACGCCACGCGCACCTCGCCACTGCGGAAATCGACCGAACGACGATAGTGCGACATGCGGAGCGAATCACTGCGCATGTTGAGCTGAAAGGCGGGGACAAAGAGGTCCGACTGCTTCTTACGCCCAAAGCCGTCGGCATGCGAAAGGGTCACGAGGAACTCCGAAGCCTCGGCGTACTTCCCTTCGAACATCAAGCGGCGAATATGCGCCAGGTGGTTGCCCTGCGAGGGCGGCGTAAGCGGTTCATGAATCGGCAGGAAGAGCTCGGTGTGGTTGTATACCTGCACCTCGTTGTAGGGGTTACCGGCAACCATCAGGCCCATGATACCGTTACCCGAAACGAGGTACTCCTCCCACGAGGAGGCGGGACGGTTACTGTAGAAGCCCAGGTTTTGATCCTGTGCCGAAACGGAGGATCCTGCAAATAGGAGCACGGCCAAGATGAAATGTCGTAAGATTCGCATGGATAGGTGGGTTAGTTTAATAGGGCAAAAATAGAAAAATCTGTCAGAAACAGCAATATTCTACCACAAAAGTTGTATCTTTGTTTCCAAACTACTTAACACCAACCCTTATGAAAAACCTTTACACTTTTCTCATGGCCCTGGTGGCTGTGATGCTGGTGGGCTGCACGGGTGCGCCTTCGACCCCCGTAGCCACCTACACCAACCCGATCCTGGGCGGTGACTACCCCGACCCGACGATTCTGCGCGAGGGCAACGACTACTACATGACCCACTCGGCCTTCGACTATCAGCCCGGTCTGACGGTCTTCCACTCGACCGACCTGGTGAATTGGGAGCCTATCAGCTACGCCCTGAAGACCTACCTGGGTTCGATCTGGGCACCCGACATCTGCAAGTACGAGGATAAGTACTACATCTACTTCACGGTGGCACACCCGAAGGGACGAATGAACTTCGTGACCTGGGCCGAGTCGCCCTATGGTCCGTGGAGCGATCCGATCGACCTGAAGGTGGGCAACATCGACCCCTGCCATGTGGTGGGCGAGGATGGTTCGCGCTGGCTCTTTATGTCGGCCGGTAAGCGTGTGCGCCTGACCGATGACGGCCTGGCGATTCTGCCCGAGACGATGGAGACGGTTTATCCCGGTTGGCAGTACCCCGAGGAGTGGCTTACCGAGGGCATGTGCCTCGAGGGCCCGAAGCTCCGCAAGATTGGCGAGTACTACTACTATCTGAACGCCGAGGGTGGCACGGCAGGACCTCCGACAAGCCACATGGTGGTTGTCGCCCGCTCGAAGTCGATCCACGGCCCGTGGGAGGATTCGCCCTTCAACCCCCTGGTACACACCTACGATGCCGCCGAGCGCTGGTGGTCGAAGGGCCACGGCTCGCTCATCGACACCCCCGATGGCGATTGGTGGGTAGTCTATCACGCCTACGAGAACGGCTTCACGAACCTCGGCCGTCAGACCCTGATGGAGCCTGTCGTGCTGGGTGAGGATGGTTGGTTCCACCCCGTCGTGGAGGATGTGGCACAGCCGATTGAGGCTCCCCTGCCGCTTGGCGAGAAGATCGACCGCAAGGCCCGCATCGGCGAGTTCCGCCTGGGCTACGAGTGGAAGTTCTACAAGTCGTTCAACCCCGAGCGCGTGAAGGTCGAGGATGGCGTACTGACCCTGCAGGGTAAGGGTACGCGTGCCGCCGATTCGTCGCCCATGATGTTCGTGGCGGGTGAGCACGCCTACGAGATCGAGGCCGAGATCGAGCTGCACGGCGATGTGACGGCCGGTCTGCTGCTGGTCTACAACAGCGACTTCTTCCAGGGTACGGGCTTCAACAAGGAGCGCCGCATGCGCTACCGCAAGGGTGGCGAGTCGGGTCGCGGCAAGTCGGCCGAGAAGATGTGGCTGCGCCTGAGAAACGATAACCACATCGTGACGGGCGAGTACAGCTTCGATGGCGAAACATGGGAGCGCGAGACGTGGGGCATGATGATCAACGGCTACGACCACAATACGCTCTACGAGTTCCAGAGCGTGCTGCCGGGTGTATTCTGCGCCGGCGAGGGTTACGCCACGTTCAAGAACTTCAAGTACCGCTCGTTGGAGTAGGATCGAGTTCGCATGAAAGAGAAGAGGGTGTCCATTTCGGACACCCTCTTTTGCACTACAAGGGAAATCATCACCAATCCTTATCCTCTCCCTCCATCATATCATCGTAGCGCGTATCGTTATAATCGGGTTCGTAGAAGAGTTCGTCGGGACTGCTGAAACGCACATCATCGGGCACATCACGATAGCTCGACCCCATTGTTGGCGTGATGTCGGGGATCAGCCACTCGGAGGCCTTTCCCATGTTGCTTTTCGAATATCGGTAGTAACGATTCTCCACGGGGTTATAGTAGCACCTTTCGTCATCGTTCTCATACACCAAATAGCACTCATCCACAGCTTGGGGTGCGTGACGCTGTTTCCCCTTTTGTCGGGTGGGGCTACACAAACTCGAAAGCCATTTCAATAGCTCCACAAAGATATAGACAACCAGCGCAATCCCTGCACCGATGATCACAAGTACAATTTCGAGTAACGCCATATCCTTCTTCGATTTTCTACGGAACAAAGAAACGGAGTCGAAGTGACAGCTTTTGACACAAACCCCTAAAAACATAAAAATTGGCCGAAAAAGGAACTATTCGGGACAACAGACTGCACAAAAGGTCAAAATATGGCGTAGAGGCACTCCGGAGGGAATTTTCAGTACTAAAATGTTTGGATATAACCCCATTTTGACTACCTTTGGCATCCAAACGGCCAAACGGAGGGGAAAACGCCTTTCGGGAGGCCTCAATCACACAATCAATCAAACTTAAAACATGTAGGTTAATGAAAAACTTTTTCAAAATCTGGATGGCAGCCCTGCTCCTGGTGGGAGCCGTAGGTTGCGAGTACGATGACGACGAACTCTGGGACAAGGTCAATGACCTGGAGGAGCAGGTTCAGCAGAACAAGGAGACGATTGCCACGTTGCAGGCGCTGGTCGAGGCGCTCAACCAGGGTAAGGTAATCATGAACGTAGAGCAGACCGAGGAGGGCTACAAGCTCACCTTCAGCGACGGTTCTACGGTCGTGGTCAATCATGGCAAGGATGGTCAGGACGGTCAGAACGGTCAGGATTGCGACTCCTTCTTCCAGTCGGTTGTGGTAACGGGCGACTCGGTAATCATTACCCTCTCGGATGGTCGCACGATCGAGCTTCCGCTCATGCAGCGTGAGACGGCAATCTATGCCACGGGATCGGATGGCACGCAGGGTGTTTACTGGCGTAACGGCGTAGCCACGGTGCTCAAGAGCCCTATTTCGGAGACGGCCAAGTGGACGCGCGGCAAGGCGATCACGGTTGTTGATGGCGATGTCTATGTAGCCGGCTACGAGACCCGCACGGTGATCCTTTGGATCAATGGCGAGCCGACGGCCCTGACCGACAACACGGTGGATGTATCGGTACACGACATGGCCATTGTAGGCAACGATATCTACATCGTAGGTGCTTACAACTCGGATCCCGTCTACTGGCTCAACGGCGAGATGAAGACCCTCGGTTCGATGGGCGAGATTCGCTCGGTGGAGGTCGATGGTACCGATGTTTACATGTCGGGTAGCGATAACGGCATGGCCGTCTATTGGAAAAATGGCGAGCGTGTAGCACTCTCGACCGATCCCTGGACCTATGCCGATGCTTACGGCATCAGCGTAGCCGATGGCAACATTTTTGCCGCCGGTTACTACGACTCGGAGGCTGCCACCTGGCTCAACGGCACGATGACGCAGCTGACCAACGACTGGAACTACGCCCAGTGCCGTTGCTGCATGATTTCGGGCACGGATTACTACGCCGCAGGTAACGATGGTTACAACCCCGTTTACTGGATCAACGGCACGATGACGACCCTCGAAACGTGCAACAGCTTTGGTACGGTAATAGGTATCGAGCAGGTGGGCGACACGATCTACATGAACGGTATCTGCGACAACCAGGCCGTGATCTGGGTCAATGGCGAGAAGCAGGTGCTGGCAGAGGCTACCACCGGTCCGAGCGCCTATGGTCTCTATGTAGTCGAGGAGATTGTGGAGTAAGACCACCCCTCACAACAAGAACGAGGAGTATCCCAAGCAGGGGTACTCCTCCTTTTTTTGGTCTCTGGGCCGTTACAGCAGGGGCGAGAAGAGGCGCATGACCGACTCGGCAAATTTGCGCAGGCGGGGGCGGTTGAACCACTCGGCAGGGGTCAGCAGGTGGCAGCGTGTCAAGTCCTCCTCAACGAGCGCCGAAAGCCGTCCGACTAGCTTCGGATCGTAGGCAAAGGCGTTGATCTCGAAGTTGTGCTCGAAGCTGCGGAAATCCATGTTCGAAGAGCCGAACACGGCCAGCTCGTCATCAATGAGCACGAGCTTCGAGTGGAGGAATCCGGCCATATAGAAGTAGATCTTCACGCCGGCGCGCATCATGTCGTCGATGTAGGAGTGGATGGCCAGATCGACCGCCCGCGAATCGGAGCGGAGCGGAAGAATCAGTCGCACATCGACCCCCGCAAGAGCGGCCGTCTGCAGGGCATTGTTGAGCGTCTCGGAGGGGAGGAAGTAGGGCGTTTCGATCCAGATACGACGACGTGCCCGCATCACGGCCATCGAGACAGCCTGCAGCAACACGCGCCACTTTCCGAAGGGGCCTCCCGAAAGCAGTTGTACGACATTCTCTTCCGAGGCGATCTCGGTCGAGGCGAAGTAGCGCTTCCCCTCGACATGCTGTCGCGTGGTGGCAAACCAATCGCCCAGGAAGGCGCTCTGCAACCCGGCAACACCCATACCCTCGATGCGGAAGTGGGTATCACGCCAGGGGCCCAACTCCGAGCCGTAGAGGTAGCGATCGGCAATGTTCATGCCACCGAGGTAGCCGATGCGCCC
Source organism: Alistipes sp. (assembly GCA_017624955.1). GTDB lineage: Bacteria > Bacteroidota > Bacteroidia > Bacteroidales > Rikenellaceae > Alistipes. The sequence goes on from JAGAMA010000021.1 coordinate 7,020, forward strand.
GTCGATAATCACCTCCTTGCGGTGGTTGCGGTAATTGACCTTGCTCGTAAAGCGGGGGAACTGCACATGGAGGAAGGGGTGCACCTCGCCACCCAGCGCAATCAGCTCGTCGAAGAACCTCTTGCGCACGCTGCGCGACCCTACATCATCGTAGAGCAGGCGCACCTCGACACCCGCGCGCGCCCTTTCGACGAGGGCATCTCGGAGCATACGCCCTGCACGATCATCCTCGATGATGTAGTATTGGAGGTGGATGTGGTGCTGCGCTGCACGGATATCGCGCAGGAGCGCCTCCATCTTCTGCATGCCCCCCGTGAAGATCTCGTAGCGCGTTCCATAGAGGGGCACGGCCTGGCCGTTGTAGCTCAACAGGTGGCTGAGGGGCTGAAAACGCCCCGGCAACATGGGGCGCACCTCCTGCTCTTGCTGTTCGAGGTAGGAGGCCACCTGCTTACGCACACGGCGCGAAATGGTGCGCCGCTTCGAGAGGTTCTGCCCGAAGAAGAAATAAAAGACAAGCCCGACGACGGGAGCCAACAACAAGACCACCAGCCACGGCAAGCTCTTAAGCGGGTTGCGGTTTTCGGAGATGATCACCACCACCACACCCACGATCGAAAGGCCATATATGGTGGCCAGAAGATAGGAGAGCCACGCCGGCATAGGGCTAAAGGTTGATTATTCGGCCGCTTGGGTCGCGGGGAACTGAATCGTATGCAGCAGGTGCTCCAACCCGTGCATCAGGTTGCGCTTGTGGGGTGGGAGCTTCGGTGCATAGACATAGCAGTCGAAGGTAAAGAGGTTGCCCGTGGCGTTATCGAGGGTCGTGTAGCTCACAAACGGGCCACCCATAAAGTCACCCTCCACATCCCAGAATCCGCGCAGCTCGACCCAGGGGCGACCCTCGAGACGGAAGGTGCGCATCTCGGGTTCAAAGACGGGCGAAGTGATCATGTAGGAGCCATCCGAGGGGCCCGGGATGCGCTTCACGAAGCGGTTGCGCGCGGCCACCAAAGCGGCAGCCGTCAGATCCTGCTTGCCCGTATAGGGGTAGCTATAGATGACAAAACCCTGGCTTGCCTCGGGGTATTCGTAGCGTGCCCAGACAAAGTCGGGCGTATCGGCGGCCAGGATGTAGCCCTTCGGAACATGCATCTCGACCCCGAAATGCTGCTTCACGGCCTGCTCGATGCCCGGCATGCCGAACTTCTCGGCATAGGCTACGGCGCGGTCACGCTCGGCCATCTTGACCACCTGCACCAGCTTATCGCCATGGGCGGCCAGGTAATCGATGAGCGCCTGCTGCGAGGGACCCTGCAGCGTGAGCATCAGCTGCGGAGCGGCCGTCACATCGTACTCGACCGCCACCGAGGCCTCCTGCACCGTCTCATCGACAAGCACTTTGAGGATGTTGCGGTGCTCGGCCACGATGTTCTTAAAGCCGTCGGGCGTGGTGCGCAAGACATCAAATTCGGGCTCCTGCTGCGGCAGGTAGGGGATAGGCGCGGCCAGGATCGAGCGGAGCGAATCGCCCAGCTCACCCACCCACACGGGCTGCGTAGCAACCACGACCAACTCGTAGGGACGACCCTGCGAAGTCTTCTGGTTGGTGCTCAGCGTATGGAAGGCCTTGCACGAAACAAACAACAGCGCAACGGCCGACACCAGGAGGAGGGAACGAAGATTTTTCAACATAAGCTTAAGAGGTTATACAGACTCGTAGATGCAAATATACAAAATAATTCCTATATTTGTCCCCGTATGCGACTCAAACCGCCCAAAATACTGCGTCGGCTGCTGCCCGAGCTGATCTGGGAGATCGAGGACGAGGAGGGGATCTTCCTCACCTTCGACGACGGCCCTACGCCCGGCGTAACGGAGTGGGTGCTTGCCACGCTCGACAAGTACAATGCCAAAGCGACCTTCTTTGTGCTGGGCAAGAATGTCGAGATGTATCCCGACCTCTATCAGAAGATTCTCGATGCAGGCCACAAGGTGGGCAACCACACCTATTCGCACCAAAAGGGGTGGAAGATGAGCCTGGAGCGCTACACGGAGGATGTCGATTTTGCCAACGACCTGGTGCATAGCGAGCTTTTCCGTCCGCCCTATGCGCAGATCAAGCCCTCGCAGGCCCGCTTCCTCGGCCAGCGCTACAAACTGATCATGTGGGATGTCGTCTCGCGCGACTATAACCGCCACCTCTCGCCCAAGACCTGCCTGAACAATGTGGTGAAGTACCTCACTCCGGGTACGATCATCGTCTTCCACGACAGCGAGAAGGCCTTCCGCAACATGCGCTACGCCCTGCCGCGCACCTTGGAGGCGATCCGCGAAAAGGGGCTGAAGTGCAAAGCCATTGAGTTATAGTTATTTTTTTAGGCAAAAACTTTGTTTTGCCGGAGCGATGTCGTATCTTTGCACCCGCGAAATTACAAACATAATACAATAACACTATGCAAATTACTGCTGCTGATATTAAGATCGGCATGTGCATCGAGATGGACGGCAAGACCTTCCTTGTAGTCGATTTCCAGCACTGCAAGCCCGGTAAGGGCCCCGCTTTCGTTCGTTCGAAACTCAAGAACCTGGAGAATGGTCGCGTTCTGGAGAACACCTTCTCGTCGGTAGGTATCAAGATCGAGCAGGTGCGCGTAGAGCGTCGCCCCTACCAGTTCACCTACGAGGATGACCTGGGTGCTCACTTCATGCACACGGAGACTTTCGAGGAGATCAACATCGAGAAGTCGCTCATCAACAACTACGACCTGATGGCTGACGGCCAGGTAGTGGAGGTGATGTTCCACACGGAGAAGGAGTCGGTTCTTTCGGCCGAGCTTCCCCCGATCGTAGATATGGAGGTAACCTACACCGAGCCGGGTATCAAGGGTGATACGGCTTCGACCAACTCGCTCAAGCCCGCCGTAGTAAACACGGGTGCAACGATCAAGGTTCCCCTCTTCATCAACACGGGCGACAAGATCCGCGTAGATACCCGCACGCGCGAGTACTACGAGCGTATCAAGTAAGCAGCTACAGCGCTAAACAAAAAATCCATCCGACAACTCGGATGGATTTTTTTGTTAAGAGGAAAGAGGCAAGAGCGAAGAGGAAAGATTTTAGAGAGAAGGAGATTAAAGAGATTAAGGAAATCAACGAAAAATCGTCATCCTGAGGGAGTTAATACGACCGAAGGATCTCTACTCGGCCGAACTGACCGCATAGAGATCCTTCGTTTCACTCAGGATGACATCCTTTATCTCTCTCTTTCCTCTTCGCTCTCTCCTCTTTCCTCTTTACTTTCTTGTCAGCTCGTTGAAGCAGTGGCGGCAGATCGGCTCGTAGCTGTCGTGCGCACCCAGCATCACCTGCTTCTGGTCGGCCGTAAGGCGGTGCGAGTGGTGAGCCAGGTTGCCGCAACGGACACAGATGGCGTGCACCTTCGTCACATATTCGGCCGTAGCCATCAGCGCCGGCATCGGGCCGAAGGGCTTACCCAAGTAGTCCATATCGAGGCCGGCCACAATCACGCGCACACCGCTGTCGGCCAGCTGACGGCAGACATCCACGATGCTCTCATCGAAGAACTGCGCCTCGTCGATACCGACCACATCGACCTCCGAGGTCATGAGCAGAATATTCTGGGGCGACTCGACAGGGGTGGAGCGGATCGCATTCGCATCGTGCGAAACGACCTCCTCCTCCGAGTAGCGAACATCAATTTTCGGCTTAAAGATCTCCACCTTCTGGTGGGCAAACTGCGCACGCTTCATGCGGCGAATCAACTCCTCGGTCTTGCCCGAGAACATCGAGCCGCAGACCACCTCAATCCAGCCCTTGCGGCTGGCATTCTCCATAAACATCTTCTATTTTCTTACTTTAAATTACTCTTCGATTCGTGTAATCTTCGCACCTAACGCATTGAGTCGCTTGTCGATATCCTTGTAGCCGCGGTCGATCTGGTCGATATTCTGGATCGTCGAGGTACCCTGGGCCGACATAGCGGCAATCAGGAGGGCCACACCGGCACGAATATCGGGCGAGGACATGCGCGTAGCACGCAGGCGGTGCTGGTGGTCGTGGCCGATCACCGTGGCACGGTGCGGGTCACAAAGGATGATCTGCGCCCCCATATCGATCAGCTTATCGACAAAGAAGAGGCGGCTCTCGAACATCTTTTGATGAATCAGCACGGCACCCTTCGCCTGGGTAGCCACGACCAGGAAGATCGACAGCAGGTCGGGCGTAAGTCCCGGCCAGGGGGCATCGGCGATGGTCATAATCGAGCCATCGAGGAAGGTTTCGATGCTGTAGTGATCCTGCTGCGGGATGTAGATATCGTCGCCTCGCTGCTCAAAGCGGATGCCGAGGCGGGCAAATTGGGCGGGAATAATGCCCAGGTTCTCATACGAGACATTCTTAATCGTCAGCTCCGACTGCGTCATGGCGGCCATGCCGATAAACGAGCCCACCTCGATCATATCGGGCAACATCGTATGCTCCGTGCCCCCCAACGACTCCACGCCGTGGATCGTCAGCAGGTTCGAGCCGATGCCCTCGATCTTGGCACCCATCCGAACAAGCATCTTGCAGAGCTGCTGCAGGTAGGGCTCACACGCCGCGTTGTAGATCGTCGTCGTGCCCTTGGCCAGCACGGCCGCCATCACGATATTGGCCGTACCCGTTACCGAAGCCTCGTCGAGGAGCATGTAGCACCCCTTGAGCTCCTTGGCCTCGACCGCAAAGAAGTCGTCGCCCACCTCGAAGTTGAGCTTCGCGCCCAGCTTCTGGAAGCCGATAAAGTGGGTGTCGAGACGGCGACGGCCGATCTTGTCGCCTCCGGGCTTGGGGATATAGCCCACGCCATAGCGGGCCAGCAGCGGACCGATGAGCATCACCGAGCCGCGCAACTTCATGGCACGCTTGCGGTAATCGTCACTCTGCAGGTAGTCGAAGTTGATCTCGCGGGCCGTGAAGGCGTAGCTCTCCTCCGAGAGCTGCTCCACCTCGACCCCCATCTTACGCAGCAGGTCGATCAGTTGCAGCACATCGAGGATGGCCGGCACATTGTGCACCACGACACGCTCCGAGGTGAGCAACACGGCGCAAAGAATCTGCAGAGCCTCGTTTTTGGCTCCTTGCGGGGTGATCGTTCCGTGGAGGCGGTGGCCGCCTTCGACTTTGAATACTGCCATAGTCATTTCCGGTTTTGTGGTTTAAGGCCTTAAATCTCCCTTCGTGAGGGGAAGGCTTTGTACAAAGATAGCAAGAAAAGAGGCTTTTTGCCCCTATTTTGAAATAATTTCATGAAAAATTTTTGCGAATTAGTTTTTTGTTGTACTTTTGCAATCCGTAAAAAAGTCTAAAACAACAAAAACGATACAGCTATGGCAATGAAGAGAACTTATCAGCCCTCGCGTCGCAAGCGTGTTAACAAGCACGGTTTCCGCGCTCGTATGGCTACGGCTAATGGCCGCAAGGTACTGGCTGCGCGTCGCGCAAAGGGTCGCAAGAAGCTGACGGTATCGGACGAGTCGACGTTCAAGTACTAATCCGAACCTTGCTTCGTGCAAAGAAATAGGACCGGCAAAGCCGGTCTTTTTCTTTTTTTACGCAAGAACGCGCCTGGCATGGTAATTTCTGCGTTACGCTTGCCCTCGAAATCCTCACATACGCCGGTATGCTCCGGTTTCTCGGACTTCGCAAGCCTTGAAATTCCTCATGCCAACCCCGTTCTTGGGTGGGATTTTTTGTTTCGTTCCTTGTCTGCAGCTGAGGGTAATGACTTTAAGGATATTAACGAAATTAAGGAGATTAAAGAAAATGTTCCTTAATCTCTTTCCTCTTTGCTCTCTCCTCTTTTTATGATTTCGATTCGCAAAGCAACCGAGCACGATATTCCGCTGATTCGCGCGCTGGCCGAGGTGGTCTTTCCGGCCACCTACGAAAAGCTGTTGCCACAGGGGCAGGTGCCCTTTATGATGGAGTGGATGTACTCCGAGGAGAGCCTTCAGCGCCAAATGGCCGAGGGGCATACCTATTATATCGCCTACGCCGACGGCCAGCCGTGCGGTTATCTCTCCGTGGAGCGACAAGGCGAGCAGCTTTTCCACCTGCAAAAGATCTATGTGCTGCCCGACTATCAGGGGCAGGGCGTGGGGGAGCAACTCTTTCGGCAGGCCGTGGCGCATGTGCGGCAGGAGGGCCAGCTCCCCGCCACGATCGAACTCAATGTCAATCGCGAGAATCGCGCCGTGAGTTTCTACCTGAAGATGGGCATGCACCGCGCCCGCACGGTCGATGTCGCCATCGGCGACGGCTTCTACATGAACGACTACATCATGGAGCTTACCGTAGAGGAAAGAGCAGAGAGGAAAGAGGAAAGGGATTTTTAGATAGAAGATAGAAGAGATAAAGAGAGAGCGTCATGCTGAGCAGTAGGCTCAGCATGACGCTCTTCGTTAATATCGTTAATCTCCTTAAAATCTTTAATCTCTTTATGATCTCTCCTCTTCGCTCTTTCCTCTTTGCTCTTTCCACTTTCCCGTTAATGCTGTTTGCAGGTTGTACAACGGTAGTGATAGTGGTCGGTGTGCGTGCCACAAATCGGGCACTCATTCCCTCCCGAATTGTGGTAAGGCGCGAAGCTCGACTGCACCGCATATTGGTACGCCTCGGGGCGATATCCCTTACCACCACAATCGGGGCAAACACCCGAACTCGATGAGGAGTGGCTGTGCGAGTGGCTGCTCGAACTGCTCGAGCTCTTCATTTCGCGTTGCACATGCAGGTATCCCTCCGCCTCGCCCGGGGCCCACAATTTGGTGGTTACCTGATAACCCAATCCCTGGCAATTTTGGCAAACACCTCTACCGCCGCAGATCGGACAAGGTTGGTTGCTCTTAAAATAGGCATGGTAATATGTTCCCTGGCCATTACACAGATAACATGTGCTTTTGCCGTAGCAATGTACACAAGTGACAACTGTGGTTGCATGGCAATAACCATCCTCGTAAAAGACATAGTGTGCCTGACCCATCGGAGCCGGAGCGGTAATCTCATCACTGATAACTCGCCCCGAATAATCGGTTTGGCCCCTACGCACCGTACCCGAATAGCTGAAGAGCTGATTCAATTCCGCCATGCGATTGTTCGCACCACCCGTTACCGCAGTAGTGGCCATAGCCATATTGCCAGAGGCAACTCCGGCTGCGACCTGAACCACCTTGCCAAGCGCAGAGAGCCACTTGCGCTTGCGAGGCGCAGGTTGTTGCGTTGCATGAGTGGTGGTATGACTTGACGAACTCGATGAAGCATAATTTGAAGATGACGATATTGGGGTTGGATCGGGGTTTAAAGCTTTCAATGCTTTTTCTTTCGCTCTTTGCTCTGCCACAACATTTTGTTGAATGCAAAAATCCTCAGCCTTTACCTCTAAAATATCAAGCGTTAGTAATATTACTTGCTGAATACTATCAGCATTATGGGATAGAACGCGCGGTGTCGAAATATAGGTCGGTTCGGCCAATGTTTCCCACTCATTTGGGTTATAACCGGCTTCATGCAATGTTTTGGCCGAAGGATGTTCGTCCAATCGATGACCTCTGTTTTTTGTTTCTACGCAATTTCTTGCATGCCAAGCCAATGCGAAATTTTTATCTTCATTGACTACTTTAGCATTTGTATAGGCCATTGCTATGTACATAGCACTATCTCCCCCTAATTCCAAACCACGAAGTGCCCAATAGAACGCTTTTGTCTCATCTTTAAAAAGTCCGGCAGCCATATGGCCTGCATAATACTTATAAAGGTAATCTATCGCTTTAACATTTCCTTGATCTGCATAACGTTGCAACGATTCAAATGCTTGACGATACCACTCATTTTGTATTTTGGCTTTCTTTGAATAAAATAGCGATGCTAACGCATGTTGTGCAAATGGATACCCAAACTCAGCAGCAGCCAAATATAATTCTAACGACTTGTTGTGATCTTTGGGATAACGATTATATAAAACATCGTTGTGGTAATTGTGTCCACTATAATAAGCATACGCCATCCAACACATAGCTACCACATTACCATCTTTGGCCTGCTGCTCAATCTCTGCCGAGGTCCATTCTTTAGCCAACTCCTTCTCATAAAGGGTTTGCGATTGAACCGTGAGGGAAGAGCAAACAAACAATGCGATCAGCAGCGCCAATCTTAAAAAGATGTGTTTCATGGTTTTGGAATAATTGTATGCTAATTGGAAATCAAAGGGCGAAAAGGGAGTTAAAGGCAGTTAAAGGTTACTAAAAGATTTTCAACTTTCAACTCTCAACTTTCAACTTTCAACTCTTTACTCTTCGCTCTCTCCTCTTTACTCTTTAAAAAGGTCCACTTCGCCCTTTTCGACCTTGCGGTGCATGGCCGAGAGTTCGGCGATGACGGGCGAGATAAACTCCAGCGTGTCGCTCACGGCCTTGTTCTCCCCATCGCCCTTGATGCGGTAGAGCATCGCGGCATAGAGGGCACGGAAGCAGAGCTCCGTATCGCTCATGCCGGGCTTGCCCCACACAGCTTGCAGGCGCGGCAGCTCGGGCTCGAGCTTGGCCACCGTCTTGCGGTAGTGCTCGCCCAAGGGGAGCTTCATGAGTTGCAGGTGCAGATCGTGCAGGTCACGAATCAGGTGCAGCGTGTGCTCCAGGTGGCCCTTCTCCTCCTTGCCCTCCTCGCGCAGCAGGTTGGCGATATCCATGTACCAGATCAGCGAGGCCGACTTCTGCTGCTCGTCCAGGTCCTTACGCGGGGCGATCAGGGTCGAGTAGATCGCCTCGGGGCTGAATTGCAGGGCACGCAGCAGATCCTCCAACTGCCAGAGGTAGAGGATGTATTCGGCGATGTTCTCTTTTCGTTTCGTTACGGCTATATCCATCTTCGTAGGCGCTTTCGGGGTTATTTCGTCTCCTCGCGGTGCTTGAGGAAGTACTCTTGCGACTTGAGCAGGTTGCGCGACTGGAGCACCATGTTCTTCGTCTCGGAGAGAATCGTCAGGTAGAGCATCGAGGCGCGCGTATTGGTCTTCTGCGCATCGATGCGCGAAAGCTCGGCAAGCATCGCCTCCGAGATGCGACCAAAGAGGTCGTCACGCATCTCCAGCACCGACTCCAGCTCCGTGAAGTCGCCCGAGCGCAGCATCGTGTTGATCGAGCGGTTGATCTCCTCCACATCGTCGTTGATGGCCATCAGGTCGCGCGTCTCCTCCTGCGAGAAGCCCTCGTGGCAGTTGTCGATGTGGTCAAAGGCGGGACGGGCGATGTGCAGCAGGGCCTTCGTCACCTCGTTCAGGTAATCGACCACCTGCACATAGTAGTGCGCCGCGTAAATATCGACATGCTGCAACTTCTTGAGTGTCGGCATGAGGGTATATTTGCGGTCGCGCGAGTGGTAGAAGAGGTTGTTGGCCTCCTTGACCATCGCCTGCAACTCGCTACGGTTCTCCTTCATGGTGGCAATCAGCGTGCGGTCGTAGATCTTCGTGGCGCGCAACATCGTGTGCTCCACCTCGTCGCGCAACGAGCGGATGGCATCCTGCTGCTCCTCGGCCTCGGCAGCCTCCGTAACCTCCTCCGCAGGCTTCTTCTTGAAGTTGCTGTGGTAGAGCATCCAGCCGCAGAGCACCGTGACGATGACAAAGGCGATCGTGCCGCCATAGATCAGGATCAGACCCACGACAAAGGCGATCAGGAAACCACCCAACGCCGTGACGAACCAACCCATGATCACCGTCATCACACCCGCGATGCGGTACACGGCACTCTCACGACCCCAGGCGCGGTCGGCCAACGACGAACCCATCGCTACCATGAAGCAGACATAGGTGGTCGAGAGGGGCAGTTTGAGCGAGGTAGCCATGGCAATCAGCATGGCCGAGGTGGTCAGATTGACCGTGGCACGAATCATATCGAACGGAGCACCGCTGTGCTCGATATCCTCGAACTCGAAACGACGCTCGATGCGGGCCTGCAGCGAGGCGGGGATGACGCGGTCGATAACCCCCTTGCTGAGCATCGCCACGCGCACGATCGTGCGCGAGAAGACCGACGAGTTGGCCTGTGTCGAACCCTCATCCTGCGAGGCGAGCTTCAGCTCGGTCTCGGAGACATGCATCGCCTTCTTCGAGGTCCAGAGGGTAAGGAGCATGATACCGCCGGCGATAAGCAAGAAGGTCATGTTTGCCGGAATATTCTCAGCCAACGCCCCCATCAGCATCGAGCTGTCGCCCGTTGCCTGGGCAATGCGGTAGGCATCGAAGCTGGCTACGGGGACACCGATGAAGTTCACCAGGTCGTTACCGGCAAAGGCCAACGCCAAGGCGAAGGTACCCGAGAGGATCGTGATGCGCAGAATATTGACCTTGAAGAGCTGGATGAACCACAGCAGAAGCGAACAGGCAATCCAGCAGACAAAGAGCGAAAAGAGCAGGTGATCACTGATCCAAAGGATCGTGGGGTGTCCCGCAAGGAGGTTCTTCAGACCCTTGAAGAGGGCGAAATAGACAATCGCCGTGAGCGAAGCTCCGCACCAGAAGGCACCGATGCGGCGCAGCATGGGGGCGTAGCGGAACGAGAAGATCGTGCGCGAGATGTACATCACGATCGTACCGCAGGTAAAGGCGATGACGACCGAAAGCAGGATGGCCGAGACGATACCCAGGGCGCGCGAGGTGTTGATGAACGAACCGAGCGACGAGATCGAGAGGTCGGGGTTACCCGAAATCTTGAAGATCGAGACCGCAATAGCCGAGCCTAAAAGACAGAAAATCAGCGATACGGTGGTCGAGGTCGGCAGGCCTAACGAGTTGTAGAGATCCAGCAGAATGATGTTGGCAAACATCACACCCAGGTAGAGAATCATCACCTCGTGAAAGGTAAAGAGCCCGGGGTTGAACATGCCGCTTCGCGCCACCTCCATCATGCCGCTGGAGGTCAAAACGCCGATAATGATACCGACCGAGGCAACCGAGAGGATGGTTTTCATCGAGGCTGCGCGCGAACCAATGGCCGAATTCAGGAAGTTCACTGCGTCGTTGGTCACACCCACGAAGAGGCCCGAGACGGCCAAGATACCGAGGATGACGACAATGACAGTATAAATTTCACTCATTGTATGGGTTAATTTTATTCGTTCCTATATGGACACAATAGGATACAAATATACAGCAACAGCTCCAAATTCGGAAAAAACGGCACCCGATTTAACATTAATTTAACATAGGAGAAGGAAGGGGACTAAAGGAGGCTAAAGGCGACTAAAGGTAACTAAAGGCAACTAAGGGGGGGGTAGCACCACGACCGGTTTTTCATTTTAGAGGAGCAGATTTGTGCTTAAGCGAAGTGAGGCGCGGATGGGACGGCTTAAGAAGCCGCTTTTGTGATTGGGTAGTAAGTACCACGACCGTTTTTTGATTTTAGAGGAGCAGATTTTGTCATGACGAAGTTCGGCCTGGATGGGACATACTGAACGTATTTCCCATTCAGGCCGGACAAGGAAGGGCGAAAGGTGCCCTATAAAATCGAAAAACTATTCGCGGAAGATGTTCAAGTGCCTCAACAACGGATTACGACGGTCGAGGAGCAAAAACTCGATCAAAAGGAGGACTAAAGCGATAGCGACCAGGAGAGGGTACTGCTCGTTGTACTCCTCAAAGCGGACGGTGGAGAGCTCGGTCTTCTCCATGGCCTCGATGCTCTGAACAATCTCCTCCAGGCCGATGGACTGGAGGGAGGAGCGGACATAGAGGCCGTCGGTGAGCTCGGCAATCTGCTGCAACATCTCCTCGTTGAGCTTCGAGACGACCATCTCGCCCTCGACATCGCGGATAAAGTCACCCCCGATACGAATCGGAGCACCCTCGGGGGTACCGATACCGATGGTGTAGATGCGGATGCCCATCTCGGCGGCGCGCTCGGCAATGGCGATGGCATCGTCCTCGTGGTTCTCACCATCGGTAATGAGGATGATGACACGGCTGTGACGATCGCCCTCCTCGAAGCTCTCGCCCGAGAAGGAGAGGAGCGCCTGCTCGAGTGCCTTGCCCACGGCCGTACCCTGCACGCTCACCAGCGAGGGGTCGATCTTTGCGGCAAAGGCTTTGGCCATGCGGTAATCGGAGGTGATGGGGAGCTGCACCTTCGGTTCGCCGGCAAAGACTACCAGGCCGACCCGGTCCTGCTTCATCCCCTCGAAGAGTTTGTTGATGGCGTACTTGGTACGCTCCAGGCGGTTCGGGGCAAAGTCCTCGGCCAGCATCGAGTTCGAGACATCGACCACGAGCATCATCTCGATACCCTCGGACTTCTCCTCCAGGAGCTTCGAGCCGAACTGCGGGCGGGCAGCGGCCAGGATGAGGAAGAAGAGGGCTGCGAGGAAGAGTAAGAATTTCAGTACAACGCGGCCGTTCGACACCTCGGGCATCAGCTCCTCGAGGGTCGAGAGGGAGCCAAAGCGCGCCAGGCGGCGACGGCGGAGGCGCATCGCCACCCAAAAGAGGGCCACCAGCAGGGGCAGGGCACACAAGAGCCACAAAAGCTCGGGATGGGCAAAACGGAACATAGCGTTACGGGATTCGTTTTAAGAGGAGGGTTGCGAGAAGGAACTCGGCCACCAAGAGGGCCAGTGCTCCCAGCACCCACCGTAGGAACAGTTCGTGATAGATGATGCGCTCCGAGATCTCGACCTTCGACTTTTCGAGCTCGTTGATCTCGTCGTAGATGGCCTTCAGCTTGGCCTTGTCCGTGGCGCGGAAGTAGCGACCTCCGGTCTGCGTGGCAATGGCCGTGAGGGTCTTCTCGTCGATCTCGACCTTCTGCTGTATAAAGGTCAGCTCGCCAAACATGTCGTAGGCCGGATAGGGGGCCATACCCTCGGTGCCGACACCGATCGTATAGACGCGGATGCCCTGCGCCTTGGCGATCTCGGCGGCCGTCATGGGGGCAATCTCACCGCGGTTATTCACACCATCGGTCAAGAGGATGATGACCTTCGACTTGGCCTCGCTCTCGCGCAGGCGGTTGATCGCCGTGGCCAGGCCGTTACCAATGGCCGTGCCATCCTCGATCAGGCCACTGCGAATACGGCTCAAGAGGGTCTGCAACGTACCCTGATCGGTCGTCAGGGGCGACTGCGTGAAGGCCTCACCGGCAAAGGCCACCAGACCGATGCGATCCCCATAGCGGTCGGCCACGAAGGCGCCGGCCACCTCCTTGGCGGCGGTCAGGCGGTCGGGCTTGAAGTCACGCGCCAGCATCGAACCGCTGACATCGATCGAGAGCATGATGTCGATACCCTCCGTATCGGTGTGCGAGAGGCGCTCCACATCCTGCGGACGGGCCAGGGCGATGATGAGCATCGCAAAGGCCGACACGCGCAACACAAAGGGGAGGTGACGCAGGTAGTAGCGCCAGGTGCGGGGCGCCTTCAGAAGCCCCCTCACGCTCGAAAACTGAATCGCAGCCCCACCCTGCATCGTGCGCCAAACGTAGTAACCGACGATCGGTACGAGCAAAAGCAGTAGCCAGAGATAGTATGGAGAATGAAAATGCATTTCAAATGTAGAATTTAGAATTCAAAATTATTATAGTGTGGCAACCTCAGCAGGCTCAGTGGGCTTCAGTGGGCTCAGCAGGCCCAACTGCCCCTCCCGTTTTTTGATTTTAGGCGAGCAGATTTTGGGCTTTCGAAGTCGGGCGAATTGGGAGCATACTCAAAGGTATGTGACCAATTTCACACGGCAAGAAAGTGCAAAATGTGCCGCATAAAATCGAAAAACTACCAGTTTTTGGTGCCGCGAACGATTACACCCTGCTTCTCCTTCAGCTTCTCCTGCGTGCGGTCCTCCTGGGCCTGGATGGCATCGAGCATCTGCTGCTGCTCCTGCTCGGAGATACCCTGCTGGGGCTGTTGGGGTTGCTGGGATTCGGGCTTTTGATCCTGGGGTTTTTGATCACCCTGCTGAGGATCCTGCTTTTGGTCCTGCTTTTGGTCTTTGTTCTGGTTCTGATCCTGCTTTTGGTCGTTCTGACCTTGCTGCTGATCCTGATTTTGGTTTTGGTCCTGGTTCTGATCCTGGTTTTGGTCGTTGCCACCACCACCCTGCTGTTGCTGATCCTCCAAGAGCTTCTTCGTGTAGGCGTAGTTGTACTTGGCCTCCATGTCCGAAGGGTTCATCAGCAGCGAATTTTTATAGCTCTGCAGGGCCTCCTGGAGCTTCTGCTGCTTAAACTGCGCATTGCCCAGGTTGTAGAAGGCCATCGCCCGCTCCTCGCGCGGACGCAGCGAGTCGGCGGCGGCACGCAGCAGGGTCTGCTCCGAAGCCTCGTAGCGCTCCATCTTATACTCGGCATTGCCGAGGTTGTAGCGCGCCTCGAAGTTGAGCGTATCGGCCGCAAGGGCGTTGCGATAGCGCTCCGAGCTCTGCTCGTAGTTACCCTTGTTGTAGTGGCGGTTACCGCGACGCACCTCGCGGCGCTCGGGCAGCTGCTGCGCCACAAGGGGCAGCGCCAGCACCAACAACAGGATCGTTAAAAGGGTCTTTTTCATCTTCTTTACTCGTTTTCCTCCGCCTCGGGATCGACCTCGACGGGTTTCGTCTCCTCGACAAAGTAGTAGACCTTCGTGTAGTCCGACTCGTTCTGCTCGGCCTCGGGGGTAAACTTGGCAAACTTCACCAAATCGGCATCCATCAAGACCGAGGTAAGGTCCATGCGGGCCTTTTCGGGCAGCTCCACCTCGCGCATCGAGGCGATGATCTCATCCGAGGTCATCTCCATAGCGCCCACGCCCCAGCGACCGGCGATGTAGGTACGCAGGATATCCGTCAGGGTCGAGTAGTAGAGCTTATGCTTGTTGTTCTGCCACAGCTTCTGGTGGTGGAGCGCCTCCAGCGCCTTAATGGCCACCACATGGGGCGGTTCGGGCGGTGCCGGTTTGAAGAGATCCTTCAGGTGACGACCGCGCGCCTCAAGGTAGCGGTGCAGGCCATAGAGAGCCAGCGCCAGGAGCACCACGAACAGCAGCCCCCACAGGAGGTAGCCGCGAATCTCGGCCAGCTTAAACTTCAAGGTCAGCTGCGGCTTCAGGTCGTAGATCGACTGCGAAGTGGAGTCGATCTGGAAGGTGCCCACCTTCAGCACCAGCGAGTCGGGGGCATAGAGCGTATCGACAATATTCTTGTCTGCATAGAGCACCCCGGGCTTACCCATGTTGATCAGTCCCTCCTGGAAGGCGGCCAGGCGGTAGCGCTGGGCGATCTTCAGGCGACGGCCGTCCCGCTCCAGCGTATCCACGGGCATCACCTCGACCAGCTCGATGAGCCCCTCCTTACCGGGGGTAAACTCCGGGAAGAGGGTGGTCTGCACCAGGTCGCGCTCCACCTCAATCACGAAGTCGAACTGATCGCCGATGAAGAGGCTGTCGGGTTCGATGCGGGCTCTTACGGTGGGGCGCTCGCTCTGTGCCACGGCAACGAGGCTCAAAAGAGCCATGAGGGGTATAAAGAGCAATCGTTTCATCGCTGCTTAAAGAGTTTGATCAGCTCGGCCACATAATCTCCGTCGGTGGAGATCTCGGCCGTGTCGATGCGGTTGTGTTTCAAAGTGCGGAGAATCTCTTCGCTCCGTTGTGCCCACGCCTCGGCATAGTGCTCACGCACCTTCCGTGAGGAGGTATCGACCCACACCTTGCGGTCGGTCTCGGCATCACGCAGCTCGACAATGCCCACATCGGGCAGCTCCTTTTCGCGCGGATCGATGATGCGGATGCCCACCAGGTCGTGCTTGCCGCGGGCAATCTTCAGGGCATCGTCCAACGCCTCGGCATCGCGTGACGAGTCGAGGAAGTCCGAGAGGATGAAGGTCGTGCAACGCTTCTTATTGACATTCGTCAGGAAACGAATCGGCTCCGAGAGGCAGGTACGGCGCGACTCGGGGACAAAGCCGATCAGTTCGCGGATGATCATCAGAATATGGCTGCGCCCCTTCTTCGGGGGGATGAACTTTTCGACCCGATCTGAGAAGAGGATGCAACCCACCTTGTCGTTGTTCTGGGCTGCCGAGAAGGCCAGCACGGCGGCAATCTCGGTCATGATGCTGCGCTTGAGGCGATCCGTCGAGCCGAACTCGCCCGAAGCCGAAACATCCAACAGGAGCATCATCGTCAGCTCGCGCTCCTCCTCATAGACCTTGATGTGGGGCTTCGACGAGCGGGCCGTCACATTCCAGTCGATGTCGCGCACATCGTCACCTGCGCGGTACTCCCTCACCTCGGAAAACGACATACCGCGTCCGCGGAAAGCCGTGTGGTACTTTCCGGCGAAGATCTCGTTCGACAGACCACGGGTCTTGATCTCGATCTTACGGACACGCTTCAGGATATCGTTCTCGTTGTCGCGCATTAGGGTACAATGACGTTGTTCAGAATATCGGTGATGATCTCCTCCGAGGTGATGTTCTCGGCCTCGGCCTCATAGGTCAGGCCGATGCGGTGGCGCAGCACATCGTGGCAGACGGCACGCACATCCTCCGGAATCACATAGCAGCGACGACGGATGAAGGCGTAGGCACGGGCGGCCTTCGCCAGCGAGATCGAGGCACGGGGCGAACCACCGTAGGCGATGAGCGACTGCAGGCGATCGAGGTTGTACTCCTTCGGCTCGCGCGTGGCGAAGATGATATCGACGATATACTTCTCGATCTTCTCATCCATGTAGACATCCTCCACGACCTTGCGGGCCTTGACGATATCCTCGGGCGAGATGACCTTCTTGACCTCCGGCATACCGGCACCCGAGAGGTTCATGCGCACGATGTCGCGCTCCTCCTGCTTCTTGGGATAGGAGATCTTGGCCTTGAGCATGAAACGGTCCACCTGCGCCTCGGGCAGCGGATAGGTACCCTCCTGCTCCAGGGGGTTCTGCGTAGCCAGAACGAGGAAGGGCTGCGGCAGGGGGTAGGTCTCGTCGCCGAGCGTCACCTGACGCTCCTGCATCGCCTCCAGGAGTGCCGACTGCACCTTGGCCGGCGAACGGTTGATCTCATCCGCAAGGACGAAGTTGGCAAATACGGGACCCTTCTTGACGATGAAATCCTCCGACTTCTGCGAGTAGATCAGCGTACCCAACAGGTCGGCAGGCAACAGGTCGGGGGTAAACTGAATACGCGAGAAGTTGGCATCGACGGCCTTTGCCAAGGTCGTGATGGCGAGCGTCTTGGCCAAACCCGGCACACCCTCCAGGAGGATATGACCGTTCGACAAGAGGCCGATCAGGAGCGTATCGATCAGGTGCTGCTGACCTACGATCACCTTGCCCATCTCCTGGCGCAGGGTATCGACAAAGACCGACTCACGCTCGATTCGCTCATTAAGTTCCTTAATGTTAATGACTTCAGCCATAGTAATTCTGTTTTATGTTATCTTTTGTTTATCGTTATTTCATTGTTCAAAGTTTCCTCGTCGCCTGCGGCGCCGCTTTAGTTTTCATCCACCCCCTAAATCCCCCTCAAGAGGGGGACTTGAATGCCACCCGTGGGGTGGCTATGGGATTTCCGTTTCACTTTGGTGAAACGTATGAATTTGCAAATTTATTGTAAAAATCAGAGAAAATCAAAAAATTATTCATTCGGGGCGTGCAGGAGCTCCGTGGGTCGATTTTTCATCTAAAACACACGACATCATACGATTTTGCGTTGTTTTTGCGTTGAGTAAGAAACAAACTGCAAACAGCTATGAAAAAGATGATGTTGGTTTTGGCAGCCCTCATGGTGGTTGCCGCATCGGCCTCGGCACAGCAGACGGAGGCCTTTCCGAGTTATATCGAGGTGACGGGAGTGGCCGAAAAGGAGGTTGCCCCCAACGAGATCTACCTCTCGATCACGATCAACGAGCGCGATTCGAAGGGGAAAATTTCGGTCGATGAGCAGCAGCGCGAGATGCTTGCGGCGCTGAAAAAGTTGGGCGTAAAACCCGACTCGCAGCTCAAGATGGTGGACCTGACGAGCAGCTATTTCAAGCGGGGTAACGCGCTGGCTAAAGCGCAGTATGAGTTGAAGTTAGGATCGGCCGTCGAGGTGGCCAAAGTGTGGCGCGCGCTGGATGGATTGGGCATCTCGCAGGTGACAGTTACGAAGGTCTCACACACCGACCTCGAAAAGTTCAAGGCCGAGACCCGCACCGAGGCGATTCGTGCCGCGCGTGACAACGCCCGCGCCCTGGCCGAGGCGATCGATCAGAAGGCAGGAAAGTGTTTCTGGATTGCCGACTACTCCTCGCCCGTCAGAACGGTTTATGCGGCAGCAAACCTTAAATCGCGCGCCATGGTCGAGGAGGCTTCGTTTGATGCCGTGGTCGAAGAGGAGGGGCTGGAGTTCCAGACCATCAACCTTCAGCACCGCGTACAGGCGAAGTTTGTCTTGGAGTAAGCGAAAAGGTGCAACCAATCAACAAAAAAAAGCGTGAAAGACTCAACAATCTTTCACGCTTTTTGCAGTCGGGTGGAATGACTTATTTCGTTCGTCTAACCAATTTCACCACATTCTCCACATGGTGCGTGTGGGGGAACATATCCACGGGCTGGACGGCAACCACCTCATAATCCGTATCGAGGATCGCCAAATCGCGGGCCTGCGTAGCGGGGTTGCAGCTCACATAGACAATGCGGTCGGGCGCGGCACGGCGAATCACCTCCAGCACCGGCTCATCCACACCGGCACGCGGCGGGTCGAGGATAATCACCTCGGGATGGCCGTTCTCGGCAACGAACTGATCGCTCAGCACATTTTTCATGTCGCCGGCATAGAAGACCGTGTTATCAATCTCGTTCAAGGCCGAATTGACCTTTGCATCCTCGATGGCATCGGCCACATACTCGATACCCACCACCTTCTTGCAACGACGAGCGCAGAAGTTGGCAATCGTACCCGTACCCGTGTAGAGGTCATAGAGGGTGTCGGTCGGCTTCAGATCGGCAAACTCGCGCGCCACTTTGTAGAGCTCGTAGGCCTGCTTCGAGTTGGTCTGGTAGAAGCTCTTGGGTCCCACCTTGAAGTGCAGCCCCTCCATCTCCTCCAAGATATGATCCTTGCCGTGGTAGAGGATATGATCCAGGTCGCCCGTCGAGTCGTTCCACTTCGTGTTTACGACATAGAAGAGCGACGTAATGGCCGGGAAAGAGGCCACCAGGTGGTCGAGCAACGCGCTGATAGCCTCGCGGTTATCCTCGCCAAAGACCACGATGACCATCACCTCGCCCGTCGAGGCGGTGCGGATCGTGATGTTGCGCATCAGGCCCGTATGTTCGCGGGCATTATGGAACGTATAACCTTGCTCGAGGCAGAACTTCTTGACCGCCTGACGAATCGGATTCGAGGGGTCGCCCTGCAGGTGGCAGTGATCGATATCGAGCACCTTGTCGAACATGCCCGGGATGTGGAATCCGAGGGCAGGCGAAGCCTCCAGATCGGCACCCGAGGCCACCTCCTCAAAGGTAAGCCAACGGCGATCGGCAAAGGTAAATTCGAGCTTGTTGCGGTAGTAGCGTGTCTCGGCCGAGGCCAGACAGGAGCGAATCTCGGGCAGGGCCACCTTGCCGATGCGCGTCAGCTGATCGCGCACCTGCTCGGTCTTGAAGCGCAGCTGCTCCTCGTAGGGCAGGTTCTGCCACTTACATCCGCCGCAGACCCCGAAATGGGCGCAGAAGGGCTCCGAGCGCAGGGGCGAACGCTTCACATAACGCACCACATACCCCTCCATGAAGCGGCGGCGCTTCTGGCGAATCTGCACATCCACCACATCCCCCGGAACGGTCATCGGAACAAAGACCACCTGCTCGTTCCAGCGACCCATTGCCTTACCCTCGGCTGCGAGGGTCGTAATCTCCAAACCCTCTAAAAGAGGGTAGTTGTTCTTCTTTCGTGCCATAAGTGGTGCAAAGATAACTAAATTTTCATATCTTTGTGCAAAATAAAAGCGAGTATGAAAGTTGCAACCCTTATCTTCAACCCCATCGGGGAGAATACATACGTCCTGTGGGACGAAACGCTGGAGTGCGCCATCGTCGATTGTGGTGCTTCGACCCCGACCGAACAGGCTACGCTCGATAACTTCATCGCGGAGCATGGGCTGAAGCCCGTCCTGGCGGTCAATACCCACGGCCACTTCGACCATGTGCTGGGTGTGAACCACCTGAAGCGCCGCTACGAGATCCCCTTCGCCTGCTCCGCGAAGGATCAGTACCTCTTGGAGGGCGCTGCCGCCGCAGGTAACATCTACGGCATTCCCACCGCCGACATGCCCTCGATCGATATCGACCTTGCAACGACCGAGGAGGTAAAGTTCGGCCAAACGACCCTCCAAGTGATCCCCACCCCGGGCCATACGCCGGGCGGTGTAACGCTCCTCAACGCCACGGAGAAGGTAGCCTTCACGGGCGATACGCTCTTCCGCGAGTCGATCGGCCGCACCGACCTCGAGGGGGGCGACTACCCGACCCTGATGCGCTCGATCCTGGGCAAGCTCCTCGCGCTGGGCGATGAGGTGAAGATTTTCCCCGGCCATGCCGAATCTTCGACCATCGGCCACGAGTCGATGTACAACCCCTTTGTGGTGGAGGCGCTGCAGGATCAGATAAACTATAAGCAGTAAGCAACATGAGAATCGATATAATTTCATCCGTTCCGGATCTGATGACCTCGCCCCTCAACGAGTCCATTTTGCGCCGTGCGCAGGACAAGGGGCTGGTGGAGATCGTGGTGCACAACCTCCACGATTGGGCACACGACAAGCGCAAGACGACCGATGACTACCCCTTCGGAGGCGAGGCGGGTATGGTGATGAAGTGTGAGCCGGTCTTTGAGCTCATCGAGCACCTGCAGTCGGAGCGACACTACGACGAGATCATCTACACCTCGCCCGACGGCATCCGCTACGACCAGCACGAGGCCAACCGCCTCTCGACGCTCGAAAACATCATCATCCTCTGTGGCCACTACAAGGGGATCGACCACCGCATCCGCGAACACCTCATCACGCGCGAAATCTCGATCGGCGACTATGTGCTGACGGGTGGCGAGCTGGCCGCCTGCATCATTGCCGACTCGGTGGTGCGCCTCGTACCGGGGGCGATTGGCGACGAGTCGTCGGCCCTGACGGATTGTTTCCAGGATAACCTCCTCGCGCCACCGGTCTATACCCGTCCGGCCGAATTCCGCGGTTGGCGTGTCCCCGATGTGCTGCTCTCGGGCAACTTCGGCCAGATCGAGAAGTGGCAGGACGAGATGGCCTACGAGCGCACGAAGCAACTCAGACCCGACCTGTTGGAAGAGTAAAGTGAAAAGAGCAAAGAGAAGAGAAAAAAGATGAAAAATTCCCTTTTCGCCTTTCACACCCTTTACGCCCTTTAACAACCTTTAGCAACATTTATCCCCCCATTAGCACCAAACCAAAACACCATGAGATATTATCTGATCGTGGGAGAGCCTTCGGGCGATCTGCACGGCTCAAAACTGATTGAGGGGCTGAAGAAGGCCGACCCGAAGGCGGAATTTCGCTTTTGGGGCGGTGATCTGATGGCTAAGGCGGGAGGAGAGGCCAACCTGGCGAAGCACTACCGCGAGACCTCGTTTTTCGGCTTTGCGAATGTGCTGAAGAACCTCGGTACGATTCGTCGTCAATTCGGGGAGTGTCGGGCCGATGTGAAGGCATTCAACCCCGATGTGCTGATTCTGATTGACTACCCGGGCTTCAACCTCAAGATGGCCAAGTGGGCCAAGAGGGAGGGGATCAAGGTCTTCTACTACATCGCCCCCAAGGCGTGGGCCTGGAAGGAGCATCGCGTGAAGCAGATCAAAAAGTATGTCGATAGGCTCTACACCATCTTCCCCTTCGAGACGGCGTGGTTCGGGCAGTTCGGCATCACACCGACCTTCTGCGGCAACCCCCTCTCGGACGATATCGAGGCCCGTCGCACGACGCTCCTCACGCGCGAGGAGTTTATCCGCAAAAACAACCTCGACAACCGCCCGATTGTCGCCTTAGTGGCCGGTTCGCGCGTGAACGAGATTAAGGAGAACCTGCCCGACATGGTCGCCCTCTCGAAGCGCATGCCCGAATACCGATTTATCGTTACGGCCGTGCCATGGCTCGACAAGGCGCTGTATGAGCAATACCTGGCCGGCTCGGAGGTCTGCTACCTCTGCGACCAGACACAGCAGACCCTCTCGGTAGCCGAGGCGGCGATCGTCACTTCGGGTACGGCAACCCTCGAAACGGCACTGATGGGGATTCCCGAGATGGTGCTCTACCACATCCCGAAACTCTATGAGGTGTTGCGCCCCTATGTGCTGAAGATTCCCTACGTCTCGCTCGTCAATATCAACTTGGGGCGCGAGGCCGTGAAGGAGATCGTCTGCGCCAAGGTCGAGCAGGAGGCTGCCGAACGGGAGTTGCGTGCCATTCTGCCCGGAGGCGAGAAGCGAGAAAAGATGCTCGAAGACTTTGCGGAGCTGCGCTCGATTATCGGCGGCGCAGGAGCCAGCGACCGCTTCGCCGAAGCCATGGTAAAGGAGTTGAAAGTTGAGAGTTAAAAGTTGAAAGTTAAAGAGGAAAGAGCAAAGAGATAACTTTGCGATTAAGGCGAGCGCACACGCTTGCGTGATGCCGAGCCGGAGCAACCGACGCTGCGGAGCGAGAGCAAAACCAAACTCGTTTGGGTTTTGCCAAGCCGCGAGGAGGAAACGTAAAGCGTAAAGTCAAGCCACCGAAGGTGGGTTAAAGAGGAAAGTGTTTGCTCCCTTTAATCACCCTTAGCCACCTTTAGAAACCCTTAAGACACATGAAGATAATCTGCATCGGAAGAAACTATAACGACCACATCCAGGAGAAAGACCTCGGAGGCGGTGGCAAACGCCCCGACGAGCCGTTGTTCTTTATGAAGCCCGACACGGCGCTGTTGCGCAACAACGACCCCTTCTACATCCCGTCGTTCTCCAACGAGATTCACTACGAGTGTGAGCTGGTCGTGAAGATCAACCGCGTGGGTCGCTGCATCGAGGAGCGCTTTGCCCACCGCTACTACGACGAGGTGGGGCTGGGTATCGACTTCACGGCCCGCGACCTGCAACGTAAGGCGATCGCCGAGGGGCTTCCGTGGGAGAGCTGCAAATCCTTCGACTACTCGGCCGCCCTCTCGCCCCGCTTCATTCCGCTTGCCGAATTGGGTGGCGATGTGCAAAAGCTCCACTTCGAGTTGGCGCTCAATGGCGAGAAACGCCAGGTGGGCAACACGGCCGAGATGCTCTGGGGAGTGGATCAGCTCATCGCCCACGTCTCGAAATATGTGATGCTCCGCATGGGCGACCTGCTCTACACGGGAACGCCCGCCGGTGTAGGCAAGGTCTCGTCGGGAGATAACCTGCGCGCCACGCTTTGCGGCCACGAATTACTCAACTTCGATATTCGCTAAAAGATGCTCTTACACGAAAAGCTACAACCCTACCGCCTCCTTCTGGCCTCGCAGTCACCCCGCCGCAGGGAGCTGATTGCCGGCTCGGGGATTCCCTTCACGCTGACCGAGAAATACGCGTGCGAGGAGCACTACCCCGCAACGCTTGCCGCCGAGGAGGTGCCCGCCTACCTCTCGCGCCTCAAGAGCGAGGCCTACCCCACTCCGTTGGCCGAAAACGATATTCTGCTGACGGCCGACACGGTGGTTATCCTCGACGGGGAGGTGCTCGGTAAGCCGAAGGACCGCGAAGATGCCCTCCGTATGGTGGCACGCCTGGCCGGGAATCGCCATACGGTCATAACGGGCGTGACGCTTCGCACCTCGGAGCGCATCGAGACCTTCTCGGCCGAGAGCGATGTCTGGTTTCGCCCCTTAAGCGAGGAGGAGATCGCCTACTACGTCGATACCTACCGCCCCTTCGACAAGGCGGGGTCGTATGGCATCCAGGAGTGGATCGGCTATGTGGGCATCGAGCGCATCGACGGCTCGTTCTACAACGTGATGGGTCTCCCGATCCAGCGCCTATATGTTGAATTGGAGAAATTTATAAACGCTTAAAGTATGAAACGATTGGTTCTCCTCCTTGTTCTATGTTTGGTCTTACCTCGCGCAGTTGCGCAAGACCGTCTTAGACCTCACCAAGGCTTTGTTCGAGGTGCAATGCCAATCAGCCATAGTGCTTGCTTCACGGATGGAGATGAGCCACTTTTATATTTTGAGGAACGTCTTGAATTTGATGGATTGCATCAATTATGGCTCCTCTCGATTGATAATAAATACTACTTAATTGCCGGAGATAATATTAATTGGGTTCTTGAAGGGGACGGGGAGACTGCCAAAATGAAAATATCCAAAAAACAGGCTAAAGAACTCATTACTTTATTTAAATATGCGCTACTTTCCCGTGGAAATCCCGAAACCGATGAACGAGGGTATGTGCTGATTCGCAATGAAGACCGCACCAAAACGTATATTAAACCTTCCTCCGTTATGTCTATGGACACTTCATTCTATGCTTGGGATGGGTTTCAGGGCTACATACCACCATACGAACACTACAACGGCTACACCTCGCGACTCCGAGGGATTGCGGCTTATTATTGGGCGATCACAATGAAGGAAAATCCTAAATATACATTTTTTAGGAAAAATAAATATAGAGTTAAATATAAATATAACCAAGACCTCAAAAAGAGGATTCAACACCTAACCGATGATTACCGCTACCTCCTTCGGGAAGATCTAGCGACTGGAAAAGACCGAGCTTTACTAGACTTAATTTTTAGCGAATAAATAACCATGAAGAAACTTTTACTCTCACTCTTTGCGACCCTTATGTTGTTGCCCGCCGTGGCCGATGAGGGTATGTGGTTGCCGAGCCTTATTTCGTCGCGCATGAAGGATATGCGTTCGAAGGGCTTCAAGCTCACCACCGAGGATATTTACAGCATCAACAAGGCCTCGATGAAGGATGCCGTGGTGCTCTTTGGCGGCTTCTGCACGGGCGAGATCATCTCCGAGGAGGGTCTTGTGCTGACGAACCACCACTGCGGCTACGATGCCATCCAGAGCCACTCGGCCGTTGAACACGACTACCTCACGAACGGCTTCTGGGCGCGCAACCGCCAAGAGGAGTTGCCGAATGAGGGGCTGTGGGTGCGTATTCTGGTGCGCATGGAGGAGGTGACAGACCGCCTCGCAGCCGGAGCTACGCGCGAGGAGCTGATCGCCGAGGCGGTGAAGGAGGGCAAGAACTACCGCGCCACCATCGAGCAGATGTACTACGGCAACCAGCAGTTCCTCTTCCTCTACCAGCAGTTCGACGATGTGCGTCTGGTGGGTGCGCCCCCCTCGTCGATCGGTAAGTTCGGTGGCGACACGGACAACTGGATTTGGCCGCGCCACACGGGCGACTTCTCGCTCTTCCGCATCTATGCCGACAAGAACAACGAGCCGGCGGCCTACTCCGCAGAGAATGTCCCCTACCGCCCCAAGCGCCACTTCACGGTCTCGACCCGTGGCATCGACGAGGGCGATTTCACGATGATTTACGGCTTTCCCGGCAACACGCAGCAGTACATCACTTCAGATGCCGTGAAGTATGTGCAGCACCGCTCCGACCCGATGAAGATCGACCTGCGCACGCGCCGCCTGGAGATCATCGGCAAGGCGCAGGAGGCCGACCCGAAGGTGCGCATCCAGTATGCCGCCAAGCACGCCAACATCGCCAATGCCTGGAAGAAGTGGCAGGGCGAGGTGATGGGTCTGGAGCGCCTGAAGACGATCGAGAAGAAAGAGGCCTATGAGGCTCGTTTCCGCGCCTGGGCAGCCGACAAACCGGAGTATGCCCACCTGCTCGACTCGCTGGAGGCCGCCTATGCAGCCACGGCCGATTGGTACTACATGAATGAGCTGAAGAACGAGACCATCGGCACCATCGAGCTGTGGAAGGGAGCTTTCATGCGTCTTTCGGCCTTGCAGTTCGACAACACGCAGATCACCACGACACTAATCGAGACCTTCTATAAAGACTACGATGCCGAGGTGGACAAACAACTGACCATCGCCGTGCTGAACGGCTTTGAGGAGTATTGCCTCGAGGGGGCTTATCCGGCCAAGCTGAAGGCCTTGATCGAGAAGCATGGTGGCGTGGAGAGCTATGTGGAGTATCTCTACGGCGAGAGCCGTGCCACGTCGCTCGAGAAGGGTCTCAACACCAGCGAGGAGGAGTGGAAGAGCGATCCGGCACTGGAGCTTTACCTCATCATCAAGCCCGAGATGTGTCGCATCCCGCGCAACCTGAGCAATGTGGCTGCCATCGAGAAGTGGTTCCGCCCCTATCTGAAGGCGCTTATGGAATTTGATCCGAAGCGAGCCTTCTTCCCCGATGCCAACATGACCCTGCGCGTATCGTATGGTGCGGTGGCAGGCTACGAGTATGCCGATGGCGAGTACCACATCCCCCACACGACCATCGACGGCATCATCGCCAAGGATAACCCCGCGATCTACGACTACGACATTCCGCAGTCGCTGCGCGAGGTCTATGCCGCAAAGGATTACGGTCGCTGGGCGGTGGAGATGAATGGCAAACAGACCGTTCCGGTCTGCATCCTGGCCACGAACCACACCACAGGCGGCAACTCCGGTTCGCCGATCCTCAACGGCCGTGGCGAGCTGGTGGGTCTGAACTTCGACCGCACCTGGCGCTCGACGATGAGCGACATCGCCTTCGATCCCACGATCTGCCGCAACATCGGTGTCGATATCCGCTATGTGTTGTTCGTCATCGACAAGATCGGCGGCGCAGGCTACCTGATCGACGAGATGACGCTGAAATAGCGTTGTGCGTTAAAAGTGAAAAGCGGGTGTCCGACGATTGTCGTGACACCCGCTTATTTTGCATAGGGCTGCAGGTTCGATTCCTGTCCCGGGCAACAAAGTTGTAAGCTTATTTATGCAAGGTAAACTCCAACCTTAATCCGCCATTGGGGCGGTTTGAGGCGGTGATTGTGCCGCCGTGGAATTGGACGGCATGTTTTACGATCGCAAGGCCCAGCCCCGTGCCACCCTTTTGGCGGGAGCGTCCCTTATCCACGCGGTAGAATCGCTCGAAAAGGTGTGGCAAATGCTTCTGTTCAACACCTTTGCCATCATCCTCAAAGCGGATGCGGCACAGCTGCTCGTTATTTTCGAGCAACGAGATATAGATATGCTTGCCCTCCGAGTAGGCGATCGCGTTTTCGGTCAGGTTGCGGAAGATAGAGCCGATCAACGAGGGGTTGCCATCGACGATCACCTCATCGGGAAAATCGACATGCAGCATCAAACGCTCCTCCTCGGGCAAGATCTCCAACTCCTTAGCCACCTCATCAATTATATCGTTGATTACAACTCTCTCCTTGCCAATCAAGGCGCTCCCATCCTCCATGCGCGTAATCAGCGATACGTCGTTCAGCAGGCGGCGCAGACGCTCATTGTGCGTATAACAACGACCGATCAATTCTTGTCGCTTCTCGTCACTTAAGCTAATACCCGAAAGCAGGGTTTCGAGGCACACCTGGATCGATGCCACGGGGGTTTTCAGCTCGTGGTTGATGTTGTTTGTAAGCTGGCGTTTGAAGCGCATTCGCTCCTGCTCGGCCTCATAGCGATTGACGCGCTCGATATCCTTGCCGAGTCGGCGAGTGGTAAAGTATGCCACCACACTCATTATAAGTGTGATTGAAATCATCACAATCAGGAACGACCAATCGGCCTTAAGCAGGTCGCGTAGTGTATTTGAATAGGGAATAGCCGTGCGGACAACAACACGCTTGCCGCGCGTGGCCGAGTAGAAATAGGCACGGCCATCGCTCGCGGAACGTCGTCCGATATGATACCCCGAACCCTTCAGCAACGCTTCGGCCACCTCGGGGCGATTGCGGTGGTTATCGAGCGAGTCGAGCGAAATGGTGTTGTCATAAACCACAGCACCCGTACGAGTGATAATCGATATTCGCAACTCTTCAAAAGGCTTGTCATGGGTGGCAATATAATCTTCGTACGGCTCACCAT
Organism: Alistipes sp.; assembly: GCA_017624955.1. Taxonomy (GTDB): domain Bacteria; phylum Bacteroidota; class Bacteroidia; order Bacteroidales; family Rikenellaceae; genus Alistipes. Next base: position 35,116 of record JAGAMA010000021.1, read on the forward strand.
CTTCAACTGTTGCGAGTAGATGGCGGTTATATTGTTGAAGTTGTGCATTCAGAAAATCCGATTTATACTCCTTCTCACGCAGATATTGAAAACCGATAAAGCAGAGTACAAGCGCCCACGAGAAGGCAAGCAACAGCAGAAACAGCCGTTTGTGAAACGATATGTTAGTCTCGGAAGCCATACCCAAAGCCTGAGCGGGTTACAATATACGAGCCGTAAGTGCCGATCTTGGAGCGCAGACGGGTGATATTGACATCAATGGTGCGGCTAAGCACAACCACCTCATCGCTCCAGACATTGCTCAGAATCTGCTCGCGGGAGCAAATCTTACCTCTATGCAGAATCAAATAGGCCAACAGCTCAAACTCTTTTCGCGCCAACTTCACCTCCCTGCCATCTACGGTGCAACGCTTAAATTCCAAATCAAGACATAACCCATCGACCGTTAATCGGTTGGGCTTTTCGGCGAGCGCATTGGTGCTGTTCTTATGGTTGGCCGTGCGGCGTAGCACACTCTTAACGCGGGCTATGACATTACGGATGGTGTAGGGTTTCGTAATATAGTCGTCGGCACCGAGGTCAAGCCCCATAATCATATCATCCTCGGTATCGCGCGCCGTACAAAATATGATGGGGATATCGGCCGTGGCGACATCGGCTTTCAGCATCTTGGCCATCTTTATACCGCTTATTTCGCCCATCATGATATCGAGCAGAATGAGCGAATACTCCTTTAGGTTGTAGCCGAGTGCCTGCTCGGCACTGAATGCCGTATCGACATCATACCCCTCATTTTCGAGGTTTAGTTTAAGGACTTCGCACAGCGTCTCCTCGTCGTCTACGATCAATATACGATTGGTTGTCATATCCCATACAAATGGTTACACAGCAAAAATACAGCGTTTTGGCGAATCGCAAAATAAATAAAACAAGATTTAATAAAAATGTAATAATCGCCTCGCCGAAAGCTATTTCACGAAAACCTAACCATTTTGAAACAATTATGAAATCTATATAGGCGACTTTTGCAGCGTCAAACTTAAAGGAAAAAATGACAATGAAGACAAAAGTAATCTTGGCAGGCATGTTAGCCTGCATCGGCATCACGGCACAGGCGCAGGATGCCGCAACCGAGGAGCCGAGAGGCAAAGCGATTGTACAGGTGTTCGGAAATTTCCACACCGGTTTTGGAGCAGAGAACGATGACCGAGGCTTCGAGTTGGACCGCAGCTACCTGGGCTACGAGTACAACCTTGGCAAAGGTCTTACGGTAAAGGGTGTGATGGATATCGGCCAGTCGAAACAGGTCGATGATTACCACCGCATCGCCTATATCAAAAATGCCATGATTTCGTGGAAAACGGGTAACCTGACGCTGAACGGCGGTCTGATTTCGACCACGCAGTTCAACTTCCAGGAGAAGTTCTGGGGCTACCGCTACATCCTAAAATCGTTCCAGGATCAATATAAATTCGGCAGCAGCGCCGATTTGGGTCTCTCGGCCGCCTACAAATTTGCCGACTGGCTTTCGGCCGATGTGATCGTGGTCAATGGCGAGGGCTACAAGAAGATTCAGACGAACGACGGCCTGAACTACGGTGTGGGCATCACGCTGACCCCTGCTAAAGGTTTTCAGATTCGCCTCTATGGCGGCATCAACGAGTGTGGCGAGGAGGGGAAGGAGAACACGACCAACCTGGCCGCCTTCGTAGGCTACAAGCACGAGAAATTTACGCTCGGTGCGGAGTACAACCAGCTCTGGAATGCCTCTTATACGGATGGTGCCGACCAGAGCGGTTATTCGGTCTATGCTTCGATCAAACTTTCGAAGGTGGCCGATCTCTATGCCCGCTTCGATGAGCTTTGCTCGAAGGATGATTGGAACAATGCAAAGGATGAGCAGGCCGCTATCCTCGGTGCGCAGTTCAAGGTGGGTAAATATGTAAAAATTGCCCCGAACTTCCGACTCACGATGCCGAAGGCCTCGGGCGCAGATAATCGTTACGCCGCCTTCATCAACTGCTATTTCGGATTCTAAATCAAGTATAAACATTTAATAGTTAGGTTAGTATGAAAAAGATTTTTGCATCGGTTATGACATGGGCTGTTGCCGTAGCTTTGGTAGCTTGTGGTGGCAACGCCAACCAGGAGGGTCGTGAGGCCCAAGAGCTTTCGGGGGCAGGCGCCACCTTCCCGCAGCCCTTCTACAACGTGGTTTTTGAGCAGTTCGGACAAGTACATGGTGACCAGGTGGCCTACGGTGGCATCGGCTCGGGCGGTGGTGTGCGCAATCTGCGCGACAAGATCGTCGATTTTGCCGGTAGTGATGCCTACCTCTCGGACGAGGAGATGGCAGCGATGGACCCCGTGGTGCATATCCCGACCTGCATGGGTGCTGTGGTGTTGGCCTACAACCTCGAGGGTGTCTCGGGATTGAAACTTACAGGCGAGGTAATTGCCCAGATCTTCGCCGGAGAGATTACGATGTGGAACGATGAGCGTTTGGTAGCACTTAATCCGAGTATGGAGCTTCCGGCAGAGTCTATTATCCCGGTATATCGTTCCGATGGATCGGGTACGACCTTCGTATTTACCGACTACCTGACGAAGGTGAGCCCGATGTGGGCCACGAAGTATGGCATGGGCAAATCGGTCGATTTCCCTGTGGGTCAGGCTGCCAAGGGCAATCCGGGCGTGGCCGGTGTGATTAAGCAGACCAAGCATACGATTGGCTATGTCGGTTCGGAGTATGCCTTTGCACAGCAAATCCCTTATGCCGCAATCGAGAACAAGCGAGGCGAGTTTATTTTACCCTCAACAGCCAGCATCTCCGCTGCTGCATCGGGCGAAATGCCGGCCGATACGCGTTGCTCGATTACCAACTCCGAGGCACCGAGAGCCTATCCCATCTCGACCTTTACCTGGATGATTATCTACAAGGAGCAGCACTACGCCGACCGCAAGAAGGAGCAGGCCATGGCCACCCTCGACCTGCTGAAGTATATCCTCTCCGACGAGGCGCAGGCCATTAGCTCGGAGGTGCACTATGCACCGCTGCCGACGAAGGCCAAAGAGTTGAGCTTGGAGAATCTGAAGTCCGTAACCTTTGACGGTGTGGCAATACTGCAATAAGAGCGAGCAATATGAACGATAGATTATACAAAATCCTATTGTTCGCGGCCGCATTGATTATGCCGATAGTGTGCGGGGGTGTCGTGTACGCCCTCGTCACTGACGCATATGAGGCCTTCGAACATTTCGGATTCTTCAAGTTTCTGACCTCCTCGGAGTGGAGCTACACCGAGGGGTCGGAGCAGTATGGTGCGTTGCCCTTCGTCACGGGTACGCTGATGACTACGCTCCTGGCCCTTATCTTCTGCATCCCCTTCTCGCTGCCCGTCGCAATGTTCGTGGGCGAGTATTTCAAGGGGACGCGCATGGCTGCCATCTTAAGCACCGTGACCGACCTTTTGGCAGGTATCCCCTCGATTATCTACGGTCTGTGGGGCTTCTACACGTTGCGCCCGATCATTATGGCGCTCAACATCTCGCCGCAGGGCTCGGGCATATTGACCGCCTCGCTCGTACTGGCGATTATGATTATCCCTTATGCCGCTTCGCTCAGTGCCGAGTTTATCAAGATGGTGCCCAACGACCTGAAGGAGGGGGCATACAGCCTGGGGGCCACGCGTGCCGAGGTGATTCGCAAGGTGGTATTTCCCGTGGCCGGCTCGGGTATCTTCTCCTCGTATGTTTTGGCCATTGGCCGCGCCTTGGGCGAGACGATGACCGTCACGATGCTTATCGGTAACACGAATAACATCCCCGACTCGATCACCTCGACGGGCAACTCGATGGCCTCCATCATCGCCAACCAGTTCGGCGAGGCGGATGATCTGCGACTCTCCTCGCTCATTGCCATCGGCCTGATCCTCTTTCTGATTACGGCCTTTATCAATCTGATCGGTAAAATCATGATTAAACGCGCAAGAATAGCATAATACGATGGAAAAGTTGAAAATCAAGAATCGTTTGGCAAAAGATAAAGCGTTGCTGTGGGGTGTATGTCTCTTGGCCGGCCTGACGGCTGTTCCGCTGCTGGCTATTTTGGGCGAGGTCTTTCTGCGTGGTTACGACCAGCTTTCGTGGTCGTTCTTTACCGAGCCGACCCCCACGGCCTATAAGGCGATGAAGGCCCTCGAGGCGGGCGAGCCCATCCCGGGAGGTATTGCCAACGGAATCGTTGGTACGATGTTGATGCTCGGCATGGCAGCCGTTGTGGCCATTCCGATCGGCATCCTTTGCGGTGCGTTCTTGGCCGAGAATCCCAAAAACCGATTCGCTCAGACGGTGAGCTACCTAACCGACCTGCTGCAAGGCACGCCCTCGGTGATTATCGGTATTGTGGTCTATATCTGGGTGGTTGTTCCAATGAAAGGCTACTCGGCCATTGCCGGTAGCGTGGCACTCTTTATTATGATGCTTCCGCTCATTATCCGCTCGACGGAGGAGACCTTGAAGATTCTGCCCGCATCGCTCAAAGAGGCGGGGCTGGCACTCGGTGGCAATCGCGCCCGCGTGATGCTGAAGGTGCAGCTTCCGGCCGCCTTCGGAGGTATCTTTACGGGTGTGCTGTTGGCCATTTCGCGCGTAATCGGCGAGACAGCTCCGCTGATGTTTACGGCACTCGGCTGCTCGTTTATCCGCTTTGCCATCGACAAGCCGATCTCGGCAGTGCCGCTGCTTATCTGGGAGTTCTTCAACGACCCCAACCTCCAGGAGCTGATTTGGGGCGCTTCGCTCTTCTTGTTATTATTTGTTCTTACCTTGAATCTTACCGCTAAATATCTTGCAAAAAGATGGAATCAGTAACACCTATACTCGAATTTAATAAGACTTGCGTGTCGTACACCAAGCAGACGATGGCCGTGAAATATGTATCGGCAGCCATCGAACGAAATACCATCACCGCCATCATGGGACCTTCGGGCTGTGGCAAATCGACCCTGCTGCGTGCCGTGAACCTGATGCACAACCTCTATCCCAACATCCGTGTCGATGGCGAGATTCTGCTCAATGGCGAGAATATCCTCTCGATGGAGCCTATCGATGTGCGCCGCCGTGTGGGTATGGTCTTTCAGCGCCCTGCGCCCTTCCCGACGATGAGCATCTACGACAATGTGCTTTCGGGCTATGCGCTCAATGGCATCCGCCTCTCGAAGAGCGAGAAGGACGAGACGGTTGAGCGCTGCCTAAAGAGCGTTGCGCTGTGGGATGAGGTGAAGGATGTGCTGAATAAGAAGGGTACGTTCCTCTCGGGTGGTCAGCAGCAGCGTTTGTGCATTGCCCGCGCCCTGGCCATGAAGCCCGACATCCTGCTGATGGACGAGCCGACCTCGGCACTCGACCCCATTGCCACGGCCCATATCGAGGAGCTGATGCAGGAGCTACAAAAGGAGGTTACCATCCTCATTGTCACCCACAATATGGGACAGGCGATGCGCATCTCCTCGAAGTCGATGTTTATGTACCTCGGCGAGCTGGTGGAGTATGGCGACACGGCCACGATGTTCTCCAACCCCTCGGACGACCGCACCAAAGCCTACCTTACGGGCAAGATGGGTTAATTTTGTTGTGGGCAAGTGCAAGGGCTTGCCCCCAACAACACAAAACTTCCCACATAACTCACGTTGGCTCGAACTGCGGCAGCAGGCGAGTGCAGAGCAAGCATCGTGAGGCGGAGGCGGGCAACGAAGTTGCAAGAATTGGGCTGATGGGCTAAAAGGAAATTTGTTTGCTTTTAGCCTATCGGCTCAAGGCTTATTATTGCGTAGCAATACGCCTCCGCAACACAAGCGCAGACAACTCTGCCGAGGCGCTACACGCTGAACGAGTCCCTTTATCCGCACAAAAAAGAGCAGTTCGTAAGACTGCTCTTTTTTGTGCAATATCGTGACAGATTATCGAACCCTGATCGATGACCTGTGGCGTATAATCGAGTTTGCGGATTGGCTCCATGATGAAGCCTTGGAAATATCCCCCTCACCTGAAAAGGTCTATTCTGTGAATTGCGACCAAGAAGAGGGGCCCTAACCCCCTCCCATCAAAAAGGTTGCAGCGGTATCCTCCCTCCTACTAATTACGACGGAGTGGTAGGTTAAATAGGCTGCACGCTACCCTTTACATCAAATCCGAGCGATTGTCTGAAAAAAAATCCCTACTACGCTTTACTTTTTTACTGCGCTTACCATATTTATTACGGATGGGACACAAAAACACCCGCTTATATAGATTATGGAAAAGAGAAAAAGAATTTATCGTGAGTTGGACGATGCAACAAAAGAAAAAATCAGCAAATCAAGTCAGGGTAAACCGAAATCAGCGAGTCATAAATTTCACATCTCGCAAGCGATGACCAAGTATTGGCAAAGCATTCCAAACAAACCACAATCAACCCCAACAGACGAAAAGTCCAAGCAAGATAAATAACCACTTATCAAGGTGAAGTTTTTGGTTTTTTAAGGACTATTTAGAAATAATCAAAGAAGAAAAAAGATGAAAAACAGTGTTAAAATTCGACAAAGTAAAAATCATAAGTTCGTTAAGAAATATCGCTCAAATTAAC
>JAGAMA010000022.1 GCA_017624955.1 Alistipes sp.
ATTTCGTTGACTGACAAAACACGCTTAAAAGACCTCTTCGACAAAACTAAATTTCAATATGACAAAGAACCTACCGACCCTAATGGGCAAAATTTATTTAATGTTTAACCAGTCCCAAATTTTTATGGGACACTAATGATCATTGATAATAAAATGAGGTGGGGGAGGAAATAGAATAGGGGTAGTAAGGGCGATTAAGGTAACTAAAGGAAATTAAAGGCAACTAAAGAGAATCTTTAGCAACCTTTAATAATCCTTAGTCTGCTTTTGTTGTGGGTTACAAAGATGTAACCCACATTTTTTTGCGTTTTCCCATTATCCGCGATATATCAATGAATTATCATTGATAATAAATCGGGGGAAAAGGAAAGGGTGAAAAAATTTTAATCTACCTCCTTATCCCTCTTCACGATACCTTATATATAATAAATTTGCTTATATTTGTAGGCTGAAAATTGTGTACTTATGAAAGAGCAGATTTTAGGATTACTCCGCTCGGTGGTTCATCCCGAGATAGGACAAGATATAGTAACAAGCGGCCTGGTGGAGCAGGTGGCTGCTTCCGAGGCGGCCATTACCGTGTCGGTGCGCTTTCCGAAGAGCCGCGACCCCTTTGCCGTGAAGATTAAGAATCAGGCCGAGGCTATTCTCAAAGAGCATTTCCCGGAGGCAAAGGTGCTGGTGATGATCAAGGAGGGCGGCCAGAAGAAGCTGCCCGATTTGAAGGAGAAGACGACCACGGGCGATATTACGAAGGTGATTGCCGTGGCTTCGGGCAAGGGCGGTGTCGGAAAATCGACCGTGGCGGCCAACTTAGCCGTGGCGCTGAAGAATATGGGTTTCCGCGTCGGTCTGCTCGATGCCGATATTTACGGTCCGTCGCAGCCCAAGATGTTCGGCGTGGAGGATTACATCCCCGATGCCGAAGAGGTGGATGGCATGGATCAGATCGTGCCGGCCGTGGCCGAGGAGATTGAGATCATGTCGATCGGCTTCTTTATCCGTCCGACCGATGCCCTGCTGTGGCGCGGTGCGATGGCTGTCAATGCGCTCAAGCAGATGATTCATCAGACCAAGTGGGGCCCGCTCGATTTCCTCGTTTGCGACCTTCCTCCCGGCACGGGCGATATTCACCTCTCGATTATCGGCGAGATGAAGATCAGCGCCGCCGTGATTGTATCTACCCCCCAGCAGGTGGCCGTAGCGGATGTGGTGCGTGGTGTGGAGATGTTCCGCAACGAGCAGGTTCATATTCCCGTGGCGGGCGTGATTGAGAACATGGCCTACTTTACCCCCGAGGAGCTGCCCGATAACAAATACTACATCTTCGGCAAGGGGGGTGCCCGCAAGGTGGCCGAGGAGTACGATGTTCCCTTCCTGGGTGAGATTCCGATCGTACAATCGATCATGGAGGGTGGCGATACGGGTCGTCCGGGCTCTACGTTCGACGAACGGGTCGAGGAGGTGTATCGTGAAATTGCCGATAAGATTGTTGGCAACGTGATGAAAAACGGTTGATAAGCGGTTGATAAACGGAGAAGATCTTTTAACAGATTTTGCTTGCTTTTTTCATTCGAAGTCGGCTTAATCGAACGAGGAGAATTTTCCAAATTTATTTTCTAAATTTTATTCATTGTTTATTCGTGCCGTTTAACACAAGGGATGTTTATAAGAAAAGGTTGTTGAGTTGTTGAAAAGAGTTCTTTACAGTTGTTTATTATTTCGCTTTCGAGTTGATTTTTAATCTCTTATAAAGAATTTTAATCAACAAAGAAAATAAAAAAAGAGGATAACTAAATTCGAAAAAAGTTCTCAACACCATCAACAGGCTTTATTTTAATTCCTTTTTATTTCTTATTTAAAATTGAATTAAAAAACTATAAAAAATAAAAAGCAAATGGTTGAAAACCTCCTCTCGAAAATTGCTGACCTGAAAAAGGAGAAGAGAGCCGTGATCCTGGCCCACTACTACTGCAACCCCGAGGTGCAGGCCGTGGCAGATTTCTTGGGTGACTCGTTAGCTTTGTCGGTCAAGGCGCAGTCGGTGGATGCCGATGTGATTCTGTTTGCGGGCGTGAACTTCATGGCCGAGACGGCCAAGGTGTTGTGTCCCGACAAGAGGGTGCTCATTCCGCGACCCGATGCGGGTTGTTCGCTGGCCGAGTCGTGCGATGCCAAGGATTTTGCCGAGTTTAAGAAACGCTATCCCGGTCATAAGGTAGTCTCGTATGTCAATACGACCGTTGGTGTGAAGGCATTGACCGACATCTGCTGCACCTCGTCGAATGCCTTGCAGGTGGTAAATTCGATCCCCGAAGATCAGCCGATCATCTTTGCGCCGGATCGCAACCTGGGTTCCTACATTCAAAAGCTCACGGGGCGCGATAATATCGTGCTTTGGGATGGTGCCTGCCTGGTGCATGAGGAGTTCTCGTTGGAGGGGTTGAAGGCTTTGAAGGAGGCGCATCCTGCCGCCAAGGTGGTTGTGCATCCCGAGTGTAAGGCGGCGCTGGTTGAGGAGGCCGATTTTGTGGGCTCTACGGCCGCTATTTTGACCTATTGCGACCAGAGTGAGGCCGAGGAGTTCATCGTGGTCACCGAGGCCGGCATTTTGGCGGAAATGGAGAAACGCATGCCCCAGAAAAAGTTTATCCCGGCACCGACCGCGGATGCCGCATGTCGTTGCAACGAGTGCAAGGAGATGAAGAAGGTGACGCTCGAAAACATCATCTCGACGCTCGAAAATCTCTCGCCCGAGGTCCTCATTGACGAGCCGACTCGCAAAGCTGCCGAGAGAGCTATACTTAATATGGTTGAAATTAAATAAGGAGATTAAAGAAATTAAAGATATTAAGGAAATTAAAGAAAAACAAAAATAAAAAACAAAAGAAAAACAAATCTTTAATATCATTAAACTCCTTAAAATCATTAAGTTCATTATAAAAAAAACAACAATATGAAGAGACTTATTTTATCGCTTTGTGCCGCCTTTGTAGCCCTGACGGCTACGGCCGATGAGGGTATGTGGCTGCTGCCCTACCTGAAGAAGATGAACCAGAAGGATATGCGCGAGAAAGGCTTCAAGCTCTCGGCCGAGGATGTCTATTCGATGAACAAATCCTCGCTCAAGGATGCCATCATTATCTTTGGTGGCGGTTGTACGGGTGAGATCGTTTCGTCGGAGGGTCTTATCTTCACGAACCACCACTGCGGCTTTGGTTCGATTCAGTCGCTCTCGTCGGTTGAGCATGACTACCTCAAGGATGGCTTCTGGGCGCGCAACCACCAGGAGGAGCTGCCCGCTCCGGGTCTGAAGGTGCGTTTCATCCGCCACATCCTCGATGTAACGCCCGAGATCGTGGGTAATGTACCCTCGATTGCTTCGGAGGAGGAGTATCAGCGCATCACGGGCGAGAATAAGAAGGCCCTGATCGAGGAGCTGCAGAAGAAGTACGAGGGTATGGATGTGATTATCCCCGCCTTCTTCGGTAACAACCAGTTCTTCGCCTTTATGATGGAGACTTACTCGGATGTTCGTTTGGTAGGTACGCCGCCGCAGTCGATCGGTAAGTTTGGTGGCGAGACCGACAACTGGATGTGGCCGCGCCATACGGGCGACTTCTCGATTTTCCGTGTCTATGCCGACGAGAACAACCGCCCGGCCGAGTATTCGCCCAACAACACCCCCTATCGTGCCGAGAAGTACCTCAAAGTAAACATCGAGGGTGTCAAGGAGGGAGATTTTGCGATGGTGATGGGCTTCCCCGGTTCTACGACGCGCTACATGACCTCGTACGAGATCGACTACATGCTCTCGACCGACAACCCGCAGCGTATCTCGGTGCGTGGTGCACGTCAGGAGATCCTGGCCGAGGATATGGCAGCGAGCGACAAGGTACGCATTCAGTACGCTTCGAAATATGCTTCGTCGTCGAACTATTGGAAGAATTCGATCGGTATGTCGCAGGCCGTAACGAAGCTCAACGTGAAGGGCAAGAAGGAGGCTCAGGAGCAGTCGTTCCAGGCGTGGGCTGATCAGAATACGCTGCCCGAGGAGGGCTACATCGATGCCCTGCCGAAGATTAAGGATTATGTCGAGAAGTCGGCACCTGCCCGCAAGGATCTGCAGTATATCCAGGAGTCGATGATGCGTGCCATCGAGCTCTTGTCACTCGGTAGCGTATTGACCGATGGTCAGGGCGTGAAGAAGGAGGTAGATGCCACGAAGCTGATGGCCTATGCCAACCGCATCTACAAGGATTACAACGAGCCGACGGATCGCCGCGTAGCAAAGAAGATGCTTCAGATGGCGCGTAAAAACATGACTACGCTCCCTTCGTTCTATGCCGAGATTATCGACAAGGAGTTTGGTGGCGATATCAACAAATATGTCGATTATCTGTATGACAATACGGCCGTTGCATCGCCCGAGAAGTTGGAGGCACTGCTCAAGGATTACTCGGTGGAGAAGGCCGAGCAGGATCCCGTTGTTCCCTTCTTTAAGTCCGTCATGGAGCTGGCCGGTAAGCTACGCAAGGAGGCATCGGCACACACGCTGCTCTACGCCGAGGGTCACCGCAAATACATTGCCGGTCTGATGAAGCAGCAGCCCGACAAGGCGTGGGCTTCGGATGCCAACTTCACGATTCGTTGCACCTATGGAAATGTACTTCCCTACACCCCCGCCGATGGTATTCGTTACAACTACTACACGACGTTGAAGGGTGTGATGGAGAAGGAGGATCCGAAGAATCCGATTGAGTTTACGGTACCCGAAAAGCTCAAGGATCTCTACCGCGCTGCCGACTATGGTCGCTATGCCAACAAGAAGGGTGAGCTGGTAACCTGCTTCCTGGCGAACCTCGATATTACGGGTGGTAACTCGGGTTCGCCTGTACTGAATAAGCGTGGCGAGCTGATCGGTTTGGCCTTCGATGGCAACTGGGAGGCGATGTCGGGTGATGTAGCCTTCGAGCCGGAGTTGCAGCGTATGATTGCCGTGGATGTACGCTATGTACTCTTCATCATCGACAAGTTTGCCGGTCAGCAGTGGCTGATCGACGAGATGGATATTGTAGAATAATTTTTTAATCTACGATTAAAACACTACTTTTGCACCATTCAAATTCAAAACAGCTTAAAACATGGCAAAAGCATTCAAAAGATACCTCGTTACCTCGGCGCTGCCCTATGCCAATGGTCCGGTGCATATCGGCCACCTGGCGGGTGTTTATGTGCCGTCGGATATCTATACGCGCTACCTGCGTCTCAAGGGTGCCGATGTGATTTCGATCTGCGGCTCGGATGAGCACGGTGTGCCCATCACGATCAAGGCCCGCAAGGAGGGCGTTACGCCCCAGGATATCGTCGATCGTTACCACAACCTTATCAAGCGTTCGTTTGAGGGGCTGGGTATCTCGTTCGATATCTATTCGCGTACCACCTCGCCCACGCACAACAAGACCGCTTCGGATTTCTTCCGCAAGCTCTACGATGAGGGTAAGTTCATCGAGCAGAGCTCGGAGCAGTACTACGACGAGGAGGCCAAGACCTTCCTCGCAGACCGTTATATTGTAGGTACCTGCCCGAAGTGTGGCAACGAGCGTGCCTATGGCGACCAGTGCGAGAAGTGTGGTTCGACCCTCTCGCCCGATGAGCTGATCGATCCGCACAGCGCCGTATCGGGTTCGAAGCCCGTAAAGCGTGAGACGAAGCACTGGTATCTGCCCCTGAACGACTATGAGCAGATGCTGCGCGAGTGGATTCTGGAGGGTCACAAGGAGTGGAAATCGAATGTCTATGGCCAGTGCAAGAGCTGGTTGGATGGCGGCCTGCAGCCGCGTGCCGTGAGCCGTGACCTGGATTGGGGTATCCCCGTGCCGGTAGAGGGTGCCGAGGGTAAGGTGCTCTATGTGTGGTTCGATGCACCAATTGGCTATATCTCTGCAACTAAGGATCTTACGAACGAGTGGGAGAAGTATTGGAAGGATGAGGAGACGAAGCTCGTACACTTCATCGGTAAGGACAACATCGTCTTCCACTGCATCGTCTTCCCCTCGATGCTCAAGGCACATGGCGACTATATCCTGCCCGAAAATGTACCCTCGAACGAGTTCCTGAACCTTGAGGGCGACAAGATCTCGACCTCGCGCAACTGGGCTATCTGGCTGCACGAGTACCTGGAGGAGTTCCCCGGTAAGGAGGATGTGCTGCGCTATGTACTTTGCGCCAACGCCCCCGAGACGAAGGATAACGACTTTACCTGGAAGGATTTCCAGGCGCGTAACAACTCGGAGCTGGTGGCTATCCTGGGTAACTTCGTAAACCGTGCCCTGGTGCTGACGCAGAAGTATTATAATGGTGTTGTTCCGGCCTGCGGTGAGCTGACCGACTACGACAAGGAGACCATTGCCGAGCTGCAGCAGATCAAGGCCCAGCTGGAGCGCAATATCGAGAATTACCACTTCCGCGAGGCGCTGAAGGATGCCATGAACTTTGCCCGCATCGGTAACAAGTACCTGGCCGATACCGAACCGTGGAAGGTGGTTAAGAGTGACCCGGAGCGCGTGAAGACGATCCTGAACATCGCCCTGCAGATTACGGCCAATACGGCGATTGCCATTGAGCCTTTCATGCCCTTCACGGCTGCCAAGATGATCTCGATGCTTAACGTCGAGAAGTATTCGTGGGAGCAGATGGGTCAGATGGATCTCGTGACGGCCGGTCATACGATCGGTAAGGCGGAGCTTCTGTTCGAGAAGATCGAGGATGAGACGATCCAGAAGCAGCTCGATAAGCTCGCCGCCATTAAGGAGGCCAACTTAGCAGCCGAGAAAGCGCAAGAGGTTGAGGATCAGAAAGATAACGTATCGTTCGACGATTTCCAGAAGATGGATATCCGCGTTTCGACCATCCTGAAGGCCGAGAAGGTAGCCAAGACCAAGAAGCTGTTGAAGTTGTTGGTGGATACGGGTATCGACCAGCGCGAGATCATTTCGGGTATTGCCGAGCACTTCACCCCCGAGGAGCTAGTAGGCCGGCAGGTATTGGTATTGGTGAACCTGGAGCCGCGTGAGCTGAAGGGTACTTTGTCGCGTGGTATGATCCTCATGGCCGAGGATGCTACGGGCAAGCTGCGCCTGTTGCAGCCCAACGAGCCGACCCACAACGGAGCAATTGTAGGATAAGTTTAGCTATGCAAACGGAAGAGAGGGAGTGGTCGGAGCTTAGCTTCGACTACTACACGACGGACTATAACATCCGTTACAGCTACCGACCCGATCGCGGCTGGAGCGAGATGCAACTCTCTGAGGATGAGTTTTTACCCGTTCCTCTGGCTGCTGCATGTCTGCACTATGGATCGTCGCTTTTCGAGGGGCTGAAGGCCTTTCGAGGTGCCGATGGTAAGATTCGAATCTTCCGCCTGGAGGATACGGTCGAGCGCCTGCAGTCGTCGGCCCGCAGATTGTGTCTGCCCGTTCCGACCCGCATGATGATTATCGAGGCCTGTACGGAGGTGGTGCGTAAGAACCTGCGCCACCTGCCCCCCTATGGCACGGGAGCAGCGATGTACCTGCGACCCGTTGAGATAGGTACTTCGACCAGCTTTGGTGTGACCCCTTCGGCCAATGCCCTGTTTGTAGTATTCTGCTCGCCGGTCGGTCCCTACTTTAAGGAGGGTATTCGTCCGATTCAGGTGGCTGTGGATCGTGAGCAGGATCGTGTTTCGGCCAACGGTACGGGCGATGTGAAGATTGGCGCTAACTATGCAGCCAGCCTCCTACCCTACCAGCATGCCCACGAAATGGGTTTCCAGAGCGTGCTTTTCCTCGATCCTAAGGAGCACAAATACCTTGACGAGTGCGTAGCGGCCAATTTCTTTGCCATCCGAGATGGTAAGTATATCACGCCCAAATCCTCGACGATTCTCCCCTCGATTACCAATAAGAGCCTTAAGCAGCTCGCCTTGGATATGGGGTTGGAGGTTGAGGAGCGCCAAATCCCCGTTGATGAGTTGGCCACCTTTGAGGAGTGCGGATGTTGTGGTACGGGCGCTATCATCGCCCCGATCAGCGAGATTTACGACATGCAGACCATGAAGAGCTATTTCTATGGTCGTGAGGTCGGCCCGGTCAGCTTAGCGCTCTATCATAAGCTCCAGGACATTCAGTATGGTCTGGCCGAGGATATTCACGGCTGGAATACCATTGTTGAAGAGTAAAGAGCGAAGAGCGAAGAGGAAAGAAAGAGAGGATTGTTCCACGGGGAACAATCCTCTTTGTTTTGGGCCGTTTGTTGAAAATGTTCCACGGGGAACATTCCCTCACTACCCTATCGCCCGAATTTTATCAGCAATACATTGACATCTGCCGGCGAAACACCCGGAATACGAGCCGCTTGGCCGATCGTCTTGGGTTGGATGCGCGAAAGCTTTTGGCGCGCCTCGATCGTCAGCGAGTTCATTCCTGTAAAATCAAACCCCTCGGGAATCGAAATCTCCTCCAAACGGTGCAACTTTTCGGCAATCTGTTTTTCGCGTTCGATGTAACCGCGGTATTTGATGCGAATCTCTGCCTCCTCGATCTCCTCGGCACAGATCTCCTCTTTTTGGATAAATCGTTCGAGTTTAGGTAGCACCCGGCGCACCCCTTCGAAGGTTACGCCGTTGCGCATTAAGAGGTCGGCGAGCTTTTTTCCCTGCGTCAAAGGGTCAGAACCGACCGAAATTAAATAGTCGTTAATTTCGGCTATTTTGACACTCTGTCCTTGTGCGAAGGAAATAAGCGATTCTACATTGCGATTTTTTTTGGTGAATTCGCCGAATCTTTTGCGTGAAACAAGTCCGATTTCGTAGCCGAGCGGAGTCAATCGCGCATCGGCATTGTCCTGTCGAAGCAGGATTCGATACTCGGCACGCGAGGTAAACATGCGGTAAGGCTCATCGACTCCCTTCGTTACCAGGTCATCAATCAGCACGCCGATATAGGCTTCGTCGCGGTTCAAAACCACGGCCTCCTCCCCTACTCGACTTCTGTGGGCATTGATGCCCGCCATCAGACCCTGCGCTGCAGCCTCCTCATAACCGGTCGTGCCATTGACCTGGCCGGCAAAATAGAGCCCCTCGACGAGCTTCGTCTCGAGCGTATGGTGGAGCTGTGTGGGCGGAAAATAGTCATATTCGATGGCATAACCGGGTCGATAGATGTGCAAATCCTCAAAACCCTCGATTTTCTGCAACGCCTCCCACTGCACCTCCCACGGAAGCGACGACGAGAAGCCGTTCAGGTAGTATTCGTTCGTGCGTCTGCCCTCCGGCTCAAGGAAGAGCTGGTGCTCCTCCTTATCGGCAAAGGTGCGCAATTTGTCCTCAATAGAGGGGCAATAGCGCGGCCCGATGCCGTGAATCGTGCCATTGAAAAGGGGCGAACGGTCGAAACCCGTGCGCAGGGTGTCGTGTACCTCCTTCGAGGTGTAAACCAGGAAGCAAGGAAGCTGATTCTTAACGGGTTCGGTCTCCGACGAGAAGGAGAATTTCGAGGGGTTCTCATCCCCATATTGAGGCTCCATCAGCTCGAAATTGATCGTGCGCGCATCGAGTCGGGCGGGTGTTCCGGTCTTCATGCGCCCCACCTCAAAGCCCAACTCACGGAGTTGCTCCGTGAGGCCGTGCGAGGCTTGGTCGCCGGCTCGTCCACCCTCGGCCGACGAGGAGCCGATGTGCATCAGTCCACCGAGAAAAGTACCGGCCGTCAGGATCGCCTTCTCGCACGAGAATTCAATCCCCATTTGTGTCTTAACGCCTTGAATGCGAGGTGTTTGCGATGTTTTATCGAAGACAAGCTCCGCCACCGTGTCCTGCCATAGATAGAGGTTGGTCGTATTTTCGAGGCGGTGTCGCCACTCGGCCGAGAAGGCCTCCTTGTCGCACTGCGCACGCGGACTCCACATCGCTGCCCCCTTTGAGCGGTTGAGCATGCGGAATTGGATCGACGTAAGGTCCGTGACGATACCCATCTGACCTCCCAGCGCATCAATCTCGCGGACAATCTGCCCCTTCGCTACCCCACCCACGGCCGGGTTGCACGACATCGAAGCGAGCTTGCCGAGGTCCATCGTGAGCAGCAGCGTGCGCGAACCAAGGCGGGCAGCCGCAGCAGCAGCTTCACACCCCGCGTGTCCGCCACCGATGACGATAATATCGTAGTGTAGGATCATAACGACCAGAATTTCAAATATTTATCCTCTTTACGGTGCATCTGGGCATTGGCTCTCGGCGTTTTATCCTTTTGGCCGCAGAGGTGCAATACGCCATGTACCACTACCCTACGCATCTCCTGGATTTTCGTGGCTCCATAGATGCGGGCATTGTCGGCTACGGTCTCCACATCGATAAAAATATCGCCCGAGACTACCCCACTTCCTTTCAGGTCGCTGTAGTCAAAGGTAATGATATCGGTAAAGTAGTCGTGTCCGAGGAACTCTTTGTTCATCTCCAGCAGACGGGCTGCCGAGCAGAAGATGTAGTTTACATCCCCCAGCCGATAGCCTTCGGCCTCGGCCACCTCTTTGAGCCACGCCGCCGTGCGGCGCTTTTCGGGGAGGCGGTATGAGCAGTCGTCGGTATAGTATTTTACAGCCATAGCGTGCTATTTTTTGAAACAGTTGGCGGCCGACATCGTCTCCTTGGGGTTGGGCGAATAGATGCCGAAAACGATCTTGTATTCGGTCTCCATCGTGGTTACATTGACGGCGGCACCCACCGTGCCCAAAGTCCCGTTTTTAGCCACTTTTTGACCCTTTTCAACGCTTGTCGAACCGAGGTTGGTGTAGGAGGTGATGTACTCGCCATGCGCCACAAAAACCTCGTATTTTGCCGTGATGCGGTTGCGTTTGATATCGACCACCTTGCCCTCGTAGATCGAGCGTACGGCGGCCCCCTTTGCGCCTGTGATTTCGGCCATGTTGCCCTTGTAGCGCTTCACGCGACCACCCACCACGGGCAGGTTCAGGTTCTGCGTGCGCGCCGAGAACGAAGCTCCCTCCTTGTTGCCCTTCGTGAGCTTGCGCAGCTCGCTGATGGCCACCGAGAGTTGCTCCTCCTGCTCCATCTTGCGTTGCAGGGCCTGCTTCTCCTTGTTGGTCATCTTGCGGATCTCCTGCTTGGCCGCCGTGGCATCGCGTTGCAGGCGCTTCTTCTGCCCCTCGACCTTCTGCGATACGGAGTCAAGCTCCTTTTGGCGACTTTCGAGGCGCAGTTTCTCATCCGCCACGCTTGTTTTCAACTCGTTGATTTCGCGCAGCTTACGCTCACGAAGCGAGGCCATCTCACGCATCATGGTAAGGCGACGCGCCACATCGGCAAAGTTGCGCGACGAGAGGATGTAACTGATGTAGTTTTGCTGGCGGTAGTTGCGATAGGCTTCGCGCGCCAGATTGCTGTATTGTGTGCGGTTTTTGTCGAGCTCCTCCTGCAGGCTGTCGGCCATGGCATTGGAGCGAAGCACCTGCTTTTCGATGCGCGAGGCTTCCCGCTCGGTCTCCGAAAGGAGCTGGTTGCGCTGTGCAATTTGGCGCGCCAGGCGGCGGGCACGCTCCTCGGTTGTCTTGCGACTCTTCTGCAACTTTCCAATCGCCTCCTCTTCGGCGGCAATCTTCTTTTCAAGTGCTGCGATCGCCTTTTTCTTCTCCTCGACCTGACGATCGGTCTGGGCGGTGGCTGTAAGGTTCACCGTCAGCAGTAAAACGCATATCGCCAAAAATCTTCGCATCGTGCGGTAGGGTAGGGGATTAGCTTATTTTTGTTCGCTCTTTTTCTCGACTTTGGGGCGCTTCATGCGCTCCTCGATCACCGCTTTGTCGTAGCCCTTGTCGAGCGCCTTTTTCCAATAGGTCTCGGCCATAAACTGCTCACCCAGGGCGTGGAGAATATCGCCATAGTGGAGCAGCAGTTCCCGACTCTTTTGTCCATCGAGTGCCACGGCCTGGCGCATGAGTTGGCGCGCCTCCTCCAGGCGACCCAGCTTGAAGAGAATCCAGGCCTGGGTATCCATGTAGGTCGGGTTGCGGTCGGTAAGTTCAGTAACCCGCTCGGCCATCTTCAGGGCTTGCTCCAACTGCTTGCCCTCGAGCGAGAGGAAGTAGGCCCAGTTATTGAGTACCAGGACATTGTCGGGGTTGTACTTCAGCGCCTTTTTGTAGGCCTTGTAGCAATCCCGTCGGTACATCTTCTTAAGCAGGAAGCCCGAAGCCTCCTCCTGGGCGTGGTACACATCGCCGATTTGTCCCCAAATCTGGCTGCGGAGACTATCCGTATCGGCAAATTGGAGCGCCTTTTTGTAGCTCGATACCGCCCCGATAAAGTTATCCATGCGGTACTTCACGTTGCCCTCGGCCAGGTGAAGCTCGATCTTGTCGGGGAAGAGCGTAAGCGCCTCATTGACATACTTTTTTACCGAGTCGGGCCGCTCCAGGTAGCTCTCGATATCGATTACCGTGAGGTAGTACTCCGACACGGCCGGGCGATCCGATAGATGATTTTTGTAGTGCTTGAGCGCCTCCTCCAACTGCCCCGAGGCGATCAGGTGGTTGGCGTAAAGCTCCACCACCCGTTTGTCGGTGGGGTAGCGGATTGCCAGCAGCGAGGCTAAGTCGTGCAGCTGAAAGTAGTTGGCGCGGTAGAAGTCGATCTCCGACGTGAAAAGCTCGAAGCGGCGGATCTTCTGCTCGAGGGGCATCTCCTCCGAGAGGAAGAGCTTGCGCGTGACCCACAGCATCGATCGAAAATCCTGACGGGCGTTGAAGAAGTCGGACATCGACATCAGCGTTTCGAGGTTCGTCGAGTCGATCTTCAGCGCGGTGTCGTAGGCTCGGCGCGCCAGCGAGTCCTTGCCCTGCACGCCGTAGAGCTCGGCCAAAACAACGTGATGTTCAGCCTCATAGGGCATCTCCTCGGCCAGCGTTTGAGCCTCCTGCAGGGCACGATCCGTCTGCTTGGTCTGGATCAGCAGGTGGCGCTTCATCTTGCTCAGGTAGGGGTGGCGACCCATGCGCACCTCGGCCGAATCGAGCGTGGCGATGGCCGAGTAGGGTTGCTTGTTCTGCTCGTAGAGGGCCGCCAGGATGCGGTAGACATCCAGGTCCTTCGGATCCTGCTCGTTGAGCCTGCGGTAGAGGGGTAGCGCCTCTTCGTAGGCCTCGTTCATGAGCAGTGTCTGCCCGTAGGTGCGCACATACCAGGGGTTGGTCGAATCGGCCGCATAGGCTCGTTCGGCCCAGGTGCGCGCCTCCTGCGGAGTGCGGCTCAGGTTGTTGGTGATGAGGGCGAAGTAGGCCGGTGCATAGCTTGAATCCTGTTGCACGGCCTGCTCCAGCAGGGCTCGTCCGCGTGCCGTATCCTGGTGGATGCGGAGCGCCTTGATGCCCTCCGTATAGAGAAAAACGCTTCGCAGCGAATCCCCCTCTTCGGGTCGTTGCGCTCCCACCCCTCCGACCGCAAAGGCGGTCAGAAAAAAGCCTAAGAGCGCAACTATTGCAACAAAGCGTTTCATCTTTTCGGTTATAAGGTTCGCGGCGGCTTACAGCGCGTCGTCGAACTGGTGCAGGAAGCGGACATCGTTCTCGAAGTAGAGGCGGAGGTCCTTCACGCCGTACTTCAGCATGGCGATACGCTCAATACCCATACCAAAGGCGAAGCCCGAATACTTCTCGGGGTCGATATTGCTGGCCTTCAGCACGTTGGGGTCTACCATACCGCAACCCATGATCTCCAACCAGCCCGTACCCTTGCAGACGGGGCAACCCTTGCCACCGCACAAGTTACACGATACGTCGACCTCGGCCGAAGGCTCCGTGAAGGGGAAGTAGGAGGGGCGCATGCGGATCTGTGCCTGCTCGCCGAAGATCTCCTTGGCGAAGTAGAGCAGCGACTGCTTCATATCGGCAAACGAAACACCCTCGTCAATATACAGACCCTCGATCTGGTGGAAGATGCAGTGTGCGCGGTACGAAATGGCCTCGTTGCGGAATACGCGACCCGGGCAGATGACGCGGATGGGCGGCTTTTGGTGCTCCATCGTGCGTACCTGGATCGACGAGGTGTGGGTGCGCAGCAGGATATCCTTCGGATTGGGCTCCGTGCCCTGCTTCTCGATGAAGAAGGTGTCCTGCATGTCGCGTGCGGGGTGTTCGGGCGGGAAGTTCAGCGACGTAAAGACATGCTGGTCATCCTCGATCTCGGGACCGTCGGCTACCGTGTAGCCCAGGCGTGCAAAGACCTCGACAATCTCGTTCTTGACGAGCGAGATGGGGTGGCGCGAACCAAGCTCCTCGGCCGTACCCGGGCAGGTCATATCGCCGATCGTGCAACCACACTCCGAAGCCGAGTTTTGCAACTCCTCGCGTAGGGTGTTGATACGCGTTACGGCCTCATTTTTGAGGGCGTTGAGTTTCTGACCCAGCTCGCGCTTGAGCTCGGGAGCTACGGTCTTGAACTCATCCATCAGGGCGGTCAGCTCACCCTTCTTGCCGAGGATGCGGATGCGGAATTCTTCGATCTCGGCGGCTGCTTTGGGTTTGAACTCTTCGACTTGTCGCAGAAGTTCGTTGATTTTTTCAATCATATTTTGAATGTTAACTCTTTTTTCGCTATTTTTGGGCGTTGTGATTAGAACATAGTTCTAACATGCAAAGTTAGTAAAAAAAGTTAGGATGCGAAAATATCTGCTCATTATAGCCGCCTTAGTTTGGTTTTTCGTGCCGGTTTCGGCCACGAATAGCCCCAAAACGCCCGCTCGTCAGGGTGTCGGCCTTGTTTTGAGCGGTGGTGGTGCCAAGGGTTTGTACCATATCGGCGTGCTCGAAGCGCTCGAGGAGAGCGGTGTGCCGATCGATTATGTGGCCGGAACATCGATGGGTTCGATCATCGGAGCGCTCTACGCCGCAGGCTACTCGCCGCAGGAGATGCGCGAGCTGGCGCTCTCGGGTGCCATCCGGCAGTGGGTCTCGGGGCGCATCGATCCTACGATCTACATGCCCTATTACCGCCAGGTGGGTAACTCGCCCTCGTTTATCAACCTGTGGCTCGATTTTTCGGACGAGAAGCAGACCTTCCAGCTGCCCAAGAACCTGATCTCCTCGACCCAGATCGACATGGCGCTCATCGAGCTCTTTGCCCCGGCATCGACAGCAGCCGACAACGACTTCTCGAAGCTCATGATCCCGTTCCTCTGCGTGGCGGCCGACATGAATAAGCGCGCACCCGTTACGCTCGACGAGGGATCGCTGCCTGAGGCGATTCGATCGTCGATGGCTATTCCGTTGGCTTTCAAGCCCGTAAAGCGCGACTCGATGCTGCTATACGACGGCGGTATCTACGACAATTTCCCCTGGCGCGCCCTCGATCGGAAGCATAACCCCGAACTGCTGATCGGCTCGATCTGCACCTCGGGCGAGATGCAACCCGATGGCGAGGAGTCGCTCGTGGATCAGGCGGTGCTGATCGCCATGAGCGGATCGGACTACACGATGCCCGAGGATCGCTCGGTGACGATTCATCGTGCCGTGCAGGTCGGCATGCTCGACTTCGACAATGCCGAACCGGTGATGCAGGCCGGCTATGAGGATGCCATGCGGCAGATGCCTGCCATCCTGGAGCGCATCCCTGCCGAGGCCCGCATGACAAAGGAGCAATACGCCGAGCGCCGTGAAAAATTCCGTCGCAAGTGTCCTCCGTTGATCTTCAACAACTACGAGATTGCAGGCGTGAACGATGAGCAGATCGCCTACATCCGTGACTATATGCGTACCGACCTGCACGGCAACGATCGCCAGCGCCAGATGAACCTGGAGCGCCTGCGCGAGAACACCTACCGCCTGCTCGTTACGGGTGATTATCAGATGGATGTGCCGCGCGTAAGCTACGATAAGAAGAGCGAGCGTTACAGCTTCTCGGCCGAGCTTACGGCGCGTCCGAACCTCAAACTCACGATCGGAGGTAACATCTCTTCGACCGCCTTCAACCAGGCCTACATCGGTTTGAACTACCAGTCGTTCGGTCGTGCCGCCCACCGCTTCGGTGCCAACCTCTACCTCGGGCCGACCCACACCTGGGGTTCGCTCGGCGGGCGCATGGACTTCTATTTCAACGACCCCTTCTTCCTGACCTACGCCTACAACTTCTCGACCGAGAACAACCGCCACGGCTCGTTTGGCCGCATCACGGAGATCGACAACACGCTGGCCGTGAAGCAGAGCGAGAGCTTCGGCTCGTTTGGTCTCGGCTTCCGCCTCACGCACCGTTCGCTCGTGGAGCTGAAGCTCCATGCGGGCCATAGCAACTACCACAATACCACCTCCTTAGATCTGGATCAGAGCGACCATACCCGCTTCTGGTTCTACGGAGCGAAGTTGGAGCTGGCCCGCAACACGCTCGATAAATTTATCTACCCGACACGCGGTTCGGAGCTCCACCTCTCGGCGATCTACCTCGGTGGCCGCGACCGCTATTCGTTGGAGGATCATAGCACCTTCCAGCCCGGCACGGGGCGCAGCTGGTACGGCGGGCGTTTCCAGTATGAGAAGATCTTCAACATGCCCTCCCCCTCCTGGTTTATGCTGGGTGTGAACCTCGATGCGGTCTATACCAACCATCCCAAGTTCACCTCCGAGGGTGCTACGCTCATGACCCTTCCGGCCTATGAGCCGATTCCCCATGCCCACATGGTCTTTATGCCCGACTTCTCGGCCAAGCGATTTGTGGCAGGTGGTTTGAATCCCACCTTCTCCTTCACGCCCAACTTCTTCCTGCGCACCGGCTTCTACGCCATGTACCGCAGCCGCAACGACTACGCCTCCGGCACCCTGGTTGATTGGGAGGATCGTCAGCTCAACTTCATCACCGAGGCCGCCTTGGTCTATCACACCCCCATCGGCCCCGTGAATCTCTCCCTCATCAAATACGGCATCGATAGTTGGAAAAACATGTATCTCATGTTTAATTTTGGGTATCCTATCTTTGCGCCCAAAGCCACCTTCTATTAGTTTTTCGATTTTATAGGGCAGATTTTGCACCTTACTTGTCCGGCCTGAATGGGAAATACGCTTAGTATGTCCCATCCAGGCCGAACTGCGGCGGCACAAAATCTGCTCCTCTAAAATCAAAAAACGGTCGTGATTTTCACGACCGTTTTTCAACTTTCAACTTTTCAACTTTTCAACTTTTCCCTTTACATGGGCGAAATCCACAACGAGAAGCAGTACTGTTTCTCGCCGTGGTAGGGGAGCATATACTCCTTGCGCGGTTGTGAGCCCCAGCTGGTCACGCAGCCCAGACCTTGCTGCACCTGATCCACATGGATATTGGTCTTGCCGTTGGGCTTCAGGTCGCTATCCAGTTTCTTGTAGTCGGGGTGGTTGATGTCGAGCTGCTCCAACGAGTAGGGCAGTGCCGAGGCCGAGAAGGGCTTTTCGGCGCGGAACTCCAGGCCGCGACCGGCCGAATCCTTCACCTGCCACCAATCCAGCTCGGCGTGCGTACCCGACTCCTGCGGGCGCACATAGCCGTGGTGGTACTGCTCCGAAACCGGTTGGCGGAACAGACCGCGACGAGCACCGCTCACGCGGTCGATGTAGCTCTCGTGCGGGCCCTTGCCGTAGAACTCGATGCGGTCAAATGTCGCGGGCATCGCCGTGCGCAGACCGAAGCGGGCCAGGTTGCGAATCTCGGTGCGGGCAGCATCGGGGGTCATCGTCATCTTTACATTCACAACACCCCGGTTGTCAATAAGGTAATTTATCTCCAATTCGGCGCCCGTCGAGGGGATGTGGTAGCGGGCCACAGCCTCCGAAGGCGACTTAAGCTCAAACGAGCGCAGGTCGAGTCGGGCATCACGCCACGGCTTCCAGGTCTGGCGTTGATCGCCGCCGCCACTCTTCTGCACACCGAAGTCGTTCTCGGTCAGGGCGCGGTAGAACTCGGGGCGCAGCGGCTCCGAAAGGAGCTCCGTGCCGCGGTAGTTGTAGCGCGTAATAAAGCCCTCCTCGTTGAACGTGAGCGTGAAATCCTCGCCACGTACGGTGCGACCCTCCTGCGTGAGCGCCTCTCCATTGACCATCTTTTCCGTGATCGGGCAATTCGTGTCGCGGTGGAGCACCACCTGCTCAAAGGCGGCCTCATGACCCGCTGCAAGCAGCGGCTCGGCCGTTTTAAGTTGGTAGCTTACATCGAGCAGCAGCTCCTTGCATCGGATGCGCTTGATCTCCTCGGCCGAGTAGGGGAGTGAGAGCTCCACGCACTGCTGCGGGGCTGCGTTCAGCTCCTCGACAATGCCCGAGCGCACCGCTACGCCGTCAGCCATCAGTCGCCATACAAGGCGGTAATTGCTCAAATCGCGGAAGAAATGCTCGTTCTTCACCGCGATCTTGCCATTCGCTGCATCCACAGCCGAGGTGAGGATGTTGCGTTGTTGGTGCTTCACCTCCCACGCGCCCGGGTGGGGTGTGCGGTCGGCAGCCACCACACCGTTGCAGTTGAACGACTCGTCCGTAGCATCCTGCTCGTTGTAGCAACCGCCGTAGCGATACGACAATACGCCCGTCTCGGGGTCGCGGTAGGCCAATGCCTGGTCGGCCCAATCCCAAATAAAGCCGCCCTGGTAGTGGTCGTATTTACGCACCAGGTCCCAATACTCCTTAAATCCGCCGAGCGAATTACCCATGGCGTGGGCATACTCGCAGAAGATGAGCGGACGCTCGGGCGAGGAGTTCATGTAGCGCTCCACCCAGTCGTAGTCGGAGTACATCGGGCACATGATATCGGTGGGGTAGAAGGCCGAGCGGTCGTAGTTCAGTCTTCCGTAGGGGATCGCCTGCTCGTAGTGAATCGGGCGCGAGGGGTCGTAACCCTTGATCCACTCGTAGCAGAGGCGGAAGTTGTTGCCGTTACCCGCCTCGTTACCTAAGCTCCAGATGATGATCGAGGGGTGGTTGTAGTCGCGCAGCACCATGCGTTGGTTGCGGGCGAGGTGCGCTGCGGCATAGTCGTCACGGCGCGCCAGCGTCTTCTCGCCGTAGCCCATGCCGTGCGACTCGATGTTCGCTTCATCGATGAGGTACATGCCATACTCGTC
This sequence comes from Alistipes sp., assembly GCA_017624955.1. GTDB lineage: Bacteria > Bacteroidota > Bacteroidia > Bacteroidales > Rikenellaceae > Alistipes. Next base: position 19,125 of record JAGAMA010000022.1, read on the forward strand.
GCAGAGGTCGTACCAAAGCGGCGTATCGGGGTAGTGGCAGGTGCGCACGGCGTTGAAATTGAGCTCCTTCATGCGCTGAATGTCGCGGATCATATCCTCGCGTGTCACATAGTAACCCGTGTTGGGGTTCATCTCGTGGCGATTGACACCCTTAATCAGAATCGGCTGACCATTGACCAGGAGCTGGCTGTTTTTGATCTCCACCTTGCGGAAACCTACGCGCAGGGCCGTCGCCTCGATCACCTCGCCCTTGTCGTTCAGGGCGCTCACCGTCAGGCGGTAGAGGTTGGGGGTCTCGGCGCTCCACTTTTTGGGGTTTTGAACCTCAAAGAGGTGCTCTGCAACGCCCTTCTTTACCGAGCAAACAGCTTGGGCAACGACTTCCATCGTGGCATCGTGCAGCGTCAGGCGGAGGTTCTTGACCCCCTTGGTGGTTGTGACGTGCACGCGGAGCGTACCATCCGTGTAGTTGTTGGTGAGGTCGGGCGTGAGCTTGAGATCCTCGATGCGGCTGCGTTCACGGGCATAGAGGTAGCAGTCGCGACCGATACCTGCCAAGCGCCAGAAGTCCTGGTCCTCGATGTAGGTGCCATCCGACCAGCGGTAGATCTGCATCGCCAGGAGGTTCTCCTCGCCCGTGCGGACATAGCGCGTGAGGTCAAACTCCGCCTCGAGCTTGCTATCCTCGCTGTAACCCACCTCGCGGCCATTGACCCAGAGGGTCACGTTCGAGGTGGCCGAGCCGATGTGCAGGAAGATATCCTTGCCGGCCCACTCGGCGGGAATCTCCACCAGGCGGCGATAGGAGCCGACACGATTCTGCTCCGTGGGGACATAGGGCGGGTTATTTTCGTAGAACTTCGCCCAGGGGTATTGGATATTGACATAGACCGGATCGCCGAAGCCGTTGAGCTCCCAAAGACCCGGTACGGGCATCGTGCGCCAAGCCGAGTCATCGTAGTTCGTGGCAAAGAAGCCCTCGGGAGCGAGTGACGGATTCTCCGCGCCGTGGAACTGCCACAGACCGCCCACCGAGCGGTAGAGCGACGATTGGCGGAAGTCGTTTACGGCTACCGCCTGCTCCTCGGTCTGCGTGACGATAAAGCTCGAACGCATCGGCTCTCGATTCTTCTCGATGTAGGTGGGGTCTTGCCAGCGCGGAGTCTGGGCAAGAAGGGGTAGTGCCATCGTCAGGGCACAAAAGGTCAGTAGCAATCGTTTCATGGTTACGATGAGGTTGATTTTTACAAATATACAAAAAATCCCGATGGAAAGCACATCGTCGGCAAATTTATCAGCTTTTGATAGCACGGGGAATCCACTACCGACAAGAGTACCACCCAAGGAGCGTAGCGACTAAGCCCTCCCTTTCCCAACTGCTTCAACAGCCGAGTGCAGAGGTCGCTCGCGGACTATGCCGAGGCGCACAAGCAGTCATGGCAATTTATTGCCGTAAAGGGAGGGTTTGGGAGGGAATGTAAGTATTTTGTATTTTTTAACAGCGAGAGCACATTTTCTCCACTTTGAAAGCAGCCTTTTAGACCACCGTAGGTGGTGTTGCAAAAGAAAATCCACCTCCAAGGCTTGCTTGGAAAGGTGGATTTTTCTTTTGCAAATAAGTTGCCTTCAGGCAACCGAAAGGCTGCACGGTGACGATGCCGTGCAATATTCAGTCGTGTGTCTTACCAAATAATCACGCGCTCCTCCTCGGGCATGAACATCTTGCCCTCCGTGATGCCGAAAGCATCGTAGAAGCTCTGGAGGTTCTTCAGCGTGGCATTTACGCGGTTCTCACCCAGCGAGTGTACATCGACCTTCGTCAGACGAGCCTTCTCGGCCTCGCGGATGTTCTGACCCCACAGGGCAGCATAGGCGAGGTAGAAACGCTGCTCGGCCGTGAAGCCGTCGATCGGCTCGGGAGTCGTCTCACCCAGGGCATTCTTCAGGGCCGTGAAGGCAACGCGCAGACCACCCTGGTCGGCGATATTCTCGCCCAGCGACAGGGCACCATCGGCCATCACGGCGGGGCTCTCGTCCGTAGCGGGCAGCACCTCGATCTTGTTGAACTGCTCAACCAACACCTGGCTCTTCTTCTGGAAGGCCTCGGCATCGGCCTCGGTCCACCAGTTGATCATGTTGCCATCCTTGTCGAAGTTGCGACCCTGGTCGTCGAAGCCGTGGGTCATCTCGTGGCCGATCACCACGCCGATAGCACCGTAGTTCACGGCATCGTCAGCCGTCGAGTTGTAGAACGGGGGCTGCAGAATAGCGGCGGGGAAGCAGATCTCGTTGGTCGTGGGGTTGTAGTAGGCATTCACGGTCTGGGGCGACATGAACCACTCGTCACGATCTACCTCCTTGCCGAGGCGCGAAAGGTTGTCGGCCGTGCTCCATGCCGAAGCACGCTTGATATTCTCCCAGTAGGTGAGCGCGGGGTCGATCTCGAGCGACGAGTAATCCTTCCACTTGTCGGGGTAGCCGATCTTCACCGTGAAGGTGGCGAGCTTCTCCTGGGCCTTCTGCTTCGTCTCGTCCGACATCCACTCCAGGGCATCGATGTGCTGACCCAAAGCCACCTGCAGGTTCTTCACCAGCTCCGTCATGCGTACCTTATCCTCCGAGGGGAAGTACTTCGAAACGTAGATCTCACCCACGGCCTCCGAGAGGATGGCGTTGGGTACGGCCATGGCGCGCTTCCAGCGGGGCTTCATCTCCTCCACGCCGGTCATCTGACGGCTGAAGAAGTCGAACGAAGCGGCGTAGAGCTCGTCACCGGCATAACCGGCAGCGCTGCCCATCAGGCTCGCCTTCAGGTAGCTCTTCAGGGTCGAGAGCGGCTCGTTCTTGACCAGCTCGTTCACCAGGTCGATCACCTCGGGCTGCTCGACAATGATCTGCTCGAAGTCGCCCAGACCGATCGTGGTGCGGTAGGTCTCCCAGTTGAAGTTCTTGTAACGAGCCAAGAAGTCGCCCTTCGACATCGGGTTGTAGGAGGCGGCGATGTTGCGCAGCTCCACATTCGAGCGGAAGCGCTCGGCCATCTTCTTCTCGAAGGCCATCACTGCCTCGGCCTCAGCCTTGGCATTCTCGATGCCGGCGAGCGTGAAGATCTGCTCCAGGTAGGCTACATAGCCCTCGCGCTTCGAGGCGTGCTCCTCGTCGAGGTAGTAGTCACGGTTACCCATGCCGAGGCCCGACTGCGAGATGTAGAGCGTGTTGATCGTGCTGTTCATCAGGTCCGAGGTGACATACATGCCAAAGAGGGGGTTGCCCATCTTGAGGTGCATCTCGGCTACCACCTTGGCCAGCGACTCGCTGTCCGTGATGCCGTCGATCAGGGCAAAATCCGCAGCGAGAACCGATACGCCCTCCTTGTTCAGGCGCACCGAGTCGAGGCCCATCTTGTAGAGGTCCGAGATCTTCTGCTCTACCGAGCCGCTCTCGGCCGTCGTCTCGGCCATGGCGGAGAAGAGCTCGTTGATGCGCTTCTCGTTGTTCTCGCGCAGCACGTCAAACGAGCCGTAGCGGGCAAACTCGGGCTTCAGGGGGTTCTTCTTCTGCCAGCCACCCGTAGCATACTGGTAGAAATCCTCAGCCGGCGACACAGTCGTGTCGAGGTTCGTCAGGTCGATAGCCGGCGTGTTGTTTTGATTGTTGCAACTTACCATAGTAATCAATGCAGCAAAAAAGAGTAATTTCTTCATTTCAATTTTGATTTTTGAATTTGTATGCGGCACCTTTCGCCCCTCCTTGCCGTGCCAATCGGTCACATACGCTTTAGTATGCTCCCTCGTGCCACGACTGCGGAGTCGCAAAATCTGCTCGCCTAAAATCCAAAATTGGGGTGCTATTAGGCGTTGTTCCAATTTTGAATGTTGAATTTTGCATTGAAAAAAGCCGCTCTAAAGGGAGCGGCTCTTTTTCTTTAGTCGCGGATGGCCGCTACACCCGGCAGGTCGCCGAACTCGATGTACTCGAGCAGCGCACCACCACCGGTCGAGATGTACGAAACCTCGTCACCCAGGCCGAACTTATTGACGCAGGCTACCGAGTCACCACCACCGATGAGCGAGAAGGCACCGTTCTTCGTAGCCTCGGCGATCGCATCAGCCACGGCCTTCGAACCGGTCGAGAACTTGTTGATCTCGAATACGCCCACGGGACCATTCCAGAGGATCGTCTTGCAACCCAGGATGTGCTCGCGGAAGGCAGCCTTACCACCGGCACCGATATCGACACCCTCCCACTCAGGATCGATGTCCATCACCGAAGCCTCCTTCGTGTTGGCCTCCTCCGAGAACTGATCGCAGGTCAGCGCATCGGGCGACATAACGAACTTCACACCCTTGGCCTTGGCCATCTCGAGGATCTCGAGGGCTACGGGGAACATATCGGGCTCGCAGATCGACTTACCGACCTTGCCACCCAGCGCACCGGCGAAGGTGTAGGTCATACCGCCACCGATGATGATCGAGTCGCACTTGTCCAACAGGGCCTTGATCACGCCGATCTTCGACGAAACCTTCGAACCGCCTACGATGGCGCAGAAAGGGCGCTGCGGCTTCTCCATCACCTCCGAGATAGCCTTTACCTCCTTCTCCATCAGGTAACCGAACATCTTGTCCTGGGGGAAGTACTCCGCGATCAGGTAGGTCGAAGCGTGCTTGCGGTGAGCCGTACCGAAGGCATCGTTGATGTAGCAGTCGGCATACGAAGCGAGCTTCTTCACGAACTCCTTCTGGGGCTCCTTCAGGGCCTTCTTGGCGGCATCCTTCTCCTCCTTCGTAGCGTCGGCCGCGAGACCACGGGGCTTGCCCTCCTCCTCGGCATAGAAGCGGAGGTTCTCGAGCATGATCACGTCACCTGCCTTGGCAGCGGCGCACATCTCGGCAGCCTTCTCGCCCATGCAGTCACCGGCGAACTGAACCTTCACGCCCAGATTCTTCTCCACGGCGGGGATGATCTGCTCGAGCGTAAACTTCATGTCGGGGTTCTTCTTCGGGCGACCCATGTGCGACATGAGGATCACGGCACCACCCTCGGCCAGCACCTTCTTGATGGTGGGCATGGCGGCACGGATACGGGTGTCGTCGGTTACGTTACCCTCAGCATCTACGGGCACGTTGAAATCCACGCGGATAATCGCGCGCTTACCTTTGAAATCGTAATTGTCAATCGAAACCATAGTCGTTTGATATTTAATGTTGTTACATGTCATATTTGCGGTGCAAATATAGTAACAATTTTGAATTCTAAATTCTAAATCATGAATTTAATTGTACCGCATCCACTTCCACAGCTCCTTGAGCGTCGGTTTTTTGCCATACATGAAGATACCCACGCGGTAGATCTTGGCGGCAAACCACACCAGGGCCACAAACGAGGCGTAGAGCACCACGAGCGAGAGGACAATCTCCTAGGTGGGGATGTCGTAGGGGATGCGGGCCATCATCACAATCGGCGAGGTGAGGGGGATGACCGAGAACCAGAAGGCAAGCTTCGAGGTGGGGTCGTTGATCACGGCCAGCATCATCAGCAGACCTAAGATGATCGGCAGCGTGATCGGGGTCTGCAGCTGCGAGGCATCCTGCACATTATCCACGGCCGAACCCACGGCGGCAAACATCGCGGCGTAGAGCAGGAAACCGCCAAAGACGAAGAGAATCATCGAGACGAAGATCTTCATCAGGTAACCCGTGTCGGTCATGGCCGCTACGGCCTGCAACATTTCGGGGTCGAGGTCGGCACCCTCGATGGCCGCACCCTGCTCGATAGCCGTAGCCGAGGCCATCACATCCTCGGGCATCAGGTGGGGCACTACGAGCGTACCCATGCCGAGAATCAGCACACCCCAAATAATCACCTGCAACACCGCTACCGAGCCTACGCCCAGGATCTTACCCATCATCAGATCGAAGGGCTTGACCGAAGATACCATCACCTCCAGCACGCGGTTGTTCTTCTCCTCGATGACCGACTGCATCACCATCGAGCCGTAGATCAACAGGAACATGTAGAGCACAAAGGCGAGGATGTAGCCGATGGCCGTGGCGACAATCGAGGATTGCGCCTCGTTGGTTGTGGCCTCCTGCGACTTATCGTTGCGGAAGGTCTGCATCGATACCGAGGTCTCGATCTCGTCGAGAATCTCCTGCAGGTTCACGATGTCGTAGTGTTTGAGCTTCTCCTCCTCCAGGATATCCTCAATCTGTGAGCAGATATCCATCTCGAAGGTCATCGAGGTCGAGGAGTTGGCATAGAGCTGCACCCCTTTGGGGTTGTCGAGGATGTTGGGGGCGATGTAGAGAATCGCAAAGAGGTCGGTGCGTGTGCGACGCGCCTCCTCGAGGGGAATGTCGAGCGTTTCGAAGTGCATCGTCTCGTTGCTTTGGAGGCGATCGCCGATGAGGTTGCTTGCATCCACCACGCCGATCTGCTTCTGGTCACCCTGCGAGAAGGACATGATGAGGGCCGGAGCCGCCATGAGGGCAATCATCAGCACGGGCATCAGGATCGTCGTGATGATGAAGCTCTTTTTGCGGACGCGCTCGTTAAACTCGCGCCCGATGATAAGACCAATTTTATTCATGGTACTATTGTTTTATAGCGAACCGTTTACGGCTCTAATAAAGATATCGTTCATCGAGGGGATCAATTCGCGGAACGAGCGCAGCTCGACCGCCTCGTTGGCAGCCGTAATCATGCGGCGCACCGCCTCGTCCTCCTCCACGCAGAGCTTCAGCGTGTTGTAGCCCGTCACGGACTCCACGCCCTCGAGGATCGTGCACTCCTTGCCGAGGGCCGAGCGCAACGCCTGCTCCTCGCCGCGATACGAGAGCTCAAAGATATTGGCTCCGTAGCTGCGACGAATCTCCTCCACATTGCCCGAGAGGATATTTTTCGAGCGGTTGATCAGCGTGATGTGGTCGCAAAGCTCCTCGACCGAGGACATGTTGTGGGTCGAAAAGATGATCGTTGCCCCCTTGTCGCGCAGGGCCAGAATCTCCTCCTTCAGGAGGTTGGCATTGATCGGGTCGAATCCCGAGAAGGGCTCATCGAAGATCAACAGCTCGGGCTCGTGCAGTACCGTGACGATAAACTGCACCTTCTGGGCCATACCCTTCGAGAGCTCCTCGACCTTCTTGTCCCACCACGACTCGATGCCGAACTTCTCGAACCACACCTTCAGTCGCTTCAGTGCATCGCGGCGCGAAAGGCCCTTGAGGCGGGCAAAGAAGAGGGCCTGTTCGCCCACCTTCATCTTCTTATAAAGGCCGCGCTCCTCGGGCAGGTAACCGATGCGATAGACATCTTCGGCCTTCAGCTCCCGATCGCCGAACAATACGCGACCCTCATCGGGGGCGGTGATACGGTTGATGATGCGGATCAGGGTCGTCTTTCCGGCACCGTTGGGGCCGAGCAATCCATAGACCGATCCGCGCGGAATCGTCAGCGACACATCGTCGAGAGCCGTATGGCCGGCATAATGTTTCGAGACGTGTTCTACAGTAAGCAGACTCATGATTTTTTTGTATTAGTAACTAACCAACGGCAAATATAGTAAGAAAATCTGAAAAACAAATAAAAATTATCGAATTTCGATATATTTTTCGATTTTATAGGGCATATTTTGCACCTTCCTTGTTCGGTCTGAATGGGCAGTACGCCAAGTACAGCCCATCCAACCCGAACTGCGGCGGCACAAAATCTGCTCCTCTAAAATCAAAAAATGGTCGTGGTACTGATGCCCCCCTTAGTCACCTTTAGCCTCCTTTAGTTACCTTTAGCTCCCTTTAGTCCCCCTTATAAAAAATGAAGGAGATTAAAGAACCACTCCTTAATCTCCTCAAAATCTCTTTATCTTCTTTTTCTCTCCTCTCTCCTCTTCGCTCTTTGCTCTCTCCTCTTTTTGATGCGGTCGAGGTGGTCGATCCAGGCGATGCGGAACTCCTCGCGGCGGGCACGGAGGTTATTTCGCCACCCCTTCCAGCGCATGTAGCGCTCCTTCTTCTCGGGGTAGATGTCGGGCACGGTCAGGAGGATACCCGTCTCCTCCACATCGCCGAAGTCGGGGTTCGACACCGTATCGAAGACCCTCATCGTGGGCGACAGATTCATGTAGGCGTTGATCAGCGGCGGAATATGCTCGTTGGACTTGCGAATCTCCTGCAGCAGGATGTGGTAGTTCTCGTGGAAGTTCTCGCCCGAAAAGAGCTGCTCATAGAAGGGATCGTCGAGGTCGAGCTGCAGGGGGTGGATGCCCTCCACCAGCCTCTCCCGATCGGGGAAGTAGTGGTGCAGGAACCAAATCAGGGCGTTGCGGGCCTCGGTGCGGTAGGAGGTGTACATCGTCACCTTACCGAAGAGGTACTTGACCTTGGGGTTGAGGACCAGCACGGCACCCAAGCCGTCCCACAGATTATCCAGCGCATAGATGCTCTTGCGGTTTTCGCGTGTCTGGTAGCCCACCTGCACAAACGAACGGCCCAGCTCCAAGGTGTGGGGCAGGTAGCGACGACGGAAGCGGGGGCTGAAGCGGAAATAGTGCTCGGTCGAGAGGTGGGGCGGGTTGGACGAGGTGCAGACAATAAAGCGGTAGCCGCCTACAATCTCCTCCCGCTCGGGGTCCCAGACGATGAGCTGGTAGTAACCTCCGGGAGCCATATCCTCGGCATCGATATCGACCTCCAGGCCGGTACCTCCTCCGGCGCGGCGGAAGGCCTCCTCGCGCAGACGGCCTACCTCGCGCATCAGGGCGGGGCACTCCTGGGCCGTGAAGATGTAGATCTCGTTGCCGGCGTGGTTCGTATCGCGCAGCTTACGCTCGGGGGTCAAACAGGCCTTGAGCACTTCGCGCTCAACGGGGGCGATGATAGGTTCCATGGGCGGTTTCTTGTTTCGTGTGTGGGGCAAAGATAGTTTTTTTATCCCTTTGATTGGTCTATTTGGACAACTCTTTTTCCAAATTGTAACATTTTTCGCGGATGTAGGCGACCTGTTCGCTGAGTGTTCCCACCGAGTGCAGCTCCTCGAGGGGGATCGGGCGGCCCACCTGCAGGCGGAAGTGGCGATCGTGTTGGGCGAACATTTCGTCGGGCAGCCACAGCATCTCGATATTGGCCTTCACACCGAGTTTTTTGCGGATATTACTCAGGTTGTAGAAGAAATTCGAGAGTCGTCCCTCGACAAAAATCGGCACAATCTGGCGCTGCGAGGCGTAGGTTTTTTTCAGGAAATTTTGCTTCCACTCGGTATCCTGAATGCGCCCGTCGATGCGTCTGGAGCACAAGCCGGCAGGGAATGTAAGAATCTGTTTGTCACCGAAGAAGGCCTCCTCGAATCGACGCGCATAGGCGGCCGATTGCGACCCGTGCTTATTGACCGGAATCCACAGCTCCTCAAGGGGCGAGACGACGCGCAGAATGTCGTTCACGACCACCCGCACATCGCCGAAGTAGTCGATCAGCTTGTCGATCAGCATCAGGCCGTCCATACCGCCAAACGGATGGTTCGAGACGAAGAGGTAGCGACCGTCGCGCTCCAATTTTTCGAGCCCCTGGATCGAGTAGCTCACGCGCCAATCGCGGAAGCAGGCGCGGATGAAGGGTTGCGGAGCGAGGTCCCAATAGTTGTCATAGATGTGGTTCAGCTCATCCTCGTGGATCGTGCGGCGCAGCCAGTTGATGGCAAACGCGGGGATCTTATCGGCTATTTTGGGCGCCTTATCGCGGAGGACGGCGGCTACATCGACCTTTTTTGTCATGTTGATCGGCGTTGTTGATAAATTATTATCGACAAATATAGGCATTCTTTTTTGAAAAATCCCTAACTTTACACCCAAATCAACCTTCGGTTGAGAACTTAAGACCATGGAACAAGCGACCTACCATATTCCGGTGCTGCTGGAAGCCTCTGTCGATCTGCTTGATATCAAGCCCGACGGATGCTACGCCGACCTCACGTTCGGGGGCGGCGGACACTCGCGCCATATCCTTTCGAAGTTGGGCGAGGGGGGCTCTCTCTACGCCTTTGACCAGGATCGTGACACGCTGGCCAATGCGCCGCGTGACGACCGCTTCCACTATGTGGCAAGCAATTTCCGCTTTCTGCGCGGTGCCCTGCGTTGGCGCGGTGTGGAGGCCGTGGACGGCATCCTGGCCGACCTGGGTGTCTCGTCGCACCACTTCGATGCCGTGGAGCGTGGCTTCTCGTTTCGCGGCTCGGCGGCTCTCGATATGCGCATGAACCAGCGCGGACGACTCACGGCGGCCGATGTCGTGAACGACTACTCGAACGAGGAGCTGACGCGCATCTTCCGCGATTGGGGCGAGCTGGATACCCCCTGGAAGATCGCCTCCTGCCTGGAGCGTGCCCGCCAGAAGGGGCGCATCGAGACGACGGCCGAGTTGGTGGAGGCCGTGAAGCCTTGCACCCCGAAGAAGGATGAGTCGAAATTCCTCACGAAGCTCTTCCAGGCTCTGCGCATCGAGGTCAATGGCGAGATGGAGGCGCTGAAGATGGCCCTGGAGCAGAGTCTCAAGGTGCTGAAGCCGGGAGGTCGTCTGGTGGTCATCTCGTACCACTCGTTGGAGGATCGTCTGGTGAAGAACTTCCTGCGCAGCGGCAATTTCGAGGGCAAGGTCGAGAAGGACTTCTTCGGCCGTGCCACGACCCCCTTTGAGGTCATCACGCGCAAGGCCGTCACGCCCGATGAGGAGGAGTTGGAGCGCAACCCCCGTTCGCGCTCGGCCAAGTTGCGTGCCGCCATCAAACTATAACACACATCCCGTAAGTACCCAAGCCCGATGTTGAAGGATCTCGATTTTCACCCCGAACGCCAGGAGGAGGAGCTGCGCCGCCAAGAGGAGGAGGCGCTGGCACGTCGTGTTCGTCGGGAGGTGCTGCGCGTACAAAGCGGTGAGGCCGATGCCGACATCGAGGCCGATCGTCAGGCCGAAGAGGAGGCTGCTGCCAGGGAGGCCGAGGAGCGTGTGCGCAAGGAGCGTCGCCGCAACAACCCCTTCTACCGCCTCGTCTCGGGTACGATCCTCGTGGGGGAGCACGCCTCGCGCAGCTACCCCTACCTCATGACGATCGCCGTGATGTTCTTCCTCAACATCGTGGTTTTGTTTTGGTCGCTACACCTCGACCTGCGTTACTCGCGCCTGGAGCGTGAGGTGCAGAAGTTGCGTGAGCGGTCGATTCGCTACGAGGAGCAACGCTACCGAATGAGCACCCACTCGGCCGTCAGTCGGGAATTGGAGCTTCGCGGTATTCATCTTCAGGACCCCCGCACCCCGGGACAAATCATCCGTTAAACCATGGCCGAGCAGGAACCTTCACAAATCAAGAGCGACATCCTGATGCGCGTGCGTGGCCTCTACCTCGTCTTTATCGTGGTGGTGGTCATCGTGCTCATGCGCCTCTGCTATGTGCAATTCCTGGCCCCCGAGACACGCCACAACGCCAAGCGCCTCTCGACCCGCATCTTCTTGCCCGATACGGTCTATGCCCAGCGCGGTTCGATCCTCTCGCGTGACGGGGAGCCGTTGGCAAGCTCGATCTTCCGCTATCAGCCCCACTTCGACTTCGCCTCGGAGGGGTTTGCCGATGAGGAGACCTTCCTCACGCAGTCCGATTCGTTGGCCAAGCTGCTCTCGGCCTATTTTGGGGATCGGAGTGCGGCTGAGTATCGCCGTCTGTTGCGCTCGAAGCGCGACTCGGCCCGTCGCTATCGCCTGGGCGAGGAGCACGACACGACCTACTACCGCGAGGATGAGGGGGTGCTGCTGTTGCTCTTGGACCTGATGACGGGGCGTGCGAAGGTGACCGAGCGGGTGCGCGACACGCTGCGCAACCACCGTCCGACGAAGATCCTGCCCCGCGATGTGGATTATGGCGAGTGGGAGGTACTGCGCAAATACCCGATTCTGAACTACAACATGGGTGTCACCTACGCCCTCTCGGAATACGATCGAAGAATCTACCCGCAGGGGGATTTGGCACGCCGCCTGATTGGTCGCACGGGTACGGCAGGCAACTACGGCCTGGAGTTACTCTACGACGAGCAGCTCAGGGGCGAGCATGGCTTCTCGGTGCGACAGCGCATTGCGCGCGGCTTCTCGACCCGCGTGGCGGGTGCCGAGCACCGCGATGCGGTGGATGGCATGCATGTCGTGACGACGATCGACCTGAATCTGCAGGATGTGGCCGACCGTGCCCTCCGTGCCCAGCTCGAAAAGCAGAACGCAACCTGGGGCACGACCCTCGTCATGGAGAGCCGCACGGGCGAGATTCTGGCCATGGCCAACCTCGGTCGCTCGGCCGATGGTCGCCTGACGGAGCGCGAGAACTACGCCTTGGGCTACTCGATGGAGCCCGGTTCGACCTTTAAACTGGCGACGGTGCTGACCCTGTTGGATGATGCCGGGATGTCGCCCGACAGGGTGTATGAAACGCACGACGGCAACCCCGTGAAGGTGGGTCCGGCGGAGAATATCCGCGACTCGCACCGTGGTGACCACGAGATCGCCCTGAAGCGTGCCGTGGCCGGTTCATCGAATGTCTACTTTGCCAAGGCCGTGTGGGAGTACTACGGGCAGACGGGCAAGAAGCAACAATTCTCGGACCACCTGCATCGGGTGCTGGGGTTGGGCGAGACGACGGGCTTGGATTCGCTCGGCGAGCGCAAACCCTCGGTCACAACTGCATGGAAGGTGCCCGACCCGGGGATCATGCTGGTCAAGATGTCCTACGGCTACCGCGTGCAGATGACCCCGATGCAGATGCTCACCTTCTACAACGCGGTGGCAAACGACGGAAAGAAGATTGCCCCCGTGCTGGTCAAGGAGCTTCGGCGCGGCGATCGCACGGTGACCGAATTTAAGACCCATACGCTGCGCGAGAAGATCTGCTCGGATCAGACGCTTGCCATTGTCCGCGACTGCCTCGAGGAGGTGGCCAAGACGGGTACGGCTGCGGCCTTCTTCAGCGATACGACCCGTCTGCGCGTGGGAGCCAAGACGGGTACGGCACAGATCACCTCGGGCGAGGCGGGACACTACCTCGGCTCGATGGTGGCCTACTTCCCGGCCGAGAACCCCCGCTATACGGTGCTGACCACGATCCGCACCAAGCAGCAGGCGGGCAAAGCCTACTACGGAGCTTCGTTGGCCGGTCCGGTGGTGAAGCGTGTGGTGGATTACCTCTTTGCGCGTGACGAACAGTGGGCCTCGGAGCTGGATAGCGACCGCGCACACCATCGTCCCGAGCAGTTCAAGGGCGGTGCGATCAACCAGCTGCGCGAGGTGGCCGATCGCCTGGCCGCGGATGTGCGCTTTGACGAGCGCCGCGGGTGGGGTAGTGCCACGGTGGACAGCCTTGCGGCGGTCGATATCAAGAGCCTTCGACCTGAGCGCGGCGTGATGCCCGATGTGCGGAGGATGGGGCTCAAGGATGCCCTCTTCCTGCTCGAGCAGTGTGGCCTGCGCGTCACGGTGGAGGGGAGTGGCGCGGTGCGTGAGCAGTCGATCGCCCCGGGTCAGCCGATCCGTGGGGGCGAGGCGGTGCTGATTCGCCTGAGAAGATAAAAAAGTGAAAAACAAGATAACGATGAAAGAACTTTCAACCTTGCTGCATGGTGTGCAGGTCGTAGCCCGCGAGGGTGCTGCGGAGGTGCAGGTTGCGGAGCTTGTCTTCGACTCGCGCCGCGTGGTTGCAGGCAGTTGCTTCTTTGCCGTGCGCGGTACGGCGACGGATGGTCACCGCTTTATCCCGATGGCCCTGGAGCAGGGCGCTGTGGCTGTGGTGTGCGAGGAGTTGCCTGCTAAGATCGATCCCCGCGTGGCGTATGTCGTGGTGGAGGATAGCGAGCAGACGATGGCCTGCATGGCCTCGGCCTTCTACGACGATCCGAGCCGTGAGCTGAAGCTGGTGGGCATCACCGGCACGAACGGCAAGACCACTACCGCTACGCTCCTCTATGAGTTGGTGCGCAAGTTGGGCTACCGTGCTGGATTGATCTCGACCGTGGTCTATAAGATCGACGACAGGGAGATCCCCTCGACCCATACGACCCCCGACACGATTCGCCTGAACAAGATGTTGCGCGAGATGGTCGATGCGGGGTGTGACTACTGCTTTATGGAGTGTTCGTCGCACGCCATCGTGCAGCGCCGCACCTACGGACTGCACTTTGCGGGAGGCCTCTTTTCGAACCTCACGCACGACCACCTCGACTACCACAAGACCTTTGCCGACTACCTGAAGGCCAAGAAGGGCTTCTTCGATGCCCTGCCCAAGAGCGCCTTTGCCCTCACGAACGGGGACGATAGGAACGGTGCGGTGATGGTGCAGAACTGCCGCGCCAAGGTGAAAAACTACTCGCTTCGCTCGATGGCCGACTACCGTTGCAAGATCGTGGAGATGCACCTCGACGGGATGTTGTTGCAGGTGGACGGGCGCGAGCTGTGGACCTCGCTGACGGGTCGCTTCAACGCCTCGAACCTCTTGGTCGTGTATGCAGCGGCTGTCGAGTTGGGCTTTGAGAAGGAGGAGGTGCTGACGGCACTGAGCCTGCTGCAACCCGTGAGCGGTCGTTTCGAGTGCATCCGATCCCGTGGGGGTGTGATCGGTGTGGTCGATTACGCCCATACGCCCGATGCGTTGGAGAATGTGTTGCAGACGATCGACGAGATTCGCTCGGAGCAGAGCTCGCTCATCGTGGTCTGCGGTTGTGGCGGTAATCGTGACCGTGAGAAGCGACCCGAGATGGCCCGCATCGCCGCATCGCACGCTACAACGACGATTCTCACCTCCGACAACCCGCGCCACGAAGATCCCGAGGCGATTCTCGATGAGATGGAGCAGGGAATGCCGCAGGGGGCGCGTTACCTGCGCATCACGGATCGCGCGGCGGCCATTCGTACGGCCGTCATGCTTGCCAAGGAGGGCGATGTGGTGCTCGTGGCCGGCAAGGGACACGAGAATTACCAGATCATCGGCGATGAGAAGCATCCGTTCGATGACCGCGAAGAGTTACGCAAAGCCTTTGAATAAGAGGAAAGAGCAAAGAGGAAAGAGAGTTGAAAAGCTTTAGCTGCCTTTAGTCACCTTTAGCAACCCTTAACTCCCCTTAGCCCCCCTAATTTTGAATTTTGAATGCTAAATTTTGAATTTGTAATATGTTTTACCACCTGTTTAAGTATTTAGACGAAGCCTTTAACCTCCCCGGATCGGGAGTTTTCCAATACATTTCGTTCCGTTCGGCAGCGGCGATTATCGTGGCGCTGCTCATCGGCATCATCTTCGGTCGTGCGATCATCGACTTCCTGCGCCGTAAGCAGATTGGCGAGGAGATCCGCGACTTAGGGCTGGAGGGTCAGCTCCAAAAGCGCGGCACGCCGACCATGGGCGGTGTGATTATCCTCCTTTCGATCCTCGTGCCGACACTCCTGTTCGGTCGCCTAGACAATATCTACATCCAGCTTATGATCGTCTCGACCATCTGGTTAGGGTTGATTGGCGGTCTGGATGACTACATCAAGGTCTTCCGCCACCACAAGGAGGGTCTGAAGGGTAGTTTCAAGATCGTGGGACAAGTGGGCCTGGGTCTGATCGTGGGAACGACCATGTGGCTTTCGTCCGATATCGTGGTGCGCGAGGAGCAGCCGCAACCCGAGCAACCGACTATCGAGCAGGGCTACACCGTGGAGGAGGGCTTCCTGGTGCGCCCGAACGATGTGAAGACCACCAAGACGACAATCCCCTTCTTCAAGAACAACGAGTTGGATTACAGCTGGTTTACGGGTGGTCACGAGCTGCTGGCCTGGCTGCTGTATGTGCTGGTGGCCATTTTTGTCGTGACGGCCGTGTCGAATGGGGCCAACCTGACGGATGGTCTGGATGGTCTGGTGACGGGTGTCTCGGTGCCGATTGTCGTGGTGCTGGGTGTCCTGGCCTACCTGTCGGGTCACATCGTCTATGCCGACTACCTCAACATCATGTATATCCCCGATAGTGGTGAGTTGGTGGTCTTTGCCTCGGCCATGGCGGGTGCCTTGGTCGGCTTCCTGTGGTACAACTCCTTCCCGGCGCAGATCTTCATGGGCGATACGGGTTCGCTCTCGATCGGTGGTGTGATTGCGGTCTTTGCCCTCTGCATCCGCAAGGAGCTGTTGCTGCCCCTCTTGTGCGGTATCTTCCTCGTGGAGAGCTGCTCGGTGATGTTGCAGGTGGGTTACTTCAAATATACGAAGCGCAAGTATGGCGAGGGTCGTCGTATCTTCCTCATGTCGCCCCTGCACCACCACTACCAGAAGAAGAGCATCTTCGAGACGAAGATCGTCATCCGCTTCTGGATCATTTCGCTGCTTCTGGCAGCCATGACGCTTGTAACTCTTAAAATTCGATAGCGATGAAACGATTGGTAGTTTTGGGTGGCGGCATCAGCGGCTACGGCTCGGCCATCTTGGCCAAGAAGGAGGGCTTTGAGGTCTTCCTGTCGGATCGTGGCAAGATTGCCGAACGCTACAAGCAGAAGTTGGAGGAGTGGGGTGTCCCCTACGAGGAGGGGAGCCACGACGAGGAGCGTATCCTCGCGGCCGACGAGGTGGTCAAGTCGCCCGGTATTCCCGACACGGCTCCGATCGTGAAGATGATCCGCGAACGAGGTATCCCCGTCATTTCGGAGATGGAGTTTGCGGGGCGCTATATGGGCGATGCGAAGTGCATCTGCATCACCGGCTCGAACGGCAAGACGACCACCACATCGCTCATCTACAAGATTATGTGCGATGCGGGGATGAATGTGGCCCTGGGTGGAAATATCGGTGAGAGTTTTGCCTACTCGGTGGCTACGGGGCAGTACGATTGGTATGTGCTGGAGCTTAGCTCGTTCCAGCTCGACGGCATGTTCCGCTTCGGGGCGCATATCGGCCTGTTGATGAACATCACACCCGACCACCTCGATCGCTACGACCACTGCTTCCAGCACTATGTCGATTCGAAGATGCGCATCACGCAGAACCAGACCGAGGAGGATTTCTTCATCTTCTCGGGTGATGATTCGGTGATTGGTGGCGAGCTTTCGAAATATGGGCTGAAGGCCCGGCAGCTCCCCTTTACCGCCTCGGCCGAGGCGGCCTGCGAGGGTGGTCATTTCGACGGCAAGCAGTGTAGAGTCGTGCTGGGCGAGAAACGTCTGACACTCGATGCGGAGCGGATGCAGATCAAGGGTCTGCACAACTGCTACAACGCCATGGCGGCCGCCCTGGCTACCCTCGCGGCGGGTGTCTCGGTCGAGCAGGTCGAGCGCTCGATCTACGCCTTCTCGCCCGTGGAGCACCGCCTCGAGCCGGTCAAGGAGGCCGACGGGGTACTGTGGATCAACGACTCGAAGGCGACCAATGTCGATTCGGTGTGGTACGCCTTAGAGAGCATGACGCGCCCCGTGGTGTGGATCGCCGGCGGTACGGACAAGGGCAACGACTACGCCCCTTTGATGCCCTTCGTGCGCGAGAAGGTGCATACGCTCGTCTGCATGGGGTTGGATAATGCGAAGCTCCTGCGTGACTTTACGGGCGTAGTGCCCGAGGTGATTTCGACCGCCTCGCTCGACGAGGCGATGACTGCGGCCCGAAAAGCGGCCCGCAGGGGGGATGTGGTGCTTTTGTCGCCCGCCTGCGCCAGCTTCGACCTCTTCAAGAACTACGAAAACCGTGGCGAGCTGTTCAAGCAGTGGGTCATGGAGCATGTATAATCGGTAACGCAACAACCCAACGAGCAAAGCATGGCAAGCGCAACCCATACGAGCGAGGAGCAGCCGCGCCGCCGTTACTTTACGGGCGACAGGGTGCTGTGGATCATCGTGGCCGTATTGGCCGTGGTGTCGGTCCTGGTGGTCTACTCTTCGACCGCCAAGATGGCCTATGATGCCCACACGGTGCGCACAACGGCCCACTTCCTGCGTCAGCAGCTGCTCATTCTCTTCCTCAGCATGGGTATTATGGTGGTGGTGCAGCGACTCAACAGCTCGTTCTACCACGCGGCAGCGCGGTGGGTCTACTACCTCAGCCTGCTCCTTACCTTGGCGGTCTATTTCCTGGGCCACACCACGAATGGCGCTGCGCGCTGGATCCCGATCGGCCCCTTCCAATTTCAGCCCTCCGAGGCGCTGAAGGTGGCGACGGTCATGTTCTTAGCCATGCAGTTGGCCGCCCGTCAAACCAAGATCGACAAGCTGCGCATCGTCCCCTCGTGGCGCTTCTGGACCTGGCGCACGGATCGGGTGCAACGGCGCATCTGGCGCGAGGGTACTTACCCGATTCTGCTGCCCGTCGTGGCGGCTTGTGCCGTCATCGTGCCGGCTCACACCTCATCGGCGGCGCTGCTGTTCCTGGCTACCTGGGTCATGATGCTTGTGGGGCGTGTGCGTGGTGGGGAGCTGATGAAACTCATCGGCTGGGCCTTGGTGGGCTTCTGCCTGCTCATGGCGCTCAACCTCGGACGAGGTGCTACGGCCGAAGGCCGCCTATCGACCTGGGTCAAGCTGTGGGTTTTGCCGCAAGATACGAAGCCGATCGAGGATTTGACCGATACCGAACGCTCGATGATTGCCATCCACAACGGCGGCGTGCTGGGTGTTGGGGCGGGGCAGAGTGCCATCCGTGTCGAGATGATCCACCCCGAGAGCGACTACGCCTTTGCCTTCTTTGTCGAGGAGTACGGCATGCTGCTCGGCCTGGCGCTCATGATGCTCTATCTGTGGATCTTCTTCCGCGCCATCGAGATCTTCCGACGGTGTGGCACGGCCTTCCCGGGACTTTTGGTGTTGGGGCTGGCGCTTATGATCACCTGCCAGGCCCTGCTGCATATCATGGTTACGGTGAACCTGATCCCCGAGACGGGTCAGACCCTGCCGCTGATCTCGCGCGGTGGCTCTTCGACCCTCTTCACAGCTATTGCGCTGGGTATGATCCTCAGCGTGAGCCGCCAAAACGAGGAGCACTCCCACCTCAGACCCAAGAGCGAGAGTATGTTGGAAAAATAGTGAACTATGGAGGATATTCGTTTAGATAAATACCTGTGGGCGGTGCGTGTCTTTAAGACGCGCAGCGATGCCGCCGATGCCATCCGCAACAACCGCGTGATGGTCAATGATGCCTATGCCAAGCCCTCGCGCGAGGTAAAGATCGGCGACCGGATCTCGGTGCGCCGTCAGGCAGTCACCTATCAATATAAGGTATTGGACCTTGTCTCGAGCCGTCAGGGGGCGAAGAATGTTCCCCTCTATTGCCTCGACATTACGCCCGAGGAGGAGAAAGCAAAACTCAATGTACCGCGCGAGACGATCTTCGTCTTCCGCGATCGCGGCACGGGTCGCCCTACGAAGAAGGAGCGCCGCGACCTGGACTCGCTCATGGAGGGATTCTTCTACGACGATTCGGACGACGAGGATTAACGGTGCGGATACATACCTGTTAAAACAGCGTGTTTCAACTTTTGGGTTGGGCACGCTTTTTTTATCCCCCAAAGGAGCCAAATCGGGATTTTTACCCCTTTCATGCGAAAATTTCCACGCCCGACGCCTTATTTTTTAAGAACTTTGATCTTGTCGAGTCACAACCTCGGCAGATGAACCTTAAAAACTTCCGACCATGAAAAAACTGCTCCTTCTGATCCTCCTTTGGATGCCCCTGACACTTGTGCAGGCCGCCGAACGCATGTTTGTCGTGGCCCAAGACGGCTCGGGCGACTTTACCTCCCTGCAGGCGGCTATCAATGCCGTTCCCGACCACAGCGTAGAACGCTATACGATTCTTATCAAGGCGGGGCTTTACGACGACGAGAAGCTCATCATCCACGCCTCGAAACCCAACATCACGCTGCGCGGCGAGGGGCGTAACCGCACGGTAATCAGCTACCACATGTACAACGGCCCCAGCCCCGAAACGCGCGGCCAGTTGCCCGTATCGCTCTGGAAGAAGTGGAACTACGACCCGATGCTGGTGCGCACCTCGGCTACGCTGACCATCCTTTCGGACCATTGTCTTCTCGAGCACCTCACGCTGCAGAACTCGCACGGCCCGGGTGGGCAGGCGCTGGCAGTCACGGTGCGCGGAAACCGCACGATCTTCTACGATTGCAACCTCTTGGCCTACCAGGATACCATCTATCTGTGGGAAGCGGGCAAGCAGACCTACTTCGAGAAGTGCCTGGTGGTCGGCCGTACCGATTATATATATGGCGGCGGCATCGGCTATTTCTACCGATGCGAGATCAGCAGCTACGGCGGCGGCTGGGTAACGGCCCCCTCGACCTCGATCAATCAGCCCTATGGTTTTATCTTCGACCGTTGCCGTTTCACCTACCGCGACAACTCGCCCAATGAGGGGGACGACGGGCAGCCCTATGCCCTCGGTCGCCCGTGGCACAACTATCCCAAGGTGGCCATCCTGCGTTCGAAGATATCGAAGGAGGTACACCCGATGGGTTGGTTGCCGTGGAATATGCGCTATGCACCTACCAGCCCCGATCTGCACCTCTACGAGTACCGCAATCGCGGGCGAGGTGCCGATATGAGTGAGCGTATTGATTGGGTAGGTTTGCGGGCATTGAGCGATCAGGAGGCTGATAATTACCGCATTGAGCGCGTTTTTGGTGAGCATCCGAAAAATTGGCATAAAGAGTAATAAGCTAAAGGTATGCAAAGATGAAGAGATTCGGTTTTTTATTGTGTGGAATGTTGCTGCTTTGCCTGGGGGCAAAGGCTGAAAACTATCCCTATCGCAGCGATGTGTTGTGGGTAACTGTGCCCGATCATGCCGATTGGTTGTATGAAATCGGCGAAAAGGCGACCATCGAGGTCCAATTCTATCAATACGGCATACCACAAGATGGTGTGACGGTCCATTACGAAATAGGAAATGATTTGATGCCTGCCGATGCCAAAGGCGAAGTGGTCTTGAAGCGGGGTAAGGCTACGATCGTGATGGGCACCATGAAGGAGCCCGGATTCCGTGATTGCCGCATGAGTGTCAAATTGGGGAATCAAACCTACAAGCACCATATCAAGGTGGGCTTCTCGGTCGATAAGATTCAACCCTATACACAAATGCCGACCGATTTTGAGGCCTTCTGGCAGAAGAATAAGGAGGAGCTGGCCGCTTTGCCCCTGACCTACACCAAGGAGCGGGTCGAGGAGTACTGTACCGAAACGACCGATTGTTACCTCATCAAACTGCCTGTAAACAAACGCGGACAAGCGGTCTATGGTTATCTGACCTATCCGAAGCATGCCCAAAAGGGGAGTCACCCCGTGGTGCTGTGCCCTCCCGGAGCAGGTATCAAGACCATCAAGGAGCCGATGCGAAACCGATATTACGCCGAGCAGGGGTGCATCCGCCTCGAGATCGAGATCCACGGACTAAATCCCACGATGACCCCCGAAGAGTTCAAGGAGATCAGTACAGCCTTTGGTCATGAGAGCAATTATCTCAACATTAACCTGGAGAACAAGGATAATTACTACATGAAGCGGGTTTACCTGGCTTGTGTACGCAGCATCGATTTGCTGACCTCGTTGCCCGAATGGGATGGCCGGAATGTCATCGTGCAGGGCGGAAGCCAGGGCGGAGGCTTGGCCTTGGTAACGGCCGGCCTTGATGAGCGTGTCACGCAGTGCGTGGCCAATCATCCGGCCTTGAGCGATATGGCCGGTTTTGAGGCCGGACGCGCCGACGGCTATCCGCACTTCTCGCGTACTCCGGGTATGACGACTTCCGACAAGGTAAAGACGATGGCCTATTACGATGTGGTCAATTTTGCCCGCCTGGTGAAGGCTGAAACCTATCTTACCTGGGGATTCAACGACGATGTATGTACGCCCACGACCAGCTATGCCACCTATAATGTGCTGACCTGTCCCAAGGAGGCACTCATTACGCCCATCAACGAACATTGGACGACGGATGTCACGGCACGCGGTCAATTGGCGTGGATCTTAAAACACCTGAAGTAAGGTCGTGTGTTTTTTCGTAAAGCGTTGAGAATGAATAAACTTTGAATTTTTCTCGGTCGATGCGCAAAATATTCACCTGAAAAAATGTGAAAAATTACACCTATTTGCGAAAAATTACCACATACAAAAGCGACGAATTGAGGAAATTTGTACTACGAAAAGGTGATAAATGGATAGAAAGAAACATTCAAAATAAATCCTACAACTAAATTAATGTCTAACCTTAAATGACAAGAATGATGAAACAAAACTCTACTCATGGCGCATTCTCGGCATTTGTTCGGAAGCTATCGCTTGTGATCTGCTTCTTGAGCATCTCCGCGTTTGCATTCGCCCAGTCCAAGGTGACGGGTACGGTGAAAGATTCGGCCGGTGAGCCGATCATCGGTGCCAGTGTGATTGTTGAGGGCACGACGACAGGTACGACGACCGCTGCGGACGGTACCTTTACGCTCAATGTCCCCAAGAACGCAGTGCTGGCCGTTTCGTACATTGGTTACGAGGGCGTATCGCAATCCGTAGCCCCCGGCCAGACGAAGGTCGATTTTGTCCTCACAGCTGCGAATACGGAGCTTGACGAGGTGGTTGTAATCGGTTATGGTACGGTAAAGCGTCGTGACCTTACGGGTGCCGTAGCTTCGGTGTCGGGTGAGAAACTTGCAGCCAACCCCGTATCGGATGTGGCACAGGCCCTGCAAGGTAAACTGCCGGGTGTAAACGTTATTACGCAGGACGGTCGTCCGGGTGCCGAGGTGGCAGTTCGCGTGCGTGGTGGTGGTTCTATTACGCAGTCGAACAATCCTCTCTTCGTGGTGGACGGTTTCCCCGTAAGTTCGATTTCGGACATCCCCGCTTCGGAGATTGAGTCGATTGACGTGCTGAAGGATGCCTCGTCGACGGCTATCTATGGTGCTCGTGGTGCTAATGGTGTTATCCTCGTTACGACGAAGGGTGCCAAGGCCGGTACGGTAAAGGTGACCTACGATGGTTATGTACAGGTAAAGAAGGTGGCCAAGACCCTGGAGACCCTCTCGGCTCAGGAATATGTATTGCACAACTGGAGCTATGCCGCTTCGCGTGGTTCGGCCAACCAGGATGCAGTAGAGAAGTATTTCGGCCTCGGTTCGAAGTATGGCAATCACTATGACGACTACGCCAATGTAGCTGCTCACAACTGGACGGATGATGTACTCCGCACGGCCTTTACCCACAGCCACACGGTTAACGTATCGGGCGGTACGGAGAAGACCCAGGCTGCTGCCACGTTGAGCTTCGTGGATGATCAGGGTATCAAGATTAACTCGGATCTAAGCCGCGTGAACGCTTCGTTCAAGATTCGCCAGCAGCTGGCTAAGCGCCTACACCTGGATTTCGATATCCGCTACAACGAGCGCAACCAGAATGGTCGTGAGAGCACGACGAGCGGTAAGGGTTCGGATGTGTCGGGTGCCTATTTCTATAAGCCGATCGACAATCCGCTGGGTGGTGTAAATTACTCGGATGTGGCTTCGGGCTTCTCGTTCGGTATTGCCAACATCGACGATTTCCATAATCCGGTTGAGATGATCAACAACATCGTAAACAAATCAACGAGTCGTTCGTTCCGTGGTTCGGCTGCTCTTTCGTGGGAGATTATTGATGGTCTGACGGCTCGCACCGAGCTTTCGTTGAACCGTGGCAGCTCGAAGAATCGCTATTTCGACGGCGGTTATACGAGCGGTACAAAGTCGGCTACGCTGTCGCGTGGCGAGAGCCAGGGCATGCGTTCGCTGACGACGATCAACTACGATTTCAACCTGGGTGAGAATCACAAGTTCTCGGTGCTGGTTGGTAATGAGATTATCGAGCAGGAGTCGGAGTCTTCGTCGCTTTCGGGTACGGGCTTCCCCGACACCTTCGATTTCGGTACGGCTATGGGTCTGATTCACACCGCTACGCAGCAGTTCTCGGCTACGAACTCGGTGGGCGTACCTGACCACACCACCTCGTTCTTTGGTCGTATCAACTATACGCTCTTCGATCGCTTCCTCTTCACGGCTACGATGCGTGCCGATGGTTCGTCGAAGTTTGCTCCCGATCATCGTTGGGGTTACTTCCCCGCAGGTGCTGTCGCATGGCGTCTGTCGGATGAGGCTTGGCTGAAGGATGTAGATTGGCTCTCGAACCTGAAGTTGCGTCTGTCGTATGGTACGTCGGGTTCGGATAACATCAGCTCGAACCTCTGGCGTGAGACTTGGAAGTCGCTTGGCTCGGGTAGTAACCGTCTCCCGATCAATGGCGAGTTCTCGGCTTTCTATCGTCCGGATGGTCTGTTGGCCAATAACGACCTGAAGTGGGAGACCACCATTTCGCGTAACATCGGTGTAGATTTCGGTTTCTTCAACCACCGTTTGACGGGTGCTTTGGAGGTTTACTGGAATACGACGAAGGATCTGTTGATGGCTGTTCCGGTAGATAACACGACCGGTTACTCGTACCAGTTCCAGAACTTCGGTAAGACCTCGAACAAGGGTTTCGAGCTCTCGCTCAATGCCGTTATCGTAGATAAGAAGGATCTGAAGTTCTCGGTAGGTGCTATCTACAACTACAACAAGAACAACCTGGATGAGCTGCCCAACGCTTCGCAGTATGATTACTCGTCGTACTGGGGTTCGTCGGCTCAGGTACCGGCTAACGACTTTACCTTCATCGAGGGTCAGCCGATCGGTATCGTTCGCGGTTATATCTACGAGGGCTTCTATACCACTTCGGACTTCAACTATGTCGATGGTAAGTATATCCTGAAGGAGGGTACGGCCGATATCACGAAGGCCATCACCGCTACCTACATGCATCCGTTCGATATTCCGTCGGGTCAGACCGCCTTCCCAGGTGCTCCGAAGTACCGCGATATGAATGGTGACGGTCTGGTGAACCTGGATGATGCCACCTCGCTGGGCGACGTAATGCCCAAGCACACGGGTAGCTTCTCGCTCAACCTGAATTGGAAGAACTTTGATCTGTCGGGTAACTTCACCTGGACGGCCGGTGGTAAGGTTTACAACGTAAACGCCATGATCAACGCGTCGGGTAACGAGTATGACGGTATTGGTCGTCAGCGCCCCGATTGGTACGCCGATACCTATAAGATCTATACGGTGAACAGTGCCGGTGATCTGCAGTTTGTATCGACCCCCGCCGAGCTGGATAAGCTGAATGCCGGTGCCAAGTATCACCTGCCCTACAACCAGTCGGGTATCGTTTCGTCGCAGTGGCTTGAGGATGGCTCGTACCTGCGTCTGCAGACCCTGACGTTGGGTTACACGCTGCCGAACAAGGTGGTTAAGAAGATCGGTATCGATCGCATCCGTGTTTACTTCACGGCCAACAACCTCTTCACGTTGACGGGCTATTCGGGCATCGATCCCGAGGTGAATGCCTACACGAGCGGCCGTTCGGGCTTCATGAGCGATCTGCGTATCTTCCCGACGATGAACATGGACTTCGGTGCCTACCCGCGCGCTCGCACGTTCACTTTTGGTGCCAACATCACGTTCTAAGTTAAGAGTTGAATTGCAAAAACGACATTTAAATATATGAAACGCATTTTAAACACCATATTGGTTGTAGCGGCTCTCTTTACGCTGACGAGCTGCGAGGACTACCTGGAGACGAACTCTCCGAGCGTAGTGGACCGAGACTTTGTTTTCCAGAACGAGGAGTCGGCACGTGCTGCCCTTTACTACGGTTATTCGACCCTGCAGAACTGCCGTTCGTTGCACTCGGTCGGTTTCTTCTGGACCCCGATTTGGGGCTCGGACATCGAGGATGCCCAGGATTCGTATAGCGAGGGTTCGGCCGGTTGCTTGGAGAAGACCTTCTATCCCACCGGTACGGCAAACTATAACATCAACTCGGGTGAGGGCACTGAGGTTTTCGAGCAGCTTTACAACACGATTGCTGTAGCTAACTCGCTCATCACGAGCTACGAGGCGATGGCAAACTTTGAGTCGGAGATCATGACCGATGAGCCCAACTCGCTGTCGGATATCTACGGTCAGGCAGTTGCGCTGCGTGCAACGTGCTACTATGAGCTTTGCCGTTGGTATGGTGATGTGCCCCACTCGCTGGTAGCAGGTCAGCAGGCTCAGGGTCTTACGTCGCGTTATGCCATTTACGATTACCATGTAAAGAAGCTCATCGAGGTTGAGCCGCACATGTTCCGTCCGGGCGAGGGTACGACCCGTGCCGATGTGATGAACCGTACTTATGTACAGGGTCTGATCGGCCGTATCTGCCTTTACAACGGTGGTTACCTGACGCGCCGCACTGACCTGGGTGCCGACTTCTATGTTGATGGCGATGGTAATGTGCTCTCATTTGATGATTGGTCGGTAGAGAAGAATGGTGCCGTTTATGGTCGTCGTTCGGATTGGAAAGAGGTCTTCGCTATTGGTAAGCAGTATCTTCAGGAGCTGGCAAACAACTCGGGCTCGGTGGTTCTTCACACAACTGACCCGCGTGGTGAGAAGGTGGGCGATCGCACCTACGGTAACCCCTTCCAGTATACCTTCCAGCAGATGCATGCCGGTGATAACATTACGTTGGCTGACGAGTCGATTTATGAGATTCCGATGATGTACCTCCATGGTTCGGATCGTCCGGCCTATATCGGTCGTCCTTCGTCGGGTGGTAACGGCGGTGCTCCTTGCGTAGCTTGCGGTCAGGACCGTGTGAATGCTCACTTCTACTATGGTTGGTTCGACAACAACGATATGCGTCGTGATGCTTCGGTTTGCGTAACCGGTTCGACCGGTGGTGGCCAGGAGAAGATGCAGTCGTTCGAGCGTTCGGCTTGGGGTGCAGGTTGCGGCCCGGGTACCAACAAGTGGGACTGGAACCGTCTGCCTTCGCCTGATACGAGCTCGTATGGTACATCGGGTATCAATGTAAGCTACATGCGTATTTCGGATGCCTACCTGATGTTGGCTGAGATCTGCGCTGCTTTGGGTGACGATGCCACGGCCAAGACCTACCTGGGTAAGGTTCACCACCGTGCATTCCCCGGTAACAACGACCCGAACTTCAATACCTACATTACCGAGTGCGGTGGTTTGTACAAGGCTGTTATTAAGGAGCGTGCTCTGGAGTTTGTAGGCGAGGGTGACCGTCGCTGGACGCTGATCCGCACGGGTATGCTGCCCGAGGCTGCTGTTCAGGTGCGTAAGGATATGACCAAGCTCATTGACGATGTGGTTGCTCAGGGTTACCATGAGTTTGCTAATGGCAACCAGATTCCGGCTTATGTATGGACCAAACAGGTGGATGCTCGCGCTCAGTATGGTTATCGTTTGACGGCGCAGTGCCCCGATGAGAGCGATCCGGTTCTCTTCCCGGGTTGGCGTGGTCAGCACGACGATTGGGGTGGCTTGATTCCCTCGTATGCCAGCGTAACGGCAACGAACGTGGCTATTAAGGGTCTGTTTGAGTACATCGCTCCCGGTTCGGAGGAGGCTCAGGCACTCGAGGCTGAGGGTTATGTACAGACACCGTGGGCTGTCGATATGAACAAGCACCGCGAGTCGTATGCCACCAAGCTGCTGGCCGGTTACACCGATCAGGATCTCGCAGCGAAGAACCCGCCGATCTACCTGAAGCCCTACCTGGCTAAGGTGGTTCTGAACTCGAAGATTTCGAATGGCTACGGTTTCCGTCAGGAGTAGCTTGTGAAAAGAAAACCTTCACATAGGTTTAGTTAGTTAAAATTAGGTGAGGAGGCCCGTTTGGTAGTGATACCGAACGGGCCTTGTTTTATGGCTTGTGGCAAAATAGAGGGTGTGGCCTTCAAGTTGAAGGCCACACCCTCTATTAGCTTATCATCGCGGGATTATTTCTTCACCTGAGAGGGCAGTATATCGAAGCGTTTCTTAAAGCACTTCGAGAAGTAGCGCGGGTCGGAGAAGCCGACCATGTAGCTCACCGACGAGACATCGTAAGCCCCCGAGGCGAGGAGCTGGTGGGCGCGTTTGAGGCGCATTTCGCGGATAAACTCAACGGGCGTGATACCCAGCAACGCCTTGATCTTATTGTAGAAGGTCGAGTGGGCCATGTTCAACTCGCGGGCAAACTCCTCGATCGTGATCTCCGTGTTGTCCATGTGCTTCTCGATGACGGCCATGAGGTGCTTCATAAACTCCTCATCCTGCGAGAGGAGGTGCGGTTGTACGGGCGAGATCTCCTCCAGGCGGCTGTTGGGCGCGGTGAGCTGGCTGAGGAATCGCTCACGCATGGTGCGATAGTGGTTCAGCAGGTTACGAATACGCGCCTTGAGGTAGGAGCCGACAAAGGGCTTGGTGATGTAGTCGTCAATGCCCTGCTCAAGGCCCGAAATGCGGTCGTCGAGCGACGATTTGGCCGAGAGAATCACAATGGGCAGGTGGCACAACGCTGCATCGGATTTGATGCGCGAAACCATCTCCAGACCATCCATAACAGGCATCATCACATCGGTCAGGATTAGGTCGGGGGACTCCGTGCGGGCCAACTCCAGACCCTCGGCACCGTTGGCCGCCGTCACAACGCGGTATTCCGACGAAAGGATGTCGTTCAGCACCGTGCGCAGCTCCTGGTTATCCTCCACTACCAGCAGGGTCATCTTCTCGTTGTCATCGGGCGGAATCGGGAGCGTATCTGCCTCGGTGGCGCTTCCTGCGGTGGGTTCGCTGATGACCAACTCGGCGTGCGCAAGGCGGGCGTAGTGGTTGCGGCAGATCGGCAGTTGCACCGTAAAGCAGGAGCCGACCCCCGGGGTGCTCTCCACCTCGATCGTGCCCTCCATCAGGTCGATCAGCTCCTTGATGAGCGATAGCCCGATACCCGACGAGGGGAAGTTGGTCGTACCCAAGATGTTCTCAAAGCGGCGGAAAAGGCGCTCCTTGGCCTTTTGATCCATGCCGATACCCTCGTCCGAAACGATAATCGTCAGCTGCTGCGTGTCGGCCGAGACGCTGAAGTGAATGCCTCGCCCCACGGGAGTGTATTTGAAGGCGTTGGAGAGCAGATTGACGCAGATTTTCTCCACCTTATCCCGATCCATCCACCCTAAAAGTCCCGCTTCGGGGAGCCGGATGGTGTATTCGTTGCGGTTGCGCTCGGCCATCAGGTGGAAATTCTCGGCAATGCGTTGCAGCAGGGGGAGCAGTTCGACCTGCTCGACGAGGAGCTTCATCTTGCCGTTCTCGATCTTTCTGAAGTCGAGAATCTGGTTGATGAGGCGCAACATGCGTTGCGTATTTTGCTGGACGATGCCGAGGTAGTTGCGCGCCTTGTCGCTCAGCGCCTCATGCTCCAGCACCTCATCCACGGGCGAGGCGATCAGCGTCAGCGGGGTGCGCAACTCGTGCGAAACATCGGTGAAGAAGCGCAACTTGATGTCGGTGAGGTGTTGTTCGATGTCGATGCGGCTGCGCAGTCGGTAGATGTGCAGGTAGACCGAGAGGGCGGTCAGTATCAGTGCCATGACGGCCAGCGCAATGAGCAGCATGGCCCACAGGGTCTCCCTAAAGCGCGGCGTAACGACCACTTCCAGTGAGCGCAGGTTATCGACCTTCACGCCATCGCTGTTGGTCGAGTAGACCTCGAAGCGGTATTTGCCGGGGCACAGATCGGTATAGGAGGCCGTGTGGTGTCCGACCACGCGATTCCACTCCGTCTCCATCCCC
Source organism: Alistipes sp. (assembly GCA_017624955.1). Lineage (GTDB taxonomy): Bacteria > Bacteroidota > Bacteroidia > Bacteroidales > Rikenellaceae > Alistipes. The sequence goes on from JAGAMA010000022.1 coordinate 48,843, forward strand.
TGCATGCGGTAGTGGTACTCGATGGTGGTGGGGTTGGCATAGTCGAGCGCAGCAAATTGAATCTGGATATCGCGCTCCTCGGGATTCAATTCGATCCGGTTGAGGTGGTCAACCATCCGCTCTTCGCCCGTTCCGGAGATGTTGAGCGCAGAGAAGGCGATGGGCGGCACATAGCTGCTTTTTTGGGGCGCATCGGTTCGGATGAGGGCGATACCTCCGTTGGTGCCGACAACAAGATCGTTGCCGAGGAAGGTCGGTTGGGTCTCGGTGTAGATGCGTTGGCGTTCGCCGTAGGATTCGAAGCTCTCCGTCTTCGGGTTGAAGCGGTTGATGGAGTTCTCGCTGATGACCCACAACATGCCGTTTCGGTCTTCGCGCATGGTATGCGTAAGCTCCGATTGCAGGCCGTATTTATTGTTGAAGGTATGGAATCGGATCGAATCGCTAAGCAGCGAGGGTGAAAGCACGCGGCAGATACCACCCGTAAAGCTCATGGCGTAGCAGTCGCCTCGGCTATCGGCGAACATCGAGTGGATATCGTTGGCCGGCAGGCTGTACGAATCTTCGGGGCGCATGCGGTTGATATAGAAGGGAACCCGGTCGCCCTCCGTGAAGTCGAGCGGGAAGGTGATCAATCCGCTGATGGTACCCAGCATCAGGGCATCATCCTTCTCCTCAATGGCGCGGATGTTGGCTCCATGCTCGATCGGATATTGGCTGAAGTAGTTTTCGGCGTGTAGGAAACGCACCTTTCCCGCATCCTGTTGAACGAGGTTGATACCTCCATCATAGGATCCGACCCACAGCCGGTTGCGACTATCGATAAACAGGTCGAAAACACTATCTCCACTGATGCTGAAGGGGTCATTCGGGTCGTGTCGGTAGTGGGTGATGCGGTAGCGATTTTCGCCCACGGGCTGCAGGTGGCACAACCCTCGCAGGCGGGTACCCATCCACAAGTCACCCTCTTTGGTCTCAAGGATTTTGTAAACATTGCCTACGAAGCGTGTCGGTGTTTTGTAAATCGCTCCATCGCTGCCGAGATAGCCTTCCAGGGTAAGGTCGGCATTGAAGATGCGCACATACCCGCCTTTGGTGGCCACCCACAAGCGGTTGTGTCGGTCGGTCATCAAGGCGCGGGTATCATGCCCCGCATCGAGCGTGCGATACCGAATGTCGTCAGGGCGTAGTGTAATACGATAGAGGCCCGATGTGCCCGTGTACCATAAGTTGCCCTGTCGATCCAGGAAATGGAGCAACATGGTCGGCGTAAAGCGCGTTTCGGGGAGGGCGGGGTCGGCGTAGTAGGTTTTCAGGCATTGCTCCTTATAGTCGAAATAGCCGAGCGTACCCCTTCTTGGCAGCACCCAAAATGTACCATTCGTATCCTCAAAGCAGAAGGGGATGCTTTCGGCCGAGGCGTATGGAATATCCTCTTTGGGGGATTGCAGGTATTGCAAATCGCCCTGCTGTAAATCGTAGCGCACGATACCCTCGCCGTAGGTGTTCATCCAAAGCTGTTTCCGGCTATCGAGAAAGAAGTTAGAAACGTGGGTATTCGGAGTGCTGCATCGAGCGAGGTCTATGTGCACGAAGCGCCGATTTAGCGGGGTGTAGATCCAGGCTCCACGATGGGTGGCGATGGCAATACGTTCCTTATCGAGCGTCATCACAAAGTCGGCCGTACCGATCTGTTCGGGCAACGAAATACGCTCTATCGAGCCGCTTTTGGTGGAGATCAATAGCAGCTGTTTGTGGTCGGTCAGCAGACAAATGCGGTTCGTGTAGCGGGTTGCAGATAAGATCTGCACCCCCTCCGACATGGCTACTTCGCGCTCGCCGATAAAGAGCTTTCGATCGCCCACCAAGCAGATTTCCTCCTCCTCGCTCAGAAGTACATCTACGATTTTCGAGATTCCCAGCGGATTCTCCCCCTGCTTAAACCAGTGGGTGCGAATACCTCTTCCCTGTTCGATGTCGAGTTGCGCTTCGTTGATTTGCACCACGCGGTCGTTCGACACCAAAATCGTTTGGCCGTTTTCGAAGGTTTTGAGCAGGCGAAAGGAGGGTTTCGATGTGGTATTGTTGATCTGCTCGAGGGGGAGATAGTAGAATCGTTCCCGAATGGGATCGAAGAGGTAGAGGTTGTGCTCGTGGTCGCGGCAGTAGATCATGCCGCTCTTGCCAATGACGATTTCGAGGATGCGGTTACTCTCCATCACACACTCCTCGCCCGGGTAGGTCTTGTAGTTCTTGAAGGTGTAGCCGTCGAAGCGGTGCAGACCGTTCCAGGTCGAGAACCAGAGGAAACCGCGCTCATCCTGGCGGATGTCGGTCACCATGTGCTCGGAGAGCTCATGCGAATAGTTCTGCATGCGCAGTGCCGACTGTGCCGCCATTCGTTGAATCGGCAGCAACAGCATCAAAACGCTCCACAAAGCCCAAATGCATCTCATAGAATTATCCCCGCTATATTGACCAAAGGTACGAATTTTTCGTAAGATTATCAAGGCCGAACCGCTTATAAAAAAAAGAGTTGCCCAACGGCAACTCTTTTTATTTCTTGTTGAAGTTGTTCATCGTCATCTGGCAGCCGACCGAGACAAACGAGAGGATCGCATCGCCGAAGAGTTTCAACCGTTCGGGCATCGCCTTCAGCTCCTCGTCCGACCACTTGCCCAGCACATAATCGACCTGGTGGCCGCGCGGGAAGTCGCCCCCCACGCCGAAGCGCATGCGGGCAAAGGACTCCGTGCCCAGGAGCTCGGCGATATTCTTCAGGCCGTTATGGCCACCGGCCGACCCTTGCGGGCGCAGGCGCAACTGACCAAACGGGATGGCGATATCGTCCGAAATGACGAGCAGGTTTTCGGGCTTGATCTTCTCCTGCTCCATCCAGTAGCGTACGGCCTTGCCCGAGAGGTTCATGTAGGTCGAGGGCTTCAAGAGAAGCACCGTGCGACCGCGATGACGCAGGGTGGCCATATCGCCGTAGCGGACGGTCGAAAACGACGTGTTGGACACCCCGGCAAGGGCATCCAACACGCTGAATCCAATGTTGTGACGGGTATCGGCATACTCTGCGCCGATGTTTCCCAATCCAACAATGAGGTATTTCATGCTGCGCTAAGACTATTTCTCGGCGGCAGCGGCACCACGAGCAGCACGGGTCATGCGAACGGCGCAGACAGCGGTCGTAGCGGGCGTCACGAACTTCAGGTTCTCCATGTTCAGGTCGCCAACGAAAATCGTCTTACCCAGACCCAGCGTCGTTACATCAACAACGATCTCATCGGGCAGGTTCTCGGCCAGAGCGCTTACGGTCACCTTGCGAGCCGACAGCACGAGCTTACCACCGACCTTCACACCCTCGGCGTTACCCGTCAGACGAACGGGAACAGCTACCGATACGGGCTTGCCGTCAGCGATGCGGAAGAACTCAACGTGGAGCAGCTCCTCGCGTACGGGGTGCCACTGAACCTCACGCATTACGGCCTTCTCGACCTTCTCGCCGAAGTGGAACTCAACGATGTACGAGTTGGGGGTGTAGATCAGCGACTTGATCTCACGGGGATCGATGGTGAAGTTTACGGTCTCACCGTTACCACAAAGTACGCAGGGTACCATACCCTCGCGACGAACAGCCTTGGCTGCCTTCTTGCCGAAGTCGTTACGCTCAACGGCATTTACAACGATAGTTTTCATGGTGTATGAAAATGTTTAAAAAGTTAAACCACCGACGGTTCTCAGCATAATTTCGGGGAATTATGCCCCAATACCGTCTGTTTGGGAGTGCAAAAGTACAACGAAGAATCGGAAAATCAAAATTATTTGATAAAGAATGAGCTACAAGGGCGGAAAAGGCGGCGAAAGGTGACTAAGGGAAGCTAACGCTTTTCAACTTTTTTTGCTAATTTTGTAACCAAACGGCCATTGGGTGGTCTAATCCGATAGATGACACACCACGACGAGCAACGATTGATTCGCAAAGTGTTGGAGGGCGATGCCGAGGCCTTTGCCCCCTTAGTCGAGCGGTACAGCCGCCCGATCTTCGCCCTCGTTGTCGGCATTGTGGGACAGCGGGAGGAGGCCGAGGAGCTGACACAGGATATCTTCCTCAAGGCCTATACGCACCTGGCGAGCTATGGCTCGCGCAGTGCCTTCTCGACTTGGCTCTACCGCATCGCCTGTAACACGGCGCTCACGGCCGTAAAACGCCGACAACGCCGCTTCGCGCTCTTCGACTTCAGCCGCGCGGAGCGCCTGCCCGAGCTTTCGGATGATGGGGAGCTGACGGAGCTCAGCGAAGCACAGGAGCAGGCCCTTCGGGCGGCGCTCGATCGCCTCGAGGCCGACGAGCGGGCGTTGATACAGCTCCACTACTACGAAAACCGCCCCTTGAGTGAGTGTGGCGAAATCCTCTCACTCACCGAAAACAATACGAAGGTGCGCCTGCACCGAATCCGCAAAAAATTAGGAGTATGGATAACCGAAAAACAATAAGCGACAGCGAGTTGCGCCGTGTGGTGCAGGCTCGAAAGCAGCCCTACGAGCCGGCCTTTATGACCGAGAAGATCATGCGCGAGGTGAGGCGTGAGCAGGAGCGGATGCTCCGCCGTGAACGCCGCCTCTTCTTTGCCCCCGTGGTGGTGGCGATTGTGGTGTTGCTGGCCCTCGGAGCCTATGTGATGGTACACGCCTCGCAGGCGGTTGTCACACCCTGTGACGAGATGGCCTCCATGCTCCTCGTGGGCTTCTACCTGCTCTACGAGTTGCAACGCTGGCTGTGTAAAAAATGGGGAATTCCCGAATAGAAATTTAGAATTTAGAATTCAAAATTAAGAATTATTTTAGTGGGCGCAGTAGGCTTAGTAGGCCCGGTTTGTAACCTTTTTCGCACTTTGCAGTCTAACCCATTGAACGCAAAACCGGTAGCGCAAGAAATGAGAAAACAAAAGTAAAACCTTAAAAAAAACAAATAATTATGTTTGATGTAATCTTGACATTGGTTGTCGCTGTGGCGATTTATAAAATTGTCGAATTGTCGCTGACTCGTTTCGAGCGACTGAAGGCGCTACAAAAACTCGAAGGGCAGGATCTGGTGGAGTATCTGGGTAAGGCTGCACCGCAGGTGGATTCACTGAAACAGACGATGTGGTGGCTGATGCGTATTGGCAGTATTGTACTCGGTGTCGGTGTCGGCTTTTTGCAGTCGTTTTGGGTGGCGAATCTTCCCGAAGGTCCCTTTGGCGATACGCCGGAAATAATGCTTGTGGGCGGTATGATGCTCGGCGGTGCTTTGTTCCTGATTATCGAACTCTTCATCGAGCGCAAACTCCGCAAATAGACAAGAACCAACCACTTTTAACAACAAGCGAGGGTGTCCCGTTATAGGACACCCTCGCTTATCTTTGCTCTTTGCTCTTCACTCTTTCCTCTTTATTCAATGCCTCTTACATGCTTCTCCCAGGCCCAGGCCGAGCGGAGCGTGTCGTCGAGGTTGCGCGTAGCCTTCCAGCCCAGCTCCTCGTTCGCCAGGGTCGGGTCGGCCCAGATGGCGATGATATCGCCCTCGCGGCGGTCGGCAATCTTGTAGTTGAGTTTCAGCGAGTTGGCCTCCTCGAAGCGGTGCACCAGCTCCAGCACCGAGACACCGTTGCCCGTGCCGACATTGAAGACCTCGTAATTCTGCTTGTTCTTCCCCTCGATCATACGGGTAATGGCTACGACATGGGCGCGCGCCAGATCCACCACATCGATATAGTCGCGGATGTTCGAGCCGTCGGGGGTGGGGTAGTCGTTGCCGAATACCGAGAGGCACTCGCGGATGCCGGCAGCGGTCTGCGTCACGAAGGGGACAAGGTTCTGCGGTACACCGCGCGGCAGCTCACCGATGAGGGCCGAGGGGTGTGCACCGATGGGGTTGAAGTAGCGCAGGGCGATACCCTTCAAATCGCCATAGGCACGCACCGAGTCGCGCAGGATATCCTCGCACATGGTCTTCGTATTGCCGTAGGGCGAGGTGGCCGGCTTGCGGGGCGTTTGCTCCGTTACGGGCTGCTTGTCGGGCTCGCCATAGACCGTACACGACGACGAGAAGACGATGTTGTGACGGCCGTAGGTGCGCATCAGCTCGATGATGTTCATCAGCGACGTAAGGTTGTTGCGGTAGTACTCCAACGGCTTCTGCACCGATTCGCCCACAGCCTTGTAGGCGGCAAAGTGAATCACCGAGTCGAACTCATATTTTTCGAACAGCTCCTTGGCCAAACGCTCCTTGTCGCAGCAATCGACCTCGACAAAGGGAACCTCTACGCCCGTAATTTTGCGGACACCCTCGACAGCGCCCAGGTCGCTATTTGAAAGATTGTCGGCAATCACTACATCGTAGCCCGCCTCGATGAGCTCCACAGCCGTGTGCGATCCGATATACCCCGCGCCACCGCTGACCAATACACAATGCTTCTTCATGATACGAAAATGATGGAAAAATGTTTATTTCTACCGCAAAGATAGTGGAAAATCAAAACAAAGTCATTATATTTGCTAACAATTTGACAGAAAAAATCAATCAAACATAACAATTCGAGTCATGTACACAAAAATGCAAGCTCATTTGCAGCACGAATTGGACGAAATCCGTGCCGCAGGTCTCTACAAAACCGAGCGCGTAATTTGCTCGCCGCAGCGTGCCGCAATCGAGGTGGCAGGCCGCGAGGTGCTGAACTTCTGCGCCAACAACTACCTGGGTCTTTCGGACAATAAGCGCCTGGTGGAGGCCGCCAAGCGTGCCATGGACGAGCGCGGCTACGGCATGTCGTCCGTGCGCTTCATCTGCGGCTGCCAGGATATGCACAAGGAGCTTGAGAAGGCTATTTCGAACTACTTCGGCACGGAGGATACGATCCTCTACGCCGCCTGCTTCGATGCCAACGGTGGTGTCTTCGAACCGCTCTTCACGGAGCAGGATGCCATCATCTCGGATGCCCTGAACCACGCCTCGATCATCGACGGTGTGCGCCTCTGCAAGGCGGTGCGCTACCGCTACGCCAATGCCGACATGGCCGACCTCGAGGAGTGCCTTAAGAAGGCCCAGGCACAGCGCTTCCGCATCATCTGCACCGACGGTGTCTTCTCGATGGACGGCAACGCCGCTCCGCTGGATAAGATCGTCGAGCTGGCCGAGAAATATGATGCCATGGTGATGGTCGATGAGTGCCACTCGGCAGGTGTACTCGGCAAGACGGGTCGCGGTATCACGGAGCTGTACGACCTGCGCGGTAAGGTGGAGATCCTGACCGGTACGCTCGGCAAGGCCTTCGGTGGTGCCGTGGGCGGCTTCACGACGGGTAAGAAGGAGATTATCGACATGCTGCGCCAGCGTTCGCGCCCCTACCTCTTCTCGAACTCGCTGCCCCCCGCAGTCGTAGGTGCCGGTATCGAGATGTTCAAGATGCTGGAGGAGAGCGATGCCCTGCATGACAAGCTGGTGGAGAATGTGGCCTACTTCCGCGAGAAGATGATGGCTGCAGGCTTCGATATCAAGCCCACGCAGTCGGCCATCTGCGCCGTGATGCTCTACGATGCCAAGCTCTCGCAGGATATGGCTGCCAAGCTGCAGGAGGAGGGTGTATTCGTAACGGGCTTCTACTACCCCGTAGTACCGAAGGGTCAGGCCCGCATCCGCGTACAGGTTTCGGCCGGCCACGAGCGCGAGCACCTCGATCGTTGCATCGAGGCCTTCGTGAAGGTAGGCAAGGAGCTGGGCGTACTGAAATAAGCGTACACACACAACACAATCCATAACACCCAAACACGCTTTTTATGATGAAAACGATCAATCTGGATGCCATTGACCGCAAGATCCTGAAATTCCTGGTTAAGAATGCCCGTATGCCCTTCCTGGAGATCGCCCGCGAGTGCGGTATCTCGGGCGCGGCTATTCACCAGCGCATCCATAAGCTCACCGAGGCCGGTGTGATCCAGGGCAGCTACATGGTAGTCAATCCCAAGATGCTGGGCTTTGATGTCTGCGCCCATATCAACATTTCGCTCAAGGATCCGCAGCAGCTGCAGCAGGTCATCGAAGAGCTGCAGGAGATTCCCGAGATTGTGGAGGCTCACTTCATTACCGGTAAGGGCAGTATCCAGGTTAAGCTCTACTGCCTCGATAACGAGCACCTGATGCACACGGTCTATGACAAGGTGCTGCGCATCCACGGCATTTCGGCCACGGAGACCATCATTTCGCTGCGCGAGGTCTTCCGTCGTCCGCTCGCTGTGGAGTATATCGACGACCTACCCGCCAAGCGCCGCTAAGCGAGCCGAGCCAAGATAAGATAAGCGTGTGTCCTGATGGGCACACGCTTATTGTTTATGGTAATGATGCCAAAAGTGGCGCTTTTTAGATTCTAAATTATGGGCGAGAAACGTAGTATTTCTCGCCCTATTTTTTGCTTGCCTTTCCCTGATTACTTTGCAGAAAAAGATACCATTTCACAAAGTCTTTGAAATGGCC
>JAGAMA010000023.1 GCA_017624955.1 Alistipes sp.
GCTTACGCGAGAACAGGACAAGGTTCTTCATGGAAATAGAAATCTTGCGCTCCGGACGAACCTCCATAGGAACCTGGAAGGTTGCACCACCGATACGCTTCGACTTCACTTCGACTTGGGGCGTGATGTTCTCGAGGGCCTGTTTCCAGATTTCCAGCGGAGACTTATCAGCATCCTTCATCTTCTTACCTACGAGCTCCAATGCATCATAGAAGATCGTGTAGGCAATACTCTTCTTACCATCCAGCATAAGGTTGTTCACGAAACGGGTCACAGCCACGTCACCGAACTTCGGATCCGGAAGTAGAATTCGCTTCTTAGGCTTAGCTTTTCTCATTGCTTTAAAAAATTCTTTGTTGTTTAGTCAGATTACTTCTTAGCGGCCTTAGGACGCTTTGCACCGTACTTCGAGCGACGCTGACGACGACCATCTACACCGGCCGAGTCGAGGGCACCACGAACGAGGTGATAACGAACACCCGGGAGGTCCTTTACACGACCACCACGGACAAGCACAATCGAGTGCTCCTGCAAGTTGTGACCTTCACCGGGGATGTAGGCGTTGACCTCCTTGCCATTGGTCAATCTTACACGTGCCACCTTACGCATAGCCGAGTTAGGCTTCTTCGGGGTCGTCGTGTACACACGGGTACAAACGCCACGGCGCTGCGGACACGCGGCGAGAGCAGGCGACTTCGATTTGTCCTCCATTGCTACTCGGCCGTTACGAACTAACTGTTGAATAGTAGGCATTTTTTTGTCCTTTAATTTGTTAATTTTTCTATCTCCATTGTCCAAAATGGACTGCAAAGGTAAGCATTTTTTTTCAAAACACAATATATATGGGGTCTTTTTCAGCCTTTTTCGTGCTTTTTTCGTGGTTTTGTCATTCTTTTTGCTTATCGTTTTTGCAAAATTATTTGCTTTGTTTATAGCAATTTTACTAAACTACTGATTTTGTGGGAGTTCGATATTTCGCCGCATTGCGAGATCGAAGCGCCGAAATGGCGGAAGGAATGAGAAGATTGGTTTTTGTCAAAAACATAAATTCAAGTGGCGAAAAAGAAAAACCGAGACTGACAATCGGGCGGTATCGGAATCCTCCTAAATGAGCGAGTTAGCCGATTTACCCAACCGCGACAAAGCCAAATAACGGGGATGGAGACACGCCGCAGGCAGACGGCAAATTCGGATATAGCAGACCCGACATCGGGGCATGCAAAAGCACCCCGAAAGGGGGCAAAATCGCCCCCGAAAAGGGATAAAAAAGCCCGACTTTTCGGGGTCGGGCAAGGGGTTAAAAGCGTCTAAAAAATCAAGCGAAGAAGGAGGCGTAAGTGAGGTACAATGCTACGCCAAAAATGACCACAAACCAGACCACCGTAAGCGCACCGTCGAGCCACTCGATGCGTCGCTCCCAGACTTCACTCAGGCGCGGCCCGATCTCTTTGCCGCGCGCCGTCTGCACACAAATATAGACCACGCGAAAAAGCGTTGCAAAGAGTACCAAGGCATAGGGGACCGCCACTACATCCTCCCAAACACCCGACAGGGGCACAATCAGCACCAAACCCAGGATGAGCATCGAGCTCAAAACCCGATACAGCGCATCGAATCGGATTGCATCGTAGTACTTATCCATACGCACCTTATTTATTAATTATGCGCAAGTTACAAAAAAAACGCAAAATCGGCAAGGGCGCAGGGGAAAAGAGATGAAAGAAATTAAAGAGATTAAGGATATTAAGGAGCGCCCTTCGTTAATTTCGTTAAAATCATTAATCTCTTTAATCTCGTTAATCTCGTTATCAAAGGGCGCACAGAGCAATTACCGCCCACCAATTTTGAATTCTAAATCCTAAATTTTGAATTTCTTTATAATATATGTATCTTTGCCCATTAAAATAGGAAAATAATAACCCGAAATCCATGGAATACAATTTCAAAGAGATTGAATCGCGCTGGCAGGAGCGTTGGCGCGAGGATAAGACCTATCGTGTCGAGGTCGATACGACCCGACCGAAATTCTATGTACTCGACATGTTCCCCTACCCCTCGGGCGCAGGTCTGCATGTGGGTCACCCGCTGGGCTACATCGCCTCGGATATCTACTCGCGCTACAAGCGCCTGAAGGGCTTCAATGTCCTCCACCCGATGGGCTACGATGCCTTCGGTCTGCCGGCCGAGCAGTACGCCATCCAGACGGGTCAGCACCCCGCCGTGACGACCGAGAAGAACACGGCCCGCTACCGCGAGCAGTTGGACAAGATCGGCTTCTCGTTTGATTGGGATCGTGAGGTGCGCACCTGCGAACCGGGCTACTACAAGTGGACGCAGTGGGCCTTCCTCAAGATGTTCGGTCACTACTACGACCGCACGGAGCAGAAGGCCAAGCCGATCGAGGAGCTCATCGCCCGCTTTGAAAAGTCGGGCACGGAGGGTGTCGATGCCGCATCGACCCTCGAGCTTAGTTTCACGGCCGCGGAGTGGGCCGCCAAGAGCGAGGCAGAGAAGGAGCAGGTGCTGCAGAACTACCGCCTCGCCTTCCGCGCCGACACGATGGTAAACTGGTGTCCGAAATTGGGCACGGTGCTGGCCAACGACGAGGTGAAGGATGGTCTTTCGGTGCGCGGCGGTCACCCCGTAGAGCAGAAGCGCATGAAGCAGTGGCTGCTGCGCGTGACGGCCTACGCCCAGCGTATGCTCGACGGCCTGGATCAGCTCGAGTGGAGCGACTCGCTGAAGGAGATTCAGCGCAACTGGATCGGCCGCTCGGTAGGCGCACAGGTCTTCTTCGACCTGGTAGGTAAGGAGCAGAAGTTAGAGATCTTCACGACCCGTCCCGATACGATTTTCGGCGTTACCTTCATGGTCATTGCCCCCGAGCATGAGATGCTCGCCGAGCTGACCTCGGAGGAGCAGAAAGAGGCTGTCGAGGCCTACATCACCGAGGCCAAGAAGCGCTCGGAGCGTGAGCGTATGGCCGAGACGAAGCGCGTGAGCGGTGTCTTCACCGGTTCGTACGCCATCAACCCCTTCACGGGTCGCCAGATTCCGATCTACGCTTCGGATTACGTCCTCTCGGGCTACGGCACGGGTGCCATTATGGCCGTGCCGGCTCACGACTCGCGCGACTGGGCCTTTGCCCGCCACTTCGGGCTGGAGATTGTGCCCGTCGTAGAGGGTGGCAACATCGAGGAGTCCTCCTATGATGCCAAGGAGGGCAAGATGATCAATTCGGACTTCCTCACGGGCATGGATGTCAAGGAGGCGATTCCGATGATGTTCCAAGAGGTGGAGAAGCGCGGCCTGGGCAAGAAGCTCATCAACTACCGCCTGCGCGATGCCATCTTCTCGCGCCAGCGCTACTGGGGCGAGCCCTTCCCGATCTACTACAAGGAGGATACGGCCTACCCGCTCTCGGAGGAGAAACTTCCGCTGGAGCTCCCCCCGATTGCCAACTTCGGCCCCACGGAGCAGGGCGAACCGCCCCTGGCACGCGCCGAGGGTTGGTGCACCGAGGAGGGTTATCCCTTCGAGCTCTCGACCATGCCGGGCTTTGCCGGCTCGTCGGCCTACTTCCTGCGCTACATGGATCCGCAGAACGATGAGGCTCTCGTAAGCCGCGAGGCCAACAACTATTGGCGACAGGTAGACCTCTATGTGGGTGGTATCGAGCACGCTACAGGTCACCTCATGTACTCGCGTTTCTGGAACATGTTCCTCTACGATCTGGGCTATGTCTGCGAGCAGGAGCCCTTCCGCAAGCTCGTGAACCAGGGTATGATCCAGGGCCGTTCGAACTTCGTCTACCGCGTGGTGGGCACCAACAAGTTCGTCTCGCTCGGCCTGAAGGATCAGTACGAGACGCAGGAGATTCACGTCGATGTGAACATCGTCAAGAACGATATCCTCGACCTGGAGGCCTTCAAGCAGTGGATGCCCGACTTTGCCAACGCCGAGTTTATCCTCGAGGATGGCAAGTATATCTGCGGCTGGGCCATCGAGAAGATGTCAAAGTCGATGTACAACGTCGTAAATCCCGACTACATCGTCGAGAACTACGGTGCCGATACGCTCCGCATGTACGAGATGTTCCTCGGCCCGCTCGAGCAGTCGAAGCCCTGGGACACGAACGGCATCGACGGTGTGCATAAGTTCCTGAAGCGTCTGTGGCGTCTGTTCTACGACCGCGACAGCAAGCTCCTCCTCACGGATGAGAAGGCCACGGAGAAGGAGCTGCGCACGCTCCACAAGACGATCAAGAAGGTGACGGAGGATATCGAGCACTTCTCGTTCAACACCTCGGTTGCCGCCTTCATGATCTGCCTCAACGAGCTGGGCGATTGCTCGAAGCGTGAGATTCTGGAGCCGCTCGTGGTGCTCTTAGCCCCCTTCGCACCCCACATCTGCGAGGAGCTCTACCACACGCTGGGTTACACGACTTCGGTATGCGAGGCCGCCTACCCCGTCTGCGAGGAGAAGTACCTCACGCTCGCCACATTCGAGTACCCCGTGTCGATCAACGGCAAGCTCCGTTTCAAGAAGGAGTACGATCTAAACCTCGACCCCGCATCGATTCAGGCCGATGTGGTGGCGCAACCCGAGGCGCAGAAGTGGATCGAGGGCAAGAGCCCGAAGAAGGTGATTGTCGTGAAGGGCAAGATCATCAACATCGTTATTTAACGATATTGAAATTCAAAATTTAGAATTTAGAATTCAAAATTCAGATTGTTGGGTATGAGATACTTACTGATTCTTTTGAGTTTTCTGACACTATCGGCTTCGGCACAAAACATGAGCGGAGCGACGCAGGTGATCCGCATCTGGGACAACACGACGGCACCCCACTCCAACGGATTGGCCGAAGCGGGCGAGATCAAAAACAACCGCCCCGCCCTGACGACCGAGACGGTGCTCTTCGTCTACACGCCCAAGAGCGGCCGACACAACGGCCGAGGCGTGGTGATCTGCCCGGGTGGCGGCTACCGTCACCTCTCGATGGAGAACGAGGGCGCCTACATGGCCGAGTGGTTTGCCGCTCACGGCTATGTGGCCGCCGTGTTGCACTATCGCATGCCCAACGCGCACCCCGAAGTACCGCTGGAGGATGCTACGGAGGCAATCCGCCTGCTGCGCGGTAAAAGTCAGGGCGTAGCTAAGGAGTGGCAGGTCGAAAAGGTCGGCATCGTCGGCTCGTCGGCCGGTGGTCACCTCGCCGCGATGACCTCGACGATGAGTAGCGAGCGCCCCGACTTTTCGCTCCTGTTCTACCCCGTGATCTCGGCCGGCGAGGGTCGTCAGCACAAGGGCTCGTTCGACAACCTGCTGGGCGCAGACCGCACGGAGGCCGAGAGCGCATACTATTCGCTCCAAAATCGCGTTACAAAGGCAACGCCGCCCGCCTTCATCCTCTTTGCCGACGATGACCGCACGGTGCCCTCGATCAACGGCCCGCTCTACTACATGGCCCTCAAGGAGCAGGGTATTGCAGCCTCGATGCACATCTACCCCTATGGTGGTCACGGCTTCGGTATGCGCGACACGTTCCACTACAAGCACTCGTGGATGCCGCTGATGCTCGATTGGATCGACACGATTCTAAAATAACAAAATACAACAAGATAAAATGGCAGATAACAGCATTTTGATTCGCCTGGACGGTCTGAAGCTCAAGTACGAGGAGATCGGCCAGAAGCTCACCGACCCCGAGGTGATTGCCGATGTGAAGCAGTTTATCCAGCTCACAAAGGAGTACAAGGAGTTGGAGCCGATCATCTTCACCTCGGATAAATACCGCACGGCCGTGGCCAACCTGGCCGAAGCGAAAGATACGCTCCTCAACGACAAGGATGAGGAGATGCGCGAGATGGCCCGCGAGATGGCCGCCGAGCTGGAGCCCGAGATCGAGCGCCTGGAGGAGGAGATCAAGCTCCTCCTGATCCCGAAGGATCCGCAGGACTCGAAGAACGCCATCGTCGAGATCCGTGGTGGTACGGGTGGTGACGAGGCCGCCATCTTTGCCGGCGACCTGTTGCGTATGTACACCAAGTACATCGAGTCGAAGGGGTGGCGTTACGAGATGACCTCCTCATCCGAAGGCGCTGCCGGAGGCTACAAAGAGGTTGTCCTGAAGGTCACGGGCCAGAACGTCTACGGTACGCTCAAGTATGAGTCGGGCGTGCACCGCGTGCAGCGTGTGCCCCAGACCGAGACGCAGGGTCGCGTACACACCTCGGCCGCCTCGGTAGCCGTGCTGCCCGAGGCTGAGGAGTTCGATGTCGAGATCTCGATGAACGATATCCGCAAGGATATCTTCTGCGCATCGGGCCCGGGTGGTCAGTCGGTCAATACGACCTATTCGGCGATCCGTCTGACCCACATCCCGACGGGTATCGTCGTGCAGTGCCAGGACCAGAAGTCGCAGCTCAAGAACTTCGACAAGGCCTTTGAGGAGTTGCGTACGCGCGTCTTCAACCTCGAATACTCGAAGTACCTCGACGAGATCGCCTCGAAGCGTAAGACGATGGTTTCGACGGGTGACCGCTCGGCCAAGATTCGTACTTACAACTATCCGCAGGGGCGTATTACGGACCACCGTATCAACTACACGATCTACAACCTTTCGGCCTTCATGGATGGCGACATCCAGGACTGCATCGACCACCTGATCGTGGCCGAGAACGCCGAGCGCCTGAAGGAGTCGGAGTTGTAAAGAGTAAAGACAAAGAGCAAAGAGGAGAGATGAAAAGAGTCATATTTCTGCTCTTTATCGCCTTTTCGGTTGTTGTTCCCGCGAGGGGACAGCAACCGCTTTATATTGTCAATGGGGTGGAGCGTACCGATATTCGGGAGATCGACCCCGAGATCATCGAGCGGATGGAGGAGCTGCCGGCCGACGAATTTACCATCGCGCGCTACGGCGAACGGGCTTCGCACGGCGTGGTGATCATCACCCTGAAATACGACGAGCCGGCCCGCTTTGTGGCCGACACCGCAGGCTTTGCCCGCTATGTAGCCCGTCGCGTGAAGTGGAGCACGACCGACCCCACGGCCCGCGTGGTGCTGCGCTACCGCATCGCCGAGGATGGATCGCTCACGATCCTCGAAACACTGCAATCGACCGACAGCCGCCTGAAGCGGCGCGTGGAGAAGGTGGTGGAGGCCTCGCCCCGCTGGGAGCCTGCCCGCAAGGCGGGTCAGGCAGTGGCTACCGAGGGGGTGCTGCGCATTCAGCTGCCCGAAGGTCGCCCGCTTCCGCGCGAATTGCAACTCGTCATTCGCTAACACCTGCCTCGCATGGCTACCCGTCCCCATATCACCCTTTTAGAGCTGCAACGCAAGGTAAAGCTGACCCTCAACGAAGGGTTTGCGCTCCCCGTGTGGGTGAGTGCCGAGATTGCCGATCTGAAGGTGAACTACTCGGGACACTGCTACCTGGAGCTGATCGAGAAGGAGCTCAAGAGCGACAACGGTGTCCCCGTAGCGCAGGCGCGAGCCGTCATCTGGCGTTCGGCATACAGCCGCATTGCCGCCTACTTCGAGGCCGAGACGGGGCAACGCCTCGCCCCGGGCATCCGCATCCTGGCGCAGGTGGTGGTCAATTACCACGAGCTCTACGGCTTCTCGTTGCAGATCACCGAGATCGACTCGACCTACACGTTAGGCGACATGGAGCAGCAGCGCCGCCAGACCATCGAGCGGCTGCAGGCCGAGGGGGTGTGGGAGATGAACCACGAACTTACGCTGCCCCTTTTGGTGCAACGCATCGCCGTCATCTCCAGCGCGCAGGCTGCCGGTTATCAGGACTTTTGCAAGGAGCTTGGCCGCAATGGCTACGCCTATCGGCTGACCCTCTTTGAGGCCGTGATGCAGGGCATGGCGGCCGAGGAGTCGATCACCGAGGCACTCTGCGCGGTGGCCGCCCGACAAGAGGAGTTCGATGCGGTAATCATCGTGCGCGGTGGTGGATCGACCACCGACCTGAACTGCTTCAACGCCTACCGCCTATCGAGCCATGTGGCGCAATTCCCGCTCCCCGTCTTGACGGGTATCGGTCACGACAAGGATCAATCGGTGGTCGATTTGGTGGCCCACACCGCCCTGAAGACCCCGACCGCCGTAGCCGGCTGGCTCAACGAGCGAATGAGCTCGATCGAGGGGTGGTTAGAGGGGGCTGCCCAACAGCTCCACGAGCTGACCATCGCCCGCATGCGGGAGGCGGAGCTACGACTCGAGCAGGGGTTGGCCGAGCTGCATCGCATGGCCGTAGAGCGCACGCTCCGCGAGGGGTTGCGCCTCGAACAGCGCGAAGTGATGCTCCGTGAGCGCCTCGTAAATGCCCTGCGGGGCGAACAGCAACGATTGGAGAAGGCGACCGAGGCGATCGAGAGCCGCTCCCCGCAACGCATCCTGCAACTCGGCTTTGCCGTGCTTCGTGCCGAAGGGAAGGCCCTCAAATCGGTCAGGGAGCTGGAAAAGCACCGACAACTCACGGTCGAGCTGTCGGACGGAACAACCGAAATAACACGAACGCAATGAGACACTTAACACTGCTGCTTGCGCTGGTCACGCTGACCGTGCAGGCTCAACAACAAGAAAAAATCGACCTCTGGGAGGGAACCGTGATGCCCAACACGCGTGGGATCGAAGTGGTGGACAGCATCGCCAATCAGCGAGTCTACAAGGTGGGCCGCCCGGCAATCTACCGCGTAGCCCCCACGCCCGAGAAGAACCGCGGCATCGCCGTTGTCATCTGCCCGGGTGGCGGCTATCAGCGCTACGCCTGGGAGGTGGCCGGTTGGGATATCGCCCGCTGGTTAGCCGAGGAGGGTATCACGGGCTTCATTCTGACGGCTCGACTGCCGAACTCGCCCGATGCAGTTGATCCCTCGATCATCAGCACGCAGGACCTGCAACGCGCCTTGCAGGTGATCCGCTCACGCGCCGAGGAGTGGGGCATCGACCCCGCAAAGATCGGTGTCGAGGGTTCGTCGGCCGGTGGTCACCTGGCAGCCGCCTCGGGTGTTGAGACCGCGCTCCTCTACCCTGCCCGCGATGCGGTGGCCGAGGAGCCCTTTATGCCGAACTTCATGATCCTCGTCTCGCCCGTCATTTCGATGGATCTCCAATACACGCACCGTGGCAGCCGCGAGATGATTTGTGGCAAGAACCCCACGATCGACAAGGTGTGGCGACACTCGATTGATCAGCAGGTATCGTCGAAAACACCCCCGACGATGTTGATCCATGCGGACAACGACCCCGCCGTGGCGCCCATGAATTCGATCCTGATGTACAGCGCTTTACGCAAGCACGGCGTACCCGCCACGCTCCATATCTTCCCCGAGGGAGGCCACTCGATTTCGCTCGAGGCACAACCGGCCGGCACGGAGCTTTGGAAGAACGCCGTGGAGCGTTGGATGGACCTGCTATACGGAATTAAGAATTAAAAATTAAGAATTAGGGGATGGCTAAAAAAACTATAAAATACTCGGATGCGATCCGCGAGATCGAACAAATCCTCGAAAAATTCCGCACCGAACAACTCGATGTGGATACCCTCACGGCGGAGGTAAAACGCGCCACGGAGCTGATCGCGGCCTGCAAAAGTCGCCTGAAGGAGGTCGAGGGCGAGGTTAAAAAAATCATAGAGGCGTAATGAAGGGGCTGATTAAGTGGGTCTTAAACCACCTGCCGCGTACGCTGCTGCAACGCCTGGCGGGGTGGATGATGCCCCTCGTGGGGCTCTTTTATCGAGGCAATCGCTATGCGTGTCCCCTGTGCGGAAAGCGCTACCGCAAGATGCTCCCCTACGGCTATGTCACGCAGCGCGAAAATGCCCTCTGTCCGCACTGTCTTTCGCTCGAAAGACACCGTTTGTTGTGGCTCTACTTAGAGCGCGAAACGGAGCTTTTCGAGTCGCTGCCGCGCCTGCTGCACATCGCCCCCGAGGTCTGCCTGATGCGCCACTTCAAGCCCCGTTACAAATCATCACCCGAGCGCTACCAAACGGCCGACCTGGAGTCTCCGCTGGCCGACCTTCATTTTGATATTCAGCAGATTCCACTCGCTGACGAATCGTTCGATGTCGTAATCTGCAACCACCTCATGGAGCATGTCGAGGATGATCGCAAGGCGATGCGCGAACTGCATCGCATCCTGAAAAAAGGGGGCTGGGGCGTACTGCTCTCGCCCGTCGATTTGACACGCCAAACCACCTTCGAGGACGACACGATTACCGACCCCGAAGAGCGCACCCGCATCTTCGGTCAATACGACCACCGTCGCCTCTACGGCAACGACTTTGCGGACCGCCTGCGCGAGGCCGGATTCGAGGTCGAGGATCTCGACTATGCCGCCTCGTTAAGCGACGAGGAGCGCACGCGCTACGGCCTGCCGTGCGACCATATCTACCTCATCCGGAAATAAAACGCACTTTTTTACCCCCAAAGGGGGTATTTTCCATTCTCTTTTCCTATCTTTGCAAAATTAGTTGGGTTAATCTTTGCAAAGATGGCATTAGCACGTTACGATAAATTCCGCCGCTTAGTCAGCGAATCCTTCTCGGAGCAGACCTCCGCGTTGGTGGACGAGGCGTTGGTATACGCTGCCGAGAAGCTCGGTAGCGCAATGCGTTATGACGGTCGCCCGATGCTGGATCACGCCGTACAGGTGGCGCAAATCGTCATCCAGGAGGTAGGCTTGGGGCGCAACTCCACGATCGCCTCGATTCTGCACGATGTGGTACGCGTGGGGCACAAACAGCTCCCCGCCGAGGAGTTCCTCGCGCTCACGGAGGAGATTCGCACCCACTTTGGGGAGCAGGTGGTGGGCATCACGGTCGGCATGGCCAACATCTCGGGCCTCAAGCTCAAGGTGGCCAAGGAGCAGGCCGAGAACTTCCGCGACCTGATCGTGAGCTACTCGGAGGATCCGCGTGTAATCCTGATCAAGCTGGCCGACCGCCTCGAGGTGATGCGTTCGCTCGATATCTTCCCGCCCGAGAAGCGCCGCAAGAAGAGCTGGGAGGCGATGAACCTCTACGCCCAGATTGCCCACAAGTTGGGTCTTTACGCCATTAAGAGCGAGTTGGAGGACCTGGCGCTGAAATACCTCGAGCCGAAGGATTACGACCACATCACCCACAAGCTGGAGGAGAGCGCCGAGGAGCGCCGCGCCTTTATCGCCAAGTTCCTCGTGCCGATCGAGATGAAGCTGCGCACGCTGGGCATCAAATACCACATCAAGAGCCGCACCAAGTCCGTCTACTCGATCTGGAACAAGATGCGCAAGCAGCATGTGCCGTTCGAGGGCGTGTACGACATCTTCGCCCTGAGAATCATCATCGACTGCCCCGTGGAGCAGGAGAAGCCCCAATGTTGGACCGTCTACTCGGTGGTCACAGACTTCTACACCCCCAACCCGAAGCGCATGCGCGACTGGATCTCGATCCCCAAGTCGAACGGCTACGAGTCGCTGCACACGACCGTCTCGGCCGAGGGCCGCTGGGTCGAGGTGCAGATTCGCACCGAGCGCATGGACGAGGTGGCCGAGCGCGGTATTGCCGCCCACTGGCGCTACAAGGGGGTGCAGCAGGGTGCCGAGACGAGCGAGCAGTGGCTGAGCCGCCTGCGCGCCGCCATGGAGGAGACAACCCACTCGCTGGCACAGCGTTTCGATGCCAAACCCGCCTCAGGCGAGATCTTCGTCTTCACGCCCAACGGCGACCTTCGCAAGTTGCCCGAGGGGGCGTGTGTGCTCGATTTCGCCTTCGACATCCACACCAACTTAGGCGCTATCTGCTCGGGCGGTAAGGTCAATAACCGCTCGGTGCCGATCCGCGAGGTGCTGCACAATGGCGACATCGTGGAGATTCTCACGCAGAAGAACCAGACCCCGAAATCGGATTGGCTCTCGTTTGTCGTCACCTCGAAGGCCAAGAATAAGATCAAGGCCTTCCTGCGCGAGGAGCAGGCCAAGCATACGCGCATGGGCCGCGAGGAGTTGGAGCGCAAGCTGAAGAATTGGAAGCTGGCCCTGACGGTCGATGAGGCGGTGAACTACCTCTCGAAGCACTACAAGCTGCGCCTCGGCACGGAGGTCTATGCGCTGATTGCCACCGGCAAGCTCGACTTCCAGACGATCAAGGATATCCTGAACCGCCACCTCTCGGGCGAAGCCGAGGAGGAGCGCCGTGCAGCCGCCGCCGAGATCGAGCGCCAGAAGCAGGCCGTAGCCGCCGAGAAGGCCGAAAAGCGCGAATCGCACTCGACCGATGCACTGATTATCGACGACGATATCTCGAAGATTCAGTACAAGCTGGCCAAGTGTTGCAACCCGATCAAGGGCGATGAGGTCTTCGGCTTCATCACCATCAACTCGGGCATCACGATCCACCGCAACGACTGCCCCAATGCCAAGCGCATGAAGGAGAACTACCCCTACCGCGTCATTGAGGCGCGTTGGCGACAGCACTCCGA
This sequence comes from Alistipes sp., assembly GCA_017624955.1. Classification (GTDB taxonomy): domain Bacteria; phylum Bacteroidota; class Bacteroidia; order Bacteroidales; family Rikenellaceae; genus Alistipes. The sequence goes on from JAGAMA010000023.1 coordinate 12,483, forward strand.
GGGTGCTTTCCGCGTAACGATCCGCGTCGTAGCGGCCGATACGACCGGCATGGCCAACCACATCACGGAGGTCATCAGCCGCGAGCTGAAGCTCAACATCCGCTCAATGTCCTTCGAGCTGGGCAAGGGCGGCGTGGTTTCGGGCACGATTGCCGTCGAGGTACCGAGTGCCGGAGCAGCCGATACACTGATCTACAACATCCTGAAAATTAAAGGTGTTCAGCGCGCTTTCCGCCTGAACTAACCCACACAATTGAGAGAAAAACAAAACGAATTACTATTCGATCCAAACAACAATGAGTAACAAAGCAATCAGCGTCGTTTTTGCCGAGGAGCAGCATGTCGGATACGCCGAGCGTATCTGCCAGCTGATCTATGAGTCGGCTCTGCAGCGTGGCACGGGTATCGCCAAGCGTTCGCCCGAGTACATCGCTGCCAAGATCAAGGGCGGCAAGGCCGTCGTGGCGCTGGAGGGAGAGAAGCTGGTCGGATTCAGCTACATCGAGTGTTGGGAGCATGGCGATTTTGTCGCCACCTCCGGTCTGATCGTTGATCCCGAGTACCGTCACATGGGACTCGCGGAGCGCATCAAACGACGAACCTTCGAGCTGGCCCGACGACGATTCCCGTATGCCAAGCTATTCAGTATCACGACTTCGTTACCGGTCATGAAGCTCAACTCAAGAATGGGCTACAAGCCGGTGACCTTCTCCGAGCTGACGGAGGATGACGAGTTCTGGAAGGGCTGCGAGGGGTGTCGCAACTACGATATCCTGCAGCGCAACGAGCGTCGCATGTGCCTCTGTACGGGCATGTTGTACGACCCCGCCAAGGAGGAGGAGAAGCATTGGCGACTGAAGCCCTACCTGGTCTATGTCAGCAATGCATTTAAGAAGATTTTCCATTTGAAGTAAAACAAAAAACGATATAAAGAGATGAAAAAGAAAGTAGTTCTCGCCTTTAGTGGCGGTCTGGATACCTCGTTCTGCGTAAAGTATCTGAGCGAGGAGCAGGGTTACGATGTCTATACGGCCATTGCCAACACGGGCGGCTTCTCGCCCGCGGAGCTGACGAAGATCGAGCAGCGCGCCATCGAGCTGGGTGCCGTGGAGCACGCCACGCTCAACATCGAGCAGGAGTATTACGAGAAGTCGATCCGTTACATGGTCTATGGTAACATCCTGCGTAACGGCACCTACCCCATCTCGGTAAGCTCGGAGCGTATCTTCCAGGCCATCGCCATCATCGAGTACGCCAAAAAGATCGGTGCCGATGCCGTGGCTCACGGCTCGACGGGTGCCGGTAACGACCAGGTGCGTTTCGACCTGACGTTCCAGATCCTCGCCCCCGAGATCGAGATCATCACCCCGACACGCGATATGACCCTCACGCGCGAGTACGAGATCAACTACCTCAAGGAGCACGGCTTCGAGGCCGACTTCCGCAAGATGGAGTACTCGATCAACAAGGGCCTTTGGGGCACCTCGATCGGTGGTAAGGAGACCCTCAAGTCGGAGCTTACGCTCCCCGAGGAGGCCTATCCGAGCCAGGTTGTAAAGCACGAGGAGGAGACCCTGAAGCTCGGCTTCACGGAGGGTCGCCTGACGGCCATCAACGGCGTGGAGTACACCGACCCCGTAGAGGCGATCCGCAAGGTGGAGGAGATCGGTTCGGCCTACGGTATCGGCCGCGATATGCACATCGGCGACACGATCATCGGCATCAAGGGCCGCGTAGGTTTCGAGGCTGCCGCCCCGATCCTGATCATCGCCGCCCACAAGATGCTCGAGAAGCACACGCTGACGAAGTGGCAGCTCTATTGGAAGGAGCAGGTGGCCACCTGGTACGGCATGTTCCTGCACGAGGCGCAGTACCTGGAGCCCGTGATGCGCGACATCGAGGCGATGCTCGAGAGCTCGCAGCGCAATGTAACGGGCACGGTGGAGCTGACGCTCCGTCCGCTGGGTTACACGCTTGTAGGTGTCGATTCGACGTTCGACCTGATGAAGACCGACTTCGGCGAGTATGGCGAGGTGAACAAGGCCTGGACGGCTGACGACGTGAAGGGCTTCACGAAGATCCTCGGCAACCAGATCAAGATCTTCTACAACGTACAAAAGCGCAACAAGTAATGATCCGCGTAGGTATCATCGGAGGGGCGGGTTATACGGCCGGAGAGCTGATCCGCCTCCTTCTGAACCACCCCGAGGCGGAGCTGTGTTGGGTGCACAGCACCTCGAATGCCGGCAACCCTTTAACGGCCGTACATGGCGGTCTGGAGGGGGAGACCGAGCTGCGATTCACCTCGGAGTATGACCTTCAGGGCGTGGATGTCGTTTTCCTCTGCTCGGCACACGGCCAAAGCTCGGTCTGGATGGCCGAGAACGAGCTGCCCGAGGGGGTGAAGGTGATCGACCTGGCGCAGGACTTCCGCGACGAGCACGACGGCTTTGTCTATGGCCTTGCGGAGTGGCAGCGCGAGAAGGTACATACGGCTACGCGCATCGCTAACCCGGGTTGCTTCGCCACGGCGATTCAGCTCTCGCTGCTGCCTCTGGCGGCAGCCGGTCTGCTGAAGGATGAGGTGCACATCACGGCCGTGACAGGCTCGACGGGTGCGGGTGTTAAGCCCTCCTCGACGACCCACTTCAGCTGGCGCGCCTCGAACCTCTCGGTCTATAAGAGCTTTACGCATCAGCACCTGAACGAGATTGGTCGCAACCTCTCGCTGCTGCAACCCTCGTTCGACAAGGAGCTGAACTTTGTACCGATGCGTGGCGACTTTACGCGCGGCATCTTTGCTTCGGTCTACACCACCTGTCCGCTCACGGAGGAGGAGGCCGTAAAGCTCTATGCCGACTACTATGCCAAGGCCGAATTTACCCACTACACGCACCGTGCCGTCGATCTTAAGCAGGTCGTAAACACAAACAAAGCGCTCGTGCATGTAGCTAAATATGGCTCGAAACTGCACATCACGACCGCCATCGACAACCTCCTGAAGGGTGCTTCGGGGCAGGCCGTGGAGAATATGAACCGCATCTTCGGACTCGATCCCACGACGGGTCTGAAGCTCAAAGCAAGTGCTTTCTAATGGAACTTTTTAATGTCTATTCACGCTACCCCGTAGAGCCGGTGCGTGGTCTTGGTTCGCATGTCTACGACCGCGAGGGGCGCGAATACCTCGACCTGTATGGCGGTCATGCCGTCATCTCGATCGGACACGCCCATCCGCACTATGTTAAGCTGCTCAGCGAGCAGGTGGCCAAGCTCGGCTTCTACTCCAACTCGGTCGAGAACTCGCTGCAGCAGCAGTTGGCCGACCGTCTGGGCGCTGTTTCGGGGTATGACGATTACCGCCTCTTCCTCTGCAACTCGGGTGCCGAGGCAAACGAGAATGCGCTGAAGCTGGCCTCGTTTGCGACCGATCGCGCCAAGGTGTTGTGTTTTAAGAAGGCCTTCCACGGCCGCACCTCGGGTGCCGTAGCCGCTACGGACAACCCGAAGATCAACGCCCCCTTCAACCGCACCGACAAGGTGGAGTTTGTCCCCCTGAACGATATCGAGGCGGTGAAGGAGAAGCTCTCGACGCGCCAATTTGCCGCCGTGCTGATCGAGGGTATTCAGGGCGTAGCGGGCATTCACTGCCCTGAGGATGCCTTCCTCCGTTCGCTGCGCGAAGTGTGCACCGAGACGGGGACGATGCTCATCCTGGATGAGATTCAGTCGGGCTACGGCCGTTCGGGAAAGTTCTTTGCCCACCAATACAGCGGGATTCGTCCCGACCTCGTGACGATGGCCAAGGGCATGGGTAACGGCTTCCCGATTGGAGGTGTGCTGATTGCGCCCCACTTTGAGGCGTGGCCGGGCATGCTCGGCACGACCTTCGGAGGCAACCACTTGGCCTGCGCTGCGGCGATTGCCGTGCTGGATGTGATCCGCGAGGAAAAGCTCATTGAGAATGCTGCTGAGGTGGGTGCCTATCTGATCGAGGAGCTGAAGAAGATCCCGCAACTCAAGGAGGTGCGTGGTCGCGGCCTGATGATCGGCATCGAGATCGAGGGATTGGCCTCGGAGCTGCGCAAACGCCTCCTGTTCGAGCAGGGCATCTTCACAGGCGGAGCGGGTGTTTCGACCGTACGTTTGCTGCCCGCCTTGGGGCTCACGAAAGCTCAGGCCGATGAGTTTTTAACCGCATTCAAATCGCTTTTGTAGGATGAAAAAGTTTACCTGTGTACAAGATATCGGCGACCTGAAGGTGGCCGTCGAGGAGGCGCTGGAGCTCAAGCGCGACCGCTACCAATTCTCGGAGCTGGGTCGTAACAAGACGCTCCTGATGCTCTTCTTCAACTCAAGCCTCCGCACCCGCCTCTCGACCCAGAAGGCGGCCATGAACCTCGGCATGAATGTCATGGTGCTCGATGTAAATCAGGGCGCATGGAAGCTCGAGACGGAGCGCGGCGTGATTATGGATGGCGACAAGCCGGAGCACCTGCTGGAGGCGATCCCCGTCATGGGCTCCTACTGCGATATCATCGGTATCCGCTCCTTTGCCCAATTTAAGGACAAAAAAGAGGATTACGAGGAGCGCATCCTCGAGCAGTTTATCCGCTACTCGGGTCGTCCTGTCTTCTCGATGGAGGCCGCCACGCGCCACCCGCTGCAGAGCTTTGCCGATCTGATTACGATCGAGGAGTACAAGCAGGTCGAGCGCCCGAAGGTGGTGCTGACCTGGGCTCCCCACCCCAAGGCGCTGCCGCAGGCCGTGCCCAACTCCTTTGCCGAGTGGATGAACGCCACGGATTACGACTTCGTGATTACCCACCCCGAAGGATATGAACTCGCCGAAGAGTTCGTGGGCGATGCCAAGGTCGAGTATGACCAGCGCAAGGCCTTCGAGGGGGCGGACTTCATCTACGCCAAGAACTGGGCCGCCTACCGCGATCCGCACTACGGCGAGGTGTTGTCGAAAGACCGCGCCTGGACCGTCGATGACGAGAAGATGGCCCTGACGAACAACGCCTACTTCATGCACTGCCTCCCCGTACGTCGCAACATGATCGTTACGGACTCGGTTATCGAGTCGGACCACTCACTCGTGATTCCCGAGGCGGCCAACCGCGAGATCTCGGCTACGGTCGTTCTGAAACGCCTCCTCGAGGGGCTTAAATAGCGCCACAACATGGAGCAGATTACCGTCATCAAGATCGGGGGCAACGTCATCGACAACGAGGAAGTCTTAAATGCCTTCCTCAAGCGTTTTGCCGCCATCGAGGGGCAGAAGATCCTCGTGCACGGCGGTGGCAAATTGGCCTCGCGCCTGCAAAAGGAGCTGGGACAGGAGGTGCAGATGATCGATGGCCGCCGTGTCACGGATCGCGCCACGCTCGATGTCGTGACGATGGTCTATGCCGGCTTGGTCAATAAGCAGATCATCGCCAAACTGCAGGCCGCAGGGTGCAACGCCATCGGCCTTTCGGGTGCCGACGGCAACATCGTCCGCGCCCACCGTCGCGCGGCCAAGCCGATCGATTACGGCTTTGTGGGGGATATCGACGAGGTGGATTCGACGATGCTCCGCAGCCTCCTCGAAGCGGGTCTTACGCCCGTCTTCTCGGCCATCATGCACGATGGCGAGGGTACGCTGCTGAACTGCAACGCCGACAGCGTAACGCAGGCCGTGGCACTCGGTGCTTCGCGCATCGCCCCCACAGACCTGGTCTTCTGCTTCGAGAAAAAGGGGGTACTGCGCGATGCGGAGGATGAGCGTTCGGTCATCGAGCGCATCACCCCCGCAAGCTACGCTACGCTGAAGGCTGACGGCATTGTCAGCGGCGGCATGATCCCGAAAATCGAAAATGCGCTCCGCGCCGTCGCGGAGGGTGTACGCACCGTCCGCATCAAACACGCCGACGACCTGCTGTGCGAGGCCGGAACAACGATTTGTAACGAATAATTTTTTTGCGCCATGACACCCGCTACCCAACGCGCCATCGAGCTGCTGAAACAGCTTATCGCCACCCCGTCGCACACGCGCGATGAGGGGGCTACGGCCGACCTGCTGGCCTCCTTTTTGGAGCGCGAAGGGGTCACGGTGGAGCGCATCCACAACAACCTGATCGCCCGCAGCGAGGGGTTCGATCCTGCGCGCGATACGCTGCTGCTGAACTCGCACCACGACACGGTGCGCCCTTCGGCCTCCTACACGCGCGATCCCTACGCCCCGACCATCGTCGATGGACGGCTCTACGGCCTGGGGGCCAACGATGCCGGAGCTTCGCTCGTGGCACTCGTGGAGCTTTTCCTCACGCTTCGCACCGCGCCGCTCCCCTTCAACCTGATGCTTCTTATCTCGGCCGAGGAGGAGTGTGGCGGCGAAAAGGGAATCCGCGCCGTGATGCCCCTCTACGGGGAGCAGATCACGATGGCGATTGTCGGCGAGCCGACCTCGATGCAGGCCGCCGTGGCCGAGCGCGGATTGGTCGTACTGGACTGCGTGGCCAAAGGCATAAGCGGCCATGCCGCCCGTGGCGAGGGGGTCAATGCCCTCTATATCGCCCTGGACGATATAGCCCGTCTGCGCGACTTCCGCTTTGAGCGCGAATCGGAGGTCTTGGGGCCAATCCACCTCACGACGACGATGATTTCGGCCGGCACGCAACACAATGTCGTGCCCGACGAGTGCCGTTTTGTGGTCGATATCCGCACCACGGATGCCTACACGAACGAAGAGACGGTCGAGGTGTTGCGCAAGGCCCTACAATCGGAGCTCACGCCCCGCTCGACCCGCATCCGCGCCTCGGTTATCTCCGAAGAGCATCCGCTCGTGCAGGCCGCCCTCAAGGCGGGAGCTGCGACCTTCGTATCGCCCACCACATCGGACCGCACGCTGATGCCCTTCCCGGCCCTTAAAATCGGGCCCGGAGATTCGGCGCGTTCGCACACGGCCGATGAATTTGTCCTGCTCCGTGAGATCGAGCAGGGCCTACAAACCTACCTCACAATCATTGAAAATTTAGCAACCGAATATGGCAACCAAACTTTGGGATAAGGGCTTCGACACGAATGCCCTGGTAGAGGATTACACCGTAGGCAACGACCAGGAGCTGGATATGCGCCTGGCGAAATACGACGTACAGGGCTCGTTGGCCCATATCCGCATGCTCGAGACAATCGGCCTTTTGACCGCCGAGGAGCTTCAGGTGCTCGTTCGCGGACTGGAGCAGATCGCCTCGGAGATCGAGGCGGGCGACTTCCGCATCGAGCCCGAGTCGGAGGATATCCACTCGCAGGTGGAGCTGCTGCTGACCCGCCGTCTGGGCGATGTGGGCAAGAAGATTCACTCGGGACGCTCACGCAACGATCAGGTGCTGGTCGATCTGAAGCTCTTCTTGCGCGAGGAGCTGAAGGAGATCGCCACCGAGATTCGCGCCCTCTTCGATCGCTTGCAGGAGCTCTCCGAGCAGCACAAGGAGGTCCTGATGCCGGGCTACACGCACCTGCAGATCGCCATGCCCTCGTCGTTTGGTCTGTGGTTCGGAGCCTATGCCGAGACGCTCGTAGATGATATGCGCCTGGTGGCTGCCGCCTACGATATCGCCAACCAGAATCCGCTCGGTTCGGCGGCAGGATATGGTTCGTCGTTCCCCCTGAACCGCACGATGACAACCGAGCTCATGGGCTTCGAGACGATGCACTACAACGTCGTGGCGGCCCAGATGAGCCGTGGCAAGAGCGAGCGCGCCGCCGCCAACGCCATTGCTGCCGTAGCAGCTACCGTAGGTCGTATGGCGATGGATCTCTGCCTCTTCATGAGCCAGAATTTCGGCTTTGTGAAGCTCCCCGACAGCCTCACGACCGGCTCGTCGATTATGCCCCACAAGAAGAATCCCGATGTCTTCGAGATCATGCGCGGTCGCTGCAACCGTCTGCAGGCTGTGCCCAACGAGATGGCGCTCATGATGACCAACCTCCCCGTAGGTTACCACCGCGAGATGCAGCTCCTGAAAGATATCCTCTTCCCCGCCACCGAGGAGCTCAAACGCACGCTCCGCATGGCCGACTTTATGCTCTCGAACCTCTCGGTCAATGAGCAGATTCTGGAGGACGAGAAGTACAACTACCTCTTCACGGTCGAGGATGTGAATCGCCTGGCCTTGGAGGGTGTCCCCTTCCGCGAGGCCTACCGCACGGTCGGTATGCAGGTGCAGCGGGGCGAGTACCAACCCACGCGCGAGGTGCACCACACCCACGAAGGGTCGATCGGCAATCTCTGCACCGCCGAGATCCGCGAAAAGATGGAGCAAGTGATGCGCTTCACCCAAGCGTAATTGGTTTGAAAGCAAGAAAAAAAGAGTCCTGCGGGGCTCTTTTTTTGGTAATGATGCCAAAAGTGGCGCTTTTTAGATTCTAAATTATGGGCGAGAAACGTAGTATTTCTCGCCCTATTTTTTGCTTGCCTTTCCCTGATTACTTTGCAGAAAAAGATACCATTTCACAAAGTCTTTGAAATGGCC
>JAGAMA010000024.1 GCA_017624955.1 Alistipes sp.
AATATGTATCAAAAATATGTGGAAATTTGGGAACCATCAAAAAGCAGCCTGAAAGTGTTAAATTTTAGAATGCACTGATAATTAAAGGTTTATATTTGGTTATTTCTGAATAGTTTTGGTTGTTTGGGGCTTCTAAATACATTTATGAAAAGCACCATAACCAATCGTGGTCAAACTCTCCGGCAAAGTAATACACGTTAAGCCCTTGCAACTGTAAAAAGCATACGAACCTATTAAGGTAACACCCTCCATAATCTCAATTTCCGAGAACAATGAACCTCGCAAAGGGGAATGGTCCGGTGATTCGCTACTAGGCAAATTACAACATACAGTTAGTTTACCTGTACAGCCTTCAAAAGCAGAGCTGCCAATCCGTTTTAAACTCTTCGGTAATTTAATACTCGTCAAGCTCGTGCAACCGGAAAAAGCAGAACTGGATATCGAGGTCAAACCCTCCGGTAAATCGATGCTCGTCAAACCCGTGCAACCGGAAAAAGCACGATCGGCTATCGAGGTCAAACCCTCCGGTAAATCGATGCTCGTCAAGCTCGTGCAACGGTAAAAAGTAGCATTACCAATCGTGGTCAAACTCTCTGGCAAAGTAATATTCGTTAAGCCCGTGCAACCAGAAAAAGCAGAATTGGATATCGAGGTCCACCCCTCAGGCAAAGTAATACTCGTCAAGCCCGTGCAACCGGAAAAAGCATAGCTACCAATCGAGGTTAAACCCTCTGGCAAAGTAATATTCGTTAAGCCCGTGCAACCGGAAAAGACTGAGCCATATATCTTGGTCAAACCCTCCGGCAAAGTAATACTCGTGAAGCCCGTGCAATCTCGGAAAGCATAATCTTCTATCGTCGTCAGACAGTTCGGCAACCACACATGCGTAATAGGATCTAAGCCGTCGAATGCGTTTGCGACAATCTTTGTTACATCATTGTCAAACACCAATTTACCGATACCGTTCTCGTAGGTGTGAGCCATCAAATTGGCATTTGTCAGCGTTTCGGTAGCAAGAACAACTGCAAAATCGTATTTGGTTTTGTACCAAATCTGATTATTCGGCACCTCGTATGTTACCACGGGTGTATCATCCACACCCGAATCTTCGTCCTCCTCGGTCGGTGCATCTTGGTCGCAAACAACCTGCAAGGCGGGCATATTTTTACTGATATTGCGTGTAAACGTTTGTTTCGAGGTAGTACTCTTTTCATACATCTTATTATTGGTATCGACAACCCGAATTGTGAAGCCTTTCTCAAAGACCGTTGGAGGAACTACCAACCAAAACGCGGTGGCAGCATCTTCCGACTCTCCAATTTTAACACCTTGCGCACAATCGAGTTTCAAAGTCGTGGCGGTTGCACCTGCCTCCCACTCCAGCGTAGGATTACCCTCAAAGGCAGGGGTAATTTTAGCCATACCGGCTATAGCTTCATCGTTGTTACCCTGCAACGTGATACGCTTCACGGTTACATCGCTGCCATATAGATTCAATTTTAGATAGCCACATACGTTTTTGAACTGCAAAAACATATCCGAGGTCGATTCCGTAACGGCCACCATAGTATTGGCATTAAGGCCAAAAGAATCCTCTGCATAGCTTTGCATTGCGGGCATCGAAAGTTTGAAATAGCCTTCTGTTTCGAGTAATGTAGAGGAACTGAAGGGATAGACAGCATAGTTGGCAGATACCTTTTCGGCCGTATAAAAGCCATCCGTCGATTTTTGTGCAAAACCACCTGCCGTTGAACCCGTTGCCCCTGTAAAAGCGAATTCACGGTTGTAGTTCTCGCCAACAAATATCGAAATGCGGTCATCATTTGTCCATCGCATTTTTGCGCCCTCATCCAAATAGGTACGCGAATCGACACATTCGACCGATGCATAGAACTCGGGCGATCCCTTTTCGGGGGATACAACATCATTGATACCAGCCTTATCGCACCCAACAAACGCTACGGAAAGCAGAAATATAAAAAGCTTTTTCATAATACTGCAGTTTTTACTCCCACTTACCTTCCTCCGAACCCGGATTCTCCAACTGCGAATCTGCGAATCCTTTTTCCACAGCAATTTCCAGCACCTCGGCTTCGGGTGCGATGTACTTTTCGTTCTTCATTGTTTAGGTATTTCGTTTGTTTGCCGTAGCGACCCCGATGCGGCGGTTTGGGTAAAAAGAAAGTGTGGAGCCGAATCGTCTATCTGAATGGAGGTTCTGGAATACCTTAGCACAAATAAACAATACCCCACACCGTATAGCACATACAGATAGTATGCCTATAGACGGTGATGAGTGTCTTTGCCTCCTTGTGTTCTAAAATCGCCAAATTTTACTGTCAAGGATTAGCGAAACACTTTCACTAATAAATATGTACGCAACCTCAGTGGATTGCAACAACAAAATTATAAACTATTTGCGAAACATCCAACGATAACGCCCTTTTTCATGGCTTTGAAGGGGAGATATTATAAAAAATTAGAGAGGAGGGAATGAGAAATATATTTGATGCATCAATCGAGGATGCTTTTTATCGAAAAACGATATAATATGAATTTTTTTTCTATCTTTGTAAGTTGAAGAGAAAGTCTTCGTTTGGAAAAAGAGGATAAAATGAAATAAACAATAAAAAACAACCAAGATGAAAAAACTCTTTTTATGGCTGACTCTGCCTGTTTTGGTGGCAGCATGTGCCCCGAAGGCACCCGAAGTTCCCGCCTCGAAGCAGGCGATTGTACTCGAGGAGCTTGTCTTTGAGAATCAACTCACGCGCGATTGTCACGCCTCGTCGCTCATGGAGCTCGAAAATGGCGATCTGCTCTGCACCTGGTTCGGAGGTACGCGCGAAAGCCATCCCGACGTACAGATTTGGGTGGCACGCAAGCCCATCGGCGGCGTGTGGAGCGAGCCGGTTGCCGTAGCCAAGGCCGAGGAGGATCTCGGTGGTTCGGTCTTCAACCCCGTATTCGTACAGCTCGGTGGCGATACGATCCAGCTCTTCTACCTCTCGCCCGATATCAACGACGGTCGTGTGATGACCTCGTGCGATGGCGGTAAGACGTGGGGTGCTTCGACGGCCCTGGATAAGGAGTTCACGGGTCCACTGGTAAACAAGCCCCTCTACCTGGCCGACGGTACAATCCTGGCCGGTGGCTCGATGGAGGGCGGCCCGGGTTGGCGCATCCATGTCGAGCGCTCGGAGGATCAGGGTAAAACCTGGACCCGCACCCCGATTTTGAACGACCCGCAGGAGTTCAAGCTCATTCAGCCCACCTTCCTCAAGCACTCCGAGGAGAAGATTCAGCTCCTGGCCCGTTCGGGTGGCAAGACCCCCGATACGAAGATTGCCCAGTGCTGGTCGGAGGATGGAGGTCGCACCTGGTCGGAGGTTACGAACACGACCCTCCCGAACAACAACTCGGCTATCGATGCCGTGACGCTCAAGGATGGTCGCCACCTGTTGATCTACAATCACTCGACGCGCGAGGATGAGACGTGCGGTCGCAAGGGTCGCGGTATTCTGACCCTGGCCGTTACGGAGGATGGCGTGAATTGGGAGGCTGCCGCCGTGCTGGAGTACAGAACGGGTGCCGTGCAATACTCCTACCCCTCGATCATCCAGACGAAGGATGGCCTGGTGCATATCTCCTACTCGTGGCACCGCAAGCGCATCAAGCATGTGGTGGTGGATCCCGCGAAGATCAAGGGTGTGCCCATCGTCGATGGTGTATGGCCCAAGGAGGAGATGCCGTGGATTATCAGCCGGGACTCGATGGCCGTAAACAGCGGTACGGAGGTTAAGCAGTAAACAAAACAAGAATCAGTTACACAAAAAGTTAGGTATATGAAATTCGTAAAGGTATTTTTGGCCTCTTTGTTGGCCTTTGTCGTAGGAACATTCGTTTGTTTCTTCCTTTGGATCATGATTTTGGTCGGCATGGCCGCTTCGATGGGTGGTGGCTCGACGGAGCCCGTGACCGATAACACGATTCTCAAGATCGACTTCTCGGAGATGATCACCGATTCGCCCTCGACGAACCCCTTTGCCGCGATCGACTTCCAGACGATGCAGGCTACGCCGCAGCTCTCGTTCTTCTCGGCGCTGCGTGCCATCGATGCTGCCGCCACGGACGACCGCATCAAGGGTATCTACCTGCGCATGAACGGCATGGGCGGTTTCTCGGATACGGCCCAGGCCGAGGAGTTCCGTGCTACCCTCAAGCAGTTCAAGGAGAGCGGTAAGTTTATCATTTCGTACAACGAGACCTATAGCCAGGGTCAATACTACCTGGCTACGGTGGCCGACAAGATCTACATGCAGCCCGAGGGTTCGTTCGACTGGATGGGTATGGCGTCGCAGTCGTTGTTCTTCAAGGGTCTGCTCGACAAGCTGGGCGTTGAGGTGGAGATCTTCCGCCCGACGGTCTGCAAGTATAAGAGTGCCGTGGAGCCCTACTTCCTGACCAAGATGTCGCCCGAGAATCGTGCCCAGATGCAGTCGCTCGTGAACTCGATGTGGGGAACGATCACGACCACCATTTCCGAGGCGCGCGGTATCTCGGTCGAGGAGCTGAACCGCCTGGCCGATGAGCTGGCCGTGATGCTGCCCGAGGAGGCACTCAACGCGAAGATGATCGACGGCACGAAGTACGAGGATGAGATGGAGACGGTGTTCGAGGAGCTGGGCGTGGAGAAGGGCCTGGATGATGAGCTGAACTTCGTCTCGCTGGGTGGCTACGCCTCGCAGGTGGGTCCCGATACGAAGAAGATGACCGCCCCCGAGGTGGCTATCGTCTATGCCGAGGGTCAGATCGTCGATGGCGAGGGTACGGATGGCAACATCTACGGCAACACGCTGGCAGCCAAGCTCCGCGAGGTGCGCCTCGACGAGCATGTAAAGTCGGTGGTCGTGCGTGTCAATTCGCCGGGCGGCTCGGCCTTGGCTTCGGATCTGATTTGGCGTGAGATGGAGCTGCTGAAGGCCGTTAAGCCCGTCATCGTTTCGATGGGTGGCTATGCTGCCAGCGGTGGTTACTATATCTCGGCTCCGGCCGATGCCATCGTGGCCGATAAGACGACCCTCACGGGTTCGATAGGTGTCTTCGGTATGATTCCCAATGCCGGCAAGGCGCTGGAGAAGAAGCTCGGCGTGACGGTCGATGTCGTAAAGACCAACACGTCGGCCGGTGTGACCCCCTTTATGCCGATGACTTCGGTGGAGAAGCGCGCCCTGATGCGCTCGGTGGATCGCGTCTATGAGCGCTTCACGGGCCTGGTGGCCGATGGTCGCAACCTGCCTTTGGAGAAGGTGCTCGATATCGCCGGTGGCCGTGTATGGTCGGGCGAGGAGGCCCTGAAGATCGGCCTGGTGGATATGAACGGCGGTCTGAAGGAGGCCATTGCCGTAGCCGTGGAGAAGGCCGGCCTGGGTGAGGAGTACCGCATCGAGGAGAAGGTGGATGCTCCGACCGGATTGGCCGCTTACATGTCGGCATTCTCGGCACGCGTGAAGGCTTCGTGGGAGGCCTCGGAGCTGGGCGTGGCGCTGAAGGAGTACCGCTACCTGCAGGAGGCCATGTCGCAGACGGGCGTTGTGATGTACTCGCCCTACAAGGTGGAGTTTTAATAGAAAATAGGCAAGAATATGAAACGATTAACCCTTCTTTTGCTGTTGCTTTGTGGGGTGTGTACCCATGCAGTGGCAGCAAACACCGAAAAGTTGCGCGTTGTGGTGCTGACCGATATTGAGAATGAGCCCGACGATGCGATGTCGCTGGTGCGCTTTCTCACCTACTCCAACCAGTGGGATGTCGAAGGGTTGATCGCCACCACCTCGGTACACCAAAAGGACGAGATTGCCACCTGGCGTATCCACGAGATTGTGGAGGCCTACGGCAAGGTGCAAAAGAACCTCTCGAAGCACGAAAAGGGTTTTCCGACGGAGCGTTACCTGCGCTCGATCACGAAGGAGGGCTACCCCGATTACGGCATGCGTGCCGTAGGCGAGGGGATGGACTCCGAGGGCTCGGAGCACCTGATCCATATCTTCGACAAGGAGGATGAGCGACCCGTCTGGGTCTTGGTGTGGGGTGGCCCGAACTGCCTGGCCCAGGCCTTGTGGAAGCTGAAGCGCGAGCGCACCGAAGAGGAGGTTGCGGCCCTTACCAAAAAGCTGCGCGTCTATACCATCTCGGATCAGGACGACAGCGGTATGTGGATTCGCAAGACCTTCCCCGAGCTCTTCTACATCGTCAGCCCGGGTTATAACAAGCTGGGTGCATACCACTACGCTACCTGGAGCGGTATCGCGGGCGATAAATTCCATGCCCGTTTCGGAGGTGCGGAGTTTGAGCTGGTGGATAACCCCTGGCTCGATGAAAACATCCGCAGCAAGGGGCCGCTGGGGGCGCAATATCCCTGGGTGAAGTACCTCATGGAGGGCGATACGCCGACCTTCCTGATGCTGATCGAGAATGGACTGAACAGCCCCGAAAATCCCAACTGGGGTAGCTGGGGTGGTCGTTACGAATACTACCTGCCGCCCACGCATCGCTGGTATGCCGAGCCGGAGGTGCGCCCGATTTGGACCGATGCGATGGATGAGGTGCTCGGTGTTGATGGCGAGTGGCACACCACGAACCACGCCACCATTTGGCGCTGGCGACGTGCCTTCCAGCACGACTTTGCCGCCCGCATGGATTGGACGATTAAGCCCTATGACGAGGCAAACCACCCCCCTGTGGCAAAGGTTGCAGGCGAGGAGCGCCGCACGGCCAAGGTGGGTGATCGCATCGAGCTGAGCGCCGTCGGGTCGAGTGATCCGGATGGTGATGCGTTGAGCTACCGTTGGTTCTACTACCCCGAGGCCGGTACATTTGCCTACGAAGCTTCGCGCACGGGTGCACCCCTGAAGATCAACAACGACAACGAGGCCGAGGCTTGGTTTACCGTACCCCGCACCGTGCGCACGGGTACGATGCACATCATCCTGGAGGTGACCGATAAAGGAGCCCCTGCCCTGACTCGCTATCGCCGTGTAATTATTGACGTCACCGAATAACACAAGTTTACTTTATGAAAAAGATAGCATTTTTAGGCTTGATGTTGCTGCTCCTGGCGGCGTGTGACTCGGTGTCTGAAACGACGAAATACCGCGTCTTGGTTTCGACCGACATTGGCGGTACGGATCCCGACGACAATCAGTCGATGGCTCATCTTTTGATGTATAGCGACAGCTATCGGTTGGAGGGCATAATCTCTTCACCATCGTATGGTGATGGCAACAAGGAGGAGATTCTGCGCATGATCGATCTCTACGAAAAGGATTTTCCGGAACTCCGTACGCAATACCCCGACCTGATGTCGCCCGAAGCACTGCGAGCTATCACGAAGCAGGGGCGCAAGGGAGCTGCTCCGATGTGTGGTTACGAACAGCCGACCGAGGGATCGGAGTGGATCGTGCAATGCGCTCGGCAATCGACCGACGAGCCGCTTTATCTCTTGGTGTGGGGTGGTTTGGAGGATGTGGCACAAGCACTTCACGATGCTCCTGATATCGCCGATAGGATCCGCATCTATTGGATCGGAGGTCCCAACAAAAAGTGGAGCGTCAATAGCTACCTCTACCTCGTAGAAAACCACCCGAATCTCTGGTTTATCGAGTGTAACGCCGCCTATCGTGGTTTTATATCCGCTAGTGGTGAAGAACCCGATTATGAGTCCTATTTCGACCGTGTTATGGCCGAAGCCGGTCACTTGGGACCCGATTTTGGCAACTACTACGAAGGCAATATTAAGATGGGAGACACCCCCACGTTGCTCTATGTGATGCAGGGTGATCCTAACGATCCAACCTCGGAGAGCTGGGGCGGAAAGTTTGAGCCGCAACACCACTCGCCTCGTACGGTCTTTCATCGTTCCACAACCGAGGCTGATACGGTGGCTTGCTACTCGATCATCGAGTGGCGATTCCGAGGGCCCAAAATCGATCGAGAGGTGGGCTCTCCCGTTATGACGGCCACGATCGATCGCCAACCGTGGGCGGGTTACTACCTTGGCGATGGCGTGTATATGTTGCGTTATTGCCCCAAACAACCCGCTTCGTTGGACTATGTCATTGCGTCGGATATCAAGGAGCTTGACGGACTTTCAGGTCGCTTTACTGTAAGTGGCGAGTGGCCGGGTCAGCCGACCGAGAAGGGTTTCACGGTGGGAAAAAATTGGATGACCGATGTGGCGGCCCCCGAATTCTTCGAGGGGAAATGGCAGGGGGCAGTGACGGTACGCAAATGGCGCAAAGAGGTCTTGGACGATTGGGCCAAAAGATGGCAGGTATTGAAAAAGTAAGTAAAAAATAGAAGATGGCAAAAATCCGCTTAACCAAAGAGTTTTCATTTGAGGCTGCCCATGCGTTGGGGGGCTATGACGGGCCGTGCCGTGAGATTCACGGCCACTCGTACCGTCTCTTTGTCACCATCAAGGGCGAACCTTCGACCGACCCGATGAACCCCAAGCAGGGGATGGTGATGGATTTCGGGGTGCTGAAAAAGATTGTCCACGAGGAGATCATCTCGCGCTTCGACCACGCCCTGGTGTTGCGTTCGACGGCCGACAAGGAGCTGCTGAAGCTGCTCACGGCGCAGTTCGACAACCTGATCGAGGTCGATTACCAGCCGACCTGCGAGAATATGCTCGACGACTTTGCGCGCCGCATCATCGGCCGTCTGCCCGAGGGTGTTACGCTCCACAGCCTCCGCCTGCACGAAACGGCCTCTTCGTATGCCGAGTGGTTTGCGGAGGACAATTAAGAATTAAAAATTTAGAATTAAGAATTAAAAATTATTAGAGGGGGGAAGGATGAGATACCTTAAGGGACTTTAAGCAACCTTAAGGAACCTTAAGCAACTTTACCACTTTTTTACCACTCTCTCCTCTTTGCTCTTCGCTCTTTGCTCTTATGAAGCGTCTCTTTTTGGTCGATGCCTATGCATTGATGTTCAAATACTACTACGCCTTTCTGGGGCGGCCGATGCGTAACCACGCGGGGATGAATACCTCGGTGATCTTCGGCTTTGTAAAGTTCTTGCGCGACATTCAGAAGCGCGAGAAGCCCGACCTGCTGGGCGTAGCGTTCGACCCCAAGGGGGGCTCGTTCCGCCGCGAACTCTATCCCGAATACAAGGCCAACCGCGCCGAGACCCCCGAGGATATCATCCTCTCGTTGCCCTATGTGAAGCGTGTCCTGGAGGCGATGTGCATTCCGATTCTGGAGGTGGCGGGCTTCGAGGCCGACGATGTGATCGGCACGCTGGCGATGAAGGGTGCCGAGGCGGGCTATGAGGTCTACATGGTGACCCCCGACAAGGATTATGGCCAGCTCGTGCGCGAAAACTGCAAGATCTACAAGCAGAAGGGCTCGGAGGGTCAGATCGAGGTGGTGGATCGGGAGGTGATCCGTGAAAAATACGGCATCGACGATCCGCAGTTGGTGCGCGACATCCTCGCCATCTGGGGTGATGCTTCGGACAACATCCCGGGTGTGCCGGGCATTGGTGAGAAGGGTGCCTGCAAGCTGGTTCAGGAGTGGGGCACGGTCGAGAATATCCTCGACAATGTGGCTTCGATCAAGGGTAAGCAGGGCGAGAAGATTGCCGCCTGGGGCGACAACCTGCACCTGGCGAAGGAGCTGACCACGATTCGCCTCGATGTGCCGATCGCCTTCAACGAGGAGGATCTGACGGTCTGCTGTCCCCACCTCGACGAGCTGCGTGCCCTATTTGCCGAGTTGGATTTCAAGGCCTTCATGCACGATTTGCAAAATCTCGCTCCTGCCGAGCCGATTGTGGAGCAACCGCGCCAGGAGAAGCAGCGCCAGCTTACGGAGGTAGCCCAGGCCAAGTCGGCTGCCCTGAAGAGGGCCAAATTGGCGGGGCAGGGCGACCTCTTTGCTATGTTCGATGCGCCGACCGAGACGGTGCAGGAGGGGGCTGTGGTTGAGGCCGAGCAGCCGACCGAAACGGCCGAAACGGACCTCTTTAGCGCCGTACCCGAGGTAAAGACGGCGCAAACCGTTGTGCACGATTACCGCCTGGTGCAAACAGCCGAGGAGCTGCGCGAGGTGGTGGCCGAGGTGGGTCGCCACGCGGAGTTCTGCTTCGACACCGAGACGACGGGATTCGATATCTTCAACGATCGTATCGTGGGTCTTTCCCTGGCCGTTGAGCCGCACAAGGCGTGGTATGTGCCCTTCAGCGAGGTGACCAAGGCGGAGTATGTGGCAATTTTGAAACCCCTCTTTGAGGACGAAACGAAGGCCAAGATCGGCCAAAATATCAAGTTCGACCTGATGGTGCTCCGACAGCTCGGTATCGAGGTTGCGGGTCGTCTGATCGACACGATGATCCTGCACTACCTGATCGACCCCGAGTCGCGCCACAACATGAATGCCCTGGCCGAGCGCTACCTGAACTATCGCCCGATCGAGATCGAAACGCTGATTGGTCGCGGCGCGAAGCAGCTGACGATGGATATGGTCGGCGTGGAGCGCGTGTGCGAATATGCCGCCGAGGATGCCGACATCACGCTGCAACTCAAGGCGGTGTTGTACCCCGAGGTGGTCAAGATGGGGGTCGAGAAGCTCTACCACGAGGTCGAGGAGCCGCTGATCCGTGTCCTGGCAGAGATCGAGATGGCGGGTGTAAGAATCGACACCGAGGCGCTGGCCGCCTATGCCGTGGAGCTGAACGAAAAGCTGCAAGAGTTAGAGGCCGCCGTGCGCGCGGAGGCCGAGGAGCCGACCCTTAACATCAACTCCCCGCGTCAGCTGGGGGAGGTGCTCTTTGGCAAGATGCGCATTGCCGAGAAGCCGAAGATGACCAAAACCAAGCAGTTCTGCACCGATGAGGAGTATCTGCAGGGCTTTGCATCGAAACATCGCATTGTGGCACTCGTGCTGGAGTATCGCGGTGTGAAGAAGTTGCTTTCGACCTATGTCGAGGCGCTGCCGCTGCTTGTAAATCGAAAGACGGGGCGCATCCACACCTCGTTTAACCAGGCCGTAACGGCTACGGGTCGTCTCTCATCGACAAACCCCAACCTGCAAAATATCCCCGTGCGCGATGCCCTCGGCAAGCGTATCCGCCAAGCCTTCATCCCCTCGGATGAGGAGCATCTGCTGCTCTCGGTGGACTACTCGCAGGTGGAGCTTCGATTGATGGCGCACCTCTCGGGTGATGAGTCGCTCATCGCAGCCTTTGCCCACGGCGAGGATATCCATGCCGCCACGGCAGCTCGTCTGTTTGGCAAGACGATTCAGGAGGTGAGCTCCGAGGAGCGCCGCCGTGCCAAGACGGCCAACTTCGGCATCATCTACGGCATCTCGGCCTTCGGCTTGAGTCAGCGTCTGGAGATTCCGCGCAAGGAGGCCAAGGAGCTTATCGACGGCTACTTCCGCTCCTACCCCAAGGTGGAGGAGTATATGAATCGTGTGGTGGCTGAGGCGCGCGAAAAGGGGTATGTGGAGACCATCTTCGGTCGTCGTCGCTACCTCAACGATATCCTTTCGCGCAACGCCGTAGCACGCGGTGTGGCCGAGCGCAATGCCGTCAATGCCCCGATTCAGGGTTCGGCGGCCGACATTATGAAGATGGCCATGGTGGAGGTGTCACGCCGCTTCCACGAGGAGGGCATCCTTTCGCGCGTAATTCTGCAGGTGCACGACGAATTGGTCATCGACCTGCTGAAAACCGAGGAGGAGCAGGTGTGCCGAATCGTGGTTGAGGCGATGGAGGGGGTTGCCCACCTGCGCGTACACCTGACGGCCGAGGCTGGCATTGGTCAAAATTGGCTCGATGCCCATTAGAAGCGATCTATATATAAATAGGTGTAACTGACTCAAAAAGAGCTCCGCAACGCAGTGCGGGGCTCTTTTCGTATCGGGAGTAGAAAATAAATTTTTTCAATAAATAACACATTGTAAGTTTTGGGCTTTTGTGAAAATCGTATTTTAAGAAATCCCCCCCCCGAGAATGAAAATGTAACAAATTGACAAAAATTTTACTTTTTTGCTCTTGGTTATTTCGTAGTTTTTGTCTATCTTGTAAACCGAAAAACCTCTAAAACATACTTGTTATGGTTAAGAAAATTGTGCTATCGTTAATTGGAGCCCTTGTCTTTGCAGGGTGCGTTATGGCGCAGACCAAGCAAATTCGAGGAAGAGTCGTAGATGAAAACAGCGAGGCGGTAATTGGCGCCTCGGTGGTTGTCGTAGGTACGACTGTCGGAGTAACGACCGACCTGAACGGTGAATTCTTGATTCGTACCGTTCCTTCGAACGCAAAAGAGTTGTCAATCTCGTTCCTCGGCTACAAGGAGAAAGTAGTGCCTATCGCAGCCCAGGTGGAGGTTCAGCTCGAATCCGATGCACAAGCCGTGGAGGCGGTGGTGGTGACCGGTATGACGAAGATCGATAAGCGACTCTTCACCGGTGCTTCGGACCGCCTGGTGGCAGACGACGTAATGCTGAATGGTGTGGCTGACGTGAGCCGCTCGTTGGAGGGTCGTTCGGCCGGTGTATCGGTGCAGAACGTATCGGCTACGTTCGGTACCGCCCCGAAGATTCGCGTGCGCGGTGCAACGTCGATCCTGGGTAGCTCGAAGCCCCTCTGGGTAGTCGATGGTGTGATCATCGAGGATGTGACGGAGGTGGGCGCCGATGAGCTTTCGTCGGGTGATGCCGTGACGATGATCTCGTCGGCTATCGCCGGTCTGAATGCCGACGATATCGAGTCGATCAACATCCTGAAGGATGGTTCGGCCACCTCGATCTACGGTGCCAAGGCCATGGCCGGTGTGATCGTAGTGACGACCAAGAAGGGTCGCTCGGGTGGTACGAAGCTCAGCTACATGGGCGAGTTCACGACCCGCCTGAAGCCCAGCTACTCGGACTACAACATCATGAACTCACAGGATCAGATGAGTGTCTACTCGGAGCTCTCGAAGAAGGGTTACTTCAACCTGGCCGAGACGATGCGCGGTAAGGAGTATGGTGTTTATGGTAAGATGTACAACCTGATCAACCAGTACAACGAGACTTCGGGTCAGTTTGGTCTGCCGCACACCGAGGCCGCCATGAACGACTACCTGCGCAAGGCCGAGTATCGCAATACGGATTGGTTCGACGAGCTGTTCAGCACCTCGATCATGATGAACCACTCGGTGAGCATCTCGACCGGTTCGGACCGAGCTACCTCCTATATGTCGATGTCGATCATGGACGATCCGGGATGGTACGAGCGCAGTGGTGTGACGCGTTACACCTTCAACGCCAACACGACCTTCAAGATCCTCGACAACCTCTCGTTCAACATCCTCGGTAACGCCAGCTATCGTAAGCAGGAGGCTCCGGGTACGCTGAGCCAGGATGTCGATTCGGTGTCGGGTGAGATCAAGCGCGACTTCGATATCAACCCCTTCAGCTTTGCGATGAACACCTCGCGCACGCTCGATCCCGATGAGGATTATGTACGCAACTACACCTCGTTCAACATCTTCGAGGAGTTGGAGAACAACCACATCGAAATCGATGCTGCCGACGTGCGTTTCCAGGGTGAGCTGAATTGGACCATCATTCCGGGTCTGGATTTCAACTCGCTGGCATCGTTCCGCTACACGCAGACCTCGATGCAGCACCACATTAAGGATCAGTCGAACCAGGCTCGCGCTTACCGCGAGATGTCGGACGCCGTGATCCAGAACAAGAACCCCTATCTCTACACCGATCCCGATCACCTGAACTCGCTGCCCACGACGATCCTGCCGAATGGCGGTATCTACGAGAAGCGTGAGTACAAGTCGCCGTCGTACACGATTCGTAACTCGATTACCTACAACGATTCGTTCAACGATACGCACTATGTACACCTCTATGGTGGTATGGAGATAACCTCGGTAGAGCGTACCAACGACTGGTTCCGCGGTTGGGGTCTGCAGTACGATCAGGGCGAGAAGGCCTTCTTCAACTACCTGGCCTTCAAGCAGTCGTCGGAGAACAACTCGGACTACTTTACCCTCTCGAATACGCGTCGTCGTTCGGCCGCCTTCTTCGCGATGGCCAACTACTCGTATAAGGGTCGCTACACGCTCAACGGTACGTTCCGCTACGAGGGTACGAACCGCCTCGGTAAGTCGCGCTCGGCGCGCTGGCTGCCGACCTGGAACGTGGGTGCTTCGTGGAACATCCACGAGGAGAATTGGATGAAGTCGATCTCGAAGGCTATCTCGCACCTGAGCCTCAAGGCTTCGTACTCGCTGACGGCCGATGCGGGTCCGGACTACATCACCAACTCGAGTGCCGTGATCAACAGCTACAACTCGGCTTATCGTCCCACGGCGGGTGATAAGGAGACGGGTCTTCAGATCTATATGCTCGGTAACGACGAGCTGACCTACGAGAAGAAGCACGAGTTCAATATCGGCCTCTCGGCAGGTTTCATCAACAACCGCATCAACCTGGCTGTCGATGCCTACTGGCGTGACAACTTCGACCTGTTGGGTCGCACCAACACGCAGGGTGTGGGTGGTGAGATTTGGAAGTATGCCAACATCGCCGACATGAAGTCGAACGGTATTGAGCTGACCCTCTCGACGCACAACATCCGTACGAAGGACTTCAAGTGGACGACCGACTTCACCTTCTCGTGGAGCGAGCAGGAGATTACCGACCTGCAGACCGATGCCAATGTGATCAACCTGGTACGCGGTACGGGTTACAACCTCGAGGGTTATCCGCCGTATGCACTCTTCTCGATCCCCTTCACGGGGCTGGATGCCGAGGGCTTCCCGACCTTCGAGATCGGTGGCGAGAAGATCACCAAGAACAACTATGCCGACATCAACTTCCAGGCTACGGACGAGGAGCTCTTGCAGTCGCTCAAGTATGAGGGCCCGACCGATCCGATCTATACGGGTGGTTTCGGTAATACGCTGACCTACAAGAATTGGCGTCTGAATGTCTTTATGACCTACGGCTTCGGCAACGCAGTCCGCATGAACACGATCTTCAAGTCGTCGTATTCGGACTTCTACGCCATGCCCAACGAGTTCAAGAACCGTTGGATGGTGCCGGGTGATGAGCTCGTGACGAACATCCCGACCATCGCCAGCCAGCGTCAGCTGATCGAGTACGGCAGCTCGGCCATGCGTAAGGGTTACAACGCTTACAACTACTCGAGCGCCCGCATCGCCAAGGGTGACTTTATCCGCATGAAGGAGATTTCGCTCACCTACGACTTCCCGAAGCAGTGGATCCGTCGCGCCAAGATCGACAACCTCTCGCTCAAGGTGCAGGTGACGAACCCCTTCCTGATCTACGCGCACAAGTCGCTCAATGGTCAGGATCCCGAGTACTTCCAGTCGGGTGGTGTATCCTCGCCGCTGGCTCGCCAGTTTACCTTCACGCTCAAAGTCGGATTCTAAAACTTAGCACGCTATGAAACGCATATTTGATTATACAACGAAACTCGCTCTTTGCGGTGCTATGCTTCTCTCGATGGCTTCGTGTGAGAAGTTCCTCGACGAGATGCCCGATAACCGCACCGAGATCGATTCGCCGGATAAGGTGAAGCAGATTCTTGTTTCGGCCTATTCGAATTCGCTCCCTGTTGCG
Organism: Alistipes sp.; assembly: GCA_017624955.1. Taxonomy (GTDB): domain Bacteria; phylum Bacteroidota; class Bacteroidia; order Bacteroidales; family Rikenellaceae; genus Alistipes. Next base: position 15,666 of record JAGAMA010000024.1, read on the forward strand.
ATGCAGGAGCTTATGTCGGACAATGCGACCGATTACAGTTCGACGATCAACATCGGCTACGATATCTTCCAGGAGGCCTACCTCTTTAAGCAGGTCACCAATACGAACCGTGATACACCGACCTGGATCTGGGAGGATAACTACGCGGCTATTTCGTCGGTAAACCACGCCCTGGAGGCGATGGAGGAGCTGGGCGTAGGTGAGGAGATGGATCCGCAGCGCGGTGAGGCCCTCTTGTGCCGTGCCTATGCACACTTTACGCTCGTGAATGCCTTCTCGCAGGCCTACAACCCGCAGTCGAGTACGAAGGATTTGGGTATCCCCTACATGACCGAGCCCGAAAAGACCGTCTTCTCGGATGTGGATCGCGGTACGGTAGCCGAGGTGTATGAGAAGATCGCCGCCGATATCGAGGCCGGCTATCCGCTCATCAACGATGCCGCCTATTCGCAGCCCAAGTTCCACTTCACGCGCAAGGCTGCTGCCTGCTTCGCAGCGCAGTTCTACCTCTACTACGGTAAGTACGACCTGGCAATCAAGTACGCCAACGAGGCCATCGGTGAGGATCCGACGAGCCTGCTGCGTAACTGGGCACTCTACACGGGTACCAGCTCGGACGAGTACACCAACACCTACGTTTCGACGGAGGAGCCGGCCAACATCTTCTGCCACGGCTTCACGACCGTTACCTCGCGTGCCCGCTCGTACCGCTATGTACACACGAACGCCCTGCTGAACGAGACACTTCGCAGCCGCGGCCCGTGGGCGACCTACATTTCGAACGGTACGCTGCCCGTCTATAACAATGTTTATGTGATCAGTCAGCGCAGCTACTTCATGCCCAAGACCAACGAGTTCTTCATGTACACCGACATCGCCAACGGCATCGGTTATCCCTATGTGGTGCTGGTGATGTTCTCGACCGAGAAGACCATCCTGGATCGCGCCGAGGCACACGCCCTGTCAGGCAACTACGACGCTGCGGTGCGTGACCTGAACTACTTCTACAAGCAGGCCGGTGTGAACCACACCTTCACGCTGGAGGAGATTACGGGTTACTACGCCGAGGCCAACGAGCTGACCAAGAAGCCGATCGCTCCGCGCTTCACGGTGGAGGCCGGTACGCAGGAGAACCTGATCCACGCCGTGCTGCATGCCCGTCGTATCGTGACCTTACAGGAGGGTACCCGTCTGCAGGATCTGAAGCGCTACGGTATTGCCTACACGCACTATGTGGATGGTGCCGACAACATCGAGATCGAGCCTTACGACAAGCGTCTGGCCATTCAGCTGCCGGGTGCCGTTATTTCGGCCGGTATGCAGGCTAATCCCCGCTAATGAGAGTTAAGAACCTTAAGAGAACAGAGTTATGAAACGCCTATTCAAATATACATTGCTGGCAGCCTTCAGCCTTCTGGCCGTGGCGTGCAGTGAGGATGATTTGAGCGATCAGAGTGTGATCACCAACTCGGTGAACGAACCGACCGAGTTCGATGCCTGGTTGGAGCAGAACTACCGCGCTCCGTTCAACATCCGCTTCCTCTATCGTTACGAGGATATTGAGACCGATATGTCGTATGACCTGGTGCCCGCCCGTGAGATCTACTCGCGCATCATGGCCAAGATGGTTCGCTTCCTGTGGCTCGACCCCTATACCGAGGTAACGAATGCCCACTTCATGCGTAACCACTCGCCCCGTCTGATGCAGATCATCGGTTCGGGTGCCTACAACCAGAACAACACGCTGCTGCTCGGTACGGCCGAGGGTGGTCAGAAGATCACGCTCTATGTGGGTAACTGGTTGGAGCGCTTTATGACGATCCACTACAACAACGGTGTGGACGAGAAGGAGGGCTATTGGGTAGAGATTCTCGATCCGGATCAGGTGAACTACTACTACATGCACACGATCCACCACGAGTTTGCCCACATCCTGCACCAGAAGAAGATGTATCCGCTCGACTTCAACACCATTTCGCAGGGTGACTATGTAGCGCAGTGGACCTCGATTTCGGAGGAGGAGGCAGCCCAGAAGGGTTTCGTGAGCCGTTACGGTTCGAGTGCCCAGGCCGAGGACTTCGTGGAGGTATTCTCCTACTACCTGACCTGGAGCCCCGAGGTATGGGATGCCAAGGTGGCCCAGGGTGGCGAGATCGGTGGTGCACGCATCGAGCGTAAGATCGCCATCGTGAAGAGTTATATGAAAGATACCTGGGGTATCGATATGGACGAGCTGCGTGCCGTCTTGGCGCGTCGCTACGCCGAGATCGATCGCCTCAATTGGTCGGACTTTAAAACCGAATAAGTTATGAAAAAGCTGTTTTTAATCCCGATTCTTGCGCTGACCCTCGCGTTGAGTGGTTGCGTAAATGAGGTGGAGGAGGTCTTCGAGACCCCTGCCTCGGAGCGTTTGGATCAGATGATGAAGGAGTGTCAGCAGCTGCTTACGGCTGCCGAGCACGGCTGGATGATTCAATACTATCCCTCGTCGAGTTTGGCTTATGGTGGTTCGACCTATGCCGCCAAGTTCGAGAAAAATGGTGATGTAACCGTGACGGGTGATGTAGCCCCCAATACGACGGGCGATGTGAAGAAGACCGTGACGAGCCACTACTCGATCAACTCTTCGTCGAGTGTCGTGCTGACCTTCGACACCTTCAACGACTACATCCACTATTGGTCCGACCCCGATCCCTATTCGGACAACAAGTTCGAGGGCGACTTCGAGTGGGCCTATGTCGAGGGCGATGCCAAGCAGATGATCTTCCGCGGTATCAAGACCGACAACAAGGTGGTATTTACCGCCCTGGATACCGATATCGTGTCGGCTATCGAGAGCGTGGTGAATCTCAAGTATGAGGTTTCGGATAAGCTCTACATGGGTTATAAGACGGATGGTGGCGCGGAGCTCTACGACGATGCCCTCTATTCGGTTTTGACCTACTACCCCGACGGCAATACGGAGGGTGCTTACCAGAAGATTCCTTATGCCTACACGCCGACCGGTATTACCTTCTACGACCCCGTGACGATTGGTGGCGTAACGGTGCAGAACTTCGCATGGCAGGATGGCGCCTTTGTGGCTACCGATGCCAAGAGCGCTTCGGGTGCCGCTACGGAGGCCAAGATCGAAGGTTTTCACAGCGAGGAGTTCATCCACTACGACGACTTCATCGGCGATTGGACGATCGTGCGTAACGGTGTTTCGATGGATGTCACGCTGACCGAGAAGGTGCGCTACCAGAGCTACACCCTTTCGAAGATTGCCGGTTTCGACCTGGAGGTCGGTTACTCGAAGACCGATGGTTCGCTCTCGATCGTCTTCCAGTATGTGGGTCGCTATAAGACGGGTGGTGTAAACTACTACGCCTACATGTGCCCGTGGGATGCCAAGCCGGGTTATCTGACCTGGTCGCAGGGTGTCGGCTTCGTGCTGAAGAACATCGGTGAGGATGGTCAGCTCGTGATGGAGTTCGGTGACAATGGTAAGTGGGGCAGCTACACCTGTACCAGTATGTTCTTTGCATGCTGGCCGACGAATACGCCGGGTAGCAGTGGTCGTAAGACGATCAACAACACGATGACCTACTTCCAGACCATGACCAAAAAATAACGCTTAAAAAGGGTACGATTATGAAAAAGATATTTTGGTATATGATGGCCTTCGCCCTCATCGGTTGCGCCTTCACGGCCTGCAACGACGATGATGACGATGTGCAGCCCATCACGCTCGAGGTGGTGCAGTCGGATGTCGATTTCGCAGCTGCGGGCGGTAATGGTACGATCAAACTCAACGGCGCGGAGTCGGGTGTGACGGCTACCTCCGACAAGGCGTGGGTGACCATCACGGCCGCTACGCCCCAGGCGGTGCAGTTTGCTGTGGCCGAGAGTAGTGAGCCGCTGATCCGCACGGCGACAATCACGATCAAGGCAGGTGTGGCAACCCAGACGGTGTCGATTCTCCAGCAGCCCGCCACGATGGATATCGAGAACCAAACCATCGAGGTCGATCCGACGGGTCAGACCCCCACAACGATTACCTACGATACCTCGATGGCTTCGGCCCCCGTGGTGACGATCCCCGAGGATGGTCAGTGGCTTAAGGTGACGGCCGAGGCGGGTAAGCTGACCTTTGTGGGCGATGTGAACTATCGGGGTGTGCGCGAGACGGTGGTAACCGTGGAGCAGGGTTGGAAGCCCGTGCAGTTTACCGTGACGCAGGATATGGTCAATCTGGTGACCTTTGAGGTGCCCGAGATGAACGACCGCGATGCTATTACTGTGGAGTGCATACCGACCGAGTATATGGCCCTGACGAGTGGCAACTGGGAGGTGCAGAGCCCCAACGATTGGATCACCATTACGAAGACCGAGACGGGTTGCACGGTCGAGGTTGCCGAGAATGATTCGGGTGCCGTGCGCACGAGCGAGGTGAATGTGCTGATCGATGGCGAGGTGCTGATGACCTACACCTTTGCACAGAAGATCTATAGCTACAACTTCTTCCTGGGCGAGTGGACATTCAGCTATGACTCGGGTACAACGATTGCCGTTACGGTTCGTGAGAATGTGAAGGGCGAGAGCTACTATATGGATGGCTTGTATTGCAACAATATTGTCCTCGGTTATAGTGTGGTAGACGATGTGCCGACATTGACCTTGCATTTCCAATATATGCGTCAGACCACATCGGGTGATGCGTGGATTTTCCTCTGCCCTCGTGATGCCGATGCCGCTCGCTATATCTACTCCGACGGTTTAGGTTTCAACATGCCCTACAACATGCAGGAGAATAACCAGCAGTTGACATTTGTCGAAAACGGCTTGTGGAGTGGTTACACCATGCACGGTTTCGCGTTCTACAAATTCAGCGGTCCGGAGGCAAGTAGCTCAACCGCTACGGGTTCGTCCTACAAGCGTTATGCTCGCATTGAGCACATGACCCGATAGGTCGAAGCGTATGTAAAGAAGGGTGCTCCGCGATCATCGCGGAGCATCTTTTTTTGTGGGGCGGCTGAGCCCACTGAGCCGACTGAGCCGAAAGTTTGGGGAGAAAAAGGCATGAAGGGCGATTAAAGGGAAATTAAAGGCAAGGGGCGCTGATGCGCCTGCAAGGCAACGCCTTGCTATCGAGTCCCCCCTTTTACAAAGGGGGGATTAGGGGGGAATGTAAGTATCTTTTTCCTCTTTTTTGTTGGTCAAAATGTGCTCGGCTTTTGGGACCCGCTTGCGGGTGTGGAAAACGACGAGGGGGCTTGACGACCTGTTTACAGGGATCGCCAAGCCCCCCTCGCCGTTTGGGGCAACGGCATGTTGCCCCCAAAAGCCGCTACGGAGCAACCGCACGCGGGTAGCACATCGGAAAATGTCATTTTCGGCTCAATCCTTGAATTTCTTTGTTTTTTAGGCGGAATATTCAAACTTTTTTTCTATTTTTGCATCAATTGGGAAAAAGTAATCTTAAATGCCGAAGTTGTATGAAAGGGTAGCAAGTATCAGAAAACCGGACTGGCTCAAAATCCGCCTGCACCGCACGGCCGAATATGCCGAGGTGCGACACATCGTCGAGCAGCACAACCTGCACACGATTTGCAGCAGCGGAAAGTGTCCGAACCAGGCCGATTGCTGGAGCCGTAGAACGGCTACATTCATGATACTTGGCGATATTTGTACGCGCGGATGCCGCTTCTGTGCCACACAGACCGGTCGTCCGCTTGCTCCGGATCCGCAAGAGCCGAAGCAGGTAGCCGAGAGTGTACGCCTGATGCAACTGAGGTATGTCGTCCTAACCTCCGTGACGCGTGACGACCTTGAGGATGGAGGTGCCCGCCATTGGGCTGCCACCGTTGAGGCGATCCGCGAGGAGAATCCCGACGCTGCCATTGAGCTTCTTATTCCCGATTTGGATGCCAAGCACGAGTTGATCGACATCGTCTTGGCGTCGAAGGCCGACATTGTCGGACACAACATCGAGACCGTCGAACGGCTGACCCCCGAGGTGCGCTCGCGTGCGAAGTACCGCACGAGCCTCGAAACCCTCCGCTACATGAGTAGCACAGGAGCGGTGACGAAGAGCGGCATCATGGTCGGCCTGGGCGAGAGCGATGAAGAGGTGATTGCGACCCTGCGTGACCTGCGCGATGCGGGCGTGAGGATCGTGACCCTCGGCCAGTACCTTCGACCTTCGCTGGAGCACTACCCCGTGGCGGCGTATATCACTCCCGAAAAATTCGATTGGTACCGCCAAAAGGCTTTGGAGATGGGCTTCGATTACTGCGCCTCGGCGCCGCTCGTAAGATCATCTTACCTGGCCGAAGAGGCACTGAAAAGCGTACAACCGAAGTAGAGAAAAGATGAAAGTCGCATACCGAGACCTGGGCACGATGGAGTACGAGGCTTGTTGGAAACTGCAACAGGCGATCTTCGATGCTGCGCTGGCTCGCAAGGCGGCACATCTTACTTCGGAAAGCGCCGGAGAGTTGCTCCTCGTGGAGCATCCGCCGGTCTATACGCTGGGCAAAAGTGGCAAGAACGAGAATCTGCTCGTCTCGGAGCAGTACCTTGCCTCGCTCGGTGCCGCGTTCTTTCACATTGATCGTGGCGGCGACATCACGTTCCACGGCCCCGGGCAGCTGGTCGGCTATCCGATTTTGGATCTTGAAATGATCGGTATCGGCTTGCGCGACTACATCCACTCGTTGGAGGAGGCTGCCATTCGCACCGTCGGCCACTACGGCATCGAGGCGGGTCGCTCGGAGGGTGCTTCGGGCGTGTGGCTCGATGCAGGAACGACCAAGATGCGCAAGATCTGCGCAATAGGTGTCCGCTCGTCGCGTTTTGTTACGATGCACGGCTTTGGCCTCAATGTGAATACCGACCTCGGTTGGTTCGAGAAGATCAATCCGTGCGGCTTTCGGGATCGAGGCGTTACGTCGATCCAAAAAGAGACAGGCCGAGAGATCTCGATGGAGGAGGTCAAGGGCCTGATGACAAACCATTTAAGTGAATTATTAAATGTTAAAATATATAAATAGAATCGCTTATGCCTATAGAAAAACGCTGGGTAGTGAAGCCGCAGGGCGACCCCGCGACGGTGGCTATGCTTGCCACCGAGCTCGGGATCTCGCCTGTGTTGGCCAACCTGCTCGTACAACGAGGCATAGAGACGGTAGAGAAGGCGAACAAGTTCTTTAAGCCCGACCTTGCCGACCTGCACGATCCGTTCCTGATGAAGGATATGGATAAGGCGGTCGAGCGAGTCGAGCAGGCTGTGGCCCGTGGTGAAAAGATCATGGTTTACGGCGACTATGATGTGGATGGCTGTACGGCTGTCGCATTGGTCTATAAGTTCTTGCGCCAGATCGGGCATAAAAACCTGACCTTCTACATTCCGGATCGCTACACCGAAGGGTATGGCATTTCGGTAAGAGGTATTGATGTAGCCGCTCGTAAGGGTGTGAGCCTCATCATTGCTTTGGATTGTGGCATCAAGGCCACCGAAAAAGTGCTCTATGCAAAGACTAAGGGCGTAGATTTCATCATCTGCGACCACCACCTGCCTGCCGAGGAGATCCCCGCAGCGGTGGCTGTTTTGGACCCCAAGCGGGTCGATTGCTCCTATCCGTTCGACGAATTGTCGGGCTGCGGCGTGGGCTTCAAGCTCGTGCAGGCCTATGCCCAGAAGAACGGTATCCCCTTTAACCAGATCCTCGATTTGCTGGATCTGCTGGTTGTCTCGATCGCTTCGGACATCGTGCCGTTGAGCGACGAGAACCGTATTTTGGCCTATTTCGGCCTTCAGAACCTGAATCGTCGCCCCTCGAAGGGATTGCTGTCGATTATCAAGATTTGCGGCCTCGATAAGCACCAAATCACGATCGACGACATCGTCTTCAAGATCGGTCCGCGCATTAATGCGGCAGGCCGTATGCGCATGGACGAGCACGACGAGAACGCCTCGCCCTCGGGAGGTCACGCGGCTGTGGAGCTGCTGATCGAGGGTAACGAGTCGGAGGCCACGAAGTTTGGCGAGGTGATCGACTCCTACAACCAGGATCGCAAGACGATCGACCGCTCGGTGACGCAGGAGGCGCACGACTACATCGAGAATAACCCGCAGCTCAAGGCGCTCAAGAGCACCGTGATCTACAATCCGAAGTGGATGAAGGGTATCGTGGGTATCGTCGCTTCGCGCCTGATCGAGACCTACTACCGTCCGACGGTGGTCCTCACGATGAGCAATGGTTTTGTGACCGGCTCGGCCCGCTCGGTACCGGGATTTGACCTCTACCAGGCGGTGGAGAGCTGCTCGGATCTGCTGGAGAATTTCGGTGGCCACATGTACGCCGCGGGTTTGACGATGAAGCCCGAAAATGTGGAGGAGTTTACGCGCCGTTTCAACGCCTTTGTGGAGGAGAATATCGATCCGCAGATGCTCATTCCGCAGGTCGATGTGGATAGCGAATTGCTCTTCTCGGACATCACGAACGAGTTCCGCCAGAACCTCAATAAGTTCCAGCCTTTCGGCCCGGGTAACGCCTCGCCCGTCTTCATGACGCGCAGCGTGAGCAACCAGGGCGATGCCAAGTTGGTGGGTATGGAGCGTGAGCACCTGAAGATGGACCTGATCCAGCGCCAGAAGCCCAACACGAAGATTCCGGCCATCGCCTTCCAGCAGCCGACTCACTATGAGTGGGTGCGTGGCGGCCGCGCCATCGATGTCTGCTACCAGATCGTGGAGAACCACTACCGCGGCATGGTGACTACGCAGCTTCGCGTGAAGGATATCAAGCCGGTGCGTTAATTGACACGCCGGCCCGATTCGAAAATCTCCTCGCTAAAGCGGGGAGATTTTTGTTTTACCGTCGGTCGGGCATGCGGATCAGCCACCGACCCACCAAGAGGCTGAAAAGGGCGATAAGCATCGTTTTCGGGGGTTTAGATGTAGTTGTGGGCGTATTGACAGATCGTGTCGGCAATCAGCCGATGCCCCGCGGCGTTGGGGTGGATGCCGTCGTCGCAAAATAGGTCGCGGTAGTGGCGCTCCGAGAGGAAGGGGGTGGTGATGTCGATGATCGGCACGCGCAGGAGCGAGGCGAGCTTGAAGAGCTCCAGGTTGTACATCTCGTGCCAGCGCGTGATGTTCTCGATGCAGCCGTTGAGCCAGCCGAGGATGTTGTGGCGCTCCCCCTCGTTCATCGTGCGGGTGAAGTTCTCGAAGTAACGATCCGAGATGATCGGCGGCAGCGAGAGGATGACGGGGGTTGAGCCCAGGCGACGGATGCCGGAGAGGAGTTCGTGGTATTGGGCTGCGAAGTGGTGGAGGGGCGTGATGGGACGATGCTCCCCCTCGGGGTTGCGGGCGATCTCCTGCCAGGGGTGGTCGCAGTCGTTGCCGCCAAACTCCAGGACGCAGAAGTCGGAAGAGGCAATCTGCTCCTGACGGCGCGTGAGTTCGCGCAGGCCGTGTGAGGTGGTGTTGCCGTAGCGGCCGTGGTTGTGTATTTCGAGGCCGAGGGCCGAGCCGCAACGGGTCGAGAAGTTCTCCTCTAATAGGGTATAGCGGGGCTTATCGGTCGCTTTATCGAGCACCACACCACGCATGATCGAATCTCCAAAGGCGGTAATACGTTTCATCTTTGTTCGGTTTTTGAGCTTTTCACACCGCAAAACTAACGCCGAACCCCGCGCTTGGAAAATTTGCGTGACTTTCACCCCATATTTGGGATTTTTACCCATTTTTCGGGATTAAATGCACGATATTGGGATAAAAAACCTATATTTGTATGTTCGTCACACGCTAAAAAGGGATCAAATCATGCTCAATTTACCCACCTCTTTCCGAAAACCGACCTCGCAGGCGATCCATGTGGTGGCCGTGCCGTTGGCCTTTCTGGCCTTTGTGTTGATCTATCGCCCCTTCAACCTCGCGGAGCAGCTTCAGCTGGGGCGCTTCTCGTTCGGGGTGAACCTCACGCTTATCGCCTGCATCATCTTCGGGTCGATGCTCTTGATGCGCACCGTGTTCCACTTCGTGCGCAACCGCATCGATCGGCTGACCTACTACTTTTGGTGTCTGCTGGAGATTACCATATCGGCCCTCTTCGCGGCGCTCTATGTGTGGCTTATGGCTCGCTGTGCCGACCCCTATTTTATGGTGGTGGCGCGGGTCTATGGGTGGCTCTTCCCGATCCTGATCTTCCCCTATGTGATTACGGCCATGGCGCTCTTCCTGGTCGATCGCTATCGTATGCCCGTAGCCGAGCCCGAGGAGGATCAGAAGATGCGTTTTTACGACGAGCGCAAGAACCTGAAGTTGGTCGTAACGGCCGCTTCGGTGCTCTACATTGCCGCCAAGGAGAACTATGTGCAGGTGGTCTATTTGGATGGCGAACGGGTGCGCGACTACCTGGTGCGTGCCTCGATGCGTTCAATCGAGGGGCTGTGCGAGGAGAACGGCCTGAAGCGTTGCCACCGCTCCTACTACCTCAATCCGCGCCATGTGAAGACTCTGCGCCGCGAAAAGGAGGGGGTAATTGTGGCCGAGTTACAAACCACAGATCACGAAGTTCCCGTTACCAAACGCTACTATGATGCGCTCATCGAGCGGTTGTAAGTGAACCGCGAAGAGGGAAAGGGCATGAAGGGTTACTAAAGGCGACTAAAGGCTGCTAAAGGAAAACCTTATTACCCTTATGGGTAGAGAAACAAGGAGGGGGCTGTCCGACAAAAGCGGACAGCCCCCTGTGTGTTGGACGGTGCGGTTACAGGCGATGCACATGCGCCTCCTTGTCCCAGGCGGGAAGGTCGGCTGGGGTGAAGGTGGTGTAGCCGATGGCCACGGCGCAGAGGATATTCATCTCGTCGGGAATCGGCAACATCTTGCGCAGGAATTCGTCGGCCTTCGGGCCATCGGGATCCTCTTTGAAGCAGAGCGAGCCATCGACATGGACCCAGCACGAACCAAGTCCCTCATCCACGCAGGCCAGTTGCAGCATCGTGGCCGAGATCGAGGCATTGACGAGCCACTTATCCGTGACGGTCGTATCGCCCATCACGAGGATCACGAGCGGGGCATTTTTCATGAACGACGAGCCGTAATCGCGCATCTCGGCCATGCGGGCAATCGTTTCGGCGTTGTCGATAATCATCAGGTGCGTCGAGCGCGAGTTGCGCGACGAGGGGGCGGTGAGCGTAGCCTCCACCAGGCGATCGATCACCTCCTGGGGTACGGCCTCGGGCTCGAACTTACGGATCGAGCGGCGCTTGGCTATCAAGGTTTTGAAATCCATCTTCTTCGCTTTTTAAGTTTCCAATACAAAAATAGTGAAAAAATTTGTAACTTTGTTTTCTAAACTGTGAATGTATGGAGAATCCTCGTTTTACGATCGCCCTGATCTACGATTTTGACGGTACGCTGGCACCGGGAAATATGCAGGAGTATGACTTTATCCCTGCCGTGGGTAAGAGCAACAAGGAGTTCTGGTCGGAGGCCAACGAGCTGGCCGAGCAGCAGGATGCCGATGGCGTACTGACCTACATGGCGCGCATGATTCAGTCGGCCCGTTCGAAGGGGCTTTCGCTGCGCCGTGAGGCCTTCCGCGAGTCGGGTCGCAAGGTGCAGCTCTACAAGGGTGTGAAGGAGTGGTTTGAGCGCATCAACCGCTACGGCGAGGAGCAGGGCATCCGCATCCTGCACTACATCAACTCGTCGGGTCTGACGGAGATCATCGAGGGTACGGAGATCGCCCACGAATTCCGCAAAATCTACGCCTGCTCGTTCCTCTACGACGTGGACGGCATCGCCTATTGGCCCGCCGTGGCGGTCAATTATACGAACAAGACGCAGTTCATCTTCAAGATCAACAAGGGCGTGGAGTCGGTCTATGATTCGACGCAGGTCAATCGTTACATCCCCGAGGATGACCGCCCCGTCCCCTTCAAGCACATGATCTATGTGGGTGACGGAACGACCGATATCCCCTGCATGCGCCTGGTGAAGAACTTCGGCGGCCACTCGATCGCCGTCTTCAACCCCGAGCAGGAGTCGGGGCGCGAGTCGTTGGGGTCGCTCATTCACGACAACCGCGTGAACCACATCTGCCCGGCGGACTACACCGAGGGGGGCGAGATGGATCGCGTAGTGAAGATGATCATCGACAAGATGTCGTTGGACGATAAGTTGGAAAAAATGGAGATTGGAAAATAGAGATGAAAATTATCTTTGCAACAAATAACGCTCACAAGCTGAGCGAGGTACAGGCTGTCCTGGGGGATAGCTTCGAGTTGGTCACGCCGCGCATGTGTGGTGTGGAGGAGGATATTCCCGAGACGGCCGCTACGCTCGAGGGGAACGCCTCGCAGAAGTCGCACTACCTCTACGAGAAGACGGGGCTGGACTGCTTTGCCGACGATACGGGGCTCGAGGTGGAGGCGTTGGGGGGTGAGCCGGGGGTACACTCGGCACGCTACGCCACCGACGGCCACGACTTTGCGGCCAACAATCGCCTGCTGCTGAAGAACCTGGAGGGCAAGGAGAACCGCCGTGCCCGCTTCCGCACCGTCATTTCGCTCATCGAAGGGGGCGAGGAGCACCTCTTCGAAGGGATTGTCGAGGGGCGCATCATCGACCACGAAAGCGGCGAGGAGGGCTTCGGCTACGATCCGTTGTTTGTTCCCGATGGGTTTGACCGCACCTTTGCCGAGATGACCGCCGAGGAGAAAAATGCCGTCTCGCACCGCGGACGTGCCGTGAGAAAACTGGTTGCCTATTTGCACGCAAAGCAACAATAAACAACAATTGCTATGGAGGAGAAGAACTATACGAAAAAGGAGCTATACGATCCCGAAACGATCGAGCAGTTGAAAGAGCATTATACGGCCGTCCTGCGCCTCTTGGGCGAGGATCCCGACCGTGAGGGGCTGGTTAAGACCCCCGAGCGCATGGCCAAGGCGATGTGCTTCCTGACGCAGGGTTATGACCAGGATCCGCTGGAGATTCTGCGCTCGGCGATGTTCAACGAGAAATATAAGCAGATGGTCTTGGTCAAGGATATCGAGTTCTACTCGATGTGCGAGCACCATGTGCTGCCCTTCTACGGCAAGGCGCATGTGGCCTACATCCCGAATGGCCGCATCACGGGTCTATCGAAGATTGCCCGCGTGGTGGAGTGCTTTGCCCGCCGCCTGCAGGTGCAGGAGCGCCTGACGGTGCAGATTCGTGACTGCATCCAGGAGGCACTCGATCCGCTGGGTGTGGCTGTGGTGATCGAGGCAAGCCATATGTGTATGCAGATGCGCGGCGTGGAGAGCCAGCAGTCGGCTACGACCACCTCGGCCTTCACGGGCATCTTCCTCAAGGATCACCGTACGCGCGAGGAGTTTATGAACCTTATTTCGCATAAGTATAGATAGTTGCAGGAGTGCCTCATTTATAGGTGTTCTGATACGAATATGGGGGCTTCAGCCCCCTTTTTAACCTTCGCACCCATGATTTTTCGACAAGCAACACCACACGATCTGCCGACGATTTACGAAATCCTGGAAGGTGCTATCCACCGCCTGTGTGCGATGGGTGTGGACCAGTGGCAACACGGCTACCCGAACCGAGAGCGGATCGCGCAGGATGTGGCCGAGGGGATTGGCTATGTGATCGAGGAGGAGGATCGAGTGGTGGCCTACGGCGCGGTGATTTTCACGGGCGAGGAGGCCTACCGCGTGATCGAGGGACGGTGGCTTACCGTGGAGGAGAACTATGTGGTGGTGCACCGCATGTGCGTTGCCGAGGAGGTCGTGGGCCACAGCTTTGGCCGCCGCTTTATGGAGGCTGTGGAGCAGCTCTCCCGTGGTCGCGTGCAGAGCTTCCGCGTCGATACCCACGCCGATAACCGCGTGATGCAGTCGCTGCGTCCACGGCTCGGCTTCACACGCTGCGGCACGATTCACATCGATAGGCGACCGTTCGATGCCTTTGAAAAGTTCCTTTGATTTTGGGTGCTTTTTTGCACCGTTTTTCCTGCATCAAACCCCATAAATCACTAATAAACAACGCGCTACCTTTCCAAAATCCATTATCAATCTATTATCGCCGATAATAGGTTGATATATCATTGATGATGGAGTACAGCATAAAAAAAGAGGGGCATCCGTAGATGCCCCTCAACGCTACGAAGGATTAATAACTGTACGAAGCAGGATATCTTACCGTCGCGAAATTCGGTAAGTGTAGACCAATGTATTTATCTCTAATATGGAAGGGCGCGACTTTGCCCTCAAAGGTCAATCGTTTCGTATTAATCTCTTCAAACCATCGTTCTGGGATATAAACCTCCACAACCTTACAATTGTAAATAGCAAAAACCAATTCGGCCTTAGCGGCTCGCGTAGGCTTAAGCTTCCAATCGTGTCGAGTCTTTTCGTACAAATCTTGTGCGGTCATATTTCCATCTTTCAACGAGGTGTGTTTAATGAATATGACCTTCTCGGAAATTTGCACGGGGAGATTAGCCAACACAATGGTCTGCTTGGAGACTTTTTGTGTTTGCTCAATAGTGGTTTGTTCAATAATTACAGCCATAGGTCACTATGTATTTAATCATCACTACTCATCCAGGCCGGAAATGCTTGCAAAGCCTTCCCAACCGTCAGCTACTTTATAAGCGGCTACGCTTTCGGTAGGAACCTTAAGTACAGAATATGTGCCTATTACTCCGAAAGAGGAACTCGTTGCAACAGGGCACTGAATTGTCCCAAGCTTAAATAGGCGCATATCATTACAGCCGTTAAAGGCAAAAGATTCAATAGTTTTGAGATTTTTAATGTTTTGCCCATAGAAATAATGAATAGCGGCACAATTTTGAAATGCGGACTGACCTATCAATTCAACTTTAGCATTCTCCGCAAAATTTATCACCTTAAGATTGCTATTGTTTTGAAAGGCTCCAGTACGAATCTCCACCGTTTCGCTTGGGAATGTAACAGACGATAAATCACAATTCACAAATGCGGATCGTCTAATTACTGCGAGCTGACTATTGGATTCAAACGAGACTTTGGTTAACAACGAACAATTTGCGAATGTACAGTCGCCAAGATCTTCTAAACTAGCAGGTAACGTGACAGATGAAATCATCGTATTAGCAAATGCTCCTAATTCATATTCTGTTGTCGTGGAGTACCAATACCCTTCTATGGATTGCAAGTTAGAACCAGGTTCAAAATACACTGATGTTAGTCCTGTATTTCTAAAAGCGCCTACGCCAATAGTAGTTACCGATTTCGGTATTGTAACACTTGTTAACTTAGAGCAGCTTGAAAATGCGCCGTTGTCCGTTGTGCCATTACCATTGATAGCATAACCACCATCGATAATTTTCAGTTGACTATTCGCTTCAAATGCGACACTCTTTAACGAGCTACATTTGGCAAAGGCTCTTGCGTGAATAACATTTACAGAGGCAGGAATAATAATATCTGTTAAACTAGTACAATCTTCAAAAGCTCCCATGCTTTCGTCGTGATATTCGTTCTTACTAATACCTATACCAATATCTGTTAAACAAGAGTTTGTTTCAAATTGCAGCGTTTGAAGTTGTGTACAATAACGAAACGCTTGATAATAAATTTTTTGGACAGAGGCTGGTATGCATATTTCAGTCAACCCGCAAGATCTGAATGTATCTGGACCAATTGAGATCAACGAAGAATTTTGTTCAAAGTCTACTTGCTTAAGTGAGCGAGTTAATGCAAATGCGCCATCCGCAATAATTTCTACACTATTTGGAATCTCTATAGAAGTAAGAGCAGTCATTCCTGCATTATATCCAAAAGATGAGTGCTCAATCTGTTTTAATTTGGAATTCGATTCAAATGTAACGGTAGATAAATTAGTGCAAGAAGAAAACGGTGTCTCTATAGTTTCAACACATGCCGGGATGTTGATACTCTCAATAGCTGTCTGAGCAAAAACGGATGACTTCAAAGCATTCAGTTTACACCCCTTATCAAAAGTAACATTAGACAATATAGTACAATATTCGAATGCACTAGTGCCAATCGACTCTACACTTTGCGGAATATGAATAGCTGTAAGATTTTTGCACCTATCAAAGGCGTTATTACCGATAGTTTGCAATCCATCGTTGAGATACACCTCTTTCACTACACTTTCATAGAACACCTCATCCGGTATTGTTTGCAGAGCAGCAGGCAAGATAATGGTTTCTACATTGGTTGATTGGTAAAATGAGCGATTCGGAAGAGTTGTAATATTCAACTCCGAAATATCAAGATAGCGCAGCGCAGGCATTTCGTAATAAATCCACAAGAAATCCTCATCATTCATCGTACCCGTCACCTTCATTGACTCGATGGAGGCATAGTCGTACTCCATCAATTCGACCAACAACATTCCTTTCTCCGCGTTGTGGATAGTTACCATTCCATCCGGCGCAATCGGAGTAACCTCCTCTTTCTCAATGTTCAACTCACGCTTTAACGTATTGTAAACATTGCGTTTGAAGGTCTTTTCTTTGTTTACAGTGAACTCTTGCGTGTCGCCATCGATATTCTCGACAACTACTTTGTAACCCTCTGCCAAAACAACGGGCGGCAAGACAATCCAAAAGGCTACGGGAGCTTCCTCGGTCGTGTTCACCTCGACTGTATCCGTACAATTCAACACAATCGAAGAGCTCGTCCCTACCATCGTACAGGTCGGAACATCGGTAAGTGTTGCAAAAATCTTTGCCTCGCCAGCCAATGCTTCTCCTGCAATGGAGCTAAGCGTAATCTTCTTTACCGTTTGATTTTCTCCCCAAAGCATTACACGCAGGTAGCTCCCCACATTCTTAAACACCATTTGGCCGCTTTCTGACACGGCCACCATCGTATTGGCACCCAGGCCAAACGAATTCTCGACATAGGTCTGTTCGGCAGGCATCGTTGTCGTGAAGAAACAATCCGTTTCATCAAATTCGTTGGTGGCTGAGTGGGGATAAATTGCATAGTTGTAATCGACATCGTAGCCAAACCAAAAATCGTCATCGACCGAGACCTGCTTAAAGCCACCGGCATTAGCACCCGTCTTACCTGTAAAGGCGAACTCGCGGTTATAGGTCGTCTTCTTAAAAATCGTTAAACGGTCATCGGCCGTCCAACGCATACGGGCTTGGTCATCAAGGTAGGTACGCGTGTCGCTCTCGTCTGCTCCCTCAAGCGTAGCCCAAAACTCTTCAGGTTGATTGAGCATTGACTGCTCCTCAATGGGAGATTGTTCGCAGCTTGCCATCAGCAGAACTGCGAACATCAACAAAACACGTTTCATGAGCAAACAGATGTTAATCCTCCTCGCCCTCTTCGGGATTCTCCAACTGACTTTGGGCAAAACCCTGCTCAACGGCAATCTCCAGCACCTCGGCTTCGGGTGCAATGTACTTTTCGTTCTTCATTGTTTGAAAATAAGTTTGTTTGCCGTAGCGACCCCGATGCGGCGGTTTGGGTAAAAAGAAAGTGTGGAGCCGAATCGTTTATCTGATCGGAGGTTCTGGAATACCTTGCAACAAATAAACAATACCCCACACTCGTATTGGAGCATGGGGCAAGAATGCCGCCATGGTCGATACCAATACAGAGTGACGAGTGTGATTGCTCTCCTTGTTGCATTGAAAATTTTCCAGATTTCCGATCAAGGATAAAAGCGATTACACTTTCATCAACTAATATGTATGCCGAGCGGACAAACCGCACGACACCACAAAGTTAGCAACTTTTTTCAAAACGACAACACACAAACTCGCCATCACCACGCACAAAACAGATATATTTCCTGAAATCTCCCCCTCATAGTCTTGCTTTTCTCCTCTCCGTGATATATCTTTGTATTATCAACCTATTATCGGCGATAATAGGTTGATAATAGGTCGATAGTGGATTGCCTAATAAATTTTGGCGAAATAAATTGTTGAATATCAAAATAAAAACGCTATGGAGAAGCTCCGAATTTCGCGCATTTTAACCGTGAAGAGTTACACCGAAACCTTGCGCAGTTTTAAGCGTGGCGAGACGCGCTATTTCGAGCTTGTGCACACCGACTACACCGGTTTTCACAATGCCCGCACGCGCCTCAAGGAGCAAAAGTGGGGTGCATTCGACTTTGAAAAATGTTATGACGACGAGCGCAAGCTCTTCAAGATTACGCGCACCGAGTAAACGCCACATCGTGTATTGACAAGCGACCTGCGGGTCGCTTTTTTTATGGCATTTTCTTTGCTGCGGGGAGGGTGTACAAATTCATACAGCTATGAACACAAGACATCTTCTCTCGATTGCACTCCTTGGTGCCGTGATCGGCTTCGGGAGTTGCCAAAAGGAGCCGTCCACCTCCTCCCTCCGGGATGAGTATCTGGTCTATACGGCTTACGATCAGAAGGCCGACTTTCAGGCCATCTCGACCTATTACATCCCCGACAGCATTCTGCTCATCGGCCCCGGGGCGGTGGATGATGCCGGCAACAAGGTGGCCAAATATTGGAAGGATCAAGATGCCCTGGCGCTGATCGGGGCGGTGGTTGCGGAGCTCGATGCGAGGGGCTACACGCGCATCGCCGACCCCGAGGAGCGGCAGACGGCCGATGTGGGTCTGCAGCTGAGCTATGTCGAGGAGACGACCTACTTTGTCGGCTACAACGACCCCTATTGGTGGGGCTATTACCCCTACTATTGGGACCCGGGCTATTGGGGCTCGTGGTGGGGCGGTTGGTACTACCCCTTCCGCACCTATTACGGCTACACGACCGGATCGCTCCTGCAGGAGATGGTCGATCTGACAGCCGAGGAGAGCTCGGATCGCAAGCTCCCCGTCATCTGGAACAGCTACATCAGCGGGTTGCTCCACGGCAACAACGCGATCAACATCGACGAGGCGGTGGAGGCCATCGACCAGGCCTTCGAGCAGTCGCCCTATCTCAAGAAATAACCTTCAAAACGACACATTATGCGAAACAAATATCTACGCTCGGCGGCCCTGGCCCTGGTGGCTCTCTTTGGGCTTGGTACGGCTTCGGCACAGGTGTTGCCCAATGCCTACTTCAACATCGATTGGCAGCTCGGGATGCCCGCTTCGTCCGACTTTGCCGACAAAACCTCGGGGTGGGGTATGAACTTCGAGGGTGGCTACTTCCTCACGGATGCAATCACCATCGGCGGCTTCCTGAGCTACCAGACCAACTTCAAGAAGTATCCCCGCGAGACCCTGCAGCTCAGCGACGGCTCGGCCCTCACCACGAGCCAGAAACACGCCCTCTTCCACCTTCCGTTTGGTGTGGCGGGGCGCTACAACTGGTTCAAGGATTCGATCTTTCAGCCCTATGCCGGGCTTAAGATCGGTGCCTCCTATGCCCAGATCAGCTCCTACTACTACATCTACAAGCAGTACAGCGACACCTGGGGTTTCCACCTCCAGCCCGAGGTGGGTGTCTCGATCTTTCCGCGCCCCGACATGCGCTTCGGTTTTCATGCCGCCCTCTACTACAGTTACTCGACCAACAAGGGCGACCTTTTGACCTACAGCCTCGACGGGATCAACACCTTCGGCTTCCGCCTCGGTATCTCGTTCTGATCCGTGTGTGGCGAGCCGCGCAGGTTCTCTATATTGACGACGGAGGGTGCAGATTTTGCACTTTCCGTTTTTTGTCGTATATTTGCACCGTCTTAAGCGACCCGCGTGTCGCATTTTTTCGAAAAACATTCGTAACACACCTCATTCCGGCAGGCTGTCGAAGGCCTTTCGGGGGATCGTATGCCCCTATCCGCTCTTTGACATCTTCGGCAGCTCCGGTCATTGTTTCACTTCTAAATTTTGGTGTGTTATGAAAAACCAATTGAAGAATTACCGTTTGGTAGCCCGCATGAAGGGCAATGAGTTGATCCTGAGCAGCGAGGTGCGCGACCACCTGGCCCGTCTCTACGATCGTCGCGTGGAGCGCCTCAGCGTAGAGGAGCATCGCGCCGAGCGACGCGCCCACCTCTCGTCGCTCGAGCTGGAGCGCAAGGGGGATTTCCTCTGGGCTACGGGGGCGAAGCTCTCGGCCGTGAGGGCCTACCTCGCGGCGCTGAAGCTCGCCGAGGGGCTGCGCCTTGGCTCTGAGCAGGAGCGCCGTGGCCCTGCCATCGCCCTGCGCGAAAGGGCGCGCATGCTCGCCGCGAAGGTGGAGCGGTGCCTGGGGGAGGATGGGCGCCTGCGGGGGCTTGTCCGATAACCCCTTTGCCACTTTTGGGTTGTCGCTTTTGCCGACAACCCAATTTTTTTCATTTTTCGATGCAGTATTTTGTACCCTCGCCCGTTTATAGAGAAAAGGCAACTGCTTAAAAAAGATTTTTTCAACTAAAAAATAATAAATCGTAACCAAGGTGTTGATATAATCACTATATTTGTATATCAGTGAGAGAGTTCTCATTCCGCGCTGTGTAAACCAGGAAAAACAGAGTATTAACCTTCAAAATTTCAACCTATGAAAAAGTTATCCTTACTGCTCGGAATGGTTGCATTTTTGGCAACCGCATGCGAAAAAGAGGAAATGGTAACTCCTTTTGAGCAGCAGGAGGATCCCCTGGCCGAGGTAATTCGTATTGCGCAGGAGGGAGCTGCCATGTTGGGTGATGCCGAGACGCGTTCGGCTGTTGGTCGGCGCATTGATCGCAGTCGAATCAGTTGCAAAATCAACCCTGCCACGCGTGCGGACGAATCGGATGATACGCTCTACTATGTGGTGAACTATGCCGACAATGCAGGTTTTGCCATCGTGTCGGCTAATGAGGAAGCACCCGACGGGGCACGCCTGATTGCCGTTACCGAATCGGGTAGCTATACGGCTGGCGAACAGACCGAAAATGAGGGTTTCAATATGTATATGGATATGGTAAATGGGACTCGTGGTATTATTGGCGATGTTGAAATAGATTCGCTACCTATGCCTGGACTATTCGATACAATTGATGTTGTGGAATATTATTCGCCTTGGGTAAGTCAAGGACCATTTCTTGAGACGAAGTGGGGACAAGGTTATAAGAATGTTTTACTAGATAAATACGTTTATAATGAAAATTTCCCCTATAATAAATATTGTTACAATTCAGAAGGGGAATTGTGCCCGGCTGGTTGCGCAGCAATTGCTGTGGCGCAAATAGTTGCCTATCATCGTTACCCCACATCGTTTGTTGTGACTTTTGACGGTAGCAACAGAACGCAGGTTCTGAATTGGAACTCAATTCTAACACATGTTGGCGCACCATATAATGTTTGTACTTGTACTAGTCATGATGCTTTAGCTCTTTTAATTCGAGAGATAGGTAAAAGATCCTCTATGGATTATTCTCCCGATGGAAGTAGCACCACACTTCAACAAGCGCGATTTGCTTTTTCATATCTTGGGTATGATCAGAATAAGGGACAAGCTTATTCATTTGATTTAGTCAAAACTGACATTGATCTAAATAGACCTCTATATATGCGTGGATACGATACGAATGAGCAAGGTGGCCACGCTTGGGTAGTAGATGGGTATAAGCAGCGTACTCACTATTATAACCAATATACCATCACTAACGGCCATAGAGTATTAACATATTCTAATACAACGACTCTAAAATATATTCATATTAATTGGGGTTTTGATGGCCGTAATAATGGATATTATAGAGATAATGTATTTGATTTAACACGAGCATTCGAGTATGATGTTAATGTTAATAATGATCAAACATACAATTTCGATTATGCATTGCAACTAATGACAGGTATTTCTCATAACTAATATATAAATTTGCGATGAAACGGATATTGGTTTTATGTCTTTTGGCTCTGCTGGGAGTGTCATGTAGTGAAAGCGAGAATGATGTTATCGATTTTTCACAGATGCCTATTGACGAAGTGATAACTTCGATGGAGGGCGTAGAGTGGTTGATTAAACAACAGAAGGTTGATTGGGATGGGTTGGTTGCGGATGCAGCAAAGGGGACTTTTCACAACGAACCTGCGATGCATGATTGGGTCTATTTTGCCGGTGAATGGATAGAGCGACGTTGGGTCGATGGCCCAATAGCTGTTGCCAAGGTCATTGTCGTTATGGATGATAACACCTATAGACATTGTTATTCGCCTATGCCCGCGGGGGATGGCGCGAAAGATATCTATCGCGAATGTAGCTATGCGGTCGATCCTAAAACACGAGTAGTTGAAATTACGGATGGTGCGAGTAAAAAGAGTGTAAAAATTCTTTATTATAGTGATGGGGTCGGATTGGCAGAAGTGTATTTCAATAGCGGTTCAATCGTGCGCATGAATCTGAGATTCTATGATGATCGAGAGGAGATGTTAAAAAAGTATGTAGCTCCAATGGGGGCAATCTAAAGTATGACTATGAAAAAGTTATTTGTTTTGATGTTGGCCGCGATGGCCTTTGCGGCTTGCAATGAGGAGGAATTAGACATGGAATATTATAGTCAATTGCCTCCCGAAGAATTGATCACTACGGGTGGAGGCATTGAGTATATTGTCCGTGCGTATGGCAATGTGGATCAAGCCGCACTTAATACGATGCTTCAAACCTACGCCTTACATAGCCAATTAATCTATTGGAAATCAAGCAAAGGTTGGTATGAACCCGAACTCTTGGGAAATACACCTGTTGTTTATATGCTCGATCAAGAAGAGCAATTGCGTATATGTATGAAGCAACCTATCCCGAAAACGCTGAAGGATGGCTCGAAGGTATATACTTTCTATATACCCTTGGTTCATGAGGGGAATCCTATAGCTGCCATTGCCGATTATTCCACTGTTGGCTTAGGCCGAATAGTTGCACATTACGATAAGATCGTAGTTTTCCAATATACCGATGAATATGGTAGCGAAACTCGTCAGGTGTATCAATTTATGAATGATCGTGAGGAGTTTTTGAATAATTATTACGATGCGACTGATGAATCGCTCTATATGTAAACGAATGATTGAGATAGAGTTGTCGCAATATACTTAAAAGATGTAGAGTAATAGCGACGGTTTGCCTTTAGAGCAAGCTATCAGGCGCCCGACCACGAAGGTCGGGCGCTTTTCTTGTGGAGGAAATGTCCCACCCGGAAGCCGTTACCACAAAAAAGGTGGCCGATGTTTCACAACATGGGCCACCTTGGTTAGGTTAGTTAGGTTAATGAGTGTGGGAGATCCCCACTTTTGTAGCAACAAAGGTAGTTACTTTTTACGATTTTCCAAACCTTTTTGTAATAATTTTTTATTTTTGGGCACTTTTTAAGTGATAGATTTTAATTAAAAAACC
The DNA here is from genome assembly GCA_017624955.1 of Alistipes sp. Lineage (GTDB taxonomy): Bacteria > Bacteroidota > Bacteroidia > Bacteroidales > Rikenellaceae > Alistipes. Next base: position 38,996 of record JAGAMA010000024.1, read on the forward strand.
TTAATTACTAATACTTATTAAGATTTTAACTAACCATCTCCTGCAGTTCGGCGGGTGCTTCGTGGCCCTCCTCGTGACCCGTAACTTGCAGATGTGCATGACGATAGGCCGCCGGAGTAGTCCGATAGGCGCGCTTGAAGAGCTTGATGTAGTGCGAGGTGTTGGGGAAGCTGCATTCGTTACCGATTTCGGAGATCGACATATTGGTCGAAATCAGCAAAAGGCGCGAATGAACCAGGCGTTGGTGCACAAACCACTTGTGGGGCGGTGCGTTGAAGTGGCGACGGAACTCCTTTTTGAAGGAGGTGAGCGAGCGATTGGTCTTCTCGGCGAGGCTCTCGATCGAGACCGCCTTGAAGAGGTGGTCGTAGATCACCTGCTCGAAACTTTCGCGCGCAGTATCGACTGATGCGAGTACCCGACTACGCAGACACTCGTCGCCCTGTGTCATGACGAGGTAAACAAGCTCGGTCATCTTGATATTCTCGGCCGTCTCGTCGTGCGGATTGCAGTTCTCGCGCAGGTAGCTGTTCGTGTTGAGGAAGAAGTTGCGCAGCGCCGGAGCAGCCTCGGCAATGAGGTGGGCGCTGTTGCGACACTGCTCGCAACTGTGCTTGTTGCTAATCGTCATTCGGTAGTTCACGTTCAGATGCATCAAGATCCTTTGCAGCCCCTCGGGCGTGTAGTAGAAGAGAATCTGCTCAAAGGGCTGATCATTCTCCGGGACGGACTCGATGTAGTGGCGGCCGATGCCCAAGTAGAGTAGTTCGCCACGGCTGACCTGCCGACGACGATCGCCGTCGTAGATGTATTGCCGGCCCCGCGTAATGAAGGCAATGGCGTAGCGTGAAAGGTTGATGGTTTCGATCCCCGTGTGCGTCTTCTCGACGTATTTGACGATCGTAGGTTCTTCGGCCACGGTGGCCGGTGCGAAATGAAGCATAATGTGTGTTGTTTATCGATGCCTGAGCATCTGTTTTTATACACACAAAAATACAATTAAATATTGAATATATACACTAAATATACAATTTTTGTCTGTTTTGGATGCAATTCGGCCTATAGGGAGGTAACGCGATAAGGTTGGCAATCAGGACAAAATAATCGCCCTAAAAATAGAGCGATGCGAGGGCTGCCATGACCAGCAGCGGGTAGAGAATCTGCGTAATACTGCGCCGGATGCGGATCAGGAGCACGGGAAGCAGCAGTGCCGAGGGTACGGCCAGCAGGGCCACGCGGGCAATCGAGCCAGCGGGCAGCAGGAAGGTGGCCACCGTGAGCAGCAACAGATACGACGCATAGAGCAACGTATGGCGCGAACGGGTACTCAGCGTATAGCTATTGGCCAAAAAGAGTGCGATCGAAAGGAGGTTGAGCAGCAGCAATACACCGCAGAAGATCTGCTCGGTGAGCGGCGCGTGGAGCATCCCCGTCAGCCACTCACCCTGCATAAAGCGGTGGTAAAGCTCCACAAAGGGGGCGATGAACGAGCCGCCCAGGGCCCAATTCAGGTAGCCGAGCGTAAGGGGCGGCAGGAGGAGGCCTCCAAGGGCCACCAGGCTCTCGCGTGTGGCACGACGGAACTGCATGAGTGCAATCGGCAGGGCCAGCAGCAGGGGGGCGCTCTTCGGCTCGACAAGTAGCAGCAGGGCGAGGTACATGCCGCCTCGGAAGGTGGCATCGAAGCTGAAGCCGTTGCGGAAGCTGTAGCAGAAGTTCTTCACGGCGAGGGTCAGCAGGGTCGAGGCCACCAGCCCCGAGAACCACCATTCGCTCCTAACAATGCCCATCATGCAGAGCGCGTAGAGGGGCATGGCCACGAAGGTATTGATGCCGTAGAGCTTGAAGCGGGCCGTCATGCGGCCGATGGTCATGGCCGAGAAGAGAATCAGAAAGCCTCCGATCGTGTGTGCCCAATTCGGATGTGCCAGGCGGAAGGCCTCCAACGCTGCCCCCGGGGCGGGAATCGGCAACACGGCCTGATCCACTCCCACGCGCAGGATGGGCGCAATCGTCCCGCTTGCCGTATGACACAGGGCCACCACCAGCAGGAGGACGAGGCTCAAAAAGGCCGGAATAAGGGGTTGTCGCGCAAAATTCAGTCGCATGGAAAATGGGCTTCAGTGTGACAAAATTACTGAAATAATCGTAACTTTACAACGCGGAACGTAAAAAGCGTTCCCAAAACTACGATGCTTGAACTATGTAGCCAATACGAACTCCTCGAGGCGGGGTGTGATGAGGCGGGTCGCGGCTGTCTGGCCGGGCCGGTCTTTGCCGCTGCCGTCATCCTGCCCCCCGATTTTCACGATCCGCTGCTCAACGACTCGAAGCAGCTGAGCGAGAAGCAGCGCGACAAGCTCCGTCCGATCATCGAGCGCGAGGCCATCGCCTGGGCCGTGGAGGCGGTCTCGGCGGCGCGAATCGACGAAATTAACATCCTCAATGCCTCGATCGAGGGGATGAACCTGGCGGCCAATCGGCTCGACCCGCGCCCCCAATTCTTAGCCATCGACGGCAACCGTTTCCGCTCGATGTTCGACCTGCCGTTCCAATGCTTCGTGAAGGGCGACGGCCGCTTTGCCGACATTGCAGCCGCCTCGGTCTTGGCCAAGACCCACCGTGACGAGTACATGTACCGCATTGCCGAGGAGTACCCGATGTATGGGTGGCAGAAGAACAAGGGATACCCCACGCGCGATCATCGCCTGGCAATCCGTGAGCATGGCCTCACGCCCCACCATCGTCTTTCGTTTAACCACACGATCGGGCAGCTGGAACTTTTTTAAGAGGAAAGAGGAGAGAGCGAAGAGATAACTTTGCGATTAAGGCGAGTGCACACGCATGCGTGATGCCGAGCCGGAGCAAAGTCAAGCCACCGAAGGTGGGTTAAAGAGCAAAGAGTTTTTGAGAAAAGTTTTAGAGAGAACAAGAGCCGACCTATTAAAAGAGCGTCATCCTGAGCTATTGGCGAAGGATCTCTATCGTGGCACTCTGCTTGCATAGAGATTCTTCGGGCAAGCCCTCAGAATGACGCTCTTCATTAATATCGTTAATCTCTTTAATTCTTTATCTCCTCTCTCCTCTTCGCTCACAAAAAAAGACCTCCGAATTTCGGAGGTCTTTTCTTTTGCGAACGAATCGCACCCTGCTACTAATAGTAGCCGAGCGACTTCGACGCAGCGTAGTTGATCTTCAGTGCATTTGCACGGCGAAGCTCCTGCTTTACGTCGGTTACGATACCCATCTTCGTCTGACCGTCAGCCTTCAGACATACCGTCATGGCGGCACGGTCGGCCTCGTTGAGCTTATCACGCTCAGCGGCTACGAAATCGAGGATATCCTTCGTGTTCTTGTACGAATCGTTCAGCTGAATACGCGGTGCAGTACCAAACTTGGCCTGCATCGAGAGCGAGGGCTGACCGATGTGGATGTAGCTCACCAGAGACTTCTTCTCCAGCTTCTGTACCTCCGTTGCATCGGGGAGCTTATAACGAACCAACAGTTCCTGATCGCGCATCGACGTCGATACCATAAAGAAGAAGAGGATCATGTAGATCACGTCAGGAAGCGACGAAGTCGAAATTGCGGGCAACTCTTTCTTGCCCTTCTTTTTCATTACTGCCATAATCCTACTTACTTTTTAATGTTACGCGGCTCTGCCTCCGAAATCTTCAGAGGAACTGCCTTGGCTACAGCTGCACGATTCTCCTCCGGCAGATCGGCAAACTTGGCACCGAACTTCTTCTCGGCAACCTGGTCGCGGATCTCGTTGAAGGCACGCGTCAGCTCGTTCTGCACCTGAATATAGGCCTGGTAACCCGTGTCGCGCGTGGTCTGAAGCGAAATCACACCCTGGCTTACAGGGTAAACCCACTTCGAACCATCAGCCAGCTCAATCTCCGTATCCTCCTTTTCGGGCAGGTCCTCCGTATCCATCGGATTGAGGACGAACTCCTGAGCCTTATCCTTCAGCTCGCGGAGGTCGATGATCTGCTGATCGGTGGGCGTACCGGCCATGATAGCACCGTTACCCGAGATGAGCACCAGGAACAGGTTGCGCTCCTTCACCTTGATGTCCTCCTGCTGTTGATTCTCAGGGGGCATCGGGGGAAGCATACGCGCCAGACCCGTGTCGGTGTTCATGGTCGTTGCTACCAGGAAGAAGATCAGCAGCGAGAAGGCGATATCGGCCTGCGAGCTACTGTTGACTTCTGGTACTTTTCTTTTATTTGACGACATAGTTTACTCTTAATTATTTAAATGCAGCCCAGATCTCCGTAACCAAAGCCGTAACGATAGCGGCAGCAAAGGCAACGTAGGTCACCAGGACACACGTTTCGGTAATAACGGTCTCGCCATGAGCGAAGTAGCCGTTGTTCTGCAGGTCGACGATCTGTACCGTGTGGCCGGCCGAGATGAAGTAGGCAACACCTACGATCACCAGGATCAGCACTACGGAGAGGATCGACGTCTTGGCACCTGCGGGGCTCTGGAGCATGCTATAGATAGCACCGCCAACGGCAGCCACGATAGCACCAATCATGAGGACATAGCCCCAGATCAGGTTCAGGCTGATCGCTGCGTCCGAGCCACCTGCGGCAATCGCGTAGGCTACAAGAGCCAGCGTGATGACCATCAGGACACCCAGCAAAATATTTAATACTTTCTTCATGATTTTCGAATCTTAAAAACTACTGTTTCGTTAGATTATTTCTTGCTGTAAACCGTCAGCATATCCATCAGCGTGATCGAAGCATCCTCCATGGCGTTAACCAGCGTGTCGATCTTGGCAATGATGTAGTTGTAGAAGATCTGCAGAATCACAGCAGCGATAAGACCCATAAGCGTCGTCAACAGAGCCACCTTAATACCACCGGCAACCAGCGTCGGCGAGATATCACCTGCAGCCTGGATAGCATCGAATGCACCGATCATACCTACTACCGTACCCATGAAACCGAGCATCGGGGCAAGAGCGATGAACAGACCGATCCACGAAAGACCCGACTCCATCTGACCCGTCTGAACCGAACCGTACGATACAACGGCCTTCTCAACTGCGTCGAGACCCTGGTCGTAACGATCCAGACCCTGCCAGTAGATCGAAGCGATCGGACCACGCGTGTTCTTGCAAACCTCCTTGGCAGCCTCGATACCACCGTTCTTCAGAGCATCCTCAACCTGAGCGATGAACTTCTTGGTGTTGATCGACGAAAGCGACAGATAGAGAATACGCTCAATAGCGATAGCAAGACCCAGCACCAAGCAGAGCAGCACGGGCAACATCCAGCCCCAACCACCCTCGAGGAACTTCTGCATCAGCACGTGGTGCATCGTCTCACCCTCGATCGTCGTCTCGGCAGCAACAGCAGCCTCCTCAGCAACAGCCTCAACGGCAGCAGCCTCCTCCGTAGCAGCGGCCTCAGCCTCCTGTGCGAACGCGTTAACGGTACCCAGCGAGAAGAGGGCAACCGTCAGAATCAGAAAAAGTTTTTTCATAACTGTTTAAAAAATTAAATTTGATTAGTTTGTTGTGTTGTTTATTGTTTTGGTTTTCGTTTTTGTTACGCAGTTTTTTAGTTTTTGCCCTATTTTTTTCGTCTGTCAAAAAAAATATTTTCAAAAAATCGCTTTTTTTCTTGCCCGAAGGGCCTTTGACCCCCAAGCGCACGCTAAAACACCGACGGCTCGAAAAAATCGAGACATCGACCGAAAACGGCCTAAGGCATTGTGTAGCACTGCCTTACGCCAATTTTCCCCATCCTTTGCACCCCTCCGTTGCTGGATGTGTGCACCTTTAGCGACCGAAATATAAGCAAAAAATTCTTTTTGTGCAACTGCCAACCTCGAATTTATCGCGTAAATTCTCCGCGGAGTGGCACTTTGAGCTGCTCTTTGATCTGCGCCGTGCTGAGATTGGCCCCCAGGAGGTACATCAATTTCGTCACAGCGGCCTCGATCGTCATGTCGTAGCCGCTCGATACGCCGATCTGCTGCAGGCGCAGGCCCGTTTCGTAAAGGTCCATCGCCACGCCACCGCCCTTGCACTGGGTGATGTTCAGCACGATCATCCCGCGGGCGATCGCCTCCTCCAACGGACGGATAAACCACTCGGCCGTCGGGGCGTTACCTGCACCATAGGTCTCCAGCACCACGGCCTTCAACCCCTCGATCGAGAGTATGCTGCGCAGGGTCTGCTCCGTGAGTCCCGGGAAGAGCTTGATGATGCACACCTCGTCCGAGAAGCGGGTGGCCACGCGTAGCGGCTCGTCGTAGCGCTCCGGCTGACGAATCAGGTGGTGGTGGTAGGTGATATTGACACCCACATCGGCCAGGGGCGGGTAGTTGTAGGAGTAGAAGGCGCTCAGCGCCTCGGCACTGCGCTTGGTGGTGCGGTTGGCGCGGTAGAGGTGGTTCTGGAAGTAGAGCGATACCTCGGGTACCAAGGGGTGTCCCTCCGCATCGTGTGCACCCGCGATCTCGATGGCCGTAATCAGGTTCTCACGGCCGTCGGTGCGCAGTACGCCGATCGGAATCTGGCTTCCGGTGAAGACCACGGGCTTCGTGAGGTTCTCGAACATGAAGCTCAGGGCCGAGGCGGTGTAGGACATCGTATCGGTGCCGTGCAGCACGACAAAGCCGTCGTAGCGGTCGTAGTTTTCGCGGATCAACTCGGCCAGTGTCACCCAGTTGTGGGGCTGGACATTCGACGAGTCGATGACGGGATTCATGGTGCGCACCTCCAGATCGACCTTCAGTCGTTTCAGCGAGGGGAATTCCTCGTAGATGGCACTGAAATCGAACGGAATGAGTGTCCCGGTGTCGGGATCGGTCTTCATACCGATCGTACCGCCCGTGTAGATAATCAGAATCGATGAACGCATACCTTATCGAAATAGTTAAGCAGTCAGCAATCAGCAGTTAGCAATCAGCTGCCTTCGCAAAATATGAAAATTCTTAATTTTTAATTCTTAATTTGAAACATCTTTTCCGCATTGCGGGTGGTCTGCTCGGCTACCCGGTCGATGGTCACGCCAAGCAGTTCGGCCACCTTTTGCGCCGTGTGAAGCACATAGGCCGATTCGTTGCGCTTGCCGCGGTGGGGTACAGGCGTGAGGTAGGGGCAATCGGTTTCGAGGAGCAAATCCTCCAAGGCCATCTCCCGCACCGCCTCGGCCACCACACTCTTTTTATAGGTCACCACGCCTCCGATGCCGAAGAGGAAGTTACCCTCGGTCAGCGTGCGCAGTCGTCGGTAGGTGGCCACATCCTCCGAGTAGGCGTGAAAACCGCCGCGCAACCGTTCGCCTCGGCTCTTGGCGGCCGCGTACTCTGTGGCGATGATCGCCTCCATGCGCTCCCACGCCGCGCGGGTGTGGATCGCCACGGGGAGGTCGCGCCGTGCGGCCATGCGAAGCTGTGCCACAAAGGCCTCCTCCTGCTCGGCCGTGAAGTCTTGGCTCCAATAGAAGTCCAGTCCGATCTCGCCCACGCCGCAAAATTCGATCCCCGCAGGGGGATTGTCGAGGTAGTGCTCCACCAGCGCAAGCTCCTCGCGCCAACGGGGATTCTCGTTGATGGAGGTGGGGTGCAGACCCATCATCGGGCGGGTCTGCGCGGGGGCTTCGCGGTGCAGCGCAAAGAGCGCTTCGTGGCTCTCGCTGTCGATGGCCGGCAACAAGAGGTACACCACGCCCGCATCGAGAGCCCGTTGCAGGGTCTCCGCGCGATCCGCATCAAAGGCCTCGTCGTAGAGGTGGGAGTGTGTATCGATCAATCGCATGGCTACAATTTCATATAACGGTTTCCGGGGAGCTGGCGCACCGCACCGGCCAACTCCAACCCGATCAAGAGGGCCGTCAGTTCACCCGCCTCGACACCCGTCAGTTCGTGCAGCGCATCGAGCGTGAGGGGATCCGAGGTGCGGAAGCAGCCCAGCAGTCCCTCCTCGTCGCGCGTGAGGGCAGTCGTTGCAGGCGGTTCGCGGAACGAGGCGGGGTTCTCGCCCAAGTCCCACATCAGCTCGCCGACGATGTCCGAGGCGGAGGTGATGAGGCGCGCCTTTTGCGTACGGATTAAGTGGTTGGTGCCGATGGAGTTGCGGTCATTTACACGCCCCGGGAGGGCCATCACCGTGCGGTGGTAGTCGTCGGCATATTGGGCCGTGACGAGCGAGCCTCCTCCGGCGGGTGACTCGATGACGATGCATCCGGCCGAAAGTCCTGCAATGAGGCGGTTACGCGAGAGGTAGTGCACCCCCTTGATCTTGACCTGCGAGTGCAATTCGCTGACCAACGCTCCGCCATCGTCGAGCAGTTCACGCGCCACCTGGCGATGTTGCGTGGGGGTGACTTCGGGCAGCGGATTGGCCAGGACGGCGACCGTCGGTACGCGGTGCTCGATCGAGGCGCGGTGTGCTGCCACATCAATACCGAAGGCCAGGCCGCTGACGATCCTCAGGTCGGGAATACGCTCCGCGAGTTCGCCCACGAGCCGACGGGTCTGCTCCTGCCCGTAGTGGGTTGCCGTGCGGGTTCCTACGATTGAGAGGGTGCGCCCACCAAGGGCTGCAGGGTCGCCCTGCACATAGATCACATGGGGGTAGTCGGGAATCTCCTTCAGCAGCGCAGGGTAGGCCGCATCGGTCGAGGCGATGGGTTGGATGTGGTGGCGCTCACAGTGCTTCAGCTCGCGCTCGGCCATCGCAAAACCTGCCTTGCGGAGCAGCTCATCGGCCACCTGCTCACGCAGCTCGGCACGCCGAATCAGCTCCTCGCGCGTGGCGGCAAAGATCTGCGCAGCATCGCCAAACACCTCCATGAGGTGGACAATGCCCTTCACCCCTAATCCGGGGGTCATCGTCAGCGCAAGATCCTCGATTTTCATCCCTTTGCCTTTTTCGCAATGTAAAGTTACACCTTTTTTCTAAAAAACAAAAAAGAGTGCCCCGAATGACACTCTTTGTGATGCTGCCGATTGGCCGCAGGGCTAAAACTCGAAGCCGACACGGATGGTTAGGCCACCCTCGTTGTAGTCCTCCAAAAATTGCATGGTATAGCCCGCACCGATGTTGATTGCACCCCAATTCCCTAACCGAATTCGTGCACCGACGGTGGGCGAACAATAAGGGCCGAAATAGGTACCCACGGTATAACCACCACGCACATCGACAAAAGGAGTCGCGCGACGATTGATGAAATCATAGCGCACATCGACAAAGATAGGAGCTTCATAGGCATCCTCGTCAAAATAGTAATGAAATCCGACACCGCCACCTATAAATAATTTTGGGCGAATCTGATAACCATAAACCCCTGATAATTCGATGCGGGAACACTCTCCGATGGTTTCGGCGTATTCCACAAACCAACGATGCCCTTGTTCGAGTCCGGCAGTTTTCTCTTTTATGTTTCGTACTATGCTAATTCGCTCTACTTCATTGGATTGAAATACAAAGATGCTTCCGTCGCGGGTTTGAATTTTGATGGTTTCGCCGGACGTGTATTCGATTACCGAGCCGCGAATTTCGCTGCCGTTTTTCAGATAGACCACCTCGTCGTAGCGTTGTGCCGAAAGCTCCGCAACTACGAAAAGTGCTACCAATGTCAAAAAGAGTTTTCTCATCATCGGGTTGGGTTCTTGTTGTTAGCCTATATGGACCAAGGCGTTGTACAAATATACAACTTTTGGCGTATGTCCCACACATTTAACCCCCGATTCACAGCTAACATGCGAAGTTTTTTCACTTTTCGATGGAAAAAAGGTGTAAATTTTGTGGAAAAGAAAAAAGTTTGTATATTTGCACTCCGAAATGCTGGTCTGATGGCCGAGTGGCTAGGCACAGCTCTGCAAAAGCTGCTACAGCGGTTCGAATCCGCTTCAGACCTCCAGGCGCTACCCGATGGGTGGCGCTTTTTTGTTTTTAAGGCTTTAGGTGTGGTAGGTGGCGCGGAGTCCGAGACTCCCATGTCGCGTGAAAGGCAACCATCGTGAGCGAGCTCCCGCAGTTGCCTCCCACGCGCCACAGCAAGCTGTCGCGCCACCCCTGGTCGTTGCGTATTGCTCACCTTTGGAAACAGGGTTGCGGGGATAGAACGAGTTGATTGCTCGCGCGATAGCGCTGCGCCGAAGAGGTATCCCCGCGAGTTCGGGCAAAGCCCTCACTTCGAATCGCTTCAGACCTCCAGGCGCTACCCGATGGGTGGCGCTTTTTTGTTTTTATGGCTTTAGGTGTGGTAGGTGGCGCGGAGTCCGAGACTCCCATGTCGCGTGAGAGGCAACCATCGTGAGCGAGCCCCCGCAGTTGCCTCCCACGCGCCCCAGCAAGCTGTCGCGCCACCCATGGTCGTTGCGCGTTGCTCACCTTTGGAAACAGGGTTGCGGGGATAGAACGAGTTGATTGCTCGCGCGATAGCGCTGCGCCGAAGAGGTATCCCCGCGAGTTCGGGCAGAGCCCTCACTTCGAATCCGCGCGTACATACAGATTTACATACACTTTTTTCAATTTTCGGGAGCGAGGTGTGTGCGTTTTCGTTCTTTTTCGTACCTTTGTCCGAAACGATTCATTCACAAAAACATAACAACCATGAAGAAACTCTTGCTTCTGGCGATGGCTGTCGCCGCCTGCGGGTGCAGTGGCAACAAGTCCGCCAACCCCCTCTTTAACGAGTTCGATGCCCCCTTTGGCATCGCCCCCTTCAGCGAGATCACGATTGAGGATTACCGCGAGGGTCTTTTGAAGGGTATGGAGGAGCAGAAGGCCGAGATTGCGGCCATCGTAGCCTCCACCGAGGAGCCCACGTTCGAGAATACGATCGTAGCCCTCGATCAAAGCGGTGAGCTGCTGCGCAAGGTGCGCGGTGTCTTCTCGCCCCTCTCGTCGAGCAACTCGACCGACGAGATGCGCGCCCTGGAGAAGGAGCTCTCGCCCCTCTTCTCGGCCCACAGCGACGATATCAACCTCAACGCCGAGCTCTTTGCCCGTGTCAAGGCGGTCTATGAGCAGCGCGAGTCGCTCGACCTGACGGCCGAGGAGCAGAAGGTGCTTGAGAACCAATACAAGCGCTTCGTAAACAGCGGTGCCGAACTCGGTGCCGAGGAGCAGGCTCGTCTGCGCGAGCTCAACACGCAGCTCTCGATGCTGCAGCTCAACTTCTCGCAGAACCTGCTGCACGAGACGAACAACACGTTTGTTGTCGTGGAGTCGATCGAGGAGCTGGCCGGTCTTCCGGAGGGCAACATTGCCGCCGCAGCCAAGATGGCCGAGGAGCAGGGTCAGCCGGGCAAGTGGATGTTCAACATGCAGCGTCCGAGCTGCAACCCCGTGCTGCAGTACTGCTCGAACCGTGCCCTGCGCGAGAAGGTCTACAACGCCTACTACAACCGTGGCAACGTGGATAACGAGTACGACAACAAGGCGATCTCGGCCGAGATCGTGAAGCTGCGCCTGGAGAAGGCCAAGCTGATGGGCTTCGAGAACTACGCCCAGATGGCCCTCGAGGAGCGCATGGCCAAGACCCCCGAGGCAGTTTATGCCCTGCTCGATCAGGTGTGGGCCCCTGCCGTGAAGAAGGCCAAGGAGGAGCTCAACGACATCCGTGCCGAGATTAAGAAGGAGGGCCACTCGTTCGAGCCCGCCGGTTGGGACTACATGTACTACCTCGACAAGGCCAAGCGCGCCAAGTTTGCCGTCGATGAGCAGGAGATCCGCAACTACCTCGAGATTGGCAACGTGATGCAGGGTATCTTCCATGTGGCAGGTCAGCTCTACGGTCTGCAGTTCAAGGAGATCACCTCGGAGGTACCCTCCTACGAGCCGACGGCCAAAGCCTATGAGGTGATCGACCGCGACGGCAAGACGTTGGCCATCTTCTACAGCGACAACTTCCCCCGCGCCTCGAAGCGTGCCGGTGCCTGGTGCACGAGCTTCCGTGGCCAGAGCTACAACGGCGAGGAGCGCGTGATTCCGATCGTTGTGAACTGCTGCAACATGACCGCCCCGACGGGTGACGGCCCGGCGCTGCAGAGCATCGACAATGTGGAGACCCTCTTCCACGAGTTCGGCCACGCCCTGCACAGCTTTATGCGCGACGTGCGCTACAACAGCGCTGCCGGTGTGGAGCGTGACTTCGTGGAGCTCCCCTCGCAGATCAACGAGCATTGGGCCTTTGAACCGGAGGTGCTGAAGGTCTACGCCAAGCACTACGAGACGGGCGAGGTGATCCCGATGGAGCTGGTCGAGAAGATCGTCGAGAGCTCGAAGTATGGCCAGGGCTTCGCTACGGTGGAGTATGTAGCCGCTTCGCTCAGCGATATGGACCTGCATGTGCTGACCGAGGTCCCCGAGAACCTCAATGTGATGGATTTCGAGGCCGAGAAGCTCGCTGCGCGCGGCATCCCCTCGCAGATCCTGCCCCGCTACCGCATGACCAACTTCAGCCACACGATGGGTGGCGGTTACACGGCCGGCTACTATAGCTACATGTGGGCCGAGGTGTTGGATGCCGATGCCTTCGATGCCTTTGCCGAGACGGGCGACATCTACAACCAGGAGGTGGCAGCCGCTTTTCGCAAGTATGTCCTCACGCCGGGCGGTATCGACGACGGTATGGTGATGTACAAGAACTTCCGCGGTCGTGAGCCGAAGATTGATGCCCTGCTGCGCAATCGCGGTTTGTAATAGATTGTTTAGATAAGGTGCTTGGCTGTCCAAGCACCTTTTTTACCCTTTTATAGCGATGATTTACTTTGATTCGGATTACATGGCCGGTGCACACCCCGAGGTGCTGAAACGGCTCGTTGAGACCAATACGGAGCAGACCGTAGGCTACGGCTGCGACGACTACACGAAGCGGGCGGTGGAGCTGATCCGCGAGGCGTGTGGATTGCCCGAGGCGCGCGTGCAACTCTTGGTGGGTGGTACGCAGACCAATGCCACGCTTATTGATGCCCTTTTGGCGCGTCACGAGGGGGTGCTGGCCGCCGAGACAGGTCACATTGCCGTCCACGAGGCGGGCGCTGTGGAGGCCTCGGGACACAAGGTCCTGACCCTGCCGAGCCACGACGGCAAAGTCGCTGCCGAGGAGGTGGAACACTACATCGAGGAGTTCTACCGCGACGAGACCTACGAACACATGGTAGCCCCCGGAATGCTCTACATTTCGCAACCTACGGAGTATGGTACGACCTACTCGAAGGCCGAGTTGGAGGCCCTGGCCGCGGTGTGTCGCAAGGCCGAGATTCCGCTCTACATCGACGGTGCGCGCCTGGGCTATGCCCTGGCGGCCGAAGGGAACGACCTTTCGCTCAAGGAGCTTGCCGCGCTGGCCGATGTATTTTATATAGGTGGTACGAAGGTCGGAGCCCTATTTGGCGAGGCGGTCGTTGTGCGCGACCCGAAGCGACTTCCGCACCTCTTTCCGCTTGTGAAGCAACACGGTGCACTCCTGGCCAAGGGTCGTCTGCTGGGGCTGCAATTTGAGGCCCTTTTTACGGGGGGACTCTATGAGCAGATCGGTCGGAAGGCCGTGGCCCAGGCGCTCCGCATCCGCGAGGCGTTCCGCGCCAAGGGGTACGAGGTGGTTGTTCCCTCGCCCACGAATCAGCAGTTCTTCCGCCTGCCGAATGAGGTGATCGACCGCCTGAAGCAGGAGGCGAGCTTCGAGCTTTGGGGCCCGCGTGGCGCGACCGAGACGGTCGTCCGCTTTGTGACGGGTTGGTCCACGACCGACGAGGATGTGGATCGGCTGATCGCGATGCTGTAACAAATAAGCGCCAACCCGTGAGGATTGGCGCTTATTTATTTACCATAGCTCGGTCTTAAGCCCACAGCATCGGCTTCACGACACCGAACATCAGCCAAGCCACGAGGAACGTAGCGACGATGTTGAAGGTCTGGGCCGTGAGGAAGGCGTAGAGCACGTTGCGGTTCTCCTTCGAGATGATATCCTTGAGGCGGGTATCGAGACCGATGCAGACGAACGACAACGAGAAGAAGAGGGTCGAGAGGGTCTTGGCAAGCGACGTCTCGATCACCTTACCCTTGGCGTTGAGCGTCAGCAGGTCGGCCTCCTTGAGCATCGAGAATACGAGCGAAGCCACGACGAACATCAGGACGAACTTCGGGAACTTCTCCCAAACCACCTTCAGCGACGGGCGCTGAGCCTTGCCATCCTCGCGCTTGGTCGAGAGGTAGAGGGCGATGAAGAAGGCAACCACACCGATCAGTACGTTCTGCGTAGCTTTTACGACGATAGCCGTGCTGTTAGCCAAATCACCGGCCATCTCCGACGAGGCGGCTACACCGCTCGTGGTATCGACCGTACCACCAATCCAGGCACCCGTAATCTCCTGCTGAATCTCCACACTGTCGCTGAGCAGAGGAACGATCATATTGGCCAACCAGGGCATCAGATAGATCATCGGAACGGCGATAATCAGCACTACCGACACGATGTACGACAGGCTCTTCTTATCGGCACCGGCTACACCGGCCGTAGCGATGGCGGCCGAAGCACCGCAGATGGTCAGACCGCTCGACATGGTCATTGCCGTAGCGCGCTCCACCTTGAAGATGCGGCGGGCAATGTTGTAGGCAAAGAGCCAAACAATCGTTACGATGATGCAGGCCTGGATCAGACCGGCAGCACCCGACTTCATCACATCGCCGATCATGATCGTAGCACCGAGGCAGACAACACCGATCTTGATGTAGAACTCACCCTGAATAGCGGGCTTCATCCAATCGGGTACATGGAGGGCGTTGCGGATCAAAAGACCGAAGATCACCGAGAAGAACACCGGCTCGAGGCCCAGCTCACTCTTGATGTACTTGTTCGAGCCGATCCACATGGCCAGGGCGGCAATGGCAAATACGACCACAAACGAGAGCAGCATGCCCTTCATCGGGCGGCTCAGCAGCTTGTTACCGGCATAGAGCGTAACGATGGCGATGACAAAGAGCATGGCAATCTTGCCCCAGGCATCCGCCTCCAGCATGTTCGACGGAATCGAAATCGTGGGCAGGTACTGACCACAGGCGCAGAGAATCAGCAGCGGAATCGAGAGCATCACCACTACCCAATCCTCCACGAGGAGTTTGTTCCAAAAGTTTTTCATGATTTATCGTGTTTAATTATTTGTTTGCTTGGGTTAGAACGATACGGTGGCCTGAACCATACCGACGTTGCGGTGGCCCTTACCCTCCATGCGGTCCTCGTGTACATAGTTGGCCTGCAGGCGGATGAACTTGAAGGGCTTCCAGGCTACACCGACCGTGTAGTTGGCCTGCTCGGTCTCGGAACGGAACTCCGTGTCGTCGGTGAAGCTGTCGTAGCGGGCGGCTACCGTCCACTTGTCGTTGAACTTCCAACCGGCCAGGGCATACCAGCCCTCCTGGTCAAGCTCCTCATCCTCCACGTCGGTCTTGGCACCTACATACTCGGCGCGTACCAGGAGGTGCTTGCTGTCATACACGGCACCTACCGACCAACGCTCGCGGGTGAAGAAATCGCCGCTGCTCTCACCCCAGTAGTACGAACCCGACACGGTCAGCCCCTTGACGGGGTTCAGCATCAGACGACCCACCACATCCTTCGATTTGTTGTCGTCCTTCTTCACGTTGAGGCCGGCACCGTTGAATACGGCTACATCGTAGTTCAGGATGCCGCCAAAGAGCGTACCATGGATGTCGATACCCAGCTCACGACCGGTGTTCGAGAAGGTCGTCTCGCCTACGGTCTCCGACGAACCTACGAGGCGATCCAGCACCATCGGGTGGTCCATCAGAATCATCTTCGTCGGGGTGTAGTTCGTGTTCTCGATCGTGAAGGGAACCTTGAACTGACCCGCCTTGATCTTCAGCTCGTCGAAGGGCTTGTAGTTGAAGTAGGCATCGAGGAGCTTGAAGCTCGAAAGCTCGGCCTGGAACTTATAGTCCAACTTCGGGGTGAGATCGCCGGCCAGCGATACGCGTACACGACGCAGACGGAACGACGACTCGTCGCCGTTGTAGGTGTAGCGACCCATCACATAACCCGAAATCTTGGGCAGGGCCTTCGTAATCTTATCCCAGGTCGTACCCTTCTGCTTGAGCGTATTGACCTCCTCGGTAAGGCTGGCAATCTGTGCCTGCATCTCCTCCTGGGTCATCGTCTGTGCCTGCACGCCGAAGGTGCCGACAAGGAACAAAGCGAGTAAAAGTTTCTTCATATTCCGAAATTTTTAGTGAAAATACTCAATGAACATACAAAGGTCTGTATTTTTTCGGAGATGACAATACGCGAAAATACCTATTTAAATAAAGCTATGCCCCATTTGGCTTTCAATCAGTTATCTTTCAAAGACTGCTTTTTAGCCAAACAAACTACTTAGCACGCAATTTTTAGGTCTTTGCAATAAATTATTTTTGAAAAAGATGCCATATATGCGAAATTATTGCTAACTTCGTACAACAAAATGCTTAAAGTGTGTGATCATGAACCCAAAGAATGTAGCATTTACGCCTCTTGCAAAGCTCGACAATCCTAAGATTGCTGAGAGAAATGCTATTGAAAATTTGGTAGTTACAAAAAATTGTGTAAACACACACACACACACACATTCTCTCCGCCTATACCTCGCGCGTTAACGCGCATTAATTTATTCAATTCCAATGAATCTGCAAAGTGGTGTAAAAATCATTTTGCAGGCTTTGTCGTGTCCATATCCGGCGTTTGGAAGGTCTCCCTTCCGACTATTATTAACTTAATACTAAACAATATGCAAAAAAGACGATTGACTCCGCTATTACTGCCCGATAGGGGTAAAATAGCAAGCGTGTGTCTTGTCGCCTTGTTCGCTGTCATATTCTCCGTCACTGCCTCGGCACAGACGGAGGAAAATGGCTTGCCGGACAAGCGCGAATACAACAAAGACGTACGCACAGGAACTTGGAGCATCTATGCACAAGGCGGTCTCTCATGGGCTTCCGGTGTATGGTATGAGAATGTAAATGCCAAGAAAAGTTACGGTATGGCACCTGCTGTTGGAGGCGGAGTGGACTACACCATACGTCCGTGGGTACGTGTTGGTGCAGAGTATATGTGGTCACGCTACCGCCGCGAGCAACGCCTGTCATCACTTGATGCAGCACAGATGCCTATCAAGGCTTATGGCAATTACCTGATGAACTACCACAATGCCAAATTGGGGGTAGGCTTCAACTTTATGGAGTTCTGGCCTCGCCGTCAGGCTCAATGGTTCAATATCTGGGTAGGCACAGGTGTTGGCTATATGATGGCAAAAGGTAATGAGTATGGAATCTATTTCAACACGACCATTACTGAAAACGGCACATCAAAGCCGGCTACAGGCGACATCAACATTGACAACAATTCGAGTGTCAGCATTCAGGGTAATGTACGCACTACCAACGATCACGCCTCTTTCAACCGCTTCTATATCCCTGCATCGCTGCATATGGAATTCGATGTCTGCCGTCAGGTAACCATCGGTTTGAAGGGGGAGATGGATTTTGTGATGAACCGTAAGGATATTGCTCCTAAGCATCTTGCATTCGGTCTTGTAACGCTTCGTTATAATTTCGTTCCCGGAAAGGCAAAGAAGATGAAGAAGCATTACGACAGCCGTTTGGCTTCGATGGATGCAAATGTCGCCGATGCTCTCCGCAGAGCAGATGCCGAGAAAGCGCGTGCCGACAAGGCAGAAGCAGCACGTCAGCGTTTGGCACAGGAGAATGCAGACTTACAGCGCCGGTTGAACGATTGTCAGCAGCGCAAGGCAAATGTGGTAGTTGAAAAACCTGAACACACCGTTCTTTTCGACAACAACAGCTCATTCTTCACCAAGGAGCAGGCAGAGGCACTGAAAGCATTTGCCGAGCAGTATAAGGGCAAGAAGCTCTCACTGGTTGCCGAGGCGAGCAAGCCCGGCTCAAAGGAGTATAACCAGCGATTGAGTGAGCGCCGACTGGAGCGAGTTGTGAAGGCACTTGAGGAGGTGGGCTTTGCCGCCGATGACCTCAAGCCAAGCATCGCCATCGGAGCACAGCGTGGTATTGATTCAGCGGAAGCACGCCGAGTAACCATTACCGTTGAATAACAAAAAAGAATAAGTAATAATTAAAAAACAGATAGCTATGAAACGTATATTTTCATCCTTGTTTGCCATCATCGTACTGGTGGGAACAACCGGCATCTTTACCGCTTGTCAGGAGGATGCTCCCGAAATCAATTTCACAATGAATGTGACTGTAAACAACGACTTCACCGAAGTAGTGAATGCCATCAACAACGGCACAATGAAGCAGGAGGCTGCCATTGCCGCTCTTACCGCAGCAATAGAGAAGATGCAGGGCGACCAAAATGCAAAGCTTGACGCTATCGTAGAGGCTATCAATACATTGGCTACTACCTTGGATGCCAAGTTGGCCATCATCGAGGCTGCGATGAAGGCGCAGACATTGGCTCTTGAGACCAAGCTCGGTTTGATTGAGGCTGCCATTAAGGCATTGCCGGATTACACCGACCGGTTGAAGGCTATCGAAGCAGCTATCAAGGGTATGCCCGATTATAGCGACAAGCTCGCAGCCATTGAAACGGCCATTGCTGCTTTGCCAAACTACGGCGAACAGTTGGGTGCTATTGCTGCTGCTATCGAGGCATTGCCTAATTACACGGAACAGATGGGTGCTCTCGAAACAGCTCTCGAAGCCATTGCAGCCAACATCGAGGCTCAACAAAACCAGTATGCCGACGAACTTGCAGCCCTTACCGATGCTATCGATGCCATCAAATCAGAAGTAGCAGCCGGCAACAAGAGCCAAGCTGATGCTTTGGCAGAAATCATTGCCTTGCTCGAAAGCGGTGCAATCGCCGGTGGCGGTAGCGGCTCCGGTGGCGAAGGTGAAGGTGGAGAAGGCGAATCGACATATCAATCCATCACCATTACAACCAGCAAGGATATAGGCGAAACAATAAAAGTGACTGTTCTAGGCGAATTAGCAGCATCCGAAGTAGAGGGAGCCGTTATAATAGACTCAAAAACATATGATGACGGTTTAACAGCATATACATTTGAGCTTACAAGTCAAACAGTTACGATTAAGCAAGCATCGATTGCATATATTTTGTGTTCAAGTAATCAAATAACTTCAGTAGATCTTAACAACAGTCCAGACCTAGAATCGCTTTTATGTTACATGAACGCAATTAAAGGTGAAAATATGACTAACCTTGTAAAAAGTTTGCCTGATAGAACTGGAAAAACAGCTGGTAAAATTATCGTGTATAGTGATGGACGCGAAAAAAACGTAATTACTAAGGCAGATGTCGCCATTGCTAAAGGTAAAAATTGGAACGTATTAGATTGGGATAATAAAGAATACGAAGGAATATAATTGTTATTAACAAATTAGGATTCGATTGCATTGGCAAGTTGAATTCGTCCAAGAATACCTCCCGACAGCACGCCTCCCGTTGCTGTCGGGATTTTTTATATAAAACACCGGCGGGACAAACAAATTATTTTGTTTATCCCGCTGCTATGTAATCATTTAATAGGATTCTTACGGTTTAATACGCATCCTCGTTGAAGAAGAGGTGGTCTAAAAGTGGGGTGTTTTGTACGATGATTCGCCTTTATCGCGTACGAAGGATTAGCGCGGCAGGGGCAGCGAGAGGGTGCGCGCATCGAGCTTCGAGGCGGGGTAGGGGCCGAAGATCCAGGCCTGGCCGTTCGTGAGATTGACGTAGCCGCCCACTTGGAGCGTGATGTTGTTCAGGACATAGATGCGTGTGGGCAGCCCCCGCACTTCGAGGCGCACAATCGACGAGCCGGGGACGAGGGGTTGCCACTTGAGGTTGCCGATTAAGGGGCGTGTATCGGGCAGGGGCAGGAGGTGCAGTTGGTGCTTCAGGGTCGAATCGTAGTGGATATGCCACTCGGTGGGGCGCAACGAATCGGAGGGGAGCGGCGCAAAACTTTCGCTCCTTGTCTGTGCTGCCGCACCCTGCACGGATAGCAGCGCCAAGATCCATAAAACGGCCCGTTTCATGTACGGAAACGGTGCAGAAATTGTGCCGAAAGAACGAAGACGAGGTTGCTGGGCCAGCTGAGCCCACTGAAAACTCTTTGCTCTCTCCTCTTTGCTCTTTCCTCTTCTAAAACACTTCGCGCAGGATGCGCACCGACTGCACGGCGTTGATGCCGTCGAGGTGGTAGCCGAAGTAGGTAAGCATGGCGTTCAGGAAATCGACCCGCTGCTGACGATTCAGCGCGATGGTGTGCAGCTCCGTGACGGGGGTCTGCATCATCCGATCCAGGAGGGCCGCCTCGTCGGGCTCTAAAATCAGCGTGTGGAGCGGACGAACGGGGGTGTAAAGACCCTCCTTGATGTCGAACCAGCAGCCTGCGGTGTGGTCGTTGCCCGGGAAAAATCCGACCAGACGGCTCAGCTGGGCGAGGAACCAAAGGTGGAAGTTGGCCACCCCCTCCTGCATCTGATCGAGCGCCGCAACCGAATTCCAGACAAACTCGAAGAGCGGTTCGTTGCGCTCGCTCTCGCGGATCAGGCGGTAGATCACCTCGGCCATAAAGAGGGCCATGGTCGATTTGCGCACATCGAACGGAATACCCTGCAAGAGAAAACCTGCGCGCACCTCTTTGAAGCGGTGCATCTGCTGGCTTTGCGACGGCTCAAGCCCCTCGAATTCAACGGGAAAGACGGGCTGAAAAAGGGCCTGCTTCGAGCCGCGCCCCGTGCGTGAGCGCACCCCCTGCACCATGTAGCTGCGCCGCCCGCCCACATCCGTCAGGAGGTAGACAATCATCGACGAGTCGCCATATTTGAGCGTGTGCAACACAATGCCGCGCCCCTTGTAGGTTTTCAAAATCTGCGGGATTGAAATATTATGTAAAATTTCCTATCTTTGCCGAAGACAAAGTTACGCATAAAAAACCAAAAAGATGGCCACGCAGCAGAAAAAATGGGTCGAAACAGCCCGCCGATACCGTACCTACATCAAGGTCGAGAAGCGTCTATCGGAGAATTCGGTGGAGGCCTACATGCGCGATTTGGAGCAGTTTGCCCACTTCGTGCTTGTCAAATGGGATGTCCCGCCCCGCAAGGTGGAGCGCGAGATGGTCGAACGATACCTCGAATGGCTCTACGACGAGGGGCGTGAGAAGAGCTCCCAGGCGCGTATGTTGAGTGGCATCCGCAGCTTCTTTAACTACCTGCTGCTCAATGATGAAATCCAGAGTTCGCCTGCGGAAGATATCTCCGCACCCAAGGCCGGGCGTACGCTCCCCGATGTGCTCACGACCGAGGAGATCGATCGGCTGATCTCCTCGATCGAGGTCGATACCGTCAAAGGGCGGCGCGACAGGGCGATCGTCGAGGTGCTCTACTCCTGCGGATTGCGCGTCTCGGAGCTGATCACGTTGCGCGTGAGCGACCTCTTCTTTGGCGAGGGGTATATCCGTGTCATCGGCAAGGGTGACAAGCAACGGTTGGTGCCGATCAGCGACCTGGCGCGTGAGCGTATCTCGCTCTACCTCGATGAGCGCAAGGCGGCCAAGTCGAATGAGGAGGTGCTCTTTTTGAATAACCGCGGTAAGCAGCTGACACGCGTGATGATCTTCACGATTCTTCGCCGGGCGGCTCTGCGTGCCGGCATCGACAAGAAGATCTCGCCCCACACGCTGCGCCACTCCTTTGCCACCCACCTCCTGGAGGGTGGGGCCGGTATCCGTCAGGTGCAGGAGCTGCTGGGCCACGAGAGCATCCTCACGACCGAAATCTATACCCACCTCGAAGCCGAACACCTTCGCTCGACCGTCGAGGAGCACCTGCCGCTGTAAATCGGTAGCAAGGAGGAAACTCCCTTGTGGGCAGTTTTAGCCTTTCGGATTCTCGCTTGTGGTTGCGCTTTTTGTGCGTGTTTGGTTTTTGGTGTTTTTTATACAATGGATTGGCTTTCACTATCTTTACCTTCGCTCCGCATAGGCTTCCGCCATGCGCCGCTCGGTTTAGATAGGATGCGCCTAGGCTCTGCCTCGAATCGGGTAAAAATCACGACAATCGTCAGCTCCACCCAGGGAGCGTAGCGACTAAGCCTCCCTTTTCAAAGGGAGGTTTGGAGGGATTGTCTATATCTTTTTTTAGTTGGAGGGAGATCTCCCCTGTTCGCAGTTTTAGCCTTTCGCTTGCCGAAGGCAATAGTCAAGAAGATAGCAACGGCCGATCATCAAGCTAGCTTGTGATTCGCCGTTGCTATCTTCTTGTCCCTCCTACGGAGGGGTCGAAAGGCTAAAACCACCAACTCCGCCCCCCGTGGTCGTCGCTTATCGTTCGTGCTTTTTACCCGATTTTTTTGGCAGTGCGCTCGGCTTTCACTATCTTTGCCAAACATTATGCGCGAGCGCGCGAGATTTCGCGAGATTTATGAGCTTAACATTCACTTTGCAACATACGGCGCCCGAGACGAAGGCGCGCGCAGGCGAGATTCAGACCGACCACGGTGTGATTCACACCCCGATTTTCATGCCCGTAGGTACGGCAGCCACCGTCAAGGGACTTTTCCACCGCGACGTCAAGCAGGAGGCCAAGGCCGAGATCATCCTGGCCAACACCTACCACCTCTACCTCCGCCCGGGCATGCAGATCCTGGAGCAGGCCGGTGGCGTACATCGCTTCTCGTCGTGGGAGGGCCCGATGCTGACCGATAGCGGCGGCTTCCAGGTCTTCTCGCTCGCCGAGTGCCGCAAACTCAAGGAGGAGGGATGCTATTTCCGTTCGCACATCGACGGCTCGAAGCATCTCTTCACCCCCGAGAGCGTCATCGACACCGAGCGCACGATCGGCGCCGATATCATGATGGCCTTCGACGAGTGCCCCCCGGGCGATGCTCCGCGCGACTATGCGGCCCGCTCGCTGGCCCTCACGGAGCGCTGGCTCGACCGCTGCTTCAACCGCTACCACCAGACAGCCCCCAAATATGGTCACTACCAGGCCCTCTTCCCCATCGTGCAGGGTTGCGCCTACCCCGACCTAAGAGCCAAGGCGGCCGAAAATGTGCAACAGTACGATGCCGACGGCTACGCCATTGGCGGTTTGGCGGTGGGCGAACCGACGGATGTCATGTACTCGATGATCGAGGTCGTGAATGCCGTCCTGCCCGAGAACAAACCCCGCTACCTGATGGGGGTCGGTACGCCCGTCAATATCCTGGAGGCGATCGACCGTGGTGTCGATATGTTCGACTGCGTGATGCCGACGCGCAACGGTCGCAACGGCCAACTCTTCACGGCCGAGGGCATCATCAACATCCGCAACAAAAAGTGGGAGACGGACTTCACGCCCATCGACCCCGACGGCACGGCCTTTGTCGATCAGGTCTACACGAAGGCCTACCTGCACCACCTGGCCGTCTGCCAGGAGATGCTATGCGCCGAGATCGCCTCGCTGCACAACATCGCCTTCTACCTGCGCCTGGTGCGCATGGCCCGCGAACACATCATCGCCGGCGACTTCAAGCAGTGGAAGGAGCAGATGGTCATTAAACTTACGCAACGCCTCTAACCCATGAAGATCAGCAACCCCGGATTCAAGATTTTGGATCGCTACATACTGGGCAAGTTCCTTATGACCTTCTTCTTCGCTATCGCGATGATCCTGGTGATCGTCGTGCTGTTCGACTATGTGGAGAAGATCGACGACTTCACGGAGCTGCATGCCCCCCTCTCGGAGGTGTTGTTCGACTACTACCTGAACTTCATCCCCTACTTTGCGAACCAATTCTGTTCGCTCTTTACCTTCATCGCCTGTATCTTCTTCACCTCGAAGCTGGCCTACCAGACCGAGATCGTGGCGATGCTCTCGGGCGGTATGTCGTTCCGAAGATTGATGTGGCCCTACTTCCTCGGCGCACTGATCATCGGTTCGCTCTCGCTCACGCTCAACCTCTGGATCATCCCCGTCACGCAGCAGAAGATCGTCTCGTTCGAGGCCAAGTATATCAAGCGCCGTCAGAATGTGCAGTTCGACCGCCACATCTACCGCCAGATCGAGCCGGGCACCTTTGCCTATGTGCGTGGCTACCAGAACAGCTCGAAGCGCGCCTCGTTCTTCGCCCTGGAGCAGTACGAGGATGGCTCGATGACCCGCTCGTTGGAGGCTGCCGACGTAACCTTCGACCCCGAGACGAAGCGTTGGTCGGCGCAGCGCTACACCACACGCGAATTCGACTCACTCGAGAACGAGACCTTCACCCAATACCGCAACCTCGACACGCTGATCAACCTCGAGGAGGCGGAGCTGGGCGTGGTGAATCAGCTCATCAAGACGATGAACATCCACGAGCTGAACGAATTCCTGGCCCAGCAGCGCGAAAAGGGCTCCGACACGATCAACATCATCCAGGTCGAGCAGCATGCCCGCTTCGCCTACCCGCTCGGCACCTTCATCCTGACCCTGATCGGTGTCTCGCTCTCCTCGCGTAAGGTGCGCGGAGGTACAGGTCTGCATATCGGCGTGGGTATCGCCCTCTGCTTCTCCTACATTCTCTTCTACCGCTTCTTCGAGGAGTTTGCCAAGAGTGGTTCGCTACCACCCGGCCTGGCCATCTGGCTACCCAACCTGATTTACCTCGTGATCGCCATCTACCTCTATCAGAAGGCCCCGAAATAGTAGTATTTACGCATTGCAATTATGGCAAAGAAAACCAATAAAACCCTGTGGCAGCGGTTGCGTTCGAACCGCCTTGCCTGGAACCTCTTCCTGATCGTCGTGATCATGCTGGCGCTGGCCGTCTCGGCCCATATCCTGATGCAGATTGCCACGCGCCACGGTGCTCGTCGCACGGTGCCCGACTTCTCGGGTATCGCCCTCCGGGATGCCGAGCAGCTCGCCAAGCAGCACGACCTGGAGCTTCACATCAACGACTCGCTCTTTGTCCCCGCCTACGAGGGTGGCATCATCCTCGATCAGCTCCCCGAGGGGGGCGTGGAGGTCAAGCCGGGTCGCACGGTCTACATCACGATCAACTCCTTCCGCCAGAAGATGGTCCCCGTACCCTTTGTGGCGGGTCGCTCGTTGCGCCAGGCGAAGAACATGCTTGAGATTGCCGGTCTGGAGATCGAGGAGCTGGTCTATCGCCCCGATATGGCCACAAACTATGTCTTGGAGCAGTACTACGACCGTCAGCAGATCCTGGCCGAGAGCCGCGTGGAGGCCGAGATGGGCTCAGGCATCACGCTCTATGTGGGTGTCGATGCAAAGGAGAATGTCACCTTCGTACCGCAGGTAGTGGGTCTTTCGCTGCACGATGCAAAGGGCCGCCTGTGGGAGTCGGGCCTCAACGTAGGCAAGGTGATCTACGAGGAGGGCATCAACCTGCTGAACCAAAAAGAGGCGCGCGTCTATGCCCAGAGCAACCCCGCCGAGCAGGCCCTGGGGCTGGGAACGGCGGTTGATCTGATGCTCACGCTCGACCTGGATCGCGTGAAGCAGGTGCGCGCCGAGGCCGAGAAGCTGGCGCGTGAGGCGGCCGAGGAGCGTCTGCGCCTGGAGAAGGAGCAGGCCGACTCGTTGGCCCGTGTAGCCCTGGAGGGTGCTATCGTACCCGTCGAGGGGGAGCAAACGGAGGAGAACGAAGAGGAGTTTTTTGAGTAATGGAGCTTTACGAACAACATAAGCCGATCGAGCAGGAGGAGCTTACGCCTGATCCCGATCTCGACCTCATGCCCGACGAGGGCGAGGAGGGCGAAGAGGGTGGACTCTACGAGCACTTCAACGTCACGGTCGATAAGGGACAGTCGCTCCTGCGCCTCGATAAATTCCTCAAGGCGCGCATGGAGCGCTCGTCGCGCAACCGCATCCAGGCGGCCATCGACTCGGGCAATGTGCTGGTCAACGGATCGCCCTCGAAGTCGAGCTACAAGGTCAAGCCGCTGGACTACATCCAGGTCGTGATGCCCTACCCGCGCCGCGATGTATCGCTCATACCGCAGGATATTCCGCTCGAGATTCCCTATGAGGATGATGACCTGCTCCTGGTTAATAAGCCGGCCGGCATGGTGGTTCACCCGGGTGTGGGCAACCACTACGGCACGCTGGTCAATGCCCTGCTCTACCACCTGCAGGGACCCGATGCCAAGGCCGAGAGCGAGGATCGCGCCGGCTTGGTACACCGCATCGACAAGGATACTTCGGGGCTATTGGTGATTGCCAAAACCGAGGAGGCACATGCCCGCCTGGCCAAGCAGTTCTTCGACCACACGATCTACCGCCGCTATGTGGCCCTCGTGTGGGGTAACTTCGAGGAGGACGAGGGCACGATCATCGGCAACATCGGTCGCTCGCCCCGTGAGCGGCAGAAGATGTATGTCTTCGAGGATGGCTCGGATGGCAAGCATGCCGTGACCCACTACAAGGTGCTGCGCCGCTACGGCTATGTGACCCTTGTGGAGTGCCGCCTCGAGACGGGCCGCACCCACCAGATTCGTGTCCATATGTCGTGGAAGGGACACCCCCTCTTCAACGATGCCCGCTACGGCGGTGACCGCATCCTGAAGGGAACGACCTTCACGAAATATAAGCAGTTTATCGAGAATTGCTTTGAGCTGATGCCGCGCCAGGCCCTGCATGCCAAGGCGCTCGGCTTCACGCACCCGCGCACGGGCAAGGAGCTGCTGCTCGACAGCGAGCTACCGGCCGATTTCAAAGCCGTGCTCCAGAAGTGGGATACCTACACCTCGGCCATCGACACCTTCGAAACGGCCGAAATCTAACCCCCAAAACCGACCATGAAAAAGATCCTTTCGGCCTTTGCCGCCGCCCTCATGCTGATTGGGTGCCACACACACCAAACCGAACCCCTCACGCCACAGGAGGCGATCATTCAGAACATCGCCCGCACGTCGTTTCCCGATCGGGTGTGGGAGATTGCACCGATTGAGGGCGAGGAGATGCTCCCCGTCATCCAGCAGGCGATCGACTCCTGCTCCTACTACGGAGGCGGCATGGTACGCATCGGTGCAGGCGAATACGCTCTCAACGGAGCGCTGAAGCTCAAGAGCAATGTCAATCTGCACCTTGTGGAGGGGGCTTACCTCCGCTTCAGCGGTCGCTCGGAGGATTTCCTGCCCGTGGTTTTGACCCGCTGGGAGGGTACGGAGCTCTATGGCCACTCGCCGATGATCTACGCCTACCACTGCACGAACATCGCCCTCACGGGTCGCGGCACGATCGATGCGCAGGGTGGCAAGGAGTTCGCCGCCTGGAGTCAGATCGAGGCCGAGGATCGGGATCGCCTGCGCGAGATGGGCGACAAGCTCATCCCCGTCGAGGAGCGCATCTTCGGCGCGGGTACGGTGCTGCGCCCCTCGATGGTGCAGTTCTACGGCTGTTCGCGTATCCTCGTGGAGGATCTGATGCTCCGAGACTCCCCCTTCTGGACGATCCACCCCGTCTTTTGCGACAATGTGATTGTGCGTGGCGTGACGATCGACAGCCATTTCCCCAACAACGACGGTTGCGACCCCGAATCAACCTCGAATGTGCTGATCGAAAACTGCACCTTCCGTACGGGTGACGACTCGGTGGCGATCAAGGCCGGTCGTGACACGGATGGCCGCTCGACGGGTCGTCCCTCGGAGAATATCGTGGTGCGCAACTGCCGCTTCCACTCCGAGTGCAACGGCCTCTGCATCGGCAGCGAGATGTCGGGCGGTGCAGCCAATGTCTATATGGGAAATGTCGAGATCGGCACCGTGAAGAATGCCATCTACTTCAAGTCGAACAAGGACCGTGGCGGCTACATCCGCAACGTAAGGGTCAAGGATATCACCGTCGAGCGGGCGCGTGGTGCGATTCTGCGCTTCGAAACGAACTACTTCGGCTTCCGTGGCGGCAACTACCCCGCGCAGTACGAGGATTTTGTGATCGAAAATGTCGTAGCCAAGCGTGCCGATAACTACGCCCTCTTCATGGAGGGAAATCCCGAAAAGAGGATTCGCAACATTGCCATTCACAACTTCCATGTGGAGGATGCCGTGCATCCTTTCCACCTGATGCTCACCGAGGGGGTGGTGCTGAAGAACAGCTCCGTCAATGGCGAGCCGCTTGCCGAAACGCTCCCCGAGGATAGCGAGAAGATTATTTTGGACGTTTATTAATCGCGACTATGGCCTTTCTGCCGACCACAATCAAAGAGGTACGCGCGCGCGGGTGGGATGCCTTGGATGTCATCCTCTTCACGGGCGATGCCTACATCGACCACCCCTCGTTTGGCGCGGCGGTGATCGGTCGTCTGCTGGAGGCCGAGGGCTACCGCGTGGCGATTGTTCCGCAGCCCAACTGGCGCGACGATCTGCGCGACTTCAAAAAGCTGGGCACACCCCGCCTCTTCTTCGCCATCACGGGTGGCGCGATGGATTCGATGGTGAACCACTATACGGCCAACCTGCGCCTCCGACACGACGATGCCTACACGGCCGGTGGTCAGGCGGGATTTCGTCCCGACCGCACGGTGAGTGTCTATAGCCAAATCCTCAAACGCTTGTTCCCCCACACCCCCGTCGTGATTGGCGGCATCGAGGCTTCGCTGCGCCGCCTGACCCACTACGACTATTGGGAGGATCGGCTTCACCCCTCGATTCTCTGCTCGTCGGGGGCCGATCTGTTGGTCTACGGCATGGGCGACCGCACGATTTTGGAGGTGGCACGCGCCATGAAGAACGGCTTCAACGCCAAGCTCCTGCGCAAGATTCCGCAGGTGGCCTTTCGTGCCGAGAAGAGCTACATCGAGCGCCTCGATCCCGAAAAGACGGTGCGCCTGCACTCGTTTGAGGTGTGCCAAAAATCGAAGGAGGCCTTTGGCGAGAATTTCTGCATCATCGAGACACTGAGCAACCTCCTGCACCCCGACAAGACACTCGTGGAGGGCGTGGGCGAGGAGTGGGTCGTGGTCACGCCGCCCCACTCGATTCTCACAACCGAGGAGCTGGATCGCTCGTTCGACCTCCCCTATGAGCGTGCTCCCCACCCCCGCTATGAGGGGCGTGGTGCCATTCCGGCGTGGGAGATGATCAAACACTCGGTCAATATGCACCGTGGCTGCTTTGGCGGCTGCTCGTTCTGCACCATCTCGGCCCACCAGGGCAAATTTATCCAGTCGCGCAGCGAACGCTCGATCCTGCAGGAGGTGGAGCGTATTACCAAGATGGCCGACTTCCGCGGCAACCTCTCCGATATCGGAGGCCCCTCGGCCAATATGTACCGCATGGGCGGGCGCGATAAGACGCTTTGCGAGAAGTGTCGTCGCCCCTCGTGTCTGCATCCGAAGCGATGCCCGAACCTCGACAACGACCACCGTCCGCTCCTGGCCCTGTATGAGAAGATTCGCGCCATGAAGGGGATCAAACACGCCTACATCGGCAGCGGCATCCGCTACGACCTCTTCGACCAAAGTCCCTACCTTCAGACCGTCCTGAAATACCACACCTCGGGTCGCCTGAAGGTCGCCCCCGAACACACGGAGGATCATGTCTTGCACCTGATGCGCAAGCCGCCCTTTGCCCTCTTCGAGCGACTGAACGAGGATTTTCACGCCATCTGTCGCCGTGAGGGGCTGCGCTACCAGCTTATCCCCTACTTTATCTCCTCCCACCCGGGTTGCATGGAGAGGGATATGAAGGCCCTCTCGGAGCGCGTGCTGGGCAAACTGCACTTTACTCTGGAGCAGGTGCAGGACCTTACGCCAACCCCGATGACCCTCTCGTCGGTGATGTTCTATACGGGGATGAATCCCTATACGCAGAAGCCGCTCTTCGTGGCCCGCTCACAGGAGGAAAAACGCGCACAAAAGGGGTACTTTTTCCGCAAGCCAACGCAGGAAAAACGAGAGAAAAGAGAAAGAAGAAGCCCCAAAAAGTAGGATTCCTTCCATCACGACAGATTCCATGCAGCCTTTCGGTTGCTGCACGGTAATTAATAAAAAATCCACCTTCCCAAGTAAGCTTTGGAGGTGGTTTTTCTTTTTTAAGTCACTCCGAGGAGGAACGGCATAGGCTGAACATCATTGGGCCACATGACCGACAAGGAAAAATTTCGTAATCCCTCGTAATTTATTCCCCTGTTTTTTCGTCCCACCCCGCTCAAAAGCGCGTGTAGCGTGGTTTTAAGGATTTCGTGTCCGCCTATTGTGCAATTTCGTCCCCACCCATGCAGCATTTTTTCGCCACCTTTGTAATTGAAAAATTGTGGGATTAATCCATCTCGCATTTTTGGCCACAAGCGAAACCTATTAATAACCTAAATGTTTAACTAAAAAAACAACAGCATGAAAAACAATTCTACGAATCATGCGTTCACGGCATTTGCCCGCAAGCTCTCGTTTACAGTGTGCTTCCTGGCTCTCTCCGTGTTTGCATTCGCACAGCAGCGCGTCACCGGTACGGTTACCGACGCTGCGGGTGAACCGGTGATTGGTGCCAGTGTAGTCGTTGAAGGTACGACTACGGGTACGACGACCGGTGTGAACGGTCAGTACTCGCTCGCGGTACCTGCCAAATCTACGCTGGTCTTCTCGTTTCTGGGCTACAAGGAGGTGAAGGTCGAGGTGGCAGGCAAGACCTCGATTGACATCACGATGACCGAGGATGCTGCCGCGCTGGACGAGGTAGTGGTAATCGGTTACGGTACGGTAAAGAAGCGTGACCTGACGGGTGCCGTTTCGTCGGTGAAGTCGGATGTGGTGAAGCTCACCCCGTCGGCCAACCCGATGGAGTCGCTGCAGGGTCGTATCGCCGGTCTCGATATCACGAAGTCGAGCGGTCAGGCCGGTGCTGGCGTATCGATGCAGCTGCGTGGTAATCGTTCGATTTCGGAGGGTGGTAACCCGCTGATCCTGATCGACGGTATGCCGGGTAGCTACTCGTCGCTCAACCCCAACGACATCGAGTCGATCGATGTGCTGAAGGATGCTTCGGCTACGGCCGTTTACGGTTCGAGCGGTTCGAACGGTGTGATCATCATCACCACGAAGAAGGGTAAGGAGGGTCAGCTCAGCGTGAACTTCGATGCTTATGTCGGTATCAGCGACTGGTCGGTACTCCCCGAGAAGACTCCTCAGCACTATGTAGCTACGGTTACCGAGGCGCAGAAGTGGGCCGGTACCTATGACCCGTCGGCCGATGTGCTGAACGAGGCGATGCGTGAGGCTTTCGATAAGGGTCACATCATCGATTGGCCCGATGCTATCCTGAACACGGGTGTAACGCAGAACTACTCGCTCTCGGTATCGGGTGGTACGCAGAAGACGCAGGCCTACTTCTCGGTCAACTACTCGGAGGAGCAGGGTCAGTACAAGCGCGACAACTACAAGCTCTACTCGTCGATGATGCGCATCAACCACAATATCAATAAGTGGTTCTCGGCCGGTATCCACACGCAGCTCTCGTATTCGGATAAGGAGAGTTCCTACTCGAAGCTCGAGCAGGCGATGCGTGCCAACCCCTTCGGCCAGCTCTACAAGGAGGATGGCTCGGTGAACGAGTATCCCGTTATTGACGACAACCGTCAGGTGAACCTCCTGCTGAACGAGGATCGTGACGTATATCGTCGTCCGTCGAACTCCTTCTCGATGTATTTCCAGCCCTATGTGCGCCTTACGCCGCTGAAGGGTCTGACCCTGGAGTCGCGCGTAAGCGCTGCTATTTCGTATAGCAACTCGAAGCAGTGGATCGGTTTCGGCTCGTATCAGTTCTACGATGCTGCCGGTACGGGTGCCGTAGATGCTCCCCACTCGGAGACGGCCAACTTCACCTCGGCCTCGGTATCGAACAGCCGCAGCTGGGGTTACACCTGGGAGAACATCCTGACCTACAACTTCTCGATCGCTAAGGATCACGAGTTCACGGTAACGGGTGTAACCGCCTACTCGCACAGCCAGAACGAGTCGTCGAGTGCCTCGGCTACGGGCTTTACGACCAACGCCTACAAGTGGACGAACCTGAACAAGGCCACCGGTACGAAGAATGTATCGTCGGGCTACTCGATGGGTAAGTCGATGGGTCTGGTAGCTCGTCTGAACTACTCGTACCTGGGTAAGTACCTCTTCTCGGCTTCGATCCGCCACGATGCCAACTCGAAGCTCGCCGAGGATTGCCGCTGGGATACCTTCCCCGCCGTATCGGCCGGTTGGCGCATTTCGGAGGAGAAGTTCATGGATGGCACGAAGGGCTGGTTGGACAACCTGAAGCTGCGTGTAGGTTATGGTGAGACGGGTGCTGCCGGTATCAACGCCTACTCGTCGTGGTCGATCCTGAACCAGGGCATCATGTCGCTCGGTGGTGTACAGACGACCAACGCCTACTTCCCGACCAACATCACGAACGCTGCCCTCGGTTGGGAGCGCTCGAAGAGCTGGAACTTCGGTATCGATGCTTCGTTCTTCAACAACCGCATCGACCTGTCGGCCGAGTACTACATCGTGAATACGGACGATGTAATTTGGAACCTCACGCTGCCCATCACGAATGGTGGTGCCAACGCCGAGACCTTCTTTACGACGACGGCCAACATGGCCAAGACCCAGAACAAGGGTGTCGAGGTTACCCTGACCACGCGCAACATCGTGAAGCGCGACTTCCAGTGGACCTCGACCATTACCTTTGCCAAGAACAAGGAGCAGGTGAAGGCCCTGGGTGAAGGTGCTGCCGAGTTCGTACAGCAGGATTCGCGCGACGAGAAGTCGTACACGCTGCACATTGGCGATCCCGTGAAGTCGTACTGGCACTATAAGCTCGACGGCGTATGGCAGAAGGGCGAGGAGGCAGATGCTGCCGCCTTTGGTAAGATTCCGGGTGACCTGAAGGTCAATGTTCCGGGCATGGAGAAGGTTTCGGATGGTGTATGGCGCAAGGCCTACGAGCAGGAGGACGGCTCGATCGAGTACAACGAGTACACGGCCGAGAATCCCTACTCGGTATCGGCTGCCGACAAGCAGATGATCGGTCACAACACGCCCGATTGGCAGTTCGGTTTCCAGAATACCTTTACCTACAAGTGGTTCGACCTCTCGATCTATATGTATGGCCGCTTCGGTCAGATGATGTACTACGATCCGCTGTTGTGGTACTCGTCGAGCGGTGGTAACTTCCCCGACTACTTCAACTACTGGACGCCCGAGAATCCCTCGAACGATTTCCCGTCGCTGAACTCGTCGCGTAACTGGAAGGATGATTCGTACTACACGGCTCGCGCCTTTGTCGATGGTTCGTTCTTCAAGATCAAGAACATCACGCTGGGTTATACGCTGGGTAAGAAGGCCTGCTCGAAGATCGGCCTGAAGAACTTCCGCGTATATGCCACGATCACCAACCCGCTGGTTGTAGCCAAGAGCCACCTTGTGGAGGATTACGACCCCGAGATGAATGGTTCGCTCGACTTCCCGCTGACGAAGCAGGTGGTATTTGGTGTTAATCTCTCGTTCTAATTGTAAACAGGTAAAAAGACTATAACTATGAAAAAGATATTTCTTGCAATCGTTGCTGTCGCAGGACTGACATTTACCGCCTGCGATTTGGACGAGTACAACCCCAGCGCCGGTGATGCGTCGTTGAACGGCTACGCCTCGTGGGCCGGCTTGCAGGCCTATTGCTACTCGTGTCTTTCGGACCAGCTCTACACCGCTTCGGACTGGATGTTCGCTTCGGAGGGTGGTACCGATATCTGGGTATCGAAAGGCAATGGTACGGGTTCGAAGGACCTCTACTACTACGAGGATATGAGCCCCTCGACCAACGCTACGAAGAAGCTGCACAAGCAGTGCTACTCGATGTTGACGACCTGTAACACGGTAATCAACGAGGCCGAGAACGTCACGATCGACCGTGACGAGGAGGCCATGCCGATTCTGATCGCCGAGACCAAGGCGCTGCGTGCATTCTACTACTATATTCTGGTGTCGAACTTCGGCCCTGTGACGCTGAACCTCGAGTCGAACGCTTCGGTGTCGGGTGTTGTGGAGCGTCGTCCCGTTCGTTCGAGCGAGAAGGATATCTACGACCAGGTGATCAAGGACCTCACGGAGGCGATTGAGGATCTGCCCATCGAGCCTTACCAGGGCAACAAGTCGCGCTTCACGAAGAAGGCTGCCAAGGCCCTCTTGGCCCGTGTTTATGCACAGCGTGCCGGTCTGGGTGACTCGAAGTATGGTGATGGCGAGAAGTATTGGACGCTTTGCCGTGATACGGCCGTTGAGCTGATCAACAACGCCGCTGCTTATGGTGCGCACCTCTACGACGATATCTATGACACCTGGGCGGATGCCAACAACCGCAACAACAAGGAGGCGCTGCTCATCGCTGCCGGTGCCGATCCGATGTCGGGTGACAATTCGTATCAGTATGCCTCGAAGAACAACAAACTGTCGGCCTACTCGTCGGCAAGTGCAGGTAGCTGCAGCCACTTCTGGAACAAGAATCACAAGCCGAGCGACAAGGGTTACTTCTATGGCCGTCACAACGCCTCGAGCTGGATGCCGACCAAGTACCTGATGTACTGCTTCGATCCGACGTGGGACAAGCGTTGGGAGGCAACGTGGCAGTATGCTTACGGTGAGTGGTCGATGGTTCAGTGCGGCTGGGTGGCCTACAAAAATGGTGTGATCACGATCACCGAGGAGATGTGTACGATCTACGGCATTGATCCCTCGAACGTGGGTAAGAAGATCAGCCCGATGGCTGACTGCCACGGTATCGCCAACACGCTGGCCGGCAACCAGTATCCTGCCAAGATTTGGAAGAAGGGTACGACCGAGGAGACCGCTACGGTAGAGAATCTGCTGGATGTGGACGATCCCGAGTGGGGTACGCGCAAGGCCTATTCGGTGCCCTGGCCGGTGGCTGTGGATGACAACCGCTTCAACCTGGTAGCCGTGCATACGGATGCCGAGTTGCAGAAGTATAAGGATGCCAAGAGCCAGTTCTGCGTATTCAAGATGGAGGACCTCTACGACTCGAACGACTACCCCTATGGTGGTACGGCACAGGGTTCGGAGGATGACAAGACTCCGCATGTAGGTAATGGTGAGTCGAGTGTTCACCTGGCATACCCCTCGCTGACGAAGTTCAACTGGTCGTATGAGGGTGTCTTCGTAGGTTCGAACCTCCAGCTCAAGAATGGTGACATGTTCATCATCCGTATGGCCGAGGTTTACCTGCTGGCTGCCGAGGCCGAGCAGATGCTGGGCAATGGCGGTAAGGCTGCCGACTACCTCAACGTAGTTCGTAAGCGTGCTGCCCGTGAGGGTGTTGCCGAGTCGGTTTGGAAGCTCACGGATGCCACGGAGGACGATGTGCTCGATGAGTATGCTCGTGAGTTCGCCGGTGAGTTCCAGCGTTGGGCCCTTCTGAAGCGTCACAACGCCTTCGAGGAGCGTCTGGCCAAGTATAACAAGCGTGCTGCCGCTTCGTTCCGTCCGCACCACTACAACCGTCCGATCTCGATCGACTTCCTGCAGACGATCCTGAACGCCGAGGAGTATGGTGATAACGGTTACGGTGCAACGGCCGTATCGGGTATTGACGGTATTGAATAGTTAGACATTGGGTGTTACCGTCAGGGGTTGTGGGGCGTTTTTCATAGGCGACGCTCCACGCCCCACTTTTTGTAAAAGAAGTTTTTGACATGAAACGATTAATCTCGATAGTGGCTACCCTGGTATGGGTGGCGATCGGCTGGGCACAGCAACCCAAACTCCCCTTCAACGGCGAGCTTTTGGATGGTAACGGCAAACCGATTCGCTCGGCGCGCATCTATACCGCATCCGCCAAGGATTATGCGCTCACGGATCGCAGTGGCCGTTTTGGTTTGAGCGATGTTCAAGGAGGCGACACGCTGCATATTCAGCTAAAGAAGCAACTCTACACTGTTCCCGTGGAGGGGAAGCAGAGCATTCGCATCTTCCTGAGCGATCTACAGAGCGAGATCAAGAGCGAGGAGGTACCCGAATTTGTTTCGCTCGGCTATGGCTTTGTGAGTCGTCGTGAGCGCACCAATGCTACGAACTACATTTCGGGCGACGATTTGCGCAAGAGTGGTTATACGAACATCATCGAGGCGTTGCAGGGGCGTATCCCCGGCCTGGATATTGTTGGTTCGCACGGCCAAATGCAGATGTCGATGCGTGGTACACGCAGCTTTAAGGCCGATTCCACGCCTGCCTTTGTAGTGGATGGCGTGATTGTTCCCTCGTTCGAGGGGATCAACATCAATGATGTGGACTATATCGAGGTGATGAAAGAGGCCACGGTTTATGGCTCGAACGGAGCTAACGGAGCAATTCTGCTCCATACGAAAATGGCTCGTTAGTTAGTTAATAGGTAGGAGCGCATTTTTTGCGCATATGGAAGAGGGGTGCTGCGACAGCACCCCTCTTTTGTTACGCCGTAGCCTCGTCCGATGCCCGCCTCTCCTTACACTCGGCAATGAAGGCCGAGGGGGTCATTCCGAAGCGTTTCTTAAAGACGCGACCGAAATATTTCGGATCGGAGAAGCCGACCATGTAGGCCACGGTGGCAATCTCATGGTTGCCGGCCAGCATCAGGCGGCGTGCCTCCTTGAAGCGGATTTCGCGCACGAACTCTACGGCCGTAATGCCGACAATGTGTTTCAGCTTCTGATTCAGCAGCGAGTAGGAAATGTTCATCTCCGAGGCAAACTGCTCGACCGACCAGTCGGCCTCGTCGAGGTGGCGTTCGATCAACTGAATGGCTTGCTGCGTAAAACGTTCTTCGCTGCCGGCCACAGGCAACTCCTGCTCGGAGAGCGTCTCGCCGCTTTGCTCCAAAACGAGGCGCAGGTAGCGCTGTTGTAGCTCGTGACGACGCGCCAGGAGAGTACGGATACGCGCCACCAGGTAACCGGCATGGAAGGGTTTGGGGATGTAGTCATCCACACCCTCCTCCAAGCCTTCGATGCGCTCATCCAACGAGGATTTGGCCGAGAGCAGAATGATCGAAAGGTGGAAGGTCGCAGCCTGCTGCTTGAGTGCGCGGATCATCTCCAGACCATCCATGCGGGGCATAATGATATCGCTCAGGAGCAGATCGGGTTGCACCTCTTCGGCCACCTGCAACCCCTCCACACCATCCACGGCTTCATAGA
Source organism: Alistipes sp. (assembly GCA_017624955.1). GTDB lineage: Bacteria > Bacteroidota > Bacteroidia > Bacteroidales > Rikenellaceae > Alistipes. The sequence goes on from JAGAMA010000024.1 coordinate 76,170, forward strand.
CGGTGTAGTCATCCGATAGGATGTCACGCAGGACGGTGCGCAACTCGTCGTTGTCCTCGACAATGAGGATGCGCGGTCGTTGTTCGCTTTGTTCCGACTCGTTGCTCTTCGGCACGACTCGCTCGCGCGGCTCCTCGTTGGTGCTGTCGCTGAGGATAAATTCGGCATGCGGCAAGACGGTGAAGGCTTCGTGGCTCAGGGGGAGGCGAAGGGTGAAGGTGCTTCCCATGCCCGGGGTGCTCTCTACCCCGATTTCGCCACCGTGCAGATCGACCAGCTCCTTGACCAGCGCCAGGCCGATGCCCGTCGATTGACGGAAGAGACGATTTGTATTCAGCGTGTTGTAGCGCTCGAAGATCGTGGCCTGCTGTTTGGCCTCAATACCAATACCCTCATCCGCGACCCGCACCACCAGGTGCTCTTTCTCCTTCGCAGCCTCGATCGTAATGCGCTTACCCGACGGGGTATATTTGAAGGCGTTGGAGATCAGGTTGAAGAGAATCTTTTCCAACTTATCGCTGTCGATCCATCCCGTCAAGGTGCGCTGACTGCACTTCAGCGAGTAGGCGATGTGCTGCTTTTTGGCCATCTGCCGGAAGTTCTCCTTCACGCTGCGGATGACCGTCAGCGCATCCTCCTCGCGGAGCAGAAGTCGCATCTTGCGGTTGCTCAGCTTGCGGAAATCGAGGATTTGATTCACCAACTGCTGCATGCGGTAGGTGTTCGTGCGTACAATCTCAAGGTGGCGACGACTCCTTTCGGAGAGTTTCCGATCCTCGGCCAACAGATCCAGCGGCGAGGAGATGAGTGTCAGGGGTGTACGCAACTCGTGTGAAATGTCGGTGAAGAAGCGGAGCTTGATATCGGTCAGCTGCTGCTGGAAGTCGATGCGCGTCTTGAGGCGGAAGATGTAGAGCGGAATACCGATCGCAAGGGCCAAGAACAATACGCCCAACACGCACCACAGCAGGGTTGCCCACCCCGTCTCCCAGAAGGTGGGGATCACGCGGATAGTCAGGCGACGTAGGTTATCCACCGCCCGACCATCGCCATTCGTTGAGCGAATTTCCAGGGTGTAGGTGTTCGGCTTGAGATCCATGTAGGTCACGCTGCGATTCGTACCGATTTGGTGCCAGGTATCCTCCAACCCCACCAGGCGGTAGGCATAATCGATTTGCGTGCTGTTGTAGTCCAGAGCTGCAAATTCGACGGCCAGGTTGCGCTCGTTGGGGCGTAGGAGCAGCTCATCGAGGTAATTTGCCCCCTTGATCGGTTCGCCATTGATGCGAATCTCCGAAAGTGCTATGGGCGGGATGTAGGTGCTCTGCTCCAGCCGATCGGTTTTGACGCGACAGAAACCTCCGGTCGTACCCAGCCACAGCTCGTGGCCCAACATGAGCGGTTTGGACTCGCTGTAGTAGAAGTGCTCGCCGTGGTAGCGGTTACCATAGGTCCGGAATTGCTTCGTGGCGGGATCGAAACTGAAGAGTTCGTTCTCGGCCACGATCCATAGCTGTCCGTGTTGGTCCTCACTCATGGCCAGCAAATCCTCCGAGGGGAGTCCCTCTTTGTGCGTGTAGTGTTCAAAGCGGAGCGGCTCTTCGGAGAGGATACGGCTCAAGCCTCCCGTAAAGGAGAGCACATAGACCTCGCCACTTGCCGTGTAGAAGATATCGCACACATCGGGTGCAATGAGCGACTCTTCGAGCGGGCCGTTCGTGTCGGTCGCAACGAAGCGGATCGAGGCGGGATCCTCAAACGCCAGGTCGAAGGTCACCATGCCCTCGGTCGTTCCGATGTACATCCGACCATTCATCTCCCGCAGCACACGAATGTTGGCGTAAGGCTCCATCGGATAGTTCAGACCGTTGCCGGCGTGGAGAAATTGTAATTTCCCGTTCGCCTCCTGCACCAGGTTCAGTCCACCCTCATACGAACCAATCCACAGCCTTCGATGGCTGTCGCGCAGGATCGAGTAGACGGCATCTTCGCTCAAGGATGTGGGGTCGTTCTCGTCGTGCATATAGTGCTCGATGCGGTATCGTTGCGCATCCGCTTCGCGCAAGCGGAACAAACCATGAAAGCGCGACCCAATGTAGATGCTTTGATCCTTCGGGTCCTCATACAGGCAGTAGGCGTGTGCCCCAAAACGAACACGCTGTTTGGTGATGCGGCCGTCGGGCGCCAAATAGCCGATACGCTCCCCCGTGGGGGTGAAGAGGTGGATCTCGCCGTTGCGGGAACCGATCCAGATTCGATTGTGCCGATCGCGCATCATCGCCTTGGTCTCCACATTGGAGGCGAGAATCGTATGTTGTAGGGAGGCCGGTGACGAACTGATCTTCATCACGCCGGACTCCAAAGCACACCACAGATTCCCTTGCCGATCCTCGGCATACAATCGGGTAACGGGTGCATAGACGGATGTGGGATCGGCAGGGTCGAGTAACAGGGGCTGATCTCCTCCCGCACCGGATCGTAGTAACCGATGCGACCGTGACGAGGCACCACCCAGACCGTGCCGTATTGGTCTTCGCGCCAATAGGCCCAACTATTCTTATCCCCCTTATATTTGGTGACGGGGTTATGCGTGAAGTGCTTCAGCTGCTTGGTGGTTAAGTCGTAGCGATAGACACCCGACTCCTCCGTGAAGACCCATACGGCCTGGTGGGAGTCGCGGTAAATCTTATCAACGCGTGTGGTGATTCCGATCTGCTCAAAGCGATGTTGGGAGGGATAATAAAAGAAGAGACCGCGGTGATGACCAATGGCAAGCGTATCGGGGCCGATGTAGTTGATCTCACGACACCACCCCTTTTCGATCGGCATCTCGATCAGTTGCGGACGCTTGTTGTTGCCGCGAAAACAGGCAATCTTGTTGTTGCGATCCAGCAGGTAGACACGATCGCCATCTTCACACATCGCCACCGCCTGCAGTCCGTCGATCTGCAAGGTGTCACCCACCAGGTGAACCTCCTTGTTGGTCATGATCCACTCGCGGTCGCGCGAGTCGATGACAATCTTCTCGATGCGTGAGCAGTTAAATCCTTCTTCATCGTAGCCGTAGCGCGTGATACCCTCCTTGCTTTCGGGCCGCCAGCGGTGTTCGTCGATGCGGTAGGCCTCCCCTTTACGGGCAATCCAGGTGATGCCGTTCGGGAAGGTGTAGATCCATTGGATGTTGGGCGATTGCCCTAAATCCGCCGACTGGTTGAGTGGATCGTAGAACTGCTCGGTCGCGGGATCGAATACATACCCGTTCATGTCGTGGGTCGTGCACCAAAGTTTGTTGGTGGCGCTGACGGCCAGGCGATCGATGCGGTTGGTGGTCAGGCGGCACTTTTCGCCCGGGTAGTTTTTGTGATAGGTAAACTCGTAGCCGTCGAAGCGCGAAAGGCCGTTGCGCGTGGCGAACCAGACCATGCCGGTCGAGTCTTGGGCAATGTCGTTTACGAATCGTTGGGAGAGTTGTTTCGAAAAGAGCTCAATCTGAAAATCGGAGGCGTGCCCGATCTCGAGGTTTATCACGAAGATCAGGCTAATAATCAAGCATATATGGCGTTTCCATTTCATGGTTTTTCGGTGTTCCGTTTAGGCCTTAAAGATAGCAAAAAAATCGAAAAATATCACGCTTTGCGGATGGATATTTTGCGGCCTTTTTGTACCTTTGTATCAAATCGAAACTTTAGATGAGAAAACTTCTTCTATTGGTGTGGGCAGTGGTGTTTACTGCCTGCTCGGTGAAGCAAGCCGCTTTACCCGTTGAGGGCCCTTATGAGGCCGAGTGGTCGTCGCTCGAAAAGCACGAGGCGGTGCCCGAGTGGATGCGCGATGCCAAGTTTGGCATCTATGTCCATTGGGGTGTCTATTCGGTGCCGGCGTATGGCAACGAGCAGTATTACTATTACATGCACCGTGACTCCACGTCGGAGAACTTCCTGATGGGTGGCCATCGTCGTCACGAGGAGCTTTGGGGGCCACTCGAAGAGTTTGGTTACCATGACTTTATCCCGATGTTTAAGGCCGAGAAGTTCGACCCCGAGGCGTGGGCTACGCTCTTCAAGGAGAGCGGTGCACAGTTTGCCGGTATGGTGGCCGAGCACCACGACGGATTCTCGATGTGGAACTCGAACGAGACCCCCTTCTGCGCGGCCAAGATGGGCCCGAAGCGCGACGTGGTGGGCGAGCTCAGCAAGGCGATCAAGGCGCGTGGCATGAAGCTCTTCTTGTCGCTACACCACGAGAATAACTACACTTATGTCAAGGTCAAGGAGCATTGGGCGGCCAATAATCCGAAGTACGAAAAGCTCTACGGCTGCCTGATGGATCATGACGAGTGGCTCGCGATGTGGCTCAACAAGGGGCGCGAGGTGATTGATCAATACAGCCCCGACATCATCTACTTCGATGCCTGGATGGATCAGATTCCCGATTCGCTCAAGCGCGAGTTTTTGGCCCACTACTTCAACCGTGCCGAGGAGCGCGGCCAGGAGGTGGTTGTGACCTACAAATACGAGGAGCTTCCGCGCACGATCTGCATGCTCGACCATGAGATGCACGCCCCGACAGAGATCGACCCCGAACCGTGGTTGTCGGACCTGACGATCAGCGACGGATACCACCGCTCGTGGGGCTATGTCAAGGGGATGAAGCTATTAACCGATAAGGCTGTTATCCAGCACCTTATCCGTGTGGTGGCGAACAATGGCCGCCTGCTGTTGAACCTCTCGCCGAAGGCCGACGGCACGATCCCGCAGGATCAGCAGGATGTGGTGCAGAATGTGGGTGTTTGGCTCTGGTCGTATGGCGAGGCGATCTACGGCACACGACCCTATGTTGTCTCGGGCGAGGAGGCTTCGGGTTGCGAGGTGCGCTACACCCAAAAGGGGGATGCGCTCTACGCCATTTTCCTCGATTGGCCCGGGCAGGGCGTGACGGTCGATCTGAAGGGGATCCTGCCCGAGCGCCTTGGTGGCCGCACGATCCGCAAGGCAACCCTGCTGTCGGTCAAGAAGAACTACGATTGCCCCTTCACGCAGCAGGCAGACGGCCTCCGACTGACCATCCCCCAAAACGGTCGCTACCCGTCGGATGCGGCGCAGGTGGTACGGCTGGAGCTGGAGTAATTACAGCCATGAATTTCGGAAAAACGAGGAGAAGCTGTCTAACAAGGTGATTTTGGCGTTACGCTCGCCCTCAAAATGCTCATTTACGCCGAGTAAACTCCGCTTTTTCGGGCTTCGCAGGCCTAAAAATCCCTCTTGTTATACAACTTCTGATAAAAAAAGCGTGTCCAAAAAAATCTTGTTGGACACGCCCTCCTTCTTGTTGCGACCTCGGTCGGATTCGAGGCACAGCCGACAACTGCTGCCGATAGCTAAAAGCTATTTTTCTCTCCGAATTTTGAATTTTGAATGAAAAAAGCCGTATCTTCGCACTCGTTATGCAACTGTTCGATCAATTTCTCTCTACATACGGTGTTTTAGGACTTGTTTTGTGCGTGGCCGCACTCTTTTTGTTCGTGGCGCAGGTGGCTTGCTATGTCCGCCTCGGACGACTGGTCGGCTACAAGAACAACCGCCGCAAGAAGGTGCGCGAAGATGAACCTGCCGTGTCGATCGTAGTTCCCATGTTTTCGGAGGATTACGGCTTCGTGGAGGAGCGTCTTCCGCTGCTCCTCAAGCAGGAGTATCGCGAGTTTGAGGTGGTGCTGATCTATGTCGGTCACAACAGCGATTTCCACGAGGAGCTGGTGCGCCTGCGCCAAAATTATCCCCACCTGACCGTTACGCGTATCCACCTCGATCCGCGCCGTCCGATTTCGCGCAAAATGGCCCTCAATATCGGCATCAAGGCGGCCCACTACGAGTGCATGCTCTTCTCCTCGACCGATGCCATGCCCCGCACCTCGCGTTGGCTGGCGCTCATGGCTTCGGGTTTTGCCCGTGGTCAGGTCGTGCTCTCCTACGCAGGTCTGGAGCAGACGAAGGGGTTGCAGAACCTGCTGATGCGCACCGACCGCATGATGCAGAGTGCCGAGTGGCTCTCGCGTGCCGCCAAGGGGAAGCCCTACCGCGGTATTCTCCATTCGTTCGGCTTCACCAAGTCGCTCTACTTCCACAAAAAGGTCAATGGCTTCAATCGCCTCGGCATGAACATCGGCGAGGATGACCTCTTCCTGCAGGAGGTGGCCCGCGAGGCCAACACGAGCCTTATCATCGCCCCCAAGGCGACGATCGACCAGAAGGTGTGGGGCGGTCTGGGCTGGTGGATGCACGAGGAGACCTACTACGGTGTGGCGGCCCGTTTCTACCCGGGTGTCGTGCGCTGGAATCGCTTCTGGGAGCCCTTCTCGCGGGTGCTCTTCTTTCTGGTGGTGGCGGCCATGATTCTCTTCTTACCCCTCGAATTACAACTCGCAGCGGTGGGTATCCTCCTGCTGCGCTACCTCTTTGTCCTGTTTGAGGTGCGTCGCATCGCCCGTCGTCTGGGCGAGAAGCGAATGCTCCGTCTCTACCCCCTCTACGACCTCTTCAGCCCCCTGTGGGTACTGCTTCGCTCGCTGCTGATGTTGCGTAAAGACGAGCGCGTATGGAGATAGCCGACTACCTCGTTGCCGACGATCAGCGCCTGATCGCGTTGGCGCTCGATGGCGATCACACCGCCTTTGAACACCTCTTCAACCGCTACCGCGAGGCAATTCGTCAGCTCCTCATCCAGCGTGCCGGTTCGGAGAGCGATGCCGACGATCTGTTGCAGGAGACCTTCATCAAAGTCTACCTCCACCTGGATCGTTATAAGCGGGATTACACCTTCGGGCAGTGGGTCTACACCATTGCGCGCAACACCTTCATCGACTATGTGCGTCGTCGTCAGGACGACCTGCCGATCGACGAGCGCTTCTCGGCTCCCGCCTCGCCGGCACCCAACCCCGAGGAGAGCGTCATCCGCCTGCAGCAGCGCGACCAGATCGAGCACTACCTCGAGGCCCTCACGCCCCGCTATCGCCAGCTGATCCGCATGCGCTTCTTTGAGGAGTATAGCTACGAGGAGATTGCCGAGAAACTGACCCTCCCGATGGGTACGGTCAAAACCCAGATTCACCGCGCCCGTGAGCGGATGTGTGACCTGATTCGCAAGGGCGAAAACCGATAAAAGCATGGAACTGATTCTGAAATATTTTCCCGACCTGAGTCCCGAGCAGCGAGCCCGTTTCGAGGCGCTCTACGCCCTCTATGAGGAGTGGAACGCCAAGATCAATGTCGTCTCGCGCAAGGACTTCGACCAACTCTACCTGCGCCATGTGCTGCACTCGCTCTCCATCGCCAAGGTCTGCCGCTTCGAGGCGGGAGCCGAGGTGCTGGATGTGGGGTGTGGTGGCGGCTTCCCGTCGATTCCGCTTGCCATTCTCTTCCCCGAGGTGAAGTTCGTGGCGGCCGACTCGATCCGCAAGAAGATCACGGTGGTCGAGGGGGTGGCCACGGCGTTGGGATTAAAAAACATCACCCCGCATTGGGGACGTGTGGAGCAGCTGCCGCAACACTTCGACTATGTCGTTTCGCGTGCCGTGACCGCCATGCCCGAGTTCGTGGGGTGGATCTGGCACAAGATTCGCCGCGGACAGAAAGGTACGCTTCCGAACGGTATTCTCTACCTCAAGGGGGGTGACTTGGCCGAGGAGCTGGCCCTGACACGCATGCCGTGGGATCTGTACGCCATCAGCGACTTCTTTGAGGAGGATTTTTTCGAGACCAAGCAGGTGGTCTATACAGCCAAGAAATAACGAATAATCTGATTACCTAAATACTAACATCATGAAAGATTTTACCTACTATGCCCCGACCGAGGTGGTTTTCGGTGCTCGTTCGGAGGAGCGTCTCGGCAAGCTCGTTGCCAAGTATAACGGTTCGAAGGTGCTGATCCACTACGGTGGCCGCTCGGCTGAGAAGTCGGGTCTGCTGGCCGTCGTGCGTGAGCAACTCACGGCCGCCGGCATTGCCTATGTGGAGCTGGGTGGCGTAGTGCCCAACCCGCGCGTATCGAAGGTGCGTGAGGGCATCGAGATCTGCCGCCGCGAGGGGGTCGATTTCATCCTGGCCGTGGGTGGCGGTAGTGTCATCGACTCGTCGAAGGCAATCGCCTTTGGCGTTGGTTATGAGGGCGATGTGTGGGATTTCTTCCTCGGCAAGGCCCAGGCGGGCGACTGCCTGCCGCTCGGCACGATCCTGACCATTCCCGCCGCAGGTAGTGAGATGTCGGACGGTTGCGTAGTGACGAACGAGGAGGGGTGGCACAAGCGCGGCTACTCGACCAATAAGACCCGTTGCAAATTTGCCATCATGAACCCCGAGCGCACCTACACGCTGCCTTCCTACCAGACGGCGTGCGGCATTGTCGATATCATGATGCACACCATGGAGCGTTACTTCTCGCACGAGAACGAGATGTCGCTCACGGACAACATCGCCGAGGCCATTCTGCGCACGGTGCTCGATTGGGGTCCCGTCGTGATGCGTGAGCCGGAGAACTACCGCGCACGCGCCCAGATCATGTGGGCCGGCTCGTTGGCGCACAACGACCTGACGGGTTGCGGCACGATCGGCGATTGGGCTACGCACCACCTGGAGCATGAGTTGAGCGCCATCTTCGATGTGGCACACGGTGCAGGTCTGGCCGCCGTATGGGGTAGCTGGGCACGCTATGTGAAGAACGAGGATATCTCGCGCTTTGTCCGCTTTGCGGTCAATGTGATGGGTGTCGAGAACGACTTCACCGATCCCGAGCGCACCGCCCTGAAGGGTATCGAGAAGATGGAGGCCTTCTATCGCTCAATCGGCATGCCCACCTCCATTCCCGAGCTGATCGGTCGTCCCGCTACCGAGGAGGAGATCCTCCAAATGGCCGATAAATGCTGCCGCCAGGATACCCACACCGAAGGCAACTTCAAGGTCCTCTACCGCAAGGAGATGGAGGATGTGTACAGACTCGCCAACAAATAGTAGTTTTTCGATTTTATAGGGCACCTTTCGCCCTTCCTTGTCCGGCCTGAATGGGAAATACGCTCAGTATGTCCCATCCAGGCCGAACTGCGTCATGACAAAATCTGCTCCTCTAAAATCAAAAACCGGTGGTGCTACTGATCCTTTAGCTCCTTTTAACCGCCTTTAGCACCCTTTAGCCCTCTCTTTCCTCTTCACTCTTCGCTCTTCGCTCTTTCCTCTTCTCCATACAGCTCCCAGCCCTGTTCGATCGTCCGAAAGTCGGCGCGTGCACCGTTTTCGACCTCCGACATGGCGGCCACCAGCGGGATCATCTGCTCTTTGGAGCCGACATCGATCACCGCATCGGGCTGTAGCCCTGTGCGATCGGTCACCGCGCGGATGTAGGCCTCGGTCGAGTTCTCCGACGGGGGAGCCCAGCGCGTAATCATTCCGCGAAGGGTATTCAGACCATATTTTCGGGCGTAGGTGCGAAGCGTGACAAAGATGGCGCGGTAGCCCCACGCGAGGCTTTCGAACTGCTTAAAGGCGGGATCACGCGAGGGGCGCACCTCCCCACGATAGCGGCACGACGAGCGACGGATATTGCCCGGGTTGCAATTTGCCAGCCCTCTACTCATCGCCCACCTCCTTCTCCAGCCGACGATGCACATAGCGCCTGAGCCACTCAAAGAGGGGCGCATCGGAGAGTTGCGCGGCATTCTCGAGGAACGACCAAAGCTCCACACCGCAGGTAAATCCCGCAAACAGACGGGCCAACTTCAGGTTCAGGAAATCGAGGATGCAGCTATCGATCAGCCATGCCATGGCGAGCGCCACCACTACAAAGGTCGCCTTGCGGATCGTGCGCCACGCCTTGGCGCTTTCGAAGTACCACGCGCGCCCCTCCTGGCGGGCACGCACGCGATCAGCCGCCACACCCGAGAAAAAATCCACCCCGATAAAGAGCATCGTGCAGAGAATCATCGGGGCCACGGGGGCAAAGAGCCCCACCAGCGAGAGCAGCAGCCCGCTAAAAAATTTGTACAAAGCCTCCATCGGTCATGCAGTGGTTAAGTGGATTTTTTTGAGGGTCATATTCGGGAAACTCCGCAGCGTGGGCCTCGACATAGGCCACGGCGCGGCGCAGGAGGGTCATCGCCTCGCGCTTGATGCGGCGCTCGGTCTGCAGCGCCTCGGCCGCCTCGACCGAGGAGCTCTCCTGCGGTTTGGGGAGCAGGGGCCCCATCGGTGAGATGAAGTGCACGAGGCGCGGCAGCAGCACCACGCGCGTCAGGAGCGCCACGGCATCGGCCAGGTAGGTTTGAACAAAGTTCGCATCGTCGCCCGCAAGCAGACGATCATGCAGTGCATCGCCCAGCACGGGGCGCACAAAGCGCCACTCGGCCACCACCACATCGGCCTCGCGCACCGTATCGGCCGGCAGGCGCTCTTCGGGGCGGAAGGCGCGGCGCAGCACCTCGGTTGTAGAAATCAGGGTATTCATGGTTAGTTGATGCTTTTCAGGTTATACTTCGTGATCTCGGAGAGGAATTGCTGCTGACGCTCATCCTCGGGGTCATACTCCAGGCCATCGGCCTTGCGTGCCTCCCAGACCTTCATGTAGATCGGCTTGGAGCGCGACGGGGGTCGGTTGATGATTGCCAGCGACGAGCAATCGACCCCCAAGATCTGCTCGATCACCTCGCGCATCGGCTCCGTGAGCTCCTCCTGCGCCGAGAGGATCACCGTATTGAGGGCCACCTCATACTCCTGCAGGATGCGCTCGGAGCTGAATCCCGAGGTGTAGTCCAGGCCGCTGAGCGAGCGGAACCAGGAGTGCGCCACCACGATATCGGCCGTAGCCTGCTCGTGCAACGATTGCCAATCGCCCTCGTTGTGCGCCTCGATCGGGATGAAGCGCGAGTGGTCATCCTCCGACCCCTCGCGGATGACAAACATCACCTGCCCGGGGTTGCCAGCAAACTTCTCCTCGGCCAGGCGGACGATGCGTTCGGCCTCGGCCTCGTTGTCGGTAGTCGAGTCGAGCATCATTACCCCCGAGAGCTGAAACGAATTATCGAGGCGGGCGATGTTCCAGCGGTCGGTCTTGTAGGCGATGGCCGAGACATTCATGCCGGCGATGTAGGCGGGTACGCCATAGTGGCGGAAGAGGGGCTCATAATCCTTGTAGTGGATCATCGTGTGCAGCGTGCCATCCTCCTGCTCCTCGAAGCGGGGATAGAGGGGCAGTGTGCGCACCTCCGATTCGCGGAAACGGCTCCAGTCGGCATGGAGCAGCACATGCTCCGAGTCGCGTGCTATGCGACAGCACGAGGCATCCTGATGGTAGAACGAGAGGAAGGTGTGGCCCGCATCGGTCACCACCTCGAGGAAGGCATTTCCGAAGAGCGATTTATCGAAGGCCAACCGATGCAGGATCGTGCGCAGGCTCTCCCCCTCGCCATTGGCTCGGTTGAGGAAGGCGCTCAGGAGGGGTTGCTGTTCATCGCAGGTGAAACCCTTGCCGGCGATGTAGTCGGCCTTGTCGTTGATGATGCGGCGGTGTGTGGTTGCGCGGCGCGCCATGAGAGCCAGGGCTACGGGGAGCAGGTTATCCTCACCCCAGCGCCAAAAGCGGTCGCTTTCGACCTTCGCAGCCCCTATCTGGTAGGGATCTGCGTGATTCTCAACGGCCACGGCGCGGGTTTTAATAGCAGTTTTTTGAGACATCTTTTGAACGTGTTAAGGGTTAAACATGCCCTCGCGGAGCGAAGCACCCCGCGAGGGCCAAACGAGGCGAGGACTACGAACGGTAGGCGTAGACGAGCATATCCTCATCGAGGATCTCGCAGCCGGCCATAAAGACGGCTCGCTGGCGGTTCTCCATCTCGTCGGGGTTGTACCACATGCGCACCTCGTTACCGGGCATATCGGCCGTATTGACCGCCATCACCAGGTTGCGACGATCCGTCAAGAGGCAGAACGACTGGTGGTTCGCCGTCTGGGGCAGGTAGTTGCCCAGCTTGGGATCGATGATCGGAATGCCGTGGTAAGCCAGCTGGGGCTGACCCTCGACCGTGGTGCGGAACGAGCTCTCGACACCCAGCTTATCGAGGTACTTCTCGTAGAGGAAGTAGATATCCGACGAGCAGAAGAAGGCCAGCTGACCCTCGCTGCGAGCCGCCATCATGCGGGGGCTGGCCGCCTTGAGCATCTCGTCGAAGAGCTCGACAACGCCACCCTCGGCCTCCACCTCGGCAGCGGTGTAGGAGGTGTAGTTGATCACGTCATCCACCACGGCGCTCTTGAGCGAGGTGAGGAAGCCGTTGAAGGTGTTGTAGCCACTCGTGAGCGACGTATCGCCCAGCCACATCATTACACGCAGGTTCTCGGCGATGTTCTGCTTGAAGAGCTCCGTCTCGGCCTGCTCGAGGGTCGTCCCCGTCAGGTCCTGCATATTGACATCGGCTCGGGCCGAAATCAGCTCATAGACGAGCGAGAAGTAGTCGGCTGCCGAGAAGCCCATCTCGGCCTTGACACGCTCCATGGGGATCTTCTTCTGGTACTTGGCTGCAGGCTGACCACCCGTCCAGCCGTTGTTGGTGAACTTTTTGAGCGAAAGGGAGGTATTGTCCCAGAGCTGCACGATGGTCGGAACGGGCATGTTGTAGAGGATGCGCACGCCCAGCTCCTGGGCACCCGGGCCGGTCAAAATGGGGCGGAAGAAGATCGACTCAACGTCATTACCGGTGTACTGCTTTGCGGTTTCAATGTAATTCATGGTGTGTAATGTTTTAAGGTTAAAAAATGAAAAAAAAGGGGGTTGTTGAAAAAGGTTTGTTAGTAGCGACGGAAGGCCTTCACGTCGCGGGCATAGGCCAGTTCGTTGGCCGTGAGCGTACGCTCGCTGATCGCAGGGTCTTCGATCGGGGTCGTCGAGGTGGCTCGGACAGCCTGCTGACCCTCGTCGAGCAGGGTCGTTGCGCGGCGTGTCAGCTCGCGCTCCTCGATGGTGGGGTGGAGGATGTTGCGCGGCTCGGGCAGCGACTCCTCGGAGCCCAGACCGATGGCGCGTGCCAGGCGTTGCAGGCCGGCGGCAAGGTTCTCCGTGAGGTGCTTCGGGGTCGCAGCGTGGCCGATGATGCGGTCGGCCAGGCCGGCCGCTACGACCTCTTCGGGCGAGAGCCAGCGACCATCGCCGCCATTCTCGGCCATCAGGGCCTCGAACTGCTCCTTCGGCTCGCCCGAGCGGGCGGCATAGAGCGCAGCCAAGCGGTCGTCCGTGGTGCGCAGCAGGTCGATTTGCGCCGTCAGGTCATCGGCATTGCCCTCGGTCGAGCAGGTGGCGCGGTGGATCAGGTAGAGGGCGTTGGCCGAGATCTCGCGGCAACCTTCCGAGGCGGCCTGGGCGATGATCGTGGCGGCCGAGGCGGTGTAGCCGTAGCAACGGGTCGTGATACGCCCTTTGAGTTGCGTGAGGGCATCGTGGATCATCAGGGCATCGTTCACATCGCCACCCGTCGAGCGAATCGTTACGACGACCTCCTCCGCCTCGATGGCGGCGATGCGGCTCACCGCCTCGCGGAAGCGTTCGTAGGTGGCTACCCGCGTATCGGGGTCTTCGAACTGCCACTCCTCGGGGACACCGATCGTCCCCTCGATCTCGATCAGACAGTGCTCGGCTTCGTTCTTGATTTGGATGTTGGTTTTCATGCGTTGAAAGGTTCTTTATAGCTGTTTAAGGGGTTTGTAATAGATGTTGCGGGCCTTCTCAAAGGAGCAGCAGAAGCGATCGGCGGCCCAGGTGAAGGCATCGACTCGGAGCGCCCCGCCCCGAATCGATTGCTCGATGTCGTGGCGGATGGCAAGCTCCTCGCAGGCCTTCAGGTTGATCAGCCCCATGCGGTTGAGCTCCTCGAAGATGCGGGGCGAACAGCCTCGCGGCAGGAGGTGCGCGATCTCCTCCTTTAGTTCACGCTGTAGGCGACTCTCTTTCATCGGTCGATACGGTTAAATGTACAACATACTTTGCCTTGATCGTGCGCCCCTCGCTCTATCGAGCGCAGCGTACCACGCAGTTCGCCGCACGAGGAGCGAAGGCGGAATATCGAGCGCAGATTGACCTCGCCGCCCTCGGGGCGCATCAGCTCGGCCACTTCGTGGGGTCGGAGTTGGAGGGTCAGCTCCGCGATGCCCGCTTCGGAGGTTGCCTTCAGGTCGTTGTCGTAGTAGCTGTGCAGCCCCTTGAGGCCGTCCCGATCCTCGAAGCAGAGCGTGAAGCCCGTGATCCCCTCGTCAGGTGGGAGATGAAAGGCGATGAGCGGATACTCGGCCGCGAAGCTCGGGTAGCCCCAAAGCTCCCCTTCGGGCAGGGGTTGCATCCCGCGGAAGGAGACGATGCGGGGCGAGAAGTTGGTTCCATCCTCCGTCATCGAGTCCCGATCGCCCACCTGGAGCAGGCGTGCCGAGGGGGCGTTGGCATAGTGGCCGACACTGCAGAGCGAGGGGTGAAAGAGGGGGTTGCGGTGCACCTTCTCGCCGGCCAAAGCCGCCTGGTCGGGGCAGGCAAAACTCCATGCGCCAAACACCTCGCCCGTTTGTCGCTCGAAGCGATCTACCGCGCCATCACTCACGGCATAACACCACCGCTCGGTTTGGTGCATCTGCGCCGCGCTCTCCTTCAGGCGCACAGGCGACTCGGGATCGACCTTCGTGCGCCAATCGACGACCTGCGAGGTGCGGTAGAGCACATCCGAGGGCTCGATGCGTACCGTGCGTCGCTCCTCATCGGTCACAAAGCGCAGGTTGAAGAGGTGCGCCACCGCCTCGAGCAGTTCGATTTGCCGAATCTCGTGGTGGGCTACCGCCTTGAAATCGACCGCCTCGCCATAACCCGGTGTCGAACGGAAGAGGGGACGGATCGAACAGGTGCGATCGAGCGTGAGGGACATTCCCTCCTCGGCTCCGGCAAAGAAGATTGTGTCAAAGAACTTCGGTTTATCGGGTGTGACAAGCTCGGCAGGCGAGTGTAGTCGCAACTCGACCGTGGTCGAACCTACCTCGTCGATGTAGCCCGCATAGAGTGCCCAATCGGCCTCGCAATCAACCCAGCCGGTGTCGGTGTTGATCTGCAACACGGGATTTTCGAAGTGCCCCTCGAAGGGGGTGTCGATGCGGGCACTGCGCCCCGTGAAACGGCCCAGCTCATAGCCTGCCACCCCGTCACGGGTAATGAGCAGGCGATACTCCGCCCCCTCTTGCGGCTCAAAGACAAGCGCGCGGTAGCCAAAGCCCGGCTCGACGTGTGAACGATGATCCTCGTAGCGATTTGCCAGGTGTGCGCTGATCAATCCACAGCCCGGCAGGTAGATCGAGTCGAATCCCGTCAGCTCGGTGCGCGAGCGGATGCGATGCTCCGTGACATACTTGAGGTAGTACTCGAAGCCGACACTCACTTCGCCGATCGGGCGGAAGAGGATGCGCCCATCCTCGATCGTGAAGCAGTGGCCGTTGGCGTAGAGTTCGTGGAGCGTTTCACCGGCCTCATCCACAGCCAGGGGCGAGGCCGACTCGACCAGGTTGCCGATCGTATGGTAGAGCGCAGCCGGATCGGCATAGACACGCCCACGGTAGTCTGCTTCGGCCGATGCGGTGGTCAGGCGGCGTGCCAGGAAACCCATGCGGTTCATCGCGGCGGTCGTGTCGCGCGAGGAGTAGGCACCACTCATGTAGAGCTTGCGGAAAAACTCCGAGGATAGGAAGCGGCTCTCTACGGTGTAGCCCGCTTCGCGGAAAATCTGCTCGATGAGGGTTTTCAGGTGCAGGAAGGGGTAGTAGTCATCGACCGTGAGCATGCGCTCGGCCCGAAGGAGATCGCTGCCACTCATCTGCTGGGCGTAGTCGTCGCGGTGGATCGGGAAGTATTTGATCGCGCTGTCGTTGCCCCAACTCTGTAGGATGGCGAGCGGTGTGAGGGAGAGGACGTCGGCAATCTGCAACTCGTTGAACCAGCGCAGCGCCGCCTGTGTGGCCCACCCCGTACCCCCTTCGCGGATCGTCAGGCTGTAGCCCTCGTCCGAGGCCTCATTGAGGAGCGCTTTGCCCCGCATCAGCACCACGCCGTCGCTTTGCAGAAGTGCCTCGTGCGCCGTATGATTGAAAGGGGGTGCCGCCTCGGGATCACGGGCAAAGCCGAAGATGCGGTCGTTGGCAGGGGTGGCAGGCAGTCGGAGTGACAGGGTGCGCCCCTCGCGGTGGGCTGCCACCTCGCCCAGGCGACTTAAGTCTAAGCGGGGCAGCTGAATCTCCTGCAACGGAAGATCGCATCGTTGGGTGTCGATTAGCAGCTCCATAAGGTGGTGTTTTTAAGCGTGGGACGAATCGTGAGGGCGAGCGAGGAGAGGATGCCGTGGCGGTGGATGTCGGCCTCCTCGCTGAGGACATCGATCGGAACAAATCCTTCGGCGGTGCGCATCCAGACCTGCTCGGCGGTGAGTAATCCACGCAGGGTCGATAGCATCTCATCGCCCTCCAGGGCACTGCGCAGCTGGATCTGCTCCTCACTTTCGGCTCGTTGCACGGTGTAGCCCTCGGCACCGTAGGAGCGGTTTTTGGTTACGCGGCAGGCGACACGCTCGACGAGCGGGAAGGTGTACTGCTCGAGCGATCCGCGCTCACTGAGCCAGGCAAGACGGCAGGCACCTTCGGGTGCGGGGAGCATCGTGTAGCGGATCGTGCCCGTGGGCGTGCCATCGATCAGGATGTGGTCGGCAGTTGCAAAGTCCGCTCCGCGTAGCGTGAATCGAAAGAGGCCCGAGCCGGGGACGATGTGCGTATCGGCCGTTACCGAGCCGTCACGCCCCGTCACTACGACATGGAGCGGTTGCGGCGTGCCGCTTAAGAAGAGGAGCTCATCCGACTCATCGGGGGCTAACAGGCGCTCCGTGGGGAGGGTCGTGAGGAGCGCTGTGGGGGTCTCGCTCTGCAGGGCGGGGCGGAGGATGAAGGGGGCGGAGGTGATCAGCTCCTCGTCGCTTTCGGCCTCGAGGTAGATCATCAGTTGGCGGTCGGTCGCCGCCACAACGCCCGTAGCATCCTCGGTGGATGGTGTAACGCGGAGCTGACCGCGCAGGTAGGGGGCCAGGTCGAACGAGGCGCTGCCCGTTTTGACGAAGCGTTTCGTGCCGAGCAGTCTCCCCGACGAGAGGCGGATGCGCACATCGACCGTGGGCGAGGAGATCTCCGTGAGGGTACAAATCAGGGGTTGCCCGATCGGGGCATAGGCAGGGGGAAGGGTTGAGAAGTGCATAAAAAAATAGAATAGAGGTGTGCAATTAGGCATCGGCGCGGCTTGGGATAGGAAGAAAAGGGTGCCGTCGAGGAGTGCCCGAAGAATTGTCGATAAGGCGACGAAAAGATGTTGATAAGCGTTGATAACTCCCCGTATAAGATTATTTATCAGCCGCTTAAAGATTGTTGATAACTACGACTGCGGGAGTGTTAATTGTCGATTGACAGGGCAAATATACAACCCTCGATACCCCCTTGTCAAGTCTTTTTCGCATTTTTTCTAAATTTTATGGAATTTTGTTGCGATTTTTGTTTACTTTTGCACTACAAACCAAATTCTGTTTCAACTTATATGGACGATGGCTCTTGTTACGCGTATAGTTGCAGCGTTGCATCAAGCAATGCCGAGCCGCTATGGTGTTAAGCACGGGATTCTGCCCCGCGCCGAGCTTTCGTATGCCTGGTTGAAACTTCGTTCACGTCACCTGATGCAGGTGGCTTTTAGCGCATCCACAAAACATTGTTGGGATATGGGATTGAAGGTTGCTCCCGTTCCCAATCCCGGCTGAAGAGGTTAGCGGATCCCGCCAAAGGGGTTCGCCGTCACAGGTTTTAGAAACAAAGTATAGCGAACGAAAGAAAAGCGAACCTTTGCCATGATTACCATCTACCTCAAGCAATATAACAAGATTATCCGCAACGCAGATACCCGCCTCTTCGATGAGTTGGGCTACGATGATATTCTCTGGATCGACATGATGCAGCCCACCATTAAGGAGCAGCGTGCCGTGGAGAACTTCATCGAGATCAACCTCCAATCGCGCCAGCAGGTCGAGGAGATCGAGTCTACGTCAAAATACTCCGAGAACGAGAATGCGATTATCTCGAACTCGAACTTCTTCATCCCCACGGGCGATTCGTTTTTGATCGAACCCGTTTCGTTCATCATTTCGAACGAGGGTGTGCTGGTCTCGGTGCGTAATGCCGAGTCGCGTACCTTCCGCGAGACGGAGAAGCGTCTGCAGATGAACTACCGCAACTACTCGACGGGCTACCACCTCTTCATCTCGCTCCTCGAGGTGCGCATCGACTTCGATGCCGACCTGGTGGAGTTGGTTGCCAAGCAGGTTGCGACCCTTTCGAAGGATATCACCTCGGAGGACTCGATCGATAAGGAGATTCTGCACCGCATCAGCGCCCTGCAGGAGAGCACGATGTCGCTGCGCGAGAATATCTTCGACCGTCAGCGTGTCCTCTCGGGCATCTTGCGCTCGGAGCGCTTCCCGCACGATATCTACCCCCGTCTGCAACTGATGATCAAGGACGTAAACTCACTGATCAGCCATGCCGACTTCTCGACCCAGCGTCTGGACTACATTCAGGATGCTGCCCTGGGTTTGATCAACATCGAGCAGAACGAGATCGTGAAGATCTTCTCGGTGGTAACCGTTATCTTCATGCCTGCTACGCTCATCGCCTCAATGTACGGTATGAACTTCAAGGTGATGCCCGAGCTCGATTGGCAGCTCACCCTCGCCAACGGCTGGGTGGTGCCGCTCGGTTACCTCTTTGCCGTCTGCCTGATGATCCTCTGTTCGGGCTTTACGATCTGGTATTTCAAATACAAGAAGTGGTTGTAAACCGCACAATAAAAGCCGCCCGATGAAGGCGGCTTTTATTGTATTTCGGCGGTTGGTGTCGCCGCTAAAATTTCCCGTGCGTTTCGGCCGATTTTCGGCGCACGACAATCGCGCCGTTGCCACCTCTTACGCCATACATCGTGGCATCCTTCATCACCACGACATAGGCCACCTGGTTCAGCGGAATCTGGTCGATCGACTTTACCTCCAGATCATCCACGATGTAGAGCGGCGCGCTGTTTTCGTGGTACGAAGCGCCTCGGATTGTCACCTGGTAGGTCCCCGTCTCGAAATCCTCCGTTACGGACAACCCCGGAACCATACCCGACAGGGCCGAAAGAATATCCGTACACCCCGTGGCCATCAGCTCCTCGCCCGTGATGCGGCTGTTGTAGCCCACATATTCGCGCTGACCGACATAGCCCATGCCGTAGTCGAGTAGCGACTGCGACTCCTCGCTTTCGATCTTATCCACATCGTAGATGCGGATCTTCATGCTTCGCTTGCCACTAACCGGAATGAGGTAGTCGCGCTTCTCGTAGCGGATGTGGAGTGTGTCCGAAGGTTGCACATTTGTCAGGCCGAAACGCCCTTTGCGATCGGTCTGGGCGTATTTGTCGGGTTTCGAAACATAGACACGCACACCGCGCGCGGGCTTTCCGTCATGACCGAGCAACAAGCCGTTGAAGGGCACCGGGCCCTCTTGTGCCGAGGCTGCGAAGGCCATGAGCACCATCGAAATCAGGCCAAGGAATCTTTTCATAGCGATTGAATTTGATGCGAAGTTACAAATTATAAACGAAAATCCAAATCCGATATTGCCTCGCCGATCACCCGAACGCGGGTCACACGCGAGCCTGCATAATGCCCTCGCGTACCTACGCGCGCAATATTTCTTCCCTTTTCTGCTTACTTATCGGGTATTTTCGCTATCTTTGCAAGATAAATTGGGATAGTATGCTCGAAAAATTGGCCAAACAGACCGCCATTTATGGCGTAAGCACGATCCTCGTGCGATTCCTGAGCTACCTGCTCACGCCCTTCTACACGCGCGTGTTCGGGCAGGAGGCTTACGGCATCGTCACGGATATCTATGCCCTGATTCCGTTGGCTTTAACGCTGCTGACGATGGGCATGGAGTCGAGCTACTTCCGCTTTGCCGCCAAGGCCGATGAGGCGGGTGGGGATGTGGGGCGTGCCAAGCAGCGTCTCTTCACAACCACCTGGACCATCACGACCCTGGCCGCCCTGCTCTTTGTCGTCGTGGTGTCGCTCGGCCGTAGCGAGATTGCCTCCTGGATGGGCGAAGCCTATGTCATCCACCCCGAATATATCTCGTGGGTGGCACTGATTATCCTCTTGGATGTCTCGTCGGCCATCCCCTTTGCCCGCCTGCGGGAGGAGCGCCGCTCGATGACCTTCGTGGGGTTGAAGCTGGTCAGCGTGGTGATCAATGTGGCGTTGGCCTTTGCGTTTGGTGCTGCGGGGCTCTTTGCCACCGACTTTGGTGTGGGGTGGGTCTTTGTGGCCAACCTGGTAGCGAGCGCCATCACCTGGCTCTGGCTCTTGGGGTGCACGAAGTGCTTCCGCCCGGCCATTGACGGCGCGCTCTTGCGGCGCATCCTGGTCTACTCGCTCCCGCTGTTGGTGGGCGGACTGGCCGGCACGGCCAACGAGTTCCTGGATCGCCAGCTCATCAAGTACCTTGTTCCCGAGGGGGCGATGGCCGAGCTGGGTATCTACGGAGCGATCACGAAGATTGCCGTGGTGATGATGCTCTTCTACCAGATGTACCGCCTGGCTGCCGAGCCCTTCTTCCTCTCGAACTTCAAGAAGGAGGAGTTCAAGGAGATGAATGCCGCCGCCATGAAGTACTACCTGATGGCCTCGATGCTCATCTTCCTCGGCATAGCCCTCTTCCGCGACCTTTTTGCGCTGATCGTGGGGCGGGACTTCCGCGAGGGTATCCACATCCTGCCCGTGGTGCTGATGAGCAATGTGCTGGCCGGCGTGTGGCTCAACCTCTCGTTTTGGTACAAGCGTGAGGAGCGTACCTCGTTGGCCATTGTGGTCACGGTGGCGGGATTGTTGGTCACGCTGCCCGCGGGCTTTGCCCTGATTCCCGTGTTGGGGTACTACGGTGCCGCCTGGATGCGTTTGATGAGTGAGCTGACAATGGTCTTGGTAAGTCTCTACCTCACCCGTCGCTTCTATCCCACCCCCTACGCCTGGGGTCGGATTTTGGAGTATGTCGGGGTGGCGCTCTTGCTCTTTGTCGGTGCGGAGTGGATCGGAGAGTGGTGTGGCGAGGCGCGCATTGCAGCCTATGGCGTGAATGTGGTGCTCTTTACGGGCTATGTCGCCTACCTCATTTGGCGCGATAAGATAGATGTAAAGGGGATGGTGCGAGCCGTCCTGAAACGAAAATAGCGAAGAAAGATGCAGTTTAAGGATATCATCGGACAGGAGGAGTTGAAACGCCATTTGGTTCGCTCGGTGGACCAGGGGCGTGTGAGCCATGCCCAGCTCTTTACCGGCACGGCCGGTCAGGGGTCGTTGGCGATGGCCGTGGCCTACTTCCAATACATTTGTTGTCGTCATCGTCACGATGGCGACTCGTGTGGCGAGTGCCCCGACTGCCGACAGATTGCCGCCCTGGCACACCCCGACCTGCACCTGGTCTTTCCGGTCAATAAGCAGGGTAAGAAGTCGGGCGAGAAGATGCTCTCGGACGAATTTCTCCCCCTTTTCCGCACCCTCTTTGCGGAGCGTGGCGGCTACTTCTCGCCCCGCGAGTGGTACGAGCGTTTGGACCTCGGCAAGACACTCAAGGGTATGATCTCGGCCGGCGAGGCGGATGAGATTATCCGCAAATTGGCCTTCAAGAGCTTCGAGGCGGAGTACAAGGCGATGCTCATCTGGTTGCCGGAGACGATGAACGAGGAGGCGGCCAACAAGATCCTCAAGATCCTCGAGGAGCCGTGGGAGAAGACCCTCTTCCTGCTCGTCTCGGAGCAGCCGATCCGCCTCTTGCCGACCATCCTTTCGCGTACGCAGGAGGTCAATGTGGGGCGCATCGACAAGGAGGTCCTGGCCCGCCTGGCTGCCGAGGAGGGGGTGAGCGATCCGTTGCAGGCCCGCAACATGGCCCGCCTGGCGGATGGCGATTTGTTGGAGCTGCGCCACCTTCTGACGGGTGAGAGCGACCAGCAGCGCAAGGAGAACTTCGACCTCTTCTGCTCGCTCATGCGCCTCAGTTACAACGATAAGCACCTGGAGCTGATCACCTGGGCCGAGGAGGTAGCCTCGCTCCCTCGTGAGCAGCAGCGCGGCATGTTGCGCGATGCGGCACGCCTCTTGCGCGAGAGCTTTATGCTCCACGCCGGCATGAACGATATCTCCTACCTGTGGGGTGAGGAGCTTCAGTTCTGCTCAAAGTTAGCCCCCTTTGTGGGCGTTGAAAATATCGAACCGCTCCTTGCCCAGATCGAGACGGCGCAGGCCCAGATCAACCAAAACGGCAATTCGACGATTGTATTTACCCATTTTGCTTTAGCGGTAAGCAAGATGATTAAACATTTGTAATTCATTTGACGACATGGCACGAGTAGCACTTCTTCTGGGAGGCAACGAGGGTGACATGAAGCGCACCCTGCAAACAGCCCAGCGCCTGATCAACGAGCGCGTGGGTGCCGTAATGCGTTGTTCGCATCGTTATCAAAGCCCCGCATGGGGATTTAAGAGTGAGACCCTCTTCACGAACCAGGCACTGGAGATCTCGACCGACCTCTCGCCGATCGAGGTGCTTGAGGCCGTGCAGCAGATCGAGAACGAGCTGGGGCGCAACCGCGCTGCCGAGCAGATCGAGAAGGCTGCTACGGGGGCGCGTTACTCCTCGCGTCCGATCGACATCGACATCATCTTCTACGGCTCGGAGGTCATCCGCGAGGAGCGCCTTACGGTACCTCACCCGCTGCTTGCCGAGCGTGAATTTGCCCTGCAACCCCTGGCCGAGATCATGCGTTCGTTCCGCCACCCCGTGACGGGCGTGAGCGTGGGCGAGATGCTCGATGCAGTGCGTACCGCGGAGGTCGTCACCGAATAACGAAACGGCATGAAAAGATACCTGCTTTGTGCTTTTGCGGCCATGTTGCTGCTCAATTCCTGTTTTAAGGATGTGGAGGAGAATACGACCTACCTCCTCAAACCCTTGGTGCAATACACCTCGGGCGGTATGAATGAGCCGCTCGAGGGGGTGATCGGCTACGCCTTTGAGGCCGATACGACCGAGTGGACGGTGCTCTCGTATGAGGATGCCGTACATGGCATCATTTCGCGCAAGGATAACCCTTCGGAGCAAATCGCCACCCCCCTTGCCGAGGCGCTGCCGAGCGAAATCGAGGGCATGGCGGACCGCATCGAGCTTACCCTGCCGCCGCGCAGTGTGATGCTGCTTATGGTTGATACGGTCAATCGCCTCTATGCCTACACCGAGGTCGAGATGAAGGAGAACATCGGCAAGCTCTATGTGACGCTGATCTTCAAACCGTGGAAGGAGGCCACCTCGTGGAAGGAGGGCTGGAGCTTCTACAACCCCTTCTTCGAGCCGACCGTGACGATCGAAAGCTTTGTCAAGGTGGCGGCCGAGCAGACCGAGAACGGCACTCCCGAGACGATCCAAAATGTGAAGGTGATGGCCTTTGCCGCCGATACGACCGAGTGGCGCATCGCCTCCTACGACGATGCCGTGGGCGGCATGCTCACCTCGAAGCAGGATTCGCTCGTCACGCGTACGAACCCCGAGTTTAACGGCTATGAGACGAACGAGAAGGGCACCTTCCGCATGCAAGTCAGCGCCTCGCCGCTGATGGTGGTCGTGGTGGATCGCACCCACCGCCTCTACGCCTACTCGAAGCAGACGGTCGATTTTGCCGACCCCACGCTTTCGCCCACCTTCTCCGTGCTCTTCCCCCTCTGGCAGACGAGCTGGATCATGGAGCAGAACGGCTGGCGCGTGGTGAACCCCGAATATGAACCCGCGGAGGAGCAGACCCCCGCGATCGAATAACCCACTGAAGATGATTCGACTAAAGAACCCGATAACCCTCCTGCGCACAGCCGTGGCGGTGCTCTTTGCCTCGGCCTTCCTGTGCCGTTGCGCCACGATCGGCTCTCCGACCGGAGGACCCAAAGATTCGTTGCCGCCCGTGATCGTGAACCTCACGCCCGACAACTTCTCGACCAATCGTCCCCTGACGGGCCACGAGCGTATCGTGATCGAGTTTGACGAGTATGTCCAGATCAAGGATCAGCAGAAGGAGTTCTACACCTCGCCTGCGATGAAGAAGAAGCCCCTGATTACGCTCAAGGGCAAGGGCATTGTGGTACAGCTGCGCGACACGCTGGAGCCTAATACGACCTATGCGCTGAACTTCGGCGGCTCGATCCGCGACAACAACGAGAACAACCCGCTCAACGCCATGCGTTATGTCTTCTCGACAGGCCCCGAGGTTGATTCGATGATCGTCTCGGGCTATACGGCCGACAGTTACAAGGCCGACTCCGTATCGAAGAGCTTCATCTGGTTCTTCGCTGCCGACTCGGTGGAGCAGGTCATCGACCACGACTCGACGATCTTCAAGTATAAGCCCGACGTGATTGCTCGTGCCGAGAACAACGGTATCTTCATCGCCCAAAACCTCAAGCCGATTCCCTACCGCGTCTATGCCGTGCAGGACAAGAACGACAACCAGATGTATGAGCCGGGTACCGACCAGGTGGGCTTCCTGAGCGAGGCTGTTAACCCTGCCGACCAGCCCGACTTCGCCATTTGGTACGACTCGTTGCGCCTCTACCCCTCGGCCGAGCCGCAGCTCTACTTCCGCATGTTCACCGACCGCGCCTTCCGTCGTCAGGTGTTGCAGGAGTCGAAGCGCCCGTTGCAGCACAAAGCCGAGCTCTACTTCTCGGCTGCGCACCCCGAAATTTCGCTCCTGAAGTTCGACAGCATCCCCTCGGACAGCATCCTGATCGAGCCGGTGACCGAGGGCCACGATACGCTCAACCTTTGGTTCAACATGCGCCCCGAGGCACTGCCCGATACGATCAAGGGCGAGATGATCTACTTCAAGCACGACACGGCCAACATCCTGCGGCCCGATACCGTGGAGCTGAAGCTCGCATGGCGTAAGATCGAGTCGAAGGAGGAGGAGAAGGAGCGCGAACGCATCGAGCGTGAGCGCCGGAAGGCCGAGGCTGCGGGCGAAAGCTACGAGGAGCCGAAGAAGCCCAGCCCCTTCAAGCACACGATCCCCGAGAAGGCCGATATCAACCCCGAGAAGCACCTCTCGATCGAGTTCGACTATCCGCTCATCAAGATCGACTCGAGCCGCATCCTGCTGACCCGCACGCTGGAGGATGGTACGGTGGAGGATCGCACGCTGCACTTTGTGCAGGACACCTTCAGCATGCGCCGCTATGAGTTGCGCAGCGATTGGGAGACGGGTGGCACCTACACGCTCACGATCCCCGAGGGGGCGTTGGAGAATGTGGCGCGCGAGAAGAACGACTCGATTGTGGCCACCTATACGGTCTACGACCCCGAGAAGTATGCCGTGCTTTTGATCGACGTCAAGTCGGCCGATCCCGAGGCTACCTACATCATCCAGCAGCTCGACCAGGGCGGCAAGATGCAGCAGGAGAAGCGCGATGTGAAGGCGGGCCGCGTGCAGTTTAACTATGTCCCCGTGGGCGAGATTCAGATCCGTGTCATGGAGGATAAGAACCGCAACGGCAAGTGGGATACGGGTAACGTGGTCGAGCTGCGCCAGCCCGAGCGCACGGAGCTCTATGCCGATGAGGAGGGGGAGACCCTCTTCGCCACGAAGGCCAACTGGGAGATCGAGCTGACGATCGACATGGATCGCCTGTTTGCCCCGATGACGATGAAGTCCTTGCAGCAGATGCTCGATGAGCGCGAGCTGCGCCGCCTGGAGCGCGAATTCGAGAAGCGCGTGAAGGAGGGTCCGAAGCGTGGTGACGACCACAACCACGGCGGAAGCGGCATGGGCGGCTTTGGTGGTGGCATGGGCGGCTTCGGCGGCGGCATGGGCAGCACGATGAATATGACGGGCGGAATGTTCAACCGATAAAGCACATTATGAAACGAACGACAATAAGCCTTCTTTTTACCCTCGCCCTGCTGCTTGTGAGCCTCACGGCCACGGCCCAGCACACCTTTGGTGTCTATGGTGGTGGCGGCATGGCCAACGGCCGCTTTGAGCCGACGCAGGAGACCAAACCGATCTGGGGCACCATCACCTTCGGTGCTTCGTGGCGCTACTACTCGCCCCAGCGCGTTGTGGGTGGTGTGGGTGCCGACCTGGAGTTTATCCAGCGTGGTTTCAGCATCGCCACCAACACCTCGCGTGTGGACGATCCGAAAGACTACCTCTACTACACGCGCCGTGTCAATTCGATGATGTTGCCCATCGTTTGGCAGCCCCATACCTACATGTTCAACCGCCACCTGCGCCTCTATGGCGAGGCGGGTGTTACCTTCAGCTACAACCTCTCGTCGGACTACGAGATCGAGAAGTTGGTCGGTGGCGAGAAGGTCGTTGAGGAGGGCGAGTACCACTTCTCTACGGTGCGCGACAATCGTTGGGGCTACGGCCTGTGTGCCGGCGGCGGTCTGGCGATTCTCATCAACCGCTTCGAGGTGGTGGCGCGTGCCCGCTACTACTTCGGCTACTCGGACATCCTCCGCAATCGCAACAAACACTACGACACGATCGAGGGCTTCACGCTCACTCCGTTGCGTTCGCCCCTGGATAACCTGACGATCACGATCGGTCTTTCGTACCGCTTCATCAAGGAGGGCTTCGACAGTTGGAAGCCTCGCCGCAAGCGTGAGAAGAACCGCGAGGTCTTTGAATTTGCACAATAAAAAATCAGCACAATATGGAAACTACACGCCAACAAAAGGTCTCGAAACAGATTCAACGAGACATCGCCGACATCTTCCAGAAGGAGGGCGCACACCTCGTGCGTGGTCTTTTGGTGACGGTTACGACCGTCCGCGTATCGCCCGACTTCGGCTATGCGAAGATCTATGTCAGCGTCTTCCCCTTCGACAAGCACCCCCGGCTCCTCGCTACGCTGGAGGAGAACAATTGGTTCATCCGCCGTCAGCTGGGCCAGCGCATCCGCAACCAGCTCAAAGTTGTGCCCGAACTGCAGTTCTTCCTCGACGATTCGCTGGAGTATATCGAGAACATCGAAGAGGCGTTGAATCGCTAATGCGGTTCTAAATGCAAAATTTAGAATTTAGAATTTAGAATTTAGAATTTAGAATTATCGCCCCTAACCCCTTTCTAATTTTTAATTCTTAATTCATAATTTTTAATTCCCGACGTATGCTCGCATCGCTCTTTGCCCGAAGGTATCTCTTCTCGACCAAATCGCGCTCGGTGATCAACCTGATTGCCGCCTTGAGCGTGGTGGCCGTGGCTATACCCGTGGCGGCGATGGTGATCCTGCTCTCGGTGACGAACGGCTTTGAGGGGTTGATCCACAGCTCCTACTCGGTCTTCGATGCCGACCTTACGGTGCGACCGCGAGCCGGGCAGAGCTTTCCGATCGAAAAGCTCGATACCGCCGCCATTGCCTCCGTGGAGGGGGTGGAGGCCTACTCCGTGATCCTGGAGCAGAAGATTCTTTTAGAGGCCAACGGTTATCAGACGACCGTCACGCTGCGCGGTGTGGATGATCGCTACCCCGAGGTGCTGCCGATCGACGAGGCGGTGACCGTGGGCGAGAGTCAATACCGCCTGGGAGAGCTGGAGCGCCTGTTGATGGGCCACGCCACGGCCTATGAGCTGGGCTTTCGACAGCTGCTCGGTGCACGGGTCAATCTCTACGCCGTGCGACGTGGTTCGTTCTCCACGCTTGTCCCCTTTGCCAACTACAAGAGCCGCCGGCAGGTCCCTGTGGTGGGGCTCTTTGCGGTCGATTATGCGGCCGAGCGCGAGTACCTCGTAGCACCGTTGAGCCTTGCCGAGGAGTTGGGCGAACGATCGGGCGAGGCCTCGGCGCTGATTCTTAAGAGCAGCCACCCTGCGCGGACGAAGGCGGCCCTTCAGGAGTTGCTGGGCGAGGAGTTCGAGGTGGTGGGGCGCGAGGAGCTTCGTGCTTCGTTCTACCGCCTGGTAAAGCTGGAGAAGTGGGGTATCTTCTTCATCTCGCTCCTGGTGCTGCTCATTGCCTCCTTCTCGATTGTCGGAGCACTCTCGATGCTCATCATCGAGAAGCGCGCCGAGCGCGATACACTGCGCGCCCTGGGTGCTACCGAGCACTTCATCCGCACGATTTTCTGCCGCGAGGGCTACCTGATCTGCCTCCTCGGTGGGGGTATCGGTCTTGCGGTGGGGGTCGCGTTGAGCCTCGTGCAACAGCACCTGGGGCTGATCCGTATGCCGGTCGAGACCTTCCTCTCGAACAGCTACCCCGTGGCGCTGCATGGCTTTGACCTGCTGTTGGTTGTGGCGGTCACGGCACTCATCGGTTGGGGACTTTCGACCCTCACCGTACACCACATGTTAAAAAACGAAACGCGTATATGAAACGACTTTTAACCCTGCTGCTGCTTGGCATGCTGCTGCTCCCAACCGCTTGTAAGCGTACGGTGATCATCCCCGACGAGGAGCTTGCCATGATCTTCCGCGATGCCTTCCTCACGAATGCCTATGTCGAGCATAAGCGTATTAAGGAGGATTCGCTGAACCTCTACGCCCCGATCTTCGACCGCTACGGCTACACGACCGAGGATGTGCAGCTCACGATCGGTAACTTCTCGAAGCGTAAGAGCGCCCGCCTGAGCGATGTGGTGGAGCGCGCCATCGAGCTTTTGGAGGAGGAGGGTTTGCGCTACGACCACCAGGTGGTGATTCTCGACACGATCAAGCAGGTCGCCCTGCGCCGAACGCGCACCGTGCTCTTGCAGGATTCGCTCATCGAGATTCGCCGTGCGCAGGATACGACGCTTGTGCACTTTACGCTGCCTGCCGAAGAGGGCGATTATGAATTGAGCTATAGCTACCGTGTCGATTCGCTCGATAAGAATACGCGCCTGCAACGCAAGATGTGGTTTCAGCGCGCGAATGGTTCGAAGGGTTCGTTGCAGATCATGAACCTGCAACGCCACCGCGAGGAGCGCACCACGCGCACCCTGCATGCCGACTCCTCGGTCGACTCGCTCCACCTGCAGCTGCTTGTGTTGCCCGAGAAGCCGAAGCGTACCTCCGTCACGATCCGCAACCTGCAGCTGGTGCATGTGCTTCCCGAGCGTGCCGCCATCGAGGAGCTCTATCGCCAACAGCTCGGCATCCGTATCTTTGCCGATGATTTTTTCGGTGCCGCTCTCGAAAAACAGCAACCCATTGAGAAGGATAGCATCCAATAGACTCCTCACGCGCGAGGGGCTTGTGCTTCATCCGCTCGTCACGCTCGATGAGCAGGGCGAGGTGGTTGAGGTGCGTTGTTCCGAGGCACCCGATCGTGAGCCCTTCACCGAGTTCTATGCCGGTGTGTTGGTTCTCGGCCTGGAGGAGGAGCTGATCCCCGGGCTGCAAAAAAGCCGAGAGCCCCTTACGAAGTGGCTCCCGACCTTATTAACCGATCGGCAAACGCTTTATCTGATTACGGGGCTTGACTATCCGACCCTCACACCAACCCCTAACACGCGGATTCAACCGCTCCGATAAGAGGATTCCTACATCACTCTTTTCAGCCAAAGGCGCGCCATGCGGTGATGCCCTGCGGGCGTGGGATGGATTCCGTCCCATATCCAGTATTCGGGCGCCGTCTTCCCTTTTCGCTCCAAGCGCTCAAACAGCGCGTGAAAATCGACCAATTCGGCCCCAAACTCCTTGGCCAGACGGCGTACCGCCTCGGCACATGCAGCGATATGGGCGGCTCGCTCCGCGTAGTTCTCCGTGCGCGCCAATCGCCCTGCCCGCATCACAAAGGGGGTGCACAACACCAACCGAACTTCGGGGTAGGCCTCGCGCGTGCGCGTTAAATAATTACGGTAGCGCACCTCCCACTCGGCAATGTCAAAGCCTCCCTTTCTAAGCGCCCGATCCACATCGTTCGTCCCCACCAGGATTGACAATAGATCGGGCTGCAACGCTTCGATGTCGCGTTCCCAGCGCTCCTCCAACTCCGTGAGCGTGTAACCGCTGATACCACGATTCGAACAGCGATACTCCTGCTCGGGGTAGCGGCTCTGCAGTTCGGCCGCTGCGAGGAACATGTAGCTATGGCCGTAGAGGTGGTTTTGATCCTTCAGGTTGCGCTCCTCGGTCGGTGCCATCGAACCGCCACTGCGCCCCCAACCGCCATCGGTAATCGAGTCGCCGATCCACACCCAATGCGCTCCTTGCGCCGTAACGGCCAGGGGGAAGAGTAGGCATAAAAGCAAAACGAGTCGTCGCATCTTATTGCTGATCTTTGGCGTTCATACGATCCATCACCACGGCCAGCAGAATCACCAAACCCTTGATTACCTGCTGCCAGAAGGGCGATACGTTCAGGAGCACCAGGCCGTTGTTCAGTACGCCGATAATCAACGCACCGACCACCGTGCCCCACACCGAACCTTTACCGCCGTTGAGCGAGGTGCCACCAATCACTACGGCAGCAATCGAATCGAGTTCGTAGCCCGTTCCGGCATTGGGTTGAGCCGAGTCGAGGCGCGCCGTTACGATCAGTGCAGCCACGGCCGAGAGTACACCTGCAACCGTATAGACAAAGCACTTGACGCGCTTCACGTCGATACCCGAAAGGCGCGTAGCACGCTCATTGCCACCAATGGCGTAGATGTAGCGACCTCGGGGGCTCTTGCGCATAAAGAGGGCAAAGAGCACCACGACCAACACCGCCACCAAGACGGGCATCGGCACGCCGCAGAACCACCCCGTACCGAGGTACTCGAAGCTCTCGCCCAACCCCGTAATCGGGTGTCCGTTCGTGTAGAGCATCGTCAGACCGCGGGCGATGGTGAGCATACCGAGCGTAGCGATGAAGGGGGGCACCTTGAAGCGGGTTACCATCTGGCCGTTGAACCACCCCAGCGCACCACCGATCACAAGCGCTACAACGACTACCCCGAAAAAGGTAAATCCGATGTGGAGGTTTGCCCCCTCGATCGAGAGTCCCGATTTGATCAATCCGGCCGCCACAGCACCACTCAGGGCAAGGATCGAACCCACCGAGAGGTCGATGCCGCCCGTGAGGATGACGAGTGTCATGCCGACCGAGATGCAGAGGTTTACCGACACCTGGCGCATCACGTTGAAGAGGTTATCGGCCGTAGCGAAGCTCTCCGAGGCAAAGGCCAATGCCACCGACATCACCACCAGGGCGATGAGCGGGCGCAGAATCGAGCTGTCGATACGCAGGAATTGTTTTGTAAGCATAGTCTTATGGGGTTAAGCGGTTGGCAGGGAGGCTTTTAGCAGCGCCTCCTCGCTAAATTCGTTTCTCTTGAAGCAGCCCGTCAATCGTCCTGCCGAGAGGGTCAGGATGCGATCCGACAAGGCCATAATTTCGGGCATCTCCGAGGATACCACCACCACGGCGCGCCCCTCGGCTGCGAGGCGGTCGATGAGTTTGTAAATCTCGTTCTTGGCGTTGATGTCGATGCCGCGTGTCGGCTCATCGAGCAGCAGCACCTCGGGGGCCGTGCGCAGCATCTTGGCCAGGACGACCTTTTGCTGGTTGCCGCCACTCAGCTCGCCCGTCAGTTGATCCACCGAGTGCGATTTGATCGAGAGCTCCTCGCGGTAGTGCTCCGCCTCCTGCAACTCGCGCTTGCGGTCGATGCTACGCCAGGTAGTCAGGTCGGCCAGCGAAGCCAGGGTCGTATTGCGGGCAATATCCATCCCCAGCACCAGACCGTCCCGTTTGCGATCTTCGGGAATTAGTGCAATGCCCATATCCATCGCTTCGCGCGGTGTCTGGGGCATCCGTTCCACGCCCGCCATGCGCAGCGTACCGCGCACCTCGGCACCATGCAGGCCAAAGATCGCCTCTAAAATCTCCGTGCGCCCGGCACCCATCAGGCCGTAGATGCCCAGCACCTCGCCCCGATGTACCGCAAAGCGGATATCCTCTAACTTGAGCGTGCGATTTTCCAATTTCTTCTCCAGCGACAGGCCACACACCTCCAACGCAACCTCCCCCTTCGAGTGGTCGCCCTTGACAAAGAGGTCGCGCCGCTCACGTCCCACCATGAGGCGGATAATCTCCTCGGTGGAGGTCTGCTGCACGCGGTGCTCGGCAATCAAACGTCCGTCGCGGAGGACGGTCACATAGTCGGCCAGACGGCTCAATTCATCCATCTTGTGGGTGATGTAGACGATCCCTACGCCGTCGCGCTTGAGCTCCTCGATGAGGCCGAAGAGGGTCTCGGTCTGCACCTCGGAGAGCGACGAGGTCGGCTCGTCGAAGATCAGAACCCGTGCCCCGAGCGAGAGCGCCTTGGCAATCTCGATGAGCTGCTGATCGCCCACCTTCAGGTCGCTGACCGTTGTGTGGCTGTCGTGCGTAAATCCCACGCGCAGAAGCCACTCCTGCGCCTCGCGGTGCATCCGATTGTAGTCGATCATGCCCCACCGATTGAGTGGCTCACGCCCCAGGAAGATGTTCTCGGCCACATTGAGCTGCGGAATGAGGTTCAGCTCCTGGTGTACCATCGTCACCCCCGCGGCCTGCGCCTCGGCCGTTGTGCTAAACCGTATCGGTTGCCCCTCCAGGTAGAGCGCCCCCTCGTAGTCGGCATAGACTCCCGAAAGGATATTCATCAGGGTCGATTTTCCGGCTCCGTTTTCGCCCACTAAGGCATTGACACGACCGGCATAGACCTTGAGATCGACCCCGTCGAGGGCCAACACACCCGGCCAGCGCTTCGTTACGCCCCGCGCCTCCAATAAGATCGTATCCGTTGCCATTATTCGCATGGTTGAATCGATAAGGGAATCAGCTCAAACACCTCGTCCGCAGGCCCCTTCGGCGTAAGGTCAAGTGCTCCGACGACGCGCAGGCTGTTTCCTGCCTGCAACAGATTGGTGGCAGGTGCTACGATACGCTCCACCACGCGGTCGTTGAGCTCCGAGGCGATGCTGTTGAAGTCCATCGTGTTTTCGTAGTCGTCGATCGAGAAGGCTCCACTCGCCTCGCGCACCGTGTTGCCGAAGATGTAGGCCGTGCGCATGAGGAAGAGAGCTCCCGTCTCGGTGCGGAGCGTAGTGAGCTCTTCGCCCACCTCCGCGACCATGAATTCACCACCTACGAGCAGCGAGTAGGGGGCACCGATGCCCAGCGTCAGGCCGTAGCGGTCGATCAGCAGTTGGCGGTTATTTTTCAGCTCTTGGCAGAAGAGATCGACCCCCACCACACGATCCCCGACAAGGAGTGACGGAAGGGACTCGTTCCAGAAGTGCTCGACCTGCTCCGTGGGGTCAAACTCGGCCGTCGTGCGCTCATCGAGGCGCTCCACCTTGAGCGAAAGGGCCAGGATGATCACCACGGCCACACACCATGCGATTGCTTTGATTGCTTTTTTCATAGGGTTCGGCTTAAGGGGATTACTCGTTGTATTGATCGACATTTGAGCGCGTTACGGCCTGCACGGCGATCGGAATCTTTTTCGGGAAGTTTTGATCCCCCGTGAGGTAGCGGTGGGCAAACTCGGCTGCCGTGCGCGCCATCAGCACAGGCGACTGCATGCCTGTTGCTACGATCTTGCCATCGCGGATGGCATTGAGCACATCGCGTTCGCCATCGAATCCGAAGATCTTGATCTTGTCGGCCTTGCCGGCGGCCAAAATCGCCTGGTAGGCACCCATGGCCATCGCATCGTTGCCGCAGAAGACACCCACCAGGTCGCCATGCGCCTGGAGGATCGACTCCATGACCATCATCGCCGTATTGCGGTCGAAGTCGGCACTCTGCTGCGCTACCATCTTGAGACCGGAGAAGCGATCCACCACCGTGTGGAAGCCGCGCGAACGATTCCAGGTGTTGTTGTCACCCACCAGGCCCAGCAGCTCGGCGTAGTTTCCTTCGCGGCCCACCGTGCGGACAAACTCCTTGCCGATGGCTACGCAACCCGAGTAGTTGTCCGAGAGAATCTGACAAGTCGCCACATCGCGGGCGTTGATCTCGCGGTCCATGCAGAATACGGGAATCTCGGCCTCCTTGGCGCGCTTTACGTTCACTACTGAACCATCGGCATCGGTCGGGTTGAAGAGGATCGCCCCATACCCTGCGGCGATGATGTTGTCGAAGTGCTCGGTCTCCTTCGAGGAGTTGTTCTGCGAGTCGAAGATCACCGCCTCGTAGCCCAGCTCCTCGGCTCGTGCCTTGGCCGACTCGGCCAACAACACAAACCAGGGATTATTCAAGGTCGATATCACGACCGCCATCCGCTTCCGATCGGTGGCCTTCGATCGCTCGGCGCATCCTGCCGAGAACAACAGCGTGGCCGAGAGCATCAGCCACAAAAAGAGTCGTCTGAACATAGTTTGTAGGTTAGTGTTTTACAAATATAGGAATTTCGAGGTAAAACTGCAAATCGTGGATTTCGCTATCTTTATCATTGATGGGTTTTTTATTAATTGGGTGGCTTTCACTATCTTTACCTTCGCTTTTGGTTGCGCTTTTTGTTGTGTGTTTGGCTCTGCTGTCTTTGTCTAATTGGGTGTCTAATTGGGTAGCTTTCACTATCTTTACCTTCGCTCCGCATAGGCTTCCGCCATGCGCCGCTCGGTTTAGATAGGATGCGCCTCGGCACTGCCTCCCAATCAGATAAAAAGCACTCTCTTGTAGCGACTAAGCCTCCCTTTTCAAAGGGAGGTTTGGAGGGATTGTCTATATCTTTTTATTTAGTTGGAAGGGGCATCTTCCTCGTGAGCAGTTTTAGCCTTTCGCTTGCCGAAGGCAATGAACAAGAAGATGAATCACCACGGACATCAAGCTAGCTTGTGTCCGATGTGTTTCATCTTCTTGTCCCTCCTACGGAGGGGTCGAAAGGCTAAAACTACCAACTCCGCCTTTGGGTCGTCGCGTTTCGCATCGTGCTTTTTCTCTGATTTTTTTGGCGGTGCGCTCGGCTTTCACTATCTTTGCCCCCATGAGCGAATTTATTGTCAGTGCAAGAAAGTACCGTCCCGCGACTTTTCAGTCCGTCGTAGGGCAAAAGCACATTACCTCGACGTTGAAAAACGCCATCGAGCGTAATCAGTTGGCGCATGCCTACCTCTTCTGCGGTCCGCGCGGTGTGGGTAAGACCACCTGTGCCCGAATCTTTGCCAAGGCGATCAACTGCCTCTCGCCCAACGGTGCCGAGGCCTGCAACAGTTGCGAGTCGTGC
This sequence comes from Alistipes sp., assembly GCA_017624955.1. Taxonomy (GTDB): domain Bacteria; phylum Bacteroidota; class Bacteroidia; order Bacteroidales; family Rikenellaceae; genus Alistipes. Next base: position 111,515 of record JAGAMA010000024.1, read on the forward strand.
CGCTCGTTCGACGAGGGTCGTTCGCTCAACATCCACGAGCTGGATGCCGCATCAAACAACTCGGTAGAGGATATCCGCACCCTGATCGAGCAGGTGCGCATCATCCCCCAGGTGGGTCACTACTCGGTATTCATCATCGACGAGGTTCACATGCTCTCGGCAGCCGCCTTCAACGCCTTCCTCAAGACGCTCGAGGAGCCGCCCCAGCATGCCATCTTCATCCTCGCCACCACCGAGAAGCATAAGATCATCCCCACGATTCTTTCGCGTTGCCAGATCTACGACTTCAACCGCATTCGTGTCGAGGATGCCGTGGAGTACCTGAAGTACATCGCCTCCGAGGAGGGAATCACGGCCGATGAGGAGTCGCTCAACCTCATTGCCCAGAAGGCCGACGGCGGTATGCGCGATGCCCTCTCGATGTTCGACAAGGCTGTGTCGTTCTGTGGTACGACACTCGACTACCACTCCGTGGCCCAGACGCTCAATGTGCTGGACTACGACACCTACTTCCGCATGACCGACCTGCTGACGGCAGGCAACTATACCGAGGCGCTGGTCGCCTTTGACGAGGTGCTCTCGAAGGGCTTCTCGGGGCAGACCTTCATGGCGGGCCTCAATCGCCACCTGCGCGACCTGCTGATGGCACGCCAGAACGACACGCTGCGGCTGATCGAGATGACCGGAGCGCTCATGGAGCGATACCGCGTGCAGGCTGCGGCCTGCGAGGCGGAGTTCTTGTTCGGAGCGATTTCGATCCTCACGGAACTCGACGGAAAGATACGACAGGCATCGAATGGTCGTCTGTTGGTGGAGCTGGGTCTGATGAAAATCGCACGACTCGGCCAAAAAAAAAAGATAGATGACGAGGAGCTCTATGAGCTGCCCGTACTTGAGCCCCGCGTAGCGCCCCAACCGCGCACGGCGGAGCCTCAGCCGCAAGCCGCTCCTGCAGCGCAACCTGCGGCGGCAATGCCCCAGGCCGAGCCGGTGGCTCCCGTAGCGCCGAAGGTGGAGACACCGCAACCGACCCCTGCGGTCAAAGCCGAGCAACCGACCAAAGCAGAGCCGCAGGTGGCAGAGATGCCCCACAAGAGCTATCGCCGCTCTTCGATCGGCATGTCGCTGACGGACCTCCTCTCGCACGAGGAGCCGAGCGAGGCGACCGCCGAGGTTGCGACCTCGGTCGCCCCGACGATCGACCCCGACTCGGAGCGTAAGCTCACGGAGGCCCGCTCGGTGATTCTCTCGCTGGTGCGTACCGAACGTCCGCGCTTCTATCCCGCCTTTGAGCGCATGGAGATTCGTGGCAACGAGATCCACATCTCGGTACCGAGCCGTGAGCTGCATGACGAGATTCTGCGCAACAAGACCGCCCTGTTGATGCAGATCGTCGAGGAGGCCTCGATCGAGGGTCTGGTCGAACTTTGTGTGGCGGTCAATGAGGCGATTCGGGCCGAGCGTCCGATTAAGCTCGAGGATCGCCTCAAGCACCTGAACGAGAAGTGCGAGAAGCTCGCCGAACTGCGCAAGGCACTCGACATGGAGGTTGAGTAAATGAAGAATTGAGAATTAAAAATTAATAATTAGATAATGGCTACGAAGAATTTTATCGAGGAGCTCGAGTGGCGCGGTATGATCCATACGATCATGCCCGGTGCCAAGGAGCAGTTGGAGAAGGAGCTGACGACGGCCTACCTGGGTATCGACCCCACGGCCGACTCGTTGCATATTGGTCACCTGGTGGGTGTGATGATTCTGAAGCATTTTCAGATGTGCGGCCACCGTCCCCTGGCCCTCATCGGTGGTGCTACGGGTATGATTGGCGACCCGTCGGGTAAGTCGCAGGAGCGCAACCTGCTGGATGAGCAGACGTTGCGTCACAACCAGGAGGCTATCAAGGCCCAGCTGGCCAAGCTGCTCGACTTCGACTCGGATGCTCCGAACGCTGCCCGTCTGGTCAATAACTACGACTGGATGAAGGAGTTCTCGTTCCTCGACTTTGCCCGTGATATCGGTAAGTGCATCACCGTAAACTACATGATGGCCAAGGACTCGGTCAAGAAGCGTTTCAATGGCGAAGGCGAGGGTATGTCCTTCACGGAGTTTACCTACCAGCTCCTGCAGGGTTACGACTTCCTGCACCTCTACCAGACGATGAACTGCAAGATTCAGCTTGGCGGTGCCGATCAGTGGGGTAACATCACCACGGGTACGGAGCTGATCCGTCGCAAGCTCGGCTCGGAGGCAGAGGCTTTTGCCATCACCTGCCCGCTGATCACGAAGGCTGACGGTACGAAGTTCGGCAAGACCGAGAGCGGTAATGTTTGGCTCTCGCCCCGTTACACCTCGCCCTACAAGTTCTACCAGTTCTGGCTCAATGTGAGCGACGAGGATGCCAAGCGCTACATCAAGATCTTCACGCTCCTGGATCGTGAGACGATCGACTATCTGACCAAGCAGCACGAGGAGGCTCCCCACCTGCGCATCCTGCAGAAGCGCCTGGCCGAGGAGATTACGACGATGATCCACTCGCGCGAGGAGTACGAGAAGGCCGTGGAGGCTTCGCAGATTCTCTTCGGCGGTGCTACGTCGGAGGCGCTCAAGAAGCTCGATGAGGAGACCCTGTTGCAGGTCTTCGAGGGTGTGCCCCAGTTCCGCGTGGAGCGCGCACAGCTCGCCGAGATGCCCTTCATCGAGTTGGCTGCCGGTGCAACGCAGATCTTCCCCTCGAAGGGTGAGTGCCGCAAGATGGTTCAGGGTGGTGGCGTGTCGCTCAACAAGGAGAAGGTGACCGATCCGCAGCGTGCCATGACCGAGGAGGATCTCATCGCAGGTAAGTACCTCCTGGTGCAGCGCGGTAAGAAGAACTACTACCTCGTCATTGCCGAGTAATTCCGCGACGATGAAGTACACGATCACGCTCCAAAAGATGGAGTTCCGCGCCTACCACGGCTGCTACGACCTGGAACAAAAGGTCGGCAACCGCTTCACGGTCGATCTTCGGATCGTGACCGAGCTGGGGCAGGTGGCTGCGGAGGATAGCGTGGAGCTGGCGGTCAATTACCTCACGGTCTACGAGGTGGTTCGTGAGGTGATGGGCCACACGCAGCGCACCATTGAGCGCGTAGCGATGAACATCATCGAGGCGCTCAAAGAGCGTTTCCCCCAAATCGAGCAGGTGACGTGTACGGTAGCCAAGTTGGCCCCGCCCCTGGGAGGCAAGCTCCACAGCGTGAGCGTGACCCTCGAAGCATAAAAAGAGGCAAGAGCAAAGAGGAGAGAGGAAAGAGGAGAGAGCAAAGAGGAGGGGCAGTGGCCCCAGTCGGCCCAGCGGGCTCAGTGGCCCCAAACCAAAAGCCCGACGACCGTCCACAACCTTTCCTACAGTGCTTTCAGTGGATCCAGTGGCCCCAGCGGGCTCGGTGGCCCCAAACCTAAAGCCCGACAACCCTCCACAACCTTCTCGCCTTTTTTGCCCTTTTCGCCTTTGGAAAAATTTAGGTTAGTTAGCGAAAATATGAATGAAGAAAAAAGAGCCACCTTTGGCGGGCGTATCAGCGCCGTGCTGGTGGCAGCAGGTAGTGCCGTCGGCCTGGGTAATATCTGGCGATTCCCCTATTTGGCGGGCGAAAATGGCGGTGGTGCCTTCCTGGTGATCTATTTGGCGGCCGTGTTGCTGATCGGCCTGCCGTTGATGCTCAGCGAGTTCTCGCTCGGCACGGCGACCAAGCGCAACGCCGTAGGTGCTTTCCGACAGCTCGACAAGCGTTGGGTGCCGCTGGGCTATATGGGCGTTTTGTCCTCGGTGCTGATTCTGGGCTTCTACCTTGTGGTTGCAGGCTGGACGGCCGAGTATATGATCCACTCCCTCTTCAGCGATCAGGTGCAGAACACCGATCCGCAGAGCCATGTGGAGGCCTTCAACAACTTCATTTCGAATCCCTGGAAGCCGGTACTTTATGCCCTCCTCTTTTCGGTGGCGACTCATCTGATCATTACGCGCGGTGTGCAGCGGGGTATCGAGCGTGCCTCGAAGGTGATGATGCCGCTGCTCTTCCTGGCCTTGGCCGTGTTGGCCGTGAATGCAATCCTGATGCCGGGCGGCATGGCGGGTCTGAGATTCTTCCTTGCCCCCGACTTCTCGAAGGTGACGGCCGAGACCTTCCTGATGGCGGTCGGACAGGCCTTCTTCTCGCTCTCGATCGGTCTGGGTACGATGATTACCTACGCCTCCTACTTTAAGAAGGGTACGTCGGTGCGTGGTACAGCCTTGCAGGTAACCCTGCTCGATACGGTTGTGGCTGTGCTGGCCGGTCTGGTCATCTTCCCCACCGTTTTCAGCGCCGGTCTGGAGCCCGGTTCGGGTCCCTCGCTGGTCTTCATCACGCTCCCCTCGATCTTCTGCAAGATGCCGATGAGCGCCCTGTGGTCCACGATCTTCTTCCTGCTCCTGGTGCTTGCCGCGCTCACCTCGACGATCTCGATGCACGAGTCGGCCACGGCCTACCTCGAGGAGGAGTGGAAGATGACGCGTCGTAAGGCCGCCTGGTGTGTCACGATCTTCACGGGCCTGCTGGGTATCGTAGCCTCGCTTTCGCTCGGCATTTGGAAGGCGCACACGCTCTTCGGCCTTACCTTCTTCGATCTGCTCGACTACCTCACGGCCAACATCATGTTGCCGTTGGGAGCCCTGCTGACCTGCATTTTTGTCGGTTGGAAGGTCGATCGCAAGATCTTCGAGCAGCAGCTCTATCCCGATTGCCGGAGTGGTTTTGCTTTCCGTCTGGTACGCTTCCTGGTTCGTTATGTCTGCCCCGTGTTGCTGGTGGTTTTGTTTGCCGACAACATCGGACTGATGTAGCAAATGGTCCTATAAAACGAAGAGCTGTTCCCCTCGGAACAGCTCTTCTTGTTTTTATCTATCGCGTAGCCTTCAGCGCCTCGATGAAGGTCGGCCACTGTTGCCATAGGCTCTCGGTGCGCAGCCATAGTTCGCGCGCCTCGGCCTCCACGGTGGGGCGTTCCGACTCGATCGATGCGAGGTAGGCCGCATCGGCAGGGTGCTCCTCGGCGGTAAATTCGCGGTAGTAGGCCGCAAAGCGCTCCTTGAAACGCTTCAGCTCCCCCTGCGGCAGCCTTCCCTCACGGCGAAAACCGGCCCAAAGGAGCAGGATCAGCCGATCGGCATGCTTGTCCGAGACATCGTTGATCACCTCGTCGAAGAGCTCCTGCTCATCCATCGCCTGGTAGTCGAAGGCCAGCAGCGTAGCCGCCTCCAGGTGATCCTCGGGGTCGAGTTCCATCAGGAGCTCCAACTGCGCGGCCGAGAGCTCGTAGTCGCCAATCAGGAAGTGATCCACGGCCGTAGCGTGGAGCAGCTCGAGCACGGCGCGCGAGTTGCGATGATTCCACTCCAGGATTACCTCCTCGTCCTCGGGCAACAGCTCCATCAGGCGCTGGAAGGCTTGAAAACGGTGGTTGCAGGCCTCCTCGATGCGACCCTCGCTTTGCAGACGGGTCGCCTCGTCGAGCGTTTTATGGAAATCATAGGGTCCCGAACCGATCAATTCAAAGGTCTGGTCGGGGGTCGGTTTAAGCTGCGGTCTTGGCATCTTTGCGGAGTTTATAGATCATCACAAGGGTTAAAATCAGGGTCAAAACACCCCCCAGCAGGTAGGCCGTCGGACGATCCTCCATGCCGAAGAATTGGTTCGAGACGAAGAGGAACGACGAGCAGACATAGGTCATCATCACGGCCGGCAGCAGGGCGAGCCAGTAGTTCACCTTGCGGCGGAACAGATAGACCGTGATGGCCCACAACACGATGGTGGCGAGCGACTGGTTGGTCCAGGCGAAGTAGCGCCATACGACATCGAAATCGACCGTCGTAATCCACCAGCCGAGGATAAAGAGCGGAATGCAGATCGCAAAGCGCTTCCAGATGGTGCGCTGTTCGAGCTTCATCAGGTCGGCAATGATCAGACGAGCCGATCGGAAGGCCGTGTCACCCGACGTGATCGGGGCAGCCACCACGCCCAGCAGTGCCAGGATGCCGCCTACAACGCCCAGCATGCCGTTCGAGATCGTATCCACGGCCCAGGCTGCGCTGCCTCCGTGCTCCTTGAGGTTGAGGGCCAACTCGCCCGCACCGCCAAAGAAGGCCATCGCTACGGCGGCCCAAATCAGGGCGATGATACTCTCCGAAATCATCGCGCCGTAGAAGACCGAACGACACTCCTTCTCGTTACCGACACAGCGCGCCATGAGGGGCGACTGCGTAGCGTGGAAGCCCGAAATAGCGCCACAGGCGATCGTAATAAAGAGGGTGGGGATGATCGGCAGGTCGTGGGCGTTGAGCTGGAAATTCTTCAGGGTCGTCAGCTCGGGAATCGTGTAGTCACCCACCATCACCGCACCCAGCAGCCCGACAGCCATAGTCACCAAGGCGATGCCGAAGAGCGGATAGACCTTGCCGATGATCTTGTCAATCGGCAGCAGCGTGGCGATGAAATAGTAGGCGAGGATGATCCACACCCAAGTCGAAACCGAGATCGAGGGGGTCATGCCACCCAGGAGCTGCGCCGGACTGAGGACAAAGACCGCACCGACCAGAATCAGCAGCAATACCGAGAAGAGGCGCATGAATTGGCGCATACCGCCACCCAGGTAGTGTCCCACCACCTCGGGGATGCTGAGGCCATCGTGGCGCACCAGCATCACACCCGACACGAAGTCGTGCATCGCACCCATCAGAATACCGCCCAGCGTGATCCACAGGAAGGCCACAGGGCCGAAGCAGGCACCTAAGATTGCACCAAAGATGGGGCCCGTACCGGCGATGTTCAGGAGCTGAACGAGGAAGACGCGCCAGCGCGGCATGGGAACATAATCTACGCCGTCATAGAGGCGGTGACAGGGCGTTTCGGCTTTCGGATCGATACCCACCTGGCGCTCCAAGTAACGGCCATAGGTGAAATAAGCGGCCACTAACAGGGCCAGACAACAGAAGAAAGTGATCATTTTAGCGTAGTTTTATGCGAAGATAAGAAAGAAAAGTGACTTTTTTTCAAAAATAGTTGTGGGATTTAATTTTTTTTCTGATATTTGCACACCGAAACGGGAACACAAGAATCCCGCAACGCCGAAATAGCTCAGCGGTAGAGCACTTCACTCGTAATGAAGGGGTCCCGAGTTCAAATCTCGGTTTCGGCTCAAAGCAGAGGAGAAGACCAATGAAATGGTTTTCTCCTCTGCTTTTTTGCAATAAGCCCAATGTGGTTAAAAACAAAGGCGGAGTGTGCTCACTCCGCCTTTGCTCGTTTATTTGGGGACAGGGCCGACTACTTGAAGTAGCGGTTATAGAGACCCTCGAAGCCCTTACCGTGGCGAGCCTCATCCTTGGCCATCTCGTGTACCGTGTCGTGTACAGCGTCCAGGTTCTGCTCCTTGGCGATCTTTGCCAGGTGCATCTTACCCTCGCAAGCACCGCACTCGGCGTTCATACGCTTGTAGAGGTTGGTCTTCGTATCCCAAACCACCTCACCGATCAGCTCGGCGAACTTGGCAGCGTGCTCAGCCTCCTCCCAAGCGTAGCGCTTGAAGGCCTCGGCGATCTCGGGATAACCCTCGCGGTCGGCCTGACGGCTCATAGCCAGGTACATACCAACCTCGGTGCACTCGCCCATGAAGTGGTCCTGCAGACCCTGCCACAGCTCGGCATCCGAACCCTTGCCGTCACCCAGCTTATGCTCGGTCACGAAGTCCAAAGCGCCATCCTCGACAACCTCGACGAACTTGTCAGCACCAACCTTGCACAACGGGCACTGCTCGGGTGCCTCGTTACCCTCATGAATGTAACCGCATACGGTACAACGGAATTTCTTTACCATAGTTTTAATGTGTTAATTGTTTTATGTGTGTGTTTTTTCTGTTTCCGATAGCAAAGATAACACGTTTCGGCACAATTCCAACAAAAATAGCGATTCTCTTTTCTGATAGTGCCATAAGCCGAGCCTATAGCAGCGCCTGTTCCACCTCGCGCGGGTCGGTCGAATCCTTCACCAAGATCCGTTTATCGCGATCCAGCAGGTAGATCGAGGGGATGGCTCGCAGGTCGTATAGCCCCTCTCGGCGAATCGTTCCATGCTCGTCGCGGGCATCGATCCACCCTGCAGGTGCCTTGTCGCCCCGCTCCCACGCCTTCAGGTCCTCATCGGGATAGAGCACCAGCATCTTCAGCCGACCCTCCGTGATGCGCTCCACAATGGGTGCGGAGTGCAGAATCAGATCCTTCAACATGCGGCACATCGCACATTCGGGGTTCGAGAAGAGAATCAGCGTATGCTCCGCCTCCAGGTCGTAGAGCGAGAGGCGCTTCCCCTCGCGCGTGAGGAACGCAAAATCGTTGGCGCGCTCCCCCGGGCGGTTCTGCATCGCCTCATGCAGGTCGTGCTCGGGCACGATGCGCTCGTAGGTGTCGTAGTAGGGCGCTTTGAGCTGCGCCTCCAGCACGGGAATATAGAGCTCCGAGGAGCGGAGTGGTGAGTTCGGGTCGTGGAGCACCTGCTCGGCCAAAAAGGCGAAATAATCGAGTGCCGTGCGCGAGGCGGAGGCTCGCTCCATCAGCGCTTTCATGGGGGCTATATGGTCTTTTTCGCGCGTCAGAAGGGCCACAAACTGCGTGTAGCGCTCCATCATCTTCGCCGTGTCGGCCTCGACAAGGGCCACCGTATCGGCAAAATCGAAGTGATCCCAATAATGCGTGGCCAGGTAGTCGATCTGCGCCTCGCGCGACATCGTGGCGGGTGGTGTCGGCAGGGCAAAACGGTGCGCGGGGAGTTTTACCTCGCGATGACCGCGACACGCCCCCAGGCACAGGAGCAACAACAGGGAGTAGATCAAACGCTTCATAGAACAAAGATAACGCTTTCGGAATTAAAAATTAAGAATTAAGAATTAAAAATTAGAGGAGAAGGGCTGTAAGGACGAGAAAGGCGGAAAGGGGAATTAAGGGTGACTAACGGCGCTTAAAGGAAGCTATAGGATTTTTAACTTTCAACTCTCAACTTTCAACTTTCAACTCTTTTGCACGGTAGTTGCACCTAACAAATCGTTATTAACCAATCAACTCATAGACGCATGGATACAAAAAAATCCACCTCGAATACGGGGTTTAAGCTCAGTGTGATGACACTGGCGATTATGAATGTGACGGCTGTGGTGAGTCTGCGCGGTTTGGCGGCCGAGGCCGAATATGGTCTTTCGTCGGCCTTCTACTACCTCTTTGCCGCGGTCGTCTTTTTGATCCCTACGGCGATGGTGGCTGCCGAGCTGGCCGCCATGTTTGCCACCAAGCAGGGTGGTGTCTTCCGTTGGGTGGGCGAGGCCTTCGGCCCGCGAGCAGGCTTTGTGGCGATCTTCCTGCAGTGGATTCAATCGACCATCTGGTACCCCACGGTGCTCACCTTCGGCGCTGTTTCGATCGCCTTTATCGGGATGAACCAGACCCAGGACATGGCCCTGGCATCGAACAAAGTGTTTACCCTGGCCGTGGTTTTGGCCATCTATTGGGTCGCCACCTTTGTCGCCCTGAAGGGTCTTTCATGGGTGGGTAAAATCTCAAAATGGGGCGGTATGATCGGCACGATCATTCCGGCCGCACTGCTCATCCTGCTCGGCATCCTCTACATCGCCACGGGTGGCAAGAATCAGATGGACCTCTCTGGTGGCTTCTTCCCCGACCTGAAGCACTTCGATAACCTCGTTTTGGCGAGCAGTATTTTCCTCTTCTACGCCGGTATGGAGATGATGGGTATCCATGTGATGGATGTTGAAAATCCGACCCGCAACTACCCCAAGGCGATCATCATCGGCGCGCTGATGACCGTCTCGATCTTCGTTCTGGGCACCTTTGCCCTCGGTTTGGTCATTCCGACCAACGAGATCAACCTCACGCAGTCGCTTCTGATCGGCTTCGACCGCTACTTCGACTACCTGCACCTCTCGTGGGCCAAGCCCGTGATTGCCGTCTGCCTGATGCTGGGTGTGCTGGCGGGTGTGCTGACCTGGGTAGCAGGCCCTTCGCGCGGTATCTTTGATGTGGGTAAGGCGGGCTACCTGCCTCCCTTCTTCCAGCGCACGAACAAGGCGGGCGTGCAGCGCAACATCCTCCTGGTGCAGGGGTGCATCGTCACCTGCCTGGCGCTGCTGTTTGTCGTGATGCCCTCGGTGCAATCCTTCTACCAGATTCTCTCGCAGCTCACCGTGCTGTTGTACCTGATTATGTATATGTTGATGTTCTCGGCGGCGATTGTCCTGCGCTACAAGCTTAAAGATACGCCCCGCCCCTTCCGCCTCGGCAAGGGCAACGGGCTGATGTGGTTCCTGGCTTCGCTGGGCTTTTGCGGTGCGATGTTGGCCTTCGTGTTGAGCTTTGTGCCCCCTTCGCAGATTGCCACGGGCTCGAAGACGGTGTGGTATGCCGTGCTTATCATCGGCTGCCTGGTGGTGGTCACGACCCCCTTTGTGATCTACGCCATGCGTAAGCCCTCGTGGCGCGACAAGGAGGCCACAGCCGACTTTGCGCCCTTCCATTGGGAGAAGCAGTAGCGCTGCACGATTAAAAAGTGAAGGGGGTTGCCGGATGATGGGAACGGCAACCCCCTTCTTTATGATTGAAGTGGGACTTCAATCGGTTTTGTTACTCGGCCAGCGGGTCGAACGTACCCTGACCGCCGTTGTAATCCTCCCAACCAATGGTTTGGAGCAGCGTCGGGTTCTTCGTCTGCGTGTTCTGGTTCAGACCAAGCAGGTAGTAACGGGGCAGGAAGGTGATCACCATGCCGTCAACCGTCTTATCGGCATTCAGGCCGTCACCACGCTTCATCTTAGCCTGCAGGTAGGTGTTGTAGAACGTAGCCAGACGCTCCAGGTCGGCATAGGTGTTCTTATCAGCGTTACCCGGGTTGTTTACCAGGCTGCGGCTGTTAAGCTCCACTACGAAGCCCGAACGCCACGACTTAAAGTCGTTCCAGGTTGCGCCCTTCGTCCAAGGCTCGATCTCACCCGTCTTTGCATTCAGAGCACCATTCTCGAAGACATACTTGGCAATCGGGTCGGGCATTTCATCCCACTTACCGGCCGTCCAAGTCTTGCCACCGACACCGTCTTTGATGGTCGGCTTCACCTGCCACTCGATGTTCTCACGACGCTCGCCGTTGAAAGGCTTGTAACCGATGAACTCGCAGGTGTTACCACCCCAGCCCGAGAGGGTCCACGTTGCGGGAGCACCCTGAATCTGCGAGAAGGCAGCACCACCGTCGAAGAGGAGCCAGCGACGCATATCGTCGAAACGCTTACCCTCGAAAGCGAGCTCAATCTGACGCTCGTAGAGGATCTGAGCCAAGCAGGTACCATAGTCGGTCGAAGCGGCCTCCGTCAGACCATAGTTCTCATACTCATAACCGGCCTCGGTGCAGCTCTCCTGATAACCAGCACGCTGGCGGATCTGCTTCAGGTAATCAACGGCCTCCGTCAGCTGACCGGCACCGGCAGCTACCTCGGCCATATTGAGCAGCACCTCGGCATAACGGATCTCCATGTACGACTGGTACGAGTAGCGGAAGCCCTGACCACCATTTGCCAGGTCGATGTAATCATACATCGGCTTGTCACCCGTCGAACGCTTTGTCAGGTAGAGACCGCGCGCCTTGTCCAGCAGGTTATCGGCACCGTAGGTAGCCGACGAGGTGTGGTCACCAACCAATGCGGGATCGAGGTACCATACATAGTTCCACAGCTCGTACTTACCGCCCTCGTAGGGGTTGTTGGTCGTCTCCGACATAGCCGAACCATTGTGTACCCACTGAATACCCGGGAAACCGAACGTACGGTAGAAACGAGCATCGCGATGCAGGAAGGGAACCGTCTCGTCGAAGGAAACATTCGACTTCTTCAGCTTCGTATAATGGTAAGCACCGGCTGCGTTCACACCACCGTCACGCATCGGGAAGAGCTGCATAATCGTGGCCGACGGAGTGATACCGCCACCACCGAGCGCGTTCGAAGGACGAATCTTCTGCTCCCAGGGGTTGTTACGCGAATAGTCGGGAATACCACCCTCCTTCACATTGTTGAAACGAGCGATGAAGAGGCCCTCGGTATCCTCCTCGCCCATCAGGTTGAACATATTGGCCCAATCCTTCAGCGTGTTACCCTTACCCTCGGGCTTGTAAAGACCATAACCGGCAGCGTTGATCTTCTCCAGATCGGCCTTCATCTCCGTATAGCAAGCCTGGATACGAGCCGAGTCACCCGATCGGTTGAACAGCGGCGAGCACCACCAAGCCATTACACGGTTCTTCAGTGCCAACGCCGTAGCCATCGAGGCGCGAGCGTAGTTGCTGCCCGAACGCCACTGACCGGCACCCGTAGCGGGTTCCAGCATCGTGGCAGCCGTGTTCAGATCATTGATAATGAACTCGTAAACCTCCTTGGCGGTCGAACGCGGCGTTACCGACTCAGCCGTGATGGGAGGACAATCGGTAATGATGGGCACACCACCATACCACTTCCACAAGAGGAAATAACGCCATGCACGCAGGAAGTAGAGCTGACCGACCAACTCATCCTTCTCCTCGCGCGACAAGGTACCACCCTCGATACCGATGATGGCATCGTTGATGTTACGGATCAGACCCCATACGTTATTACGCACGTTCAAAGCATCGGCACCCTGGAAATAGTCGGGCTGCTCCTTGATACCCGAAACGGTGTTGAGCTCCTCCAGCGGATTTACGAATACACCAAAGCCGGCATACTCCTCCGTACACTTCGACAGATCGTCCTGGCCACCCGTCGAGGGATACTGCCAGTTCGGACCACCACCCGGGTTGGGAAGACACAGCGCGTAGCAGTCGCTCAGACGCCCCAGACAGCCGACATAGTTGTTATAGATCGCGGGATCGGCCTGATCGTAGTTGATCTTCTCCTGCAGGAACTCGTCGCTGCACGACGTGAGGCCTGCAAATGCCAGCAAGGCAAAGCCGATCAATTTAATATTCAAGTTTTTCATTATCGTGTGCTATTAGAAAGTTACATTAAGACCAATCGTGAACTTGCGCAGCGTGGGGTACGAACCATACGAACCCGACATCGGATCCATGAACTTCTCCGGATAGGGGTTGTAGAAGTCGCAAATGTTCTGACCCGTTACGTTTACGCGAACGGCCGAGATACCAATCGGCTTGAGCCACTTCTTCGGGAGCGAGTAGGCCAGCGTCAGACGGTTCAGACGAACGCGCGTGCCGCTGATGCGCCAGAACGACGACGTTACGGCGTTCACGCTCGAGTAAGCCAGGTTCGGGTAGTGACCCTCACGGTTCTGCTCTACAACCACGTTACCCTCTGCATCGGCGATGTCCTGGTATACGAACATGTTGTCGGGATTCCAGAACGAAGGCATGTTGGTAAACTCAAGCGATGCGGTGGGCTTAATGGCCATCGAAGGAACGAACGAATAGCCACCCCACGAAGCCGAGATCTGAGCCGTCAGCGAGAGGCCCTTCCACTCAGCGTTCAGGTTAGCCGTTACGCCGTAGGGGTTCGAGCGATTCGACAGGCGTACCTGGTCGTCATCGCCATCCACCTTGCCGTCGGGCTGCTCAACATAAGCACCCGTAGCCGAGTCATAACCACGCACATCCTTGTAGATCAGCATACCCGGGCGTACATCCTCCTTCGGCATATCCATATACGAGGTGAGGTTGTGCTGCTCGAAGTACTCCTCGATCTCCTGGAACGAGCGGAACATACCTACGCACTGCATACCCCAGGTACCGATGTCGGTGCGGCTGCCCTTCGTGATCTGACGATATACGGCATCCGTCTCCCAATCCATCAGGAGCACCTTGTTGTCCGAGTAACCCGTGTTGATACCGATGCGGTACTTGAAGTCCTTGCCGATATTGTCACGCCACGTTGCCGAGAACTCGATACCCCAGTTGTCCATCTCGGCCATGTTCTGATAAGCCGACTGGTTACCAACCGTACCGGGAATCGAAGCGCGGTAGGGCATGAGCATCTCACGATCCCACTGCTTGTAACCCTCGATCACGAAACCTAAGCGGTTGTTCAGTACGTTCCAATCCAAACCGATGTTCATCTTGTACGACTTATCCCAGTGAGCATCGGGGTTTACACCCGTATTGTTCTTGTTCATAGCCAGACGCGAACCGGCCGAACCATCGGCTGCCTCACCGAAGATGGCACCCTTATCCTTATCCATACCGTAGAAACGCTGCCACTGCCAAGCCGTCGTATTATCACGACCCGTCAGACCGAACGAAGCACGAATCTTCAGGAAATCAACCCAATTTACATTGTCAGCGAACCAGTTCTCCTGCGAGATCACCCAACCTGCCGAAATCGAGGGGAAGTAACCCCAGTAGTTGTCGGGCGAGAACTTGGTCGAAGCATCCGAACGAACCAACAGCTCGAGCAGATACTTGTTGTCATACGAGTAGTTTACACGACCCAGGTACGAGAGCGAACCTGCCTCGTAGCGCGTGAAGTTGGTCGTCATCTCTGCATTGGGACCTACCGAGTTAGCCTGACCCGTACCGAACTCATAAGGATCGGTTACCAAGCCGGTCAGGTACTCCGACTCCGACTCCGAACGCTCGATAGCGAACATGGCACCCACCGAGTGCTTGCCAAAGTCGCGCGCATAGTTCAGCTGGAAGTTCATCTGGTAGTTGTCCGTGCGGGTCATCGTGCGGCTATATGCACCGGGCGACGAATCCGACGTACCGTTCGAAATGATCGAACCGCGGTTCGAGTACGAGAAATTGTCCTTATCATACAGCGCCTCGATCTCATCCGGCGTCATGCCGCTCGTCGGCGTGTAGAGGTGCTCACCCGAACCGAAGCGGGTGTTCATCTTATACAGATTATAATAGGTACCAATCTCATTGGTCTTGTCGGTCGAGATCGACTTTGAGTACGAAGCGCGAGCGGTCAAACCCTGCAGCGGCTTCCAAAGAGCAGCGAAATCATACGCAATGTGAACACCGATGTTCATGTTCGAGGTCATGTTACGCTTGTAGTCGCCCAGATCCTGCAGCTCGGCGAAGTGATACTCCTGATCCTGGCCAACCTGGTCGTTCGATACACCATAAGAAGCAATCGCATAGCCGTTTACATACTCCGGCATGTAGCGCGGACGCATCATCATCAGACGGTAGTCCTTCTCGGCGTTCGTACCACCTACCTTGATATAGGGGGCGTTCTTCTTGCCATAGTCACCCGAAAGCTGCATACCGGCCGAAAGACCCTTACCAATCTTCACGTCGATACCGGCACGATACGACCAACGATCGTAGTCGAGCTTACCGAGGTTACCATCCTGGTTGAAGTACGACAGACCGGCGAAGTAGTTGGCCTTCTCCGTAGCGCCCGATACGTTCAGTGAGTGCTGGTGCGTAATGGCTGCCTCCCAATACTTGTCCAGAAGATCGTAGTCCAGACCCTTCATGGCCTCCAACTCGTCAGCCTGGAAGAGGTCAAACTTCTTGTCGATGTTGGTGTTGGTGGGGTCGGCTGCCGTAACAGCGTTCCACAACTTACCATACTGATAAGCATTCAACATGTCGGGGTGCGAGAAGGTATCGGCGATACCGACCGTACCGCTATACGAAATCTGCGGCGTACCGAGCTTACCACGCTTCGTGGTTACCAGGATAACACCGTTAGCTGCACGCGAACCGTATACGGCAGCCGAGGCATCCTTCAGCACCGAGATATTCTCGATCATCGAGGGGTCGATGTTGTTGAAGGCCTCTGCACCGAGGTTCTGATAGGTGTTGCCTACCTTCACGTCGTTCGGGTAGATGTAACCATCGATTACATAGAGCGGCTGCTGAGCCGTTACACCTACGGCGCTCAGCTCGTTGGCACCACGGATGTAGATCGATGCGGCCTCACCCGGACGGCTCTCACCACCCGAAACCGATACACCATTGATAAGACCCGACAGCGTCGAGGCGAGGTTACCCGACGAAAGGTCGGCGATGTCGTCCATCGGCACCGAAGCCACCGAACCGGTCAGGGTAGCCTTCTTCTGCGTACCATAACCTACAACGACTACCTCCTCGATGTTCTGACGGTCCTCCTTCAGAACGATCTGCGTCTTGGCCAGGTCCGAAATCTCCTCGGTTACATAACCGATGAACGAGATTTGAACCAATGCCTTATCAGGTACGGGCAGTTCGAAATCACCGTCCACACCCGTCGTGGTACCGATCGTGGTACCCTTCACGATTACCGTAGCACCGATGACGGGCTGACCCAATTCATCGACTACGGTACCTTTATACTGTGTCTGTGCCGAAGCCGACAGCACGAAGAGTGCCATCACAAAACTCAGGCAGATACCCAATACTTTTTTCATAATTGTATTCTTTCTTTTGTGTTAGCACTTCCGTTAGTTCAACCAGCGCGGGTCACCGTTACCGGTCAGCGGGGTGAAGTTCACACCACCATTCTCGGCCGTCAGATCCAGGATAGCGTTGTCAATTGCGCTCTCATCGAAACCGTGATCCGACTCGGTAGCAAACTCCTTCTTATCGGTCGAATCAACCGAGTTGCGGATACCCTGAATCGTGTTGCCCGACATAACAAGCGTACCACCACGCTTTACCTTCTGCAGGCGGTAGCAGTCGTGGAATACCGAGTTCTCGAATGTAATTACAAAAGCCGGCTTATTGGCGATGTTGTTACCGAAGTCCTTGTTCGGCATCATACGCACCAGCGTCGAGTTCTTAATATCGAATACACCGTTATAAGTACCGAAGCACTTGTCGATCGACTGGTTCGAGAAACGGATGAAGTAGTTCTTATTACCTACCGATGCCGAAGGATAGCGATTCCAGATCGTCGAGTTGATCACATAGGTCTTCAGGATACCGCCATACCAGCTGGCGCCTTTCACACCATTGACATAACCCGTACCCGACCAACCATTGATGAAGGTGTGCCACTGGTCACCATTCTTACAATTGAGCTGTACCAAGCAGTCCGACATACGGAACTCGTCGATACCCCAAGCACCATCGCTGATGTTGAAGAGCGACGTGGTCAGCTCCTTCACCCAGCACGACTCGATGCGGATCGGCGATGTACAAGCCATCTGGCCCTTCGAAGTCAGAGGTACATCTGTACGCGAGTAGTCCATCTCGATCAGGGCGCGCGACTTCATGGCCGTACAGTCGAAGTTCACATTCTTGATCTTCAGACCGCTGGCAGGCGAAAGCTTGCCATTCTCACCCACCGTTACGACGGGACGACTACCCAGCGTACCACGCAGACGAATCGGAATCAGACCCGTCTGGGCGGGAGTATCCAGCGTATAGGCAGCACCGCGCTCCAGGTCAAATGCCCACTCGAAGTTGGCATCGGCAGCAATCGCAGCCTGATGATCAGCCTCATGCTCGAGCATGTAATCCGTGATGAACTGACCGATCTCCGAACCTGCGGGAATCGTCACACCGCCGATCATCGACGAGTAAGGAACCGTCGTAGCGCTTGCAGCACCGGCGTTGTTGTACTTCTCGTTGGCGAGCGTCAACACGCTTACCTCATAGTTGGTATCCTCGGCCAGCGGGAAGAGCAGCGAGCAACCGTCTACGGTCTCGTGATCTACCACCACCTCGGGGTTCTCGGGGTCGTTTACGTTGATTACCGTGACCTCATAGCCACCGGCACCCATCGAAACGGGCCACTGAACCTTCACCTGCTCGTTGCCGCTGGCATCCGTTGCCAGGCTGAATACGATCGATTCAGCAGCGGGCGACTCAAGCTGAACGCCGCTTACACCCGACGTCCAAGTCTCATCATCGACACCCTGTGCACACGATACGGCAAACATGGCCATCGCTGCGCAGCAAATGCCTCCGAAGAGCTTTTTCAAAGTCATCTTTTTCATAGGCTTTAGTTTAAAATTGGTTTGTAAAATGTTTTTGGTGAATTAAAGTTTTCGTTTTTGAAAGACCGCGTAACCCCTTGTAACTAA
>JAGAMA010000004.1 GCA_017624955.1 Alistipes sp.
CCCCGTTGTAGCCATCTCTGACGAGGGTTCGTTGCCCACATTTTGGACAAACTTTTTATCCATTTCTAACGCAAATAGTGCAAATATATAAAAATCAATCAATTGCCCCGATTTTATCTACTAATTTTGACCAATAAGCCGTTTTTTGTTTTTGTACGCAAGCCGTGCTTGCACGAGATTGCACACAAAAGCAAAAAGCCAAGCCCGTCATCGACGGGCGGCCTATTCACTTTGTACCCTTGCAAAGGGGCCCACCTGGATCGGCGTCACGGAGCGAAGCGAAGCAGCCAATTCAGTCTCCCACAAAAGGCGACTAAAGGCAACTAAAGGTTATTAAGGGCAATTAAGGGACCCCTTTAGTAACCTTTAGTAACCTTTAGTAACCTTTAGTAACCTTTAGCAACCCTTAACCCCCTCCCAACAAAAAAAAGCCGCAACCCAGATCAGGTCACGGCCTTTTTCACACACAAACAATAACAATTAACGGCTTTCGTTGTGGGGGCTTACGCGCCCCTGTTATTTTCAAGGACAAAGGTCGCTAAAAATTCCACGACCGTCAATCCCTAATTGTTGGTATTTTAGTGTGTTCAGCTGTAAAAGTTACACCAAGTTACGCGGTTACACCGACACACCCCCTGTAACCGTGTAACTTTGTAACTTTGTAACGTGGGTAAGGTTACTGACGGTGGTGGGGTCTTGGGTCAGGGCCCACCGAGCCCACTGGGGCAGCTGGGGCTACTGAAAAAAAGTCAGTGGGCTCAGTGGCCTCAGTAGCCCCAGTAGCCTCAGACCAAAAGCCCGACAGCCTTGAGTTACCTCTCCAAGCCCTTAACCCCTAATGCGTCGCTTTCCACCAGGCGGTTGAGCCTTTGACATCGACCACCAGGGGCGAAAGGCTCGGATCGGAGGTCGTGATGCCCGAGAAGGCGTTGATATCCGTCTCGCCGCTCGTCATCGAGTAGAAGGTGGGCGTATGGCGACGGAATGCGGCAGGCACGGCGCGCTCCAGCTGGCGCTCAAACTCGCCACGCAGCGCAGCATCCTTGCAGTAGAAGTTCACATAGTCGCCCAGATCGTAGAAGCGGCAGGGGTCATAGCCATCCAAGACCTGCACCTGACTGAGCTCACTCGCCGTCAGCTCCTCACTCGCCGCGTTGATGCGCTTCATCACCTCGGCCAGGGCCTCCAATTCACTACATACGGTCACAGCCACCGTACCGCAAGGGTAGGAGTTTCGCTCCATATAATATTGGTAGAACGACTCGCAAATGCCCTCGTAATCGACCTCCCCGAGGAGCAGCGCACCGATCTCGGTGTAGGGGAATCCCTCGGCCATGATCTCGCTCGTCGAGCCGATCAGGTAGTCGGTCACATCCTTCAGCTCATAGGCCACCTCGACCGAGGACATGTAGCAGTCGTCGAAGAGGATGTACTCCATCTTCATCCCTGCGCGACGAATCGCCTCCGCCAAGGTCGGAATCTCGGTCTGGAACTCGGCCGTCATGCCGCCAAACCAGCGGGTCTGCTCCGCCCCCTCGTACTCCCAATACTCGCGCTCGGCACCCTCGCGGCTTACGGCCTTGGTTGCCGTGGCAGGAATCCAGCCCATGCCGTGGCAGCCGATCGTCATCGCGTAGCGCGGAGCAGGGGCGTAGGCCTGCACATCCTTCAGCAGGCGCGCAATCTGCTCGGCCTCGGTCATATCGGGATCGCGGTAGGAGGTGAGCTGCACGCGCTCCACCTTGCCACCACGCGCCTTGAGCTCCTGCAACGATCCCTCGAAGTAGGTATTCGTTGCTCCGCCGATGCCCGTCTCCACCTTGCGTTCCACGAGGTAAACCAGCACCCGACACCCCTCGGGAGCGTTGTAGCGGATCGCCTCCTCCATATCGTCGATATTGGTCAGGAAGTGCGACAAAAGCCCCGTCGAGCCGCTGTCGTTGCCCGACCAGGGGAAGTACATCAGGAGCGTCTGTCGGGGAGCTACGGGCTCCTCGTAGGTGTTTTTATCGTCGCATGCTACCAGCACCAGGGCCGAGAGGAGCAACGCCAAAAGTCGTTTCATCATTTGTATTCACGCGGTTTAAGGTTGTTGAACTGCCACGTCCGCTCACGCTTGTAGGTGTAGCCTTCGGGCTTATTGCGGTAGATGCGCTCAAAGTTGAAGTAAAGTCCCTTACGCTTCTTGCCCTCAATCACTTGCGAGGAGAGGAGCGGCACAAACTCCACCGTGCGGCTCACGACCCGCGCATCCCCTGCGGCAAGCCCCTCGGCGGCCATCACGTCGAGTGCATGGTCGAACATGAGGATATGGCGCGGCGATTTGATCGTCAGCCCGTCCCCCGACGAGAGGATCGTGCGGATCACGCCATTGAGGTGCGTAGCCCAGCGCTGCGCCTCGCCATCGTTGCCCAGCTTTTGGTGCACGAAGGTCAGCACATTGAGAATCTGCGGACTGAAGGGATCGCGCATGCGGGCGGCATTAGCACGAATCAGGAGCTGCTCCAACCGCTCACGCTCCACCTTATCGGGGTCCATGCCCCGCATGAGCGACAACATCTCCTCCTTGTCGGGGTTCGATTCGAGGGGCTTGTAGGCCTCCTGGTAGGCAAAGCCGAAGTAGAGGTAGTGGTAGTCGTCGTCCGTCAGGTCGAGTGCTCCGCTCGTGTAGCGCATCATGAGCTTCATGTAGTAGTAGGGCGACCGCTGGTCGGTGATGCGGTCGATGATATCCTGCTCGACAGGGGTTTTGGCCATCGAGCACAGCGGCATGAGCGCCAGGAGCAACAACAAAAATCTTTTCATGGGTATTCGTTTATCTCACGGAACAAACGCCCTTTTTAGTGCAAATCGTATTTCTCGATCAGCATTTTGAAGCGTTCGCGCAGCTGGGGCGTACCCGGCACAAGCGGCAGACGCATCGTAGGACCGATCTTGCCCATCACCGACAGGGCACACTTCGCACCCACGGGGTTACCCTCGGCAAAGAGCGCCTCCACGGCATCGTCCATGTCGGCCTCGGCCCACTTCGCACGCGCCTCGTCAAATTTGCCCTCCTTGGCCTTGTTGATACACTCCATGAAGAGCTTCGGGAAGACATTGGCTGCCACCGAAATCACGCCGTCACCACCGCGCTCCATCAGCTCGATGGCAATGCCGTCATCGCCCGCCAGAACCAAGAATCCCTCGGGGCGGTTGTCGATGATCTGCTGCATCTGCTCCAGGTTGCCCGAAGCCTCCTTGATACCGATGATGTTCGGAATCTCACGCGCCAGGCGCAGGGTCGTCTCGGCGGTCATGTTCACGCCCGTACGCCCCGGAATGTTATACAGAATCACCGGCAGGGGAGAGTGCTCCGCCACGGTCTTAAAGTGCTGATAAAGACCCTCCTGCGAAGGTTTGTTGTAATAGGGCGTAACGCTCAGGATGGCATCCGCACCTCTAAGGTCGAACTCGCGCAGCTGATCCAGCACCTCGCTCGTTGAGTTACCGCCGCAACCCATCACCAGGGGCACACGGCCATCGATCTTGTGCGCCGTGTACATCGCAATCACGGCACGCTCGGGGTTGTAGAGCATCGGCGTTTCGGCCGTCGTACCGAGCGCCACGATGTAGTCCACACCCCCCTCAATCACATAATCGACCATATCGCCTAAGGCCTTGTAATCGACCTGGCCCGTCTCGGTAAAGGGCGTAATCATCGCTACACCTACGCCCGAAAGTTTATCCTTTAACATAGCTTTCCTTATTAAAATAGTGTTCCCTGTACGGGATTCTCCTCTTTCACTTGTTCGGGTTGTTGAGCCTCCTCCTCGGTGCGCTGTTCTGCCCTCTCCGTGGCCGAAATCAGGGCCATAAACTCCTCCTCGGAGAGCATCTTCACGCCCAATTTCTCCGCCTTCTTGCGCTTCTCGGGGCCCATCTTGTCGCCTGCAATGAGGTAATCCACACTGCCCGACACGGCCGCCACGTTGCGACCTCCGTGCTCCTCGATGAGCCGTTTCAGCTCGTCACGACTGATCGTAAACTTGCCCGACACGACAAAGCTCTTGCCCGCAAGGGCATCCGAAGCCGTCTTGCGCTCCTCGGCCTCGAACCGTAAACCTGCCGCGCGCAGACGCTCGATGATGAGCAGGTTCTCCTCCTTGGCAAAGTATTCCAGAATCGAGTCGGCAATCTTTTCGCCCACCTCCTCCGTCTCGAGCAGCTCCTCACGCGTAGCCATCCGCAGCCGATCCAGCGAACGGAAGTGCTCGGCAAGCTGCTTGGCCGTTGTCTCGCCCACAAAGCGAATACCCAGACCAAAGAGCAGGCGCTGGAAGGGCACATCCACCGAACGACGAATCGAACGGATGATGTTCTCGGCCGACTTCTCGCCCAGACGGGGCAGGGGAGAGAGCTGCACGGCGTTCAGGTCATACAGGTCGGCCACATTGCCCACAAGGCCGCTCGCATGGAGCAGCTCGACCGTCTCCTCGCCTAACCCCTCGATATCCATCGCCTTGCGACGAATGAAGTGCAGGATGCGACCCACGATCTGCACGCGACACCCATTCTGATTCGGGCAGTAGTGCTTCGCCTCGCCCTCGTAGCGCACCAGGGGTGTACCACATTCGGGGCATACCTTAATATATTGGAACGGCTCGCTGTCGGCTCGGCGCTCCTTGAGCTCCACGGCCGTAATCTTCGGGATAATCTCGCCTCCCTTCTCGACATAGACCATATCCCCCTCGCGGATATCCAACAGGGCAATCTGCTCGGCATTGTGCAGCGTGGCGCGCTTGACGGTCGTTCCGGCCAACTGCACCGGATCGAGGTTCGCCACCGGAGTAATGGCACCCGTGCGCCCCACCTGGAAGGTGATCTCGTTGAGTCGCGTGAGGGCCTGCTCGGCCTTAAACTTGTAGGCCACGGCCCACTTCGGCGCCTTGGAGGTAAAGCCCAAACGCCGTCTCACGGCCGCATCATTGACCTTGATTACCACGCCATCGGTCGGGAAGGGGAGAGTCTTGCGCCTTTCGTCCCACTCGGTGATGTAGGCTGCAATCTCCTCCCACGAACGACACAGACGACCATGTTCGGAGACCTTGAAGCCCCACTTTCGGGCCGCCTTGAGCGCCTCCCAATGGTTCATCTGCTGCACCTCGTCGCCTGCCAGCTGATAGAGCGTGCAATCCAACCCACGCCGTGCCACGACCGACGAGGCCTGCTGCTTGAGCGTACCTGCCGCCGCATTGCGCGGATTGGCAAAGGGCTGTTCGCCCGCCTCCTCGCGTTCGCCGTTGAGCTTATCGAACGAGGCGTAGGGCATCAGCACCTCGCCACGAATCTCAAAGAGCTTAGGCCACCCCTCGCCCTGCAGACGCAGGGGCACGGAGCGAATCGTGCGGACATTGGCCGTTACATCGTCGCCCTGCTCCCCATCGCCGCGTGTAACGGCTCTTTCCAACTGTCCGTCGAGGTAGCTCAGCGAGATGGCCGTGCCGTCAAACTTCAGCTCACAGACATACTCCACCTCGCCCTCCTCGCGCTCGATGCGGTCGATAAACTCCTTCAGCTCGTCGAGCGAGTAGGTATTACCGAGCGAGAGCATCGGGAAGCGGTGCTTTACGGTGCGAAATTCGCTCGTCAGGTCACTACCCACACGGTGTGTCGGGGAGTTCGGATCATCCCACTCGGGATGTGCCTGCTCCAAATCCTGCAGCTCGCGCAGCAGCCGATCGAACTCGAAATCCGAGATTTCGGGTCGATTCTCCACATAATAGAGGTAGTTATGGCGTTCGAGCGTAGCCCGAAGTGCTTCGATGCGTTCTTTTACCATAGGTAAGGCTATTTTCAGGGTAAAGGTACGCAAATTGTTTGGAACGGCCATCGAAAACAAAAAAAATGCAAAAAAAATTTACGGATGTATGGCAATATGCTTTTTTTGCGTATAATTGCAGAAAATTTTGACACAATAAAATCCATCATGGCAAAACCGAATACCACCAAGAAGCATATCGTAACGAGCTTCCACAACCTGACCCCTGAACTGCAGGAGGCCGTTAAGGCGCTCTATCCGCTCGGCTACACCGAGGCAATGATGCGCATCGACAAACCCAATGGCGACTTCTTCTACGCCGTACCGTTCGACACGGAGGAGGTGGCCTACCTCGTGAAGATCGACGTGAAGATCGACGACAAGGCCCACGAGGAGGACGACAAGGATTACTACGACGACGACCTGAAGGGTGCCGACGAGTTGCAGGACGACGAGAGTGGGATGGAGAGCTCGTCGAACGACGACGACATCGACATCTAAACCGCCCCGAAAGCGATGCGACACGCGGCGCTATGGAGCTTGGCACTCCTCTCGCTCACGGCTTGCGGCATGGCCGAACGTGACGACGAGGATCACAAGAGCTACGACTACCTCCGCTTCACGGATGAGCAGTTCGAGCGTTACTGCCTTGAGCACTTCGACACGAATGGTGACAATCGTCTTTCGCGCTACGAAGCCGAGTCGGTGCGCAAGATCGACTGCCAAGGGTTGGGCATCCGTTCGTTGGACGAGATCGAGGCCTTCACCCGCCTTGAGGAGCTGAATTGTTCGCAGAACGAGATCGCGTGGTTGGACCTGACCGAAAACGAGGAGCTCCGCACCCTGAGCTGCCACACAAACCGCCTTACCCACCTGGCGTTGGGGCACTTGCGCGGGATCACGGAGCTCGATTGTCATGCCAACCTGCTCACGACGCTCAACCTCGACTACACCGCCTCGCTCACGCGCCTCGACTGCCGCGACAACCGCTTCACGGTGCTCGATTTGAGGGCTTGCAGCACGGCTTTACAGGCCGATGCGCGCCTCAATCCGTCGCTCACGACCATCTACTGCCGTACGGGGCAACAGGTCAATTACGAGGCTCCTGCGGTCGTTGTAGGGCAATAAGTGGCTTTTTGTTCATAACTTGGTGAAAAAGTCACGCCAAAGCCCCTGCTTTGTGAAAATATTTTTGTAATTTTGGCTGCAAAATCTTTTTTGCGGCCTTTTTTACGCACGAACTGAAATTTAGTATCAACCTATATAGTACTTTTTAGAACAATGAAGAAAGTAGATGTGATTCTCGGCCTGCAATGGGGCGACGAGGGTAAGGGTAAGGTCGTGGATGTCCTGACTCCGAACTACGAGGTGGTAGCCCGTTTCCAGGGTGGCCCGAATGCCGGCCACACGCTGGAGTTTAATGGCGAGAAGTATGTGCTTCGCTCGATTCCGTCGGGCATCTTCCAGGGCGGCAAGGCCAACATCATCGGTGGTGGCGTGGTGCTCGATGCCATCCTCTTCCGCAAGGAGGCCGAGGAGCTCGCCACGAGCGGTCACGACCTGAAGAAGCAGCTTTCGATCTCGAAGAAGGCCCACCTGATCCTCCCCACGCACCGCATCCTCGATGCCGCCTATGAAGCTGCCAAGGGTAGCGCCAAGATCGGCACGACGGGCAAGGGTATCGGCCCGACCTACACGGACAAGATCAGCCGCAACGGCATGCGCGTAGGCGACCTGCTGAGCCCCAACTTCAAGGAGATCTACGCCAAGGCCAAGGCTCGCCACGAGCAGATTCTCAAGAGCCTCAATTACGACTACGACATCACGGCTTTGGAGCAGGAGTGGTTCGAGGCCGTAGAGTACCTCAAGGAGTTCCCGATCATCGACAGCGAGTGGATGGTCAATAACGCCCTGAAGGCCGACAAGAGCGTCCTGGCCGAGGGTGCGCAGGGTACGCTGCTCGATGTGGATTTCGGTTCGTATCCCTTCGTTACGTCGTCCAACACGGTCTGCGCAGGTGCCTGCACGGGTCTGGGTGTAGCCCCGAATCGCATTGGCGAGGTATTCGGCATCTTCAAGGCTTACTGCACACGCGTAGGTAGCGGTCCGTTCCCCACGGAGCTCTTCGACGAGACGGGTGCCACGCTGCGCCGCATCGGCCATGAGTTTGGTGCCGTAACGGGCCGTGAGCGTCGCTGCGGTTGGCTGGACCTCGTAGCGCTGAAATATTCGATCATGATCAACGGTGTCACGCAGCTTATCATGATGAAGTCGGACGTGATGAACGACTTCGAGACGATTCGCGTGGCCACGGCCTACAACGTAAACGGCACGACGACCGAGGAGTTCCCCTTCTCGATCGAGGAGGGCGTAGAGCCCGTTTACACCGACTTCGAGGGTTGGCAGTGCGACCTGCGCCAGTGCCGCACCTACGAGGAGTTCCCCGCCGCCTTCAAGGCCTACGTCGATTTCATCGAGCAGGAGACGGGTGTTCCCGTGAAGGTGATCTCGGTGGGTCCCGACCGCGACGAGACGGTGATTCGCTAAACAAGAACGAAAACTACATTTATGAAATCTTTGAACATTGTCGTGTTGGCCAAACAAGTGCCCGACACACGACAGGTCGGCAAAGATGCAATGACGGCAGAGGGTACGGTAAACCGTGCTGCTCTGCCGGCTATTTTCAACCCCGAGGATCTGCATGCGCTGGAGTTGGCCCTGCGGCTCAAAGACCGCATCGAGGGGACAAGCGTGAAGGTGCTGACCATGGGCCCGCAACGTGCCGCCGAGGTGATTCGCGAGGCGATGTATCGCGGTGCCGATGGGGGATACCTCCTCTCGGGGCGCGAGTTTGCCGGCTCGGATACATTGGCTACCTCCTACGCCTTGTCGTGCGCCCTGAAGAAGATTAATCCCGACCTGATTGTCGCCGGCCGTCAGGCCATTGACGGCGATACGGCCCAGGTTGGCCCGCAGGTGGCCGAGAAGCTCGCATGGCCGCAGGTAACCTATGCCGAGGAGGTGACCGCAATCGGGGAAGAGACACTCACGATTCGTCGCCGCATCGAGGCCGGTGTAGAGGTTGTCGAGTGCCCACTGCCCGCCCTGATTACCGTCAGCGGCTCGGCACCCGCACCCCGTCCGCGCCATGCCAAGCGCCTGATGCACTTCAAATCGGCCCGCACGGCCTCGGAGCTTGCAACCGAAAGCCAAGCGTATGTAGCCGAACGAGTTGCCGTCAAGAGCGACCTGCAGATTGCCGAGTGGTCGGCTACGGATATCGACCCCGACCCCACGCAGCTCGGTCTGCAAGGCTCGCCTACGAAGGTTAAGCGCATCGAGAATGTGGTATTTCAGGCCAAGGAGGCGAAGCGCCTCAGCGGCTCGGATGAGGAGTTGGAGGCCCTGATTCAGGAGCTTATTGCCGCCCATACGATCGGTTAAATTAACGAAAAGGAGTATGAACAACCTGTTTGTATATATCGAACGCGAGGAGGGAAAGATTGCCGACGTGAGCCTGGAGCTGATGACCAAGGGGCGTGAGCTGGCAGCCCGGCTCGGCATCAAGACCGAAGCGATCGTCATCGGTCACCACACCGAGGGAGTCGAGGAGGAGCTCGCACGCTACGGAGCCGACACGGTTTGGGTGGCAGACGATGCCGTGTTTGCCCCCTTCCGCACACTGCCCCATACGGCCGTGCTCACGCACCTGATCCGCCGGGAGCAGCCCGAGATCGTGCTTTTCGGAGCTACCTCGATCGGACGCGACTTCGCACCGCGCGTATCGTCGGCCCTGCACAGCGGTCTTACGGCCGACTGCACACAACTCGAGATTGGCGACCACACCGACCCCAAGACGGGTAAGGTGTACCACGATCTTTTGTACCAGATTCGTCCCGCCTTTGGCGGTAACATCATCGCCACGATCATCAACCCCGACCACCGCCCCCAGATGGCTACGGTGCGTGAGGGTGTGATGCGCAAGGAGGAGGCCACACAGCGGGGCAAAGCCGAGCTGAAAACGATTCCCTGGCGCGAGGCGTTGCAGGATAGCGACCTTGCCGTGCAGATTCTCCACCGCGAGATTGCCGAGCGCAAGATCGACATCAAATCTTCGCCGATCATCGTAGCGGGTGGCTACGGCATGGGGTCGAAGGAGAATTTCCGGTTGGTTCACGAGCTTGCCGAGGTGCTCGGTGGCGAGGTAGGCGCTTCGCGCGCTGCGGTCGATGCCGGCTTCACGGAGCATGAGCGCCAAATCGGTCAGACGGGAGTCACCGTGCGACCGAAGCTCTACATCGCCTGCGGTATCTCGGGACAGATTCAACACACGGCCGGCATGGATCAGTCGGCCATGGTCATTTCGATCAACACGGATCCCGATGCCCCGATTACGCGCCTGGCCGATTATGCCATCACGGGCGACGTAGGGGAGGTGATCCCGAAGCTGATCAAGTACTACAAGCAAAACTCGAAGTAATGGCCAATTTCTATTTAGATAACAAGGATTTACAAATCCAATTCGACCATCCTCTGATGGAGCGCATCGTGGCACTCCGCGAGCGCGATTTCAGCGAAAAAGAGCTTTACGACTACGCCCCCGAGAACAGCGAGGATGCCCTGGATTCCTACCGCCGTGTCATGGAGTTGGCGGGCGAGGTGTGTGGCGAGGTGATTGCCGCAAATGCCGAGGGGGTCGATCGCGAAGGCCCTCACCATACGGGCGACCGCGTGGAGTACGCCTCGGGGACAAAGGAGAATCTGCGCGCCATGCAGGCCGCAGGTTTGGACGGCATGTCGCTACCGCGCCAATACGGCGGTTTGAACCTGCCGCTCACGGCCTCGATCATGACCAACGAGATGATTGCCCGTGGCGATGCCGGATTCCAGAATGTTTGGGGCTTGCAGGATTGCGCCGAGACGCTCCGCGAGTTTGGCTCCGAGGAGCAGAAGGAGGAGTATCTGAAGCGCACCGTAGCGGGTGAAACGTGGTCGATGGCCCTCACCGAACCCGATGCAGGTTCGGATTTGGGTGCCGTGACCCTGAAGGCCACCTGGGACGAGGAGCGCAACACCTGGCTCTTGAATGGCGTAAAGCGCTTCATCACCAACGGCGATGGCGACCTCTCGCTCGTCTTGGCCCGCACCGAGGCGGGAACGAGCGATGCGCGTGGTCTTTCAATGTTTGTCTACGACAAAAAGAGTGGCGGTGTCAAGGTCCGCCGCATCGAGCATAAGCTCGGCATTGTCGGTTCGCCCACCTGCGAGTTGGTCTATACGGATGCCCCTGCCGAGTTGGTGGGTGTGCGCCGCATGGGACTGATCAAATATGTCATGTCGCTCATGAATGCGGCTCGTTTGGGTATTGGTGCACAGTCGGTCGGAACGTGTGAAGCGGCCTACCGTGAGGCGCTGAAATATGCCCACGAGCGTCAGCAGTTCGGCAAGCCGATCATCGAATTCACGGCTGTCAGCGAGCTGCTCAACGAGATGCAGGCCAAGACGCAGGCTGTTCGCGCCCTGCTCTACGAGACGGCACGTTATGTCGAGATTTACAAGCAGTTAGACGCACTTTCCAAGGATCGCAAGTTAGAGCCGGAGGAGCGCCAGGAGATGAAACACTACAGCCGTCTGGCCGATGCCTATACGCCGATGGTCAAGCTCTTCGCTTCGGAGTATGCCAACTCGGTGGCCTACGATGCCATCCAGATTCTGGGCGGTTCGGGCTTCATGAAGGATTACCCCGCAGAGCGCATCTACCGCGATGCGCGCATCATGTCGATCTACGAGGGCACCTCGCAACTCCAGGTCGTGGCAGCCATCAACTCCGTCACGAAGGGGGTCTATGCCGAGCAGATTGCCCGCCTCGGCGAGGAGACGTTCAGCGAGGAGATGCAACCCATCGCCAACCGCCTGAAGGCACAAAACGAGAAGTTCAACGCCATGCTCGCCCATGTCGAGTCGATCGAGGAGCAGACACCGGGCTTCAAGGAGCTGCACGCTCGTCGTCTGGTCGAGACGGCCGGGCATCTTCTGATGGGGCTGTTGCTTGCCTCCGAGGCCACGCGCCACGCGGAGATCTACACCACCTCCGCCCGCATATTCTGTCGCCTGGCCGAGGGTAAGATTTCGGAGGCTTACGCCCGTGTCATGAGCGCCACAGCCGACGATGTAGCACTCTACCGCACACAGCAGTAACGCATCTCGCACAAAACAAGAACGACCGCCATCCGAAAGGGTAGCGGTCGTTCTTTATACATTCGACGGGCAACTACAGCTCAAAGCCCAAGCGCACACCGAACGAGAAATAGAAGATATCGCGCATCTTCAAATCGCGGTTCGTGAATTTGGCGATTGCATCCAGCTCTTTAACGCTCAGCTCATAGTAGAGCGACACCTGCTTAAAGGTGGCATCCGGTCGTTGCACATACCAGGTGGCGCGTTGCCCCAAATAGAGATAGGCACGCACGCGGGTTGCAAAACGATAGTACGCATCGCCATATTTCGACGGTTCGGAACGCCAATAGATCGCACGCGGACCGGTGATCGTCGTCAGGTAGAGTCCACACGACAAAGGCTCTATGCCGAGCCAATCCGTACAACGGATATTCCACGGCATCCAACTCTGCTTGAGGGTAAAGACAGCGTGGTTGCGATCCGAATAGTGACGAGGCAGAAAGCCGACATGAAAGTCGGTCTCGAATTGGTTGCTGCGGCCATAATCCCAGCCGATACCGGCCGAGGCAATGCCCATACCACCGGCATATTGCACCTTAAGGTGGGTCGGGAGCGCTCGTTTCCACCCCTCATAATCGGCGTGGAGGCGTTGCGCCTTCCAAGGCTTCACGGCCACCTCTTGCGCTTGCTCTTGGGCCGACACGGCACACGAGGCCAACAGCGCCACGGCACAAACAAGCGTGTTAATAAAAGACCTGCTCATGCGTGTATCCCTCCTCGTTAATAGTGAATAACAGATAGTTGCGCTTCTCGATGCAATCAGCCTGAATATACTTCAGACCATCCTCAAACGGCTCTCGGATCTCGTAGCTGTGGCCGTGGCCATGAATCGCCACCAGGAGATTCGGGAAGCTTTTCATCGTCGCGTGGTAGCGATCCGCCTTCTCGCCGTAGAGCTGCTCGGTGTGCGGTGCCGCGTGCATCAGCGCCACCGTACAATCCGCCTCGGCAGGGTAGTGCGCGAGCTCCTGCTCCAAGAAATCGAAGTCGGGCACGGGAGCCTCCACACGATACTCCAAGGCATTCGTATTGGCTGCCACAAAGCGAACCCGACCGGCCGTAAAGGCAAAGTGTGCCGCACCAAAGATGGTGCGATAGACCATCGCCCCCGTAGCCAGGCAATCGTGGTTGCCGAGCAACACCACATAGGGCACCTTCAGCCCCTGCAACATATCGCGTTGGCGCTCAAACTCATCGCGCAACCCCCAATCGGTCATATCGCCTCCGTGAATCACAAAGTCGATATCATCGCGCTCATTGAGCGCCCGAACGGCATCTTTCGTCTCATCGTACCAGCGCTGCGTGTCGCTCAAGAAGGCAAAGCGGATCGACTGTTTTCCGCGGCAGGCCTCCTCAATGGCCGGTATGTTTTGCGCATGTATGGCCTTTGCTCCGTCCACATCCGTATCGTAGGCGTGATACTCCGATTGGCAGGCTACGGTACAAAGAGCCACAAACAATAGTATATAAAGTCTCTTCATAGGTCAATTTTGCGTTGCAAAATTCGGAAGAAACAGGCATGGGGGCAAGGTAATTTCGGGCGCAAAATTGGGAAAAATGTATCATAGTAAACGACAAAACGGAACAAGATTAGTCCTTTACGGAATATATGTACTTTTTGACCAATTCACACACCAATAATACCGCTAAAAAGGGTTAAAAGCGTCTATTTTTGCACAAAATTTACACAAAAGAATGGACAACAAGCACTACAAAAGCATATCACTTACCGATATCATCCGCCACAGCGAACTAAAAGCCAATGGTGTACAGCATCATAAGCACCGCGGTTGTTTGGTTGGAAAAATCACCGACGAGGGCTACAAAACCGCCCGCCTATTCAACGACCCGATGCGCATCGATGCCATCGTCTTTATCCTTTGCACGAAGGGTTCGATCGAATTCAGTTGCAACCTCGAGGAGTACAAAGTCGAGGAGGGATCACTGCTCCTGTTGCCGCCTAAGAGTATGGTCATGAGCACGGTCGATCCGTTGATCCATCAGGGCTATGCCGTGATTTTCGATCCGGAGTTCTTGGGGGAGTGCAATTTCAACATCAGCCGCTTCACCTCGCTCATGATCCAGATCACGGGACAGATCCATGTCAAGCTGACCGATTCGGAGCAGCATCGCCTGCTTCGTGGCCTGGAGATGCTGGAGATGCTCATCGCCGAGCAGGTCGAGTCCCCCTTCCGCGAGGATGTCATCCGCTCGATGGTCGAAACGCTGATGTACCAATTCTGCGAGGTCTATGCCACCCACATCAACCCCGACGGCAAGGGTCAAAAGATTTCGCGCCAGGAGGCCTATTTCCGCCAATTTCTCAAAGAGTTGGGCGAGCATTATGCCGAGCGCCAGGGGGTGACCTACTACGCCGACAAGCTCTGCATTTCGTCGCGCTACCTGACGACGATCGTACGTCGCATCAGCGGTCTGACGGTCACCGAATGGATGAATCGTTTCCTGGTCATGGAGGCCAAATACCTACTCAAATACAGCGACTTGAGCATCCAGGAGATTGCCTATCGGCTCTCGTTCCCCGACCAGTCGTTCTTCGGCAAGCACTTCAAACAGCATGTCGGCGTGTCGCCCTCGACCTATCGGGCGCAACACTAATTTCGCGACAGCACAAAACAAAAGAGGGTGTCCCAAAACTTGGAACACCCTCATTGCTTCTTAAGCCTTTTATTGTGTCAAACTCAACGCAAAAGAGGCTTCTTAAGCCTCCTGCCAGTTGAGGATCTTGCGGAAGTCGAATTCCTCGGGATTCTCGACATACGCCTTGGCAGCCTCATAGTCGGCCGGCTCGATGGCGTTGATGATATTCTCCACCACCGACGAGAACTTATCCGAGTGGATATCTACCAGACGGGGAGGAATCTTGCCCGTCGTGGGATCCTGCAGATCCTTCAGGTAGAGCGGAGCCACATTGCCCTCCGAATCTACATAGACCATGCAACCGGTCTTACCCTCCGAGAAGAGCTTGTGCACACCGATACCGAGCTCCGAGCAGTAGGTCAAATCGTAAGCAATCGGGGTCTGGCAACGTACCTCATAACCCAGCTCTACGGGACGGCTCTTTACCTTGAGGCCGATCTCCTTTACCTTCTTCTCGATCATCTCGTTGAAGATGTGAGCCTTCGATACCTTACCCAGCTCGGGGTGGCCGTGCTCGTCATACGAGAAGTGGATGCCGCTCTTTGCGATCTCCTCATCCGAGAGCGAGTGGAATACACCCTCCGAGATCACGGCAGCACCGTAATCCATGCCCATAATCTTGCGCTTGATGATGGCCGAAATCACGAGGTTCACGATCTTCTCTACGGTAATCTCCGTCTTGTCGAACATCTCGGGAATAACGATCATGGGGTAGTGGCAAGCCTCACCGATACCGAACGCCAGGTGGCCGGCCGAACGCCCCATGGCAGCCAGCACGAACCAGTTACCGCTCGTGCGAGCATCTACATAGACGGCGCGAGCAATCACGGCACCCTTATCCTTGGCCGACTCGTAGCCGAACGTCGGAGCACCCTTCGGGAGCGGGAGGTCGTTGTCGATCGTCTTCGGAACGTGGATGTTGGCGATGGGGTACTGCTTGGCCTCCAGGAACTTGGCGATGCGGTTAGCCGTCGATGCGGTATCGTCGCCACCCACCGTTACGAGCAACTTGATGTTGTTGTCGGTGAAGAACTTGAGGTTGAAGTTATTCTCAAAGTCCGAATCCTTCGGCTTGAAACGGCTCATCTGCAGGAACGAACCACCCTGGTTAAAGATGGCATCGGCCATACCGAAGTCGATCTCCACGGTGCGGGGCGTAGGATTAAACAGGCCCGTATAACCCTCGTGCAGACCGATTACCTTGTAACCGTGGTGGAGGAACGTCTTGGCGACACTGCCGACTACGGTATTCATACCGGGAGCCGGACCGCCACCGGTCAGAATTGCAATAGCTTCTTTCATGGTGTTTGAATTTTTGTTATGTTTGATTTGTGTAATAAGCAAATATATCGTTCAAAGATACGTTTTCCTTTCGAATCCTGCAAATAAAAAATCATCTACGACAAAATTCAACCCCCGATCCGCCCAAAACCGCAAAAAGAGGGGTCAAGATTTCCGCTTTCCATATAAAATCGCTATATTTGCATGTAATATACACTTACAAAAACGAGTGAGATGAAAAAACTGAAACTTGCTGTCCTGACCCTGCTCGGTTTTTCGACCGCCTGCTCGACGGTGAAGAACGCGACAGAGAGCAAAACGCAAATTCCGACCGAGGAGAGCTCGCCTAACGGCGGGACGACCATGCAGGCCGACACGACGGAGCTGAAGCCCATCGAGCGCATCCGCCTCATGTATGGCGTTCCCTCGCCGCGCCCCACGGCCGAGAACCAATCGACCGAGGAGAATACCACGAAATAAAAGATGGCAAGCTGTCGTCCGAGTTTAAGAAAGCGGCTTGGGCTGCGCCTCTTCGCGGATCTGTACCGCGATCGGGTAGCCGCCCACAAGCTCGACACGCTCTTTTGGGAGTGTACGTTGCGCTGCAACCTGAACTGCCGCCACTGCGGTAGCGATTGCCGCAATGACCCGGGCGTTCAAGATATGCCGTTGGAGGATTTCCTCCGCGTGCTCGACGAGGAGATCACGCCGCATGTCGATCCGCGCGAGGTGCTCATCATCTTCTCGGGTGGCGAGGTGCTCGTGCGCGAAGACCTCGAGCAGGCCGGACGTGAGGTAAGCCGCCGCGGTTATCCGTGGGGCATGGTTACCAACGCGCTGGCACTGAGCGAGGAGCGCCTGAAAGGGCTTGTCGATGCCGGCATGAAGAGCATCACGATCAGCCTTGACGGCTTTCGTTCGGAACACCTTTTCGTACGTCGCCACGCCGACAGTTTCGACCGTGCGATGATGGCCTTGAGCTACCTTAAGCGCTATCCGCAACTCGCCTTCGATGTGGTCACCTGCGTTACGCCGGCCCTGATTCCGAAGCTGGAGGCCTTCAAAGAGTTGCTGATCCGCGAGGGGGTGCCCGCATGGCGCTTATTCTCGATCTTCCCGGCCGGAAGAGCCAAGGAGGATGCCGCGCTACAACTCAAAGCAGAGGAGCTTCGTCAGGTGCTGGATTTCATCCGCCAAGCGCGCCGCGAGGGGCGCATCGACACCTCGTATGCCTGCGAGGGATTCCTCGGTAACTACGAGAGCGAGGTGCGCGACCACTTCTACCAATGCGCCGCAGGCGTGTCGGTCGCCTCGATTCGGGTCGATGGTTCGATTTCGGGTTGCACCTCGATTCGCGCCAACTACCACCAGGGGAACATCTATCGCGATCGTTTCTGGGAGGTGTGGCAAAACCGCTTCGAAAAGTTCCGCGACCGCAGTTGGGCCAAGCAGGGCAGCTGTGCCGCGTGCGACATGTGGCGCTATTGCCAGGGTGGAGGCATGCACCTGCGCAACGAGGAGGGCGAGTTGATGTATTGCCACTACGAAAAATTAATGCAAAGTAAGAAATAGAGCATAACACACAATTAAATCAAATTAAACGTATGAAAAACCTTTTCTATCGCTTATTTACGAGCCTTGTTGCACTCCTCATGGTGCAGGCCGTATCGGCACAGACCGTAAGTTGGAAGATGGAAGCCGGAGAGATCGAAGATGGCCGCTGTCGCTTGGTATTGACGGCCGAGATTCCCGACGGTTACCACATGTATGACCTGGGTCCCTACGTAGGTGGTCCAACCGCTACGTCGATCCTCTTCACCGTCGAGGGTGGCGAGGCGGAGGGTGAGCTCAAAGCGCTCACCGAGGCGCACAAGGCCTACGACGACATCTTCATGATGGAGATTGGCACCTACGAGATGGCTGCCGAGTTCGAGCAGTGGATTCGCCTTGAGGGCGAGGGTGCTCACGTAACGGCGCAACTCGAGTGGCAGATTTGCAACGACACGGGGTGCATCCCGGGTGACGATGAGCTTTCGATCACGCTTGGACAAGCCGAGGAGGTTGCTCCCGCTCCGAGCGAGGAGATAGCAGCCGCCACGAAGGATGCCGCCGGTGGAGGTTCGTTGTGGTCGCTCATCATCGAGGCCATTCTGTGGGGCTTCGCTGCACTCTTGACCCCGTGCGTATTCCCGATGGTTCCGATGACCGTTTCGTACTTCTTGAAGGGCGAGGGCGGTGTTACGATGGGTCGCATTCGCGCAGCCCTCTACGGCTTCTTCATCGTAGCCCTCTACACGGTGCCCATTGCCGCCATCATCCTCATCACGCGCCTCGTGGGTGGCGATGCCGTGACGGCCGACATCTTCAACTGGCTCGCTACGCACTGGCTGCCGAACGTGATCTTCTTCCTGGTATTCATGGTCTTTGCCGCCTCGTTCTTTGGCGCATTCGAGATCACGATGCCCTCGTGGATGGTCAATAAGAGCGACTCGAAGGCCGACACGAAGGGCCTGGGTGGTATCTTCTTCCTGGCTTTGACGCTGGTGCTCGTATCGTTCTCGTGCACGGGTCCGATCGTGGGTTCGGTGCTGATCAAATCGACCGCCGGCGAGTTCTGGACACCGATCCTCACGATGCTTGCCTTCTCGATCGCCTTCGCCCTGCCGTTTACGATCTTCGCCTTCTTCCCCTCGATGCTGAAGAACCTGCCCAAGAGTGGCGGTTGGCTCAACTCGGTGAAGGTGGTTATCGGCTTTATTGAGGTGGCGCTGGGTCTGAAGTTCCTCTCGGTAGCCGATCAGGTTTACCACTGGGGCATCCTCGACCGCGAGATCTACCTCGCCATCTGGATCGTGGTCTTCACCCTCCTGGGCTTCTACCTGCTGGGCAAGCTGAAGTTCGCCCACGACAGCGAGGTGAAGTTCGTCAGCGTGACACGTCTGTCACTCGCTATCGTAGTCTTCTCGTTCGTGGTTTACCTCATTCCGGGTATGTGGGGTGCTCCGCTGAAGGGTCTTTCGGGCTATCTGCCGCCCCTCTCGTCGCAGGACTTTGTGTTGGGTGGCGAGGGTAGTGCAGCTCCGGTTGCCACAACATCCACGGCACAGCAGGGTCGCAAGTACAGCGATGTGCTCCACCTGCCGCACGGCCTGGAGGGTTTCTTCGACCTGCAGGAGGCCGAGGCCTATGCCAAGGAGGTCGGCAAACCGATCTTCCTCGACTTCACGGGCCACGGTTGCGTGAATTGCCGCGAAATGGAGATGCGCGTATGGTCGGATCCCCGCGTGTTGGAGATTTTGAAGAACGACTATGTAATCTGCGCCCTCTATGCCGACGACAAGATGAATGTCGATGAGTCGGAGTGGGTGACCACCGATACGGGCAAGGTGCTCAAGCAGCTGGGTAAGATCAACTCCTACTACGCGCTGAAGACCTATGGTGTGAATGCCCA
The DNA here is from genome assembly GCA_017624955.1 of Alistipes sp. Classification (GTDB taxonomy): domain Bacteria; phylum Bacteroidota; class Bacteroidia; order Bacteroidales; family Rikenellaceae; genus Alistipes. The sequence continues at coordinate 19,428 of JAGAMA010000004.1, forward strand.
GCCCTACTATGTACTGCAGGGTCAGGATGGCAAGCCGCTGGTTGATCCGCGTGGCTACAACCTCGATGTCGAGGCCTTCATCGCCTTCCTCCAGGCAGGTATAGAGGCCTACAACAAGTAGTGAACAACACCATTAACCCTTTATACAACCAAGGAGCTCTCTGAAAAGATGGCTCCTTTGTTGTTTTTGTGGGGCAGGTTTTGTAGCTTTGTAGTAAAGCAACACTTTTGCCATGCGACACCTGTTCACGCTCCTCATTGCAGCTTCCCTCACAGCCTGCCACCCAACCGCCGAAGAGAGCCCGCGAGCCCTTCCGCTCGATCGGGTCACGCTTACCGCATCGCCCTTTTTCGATGCCCAACAACGCGACATCGACTACCTCCTTGCGCTCGATGCCGACCGCCTGATTGCTCCCTACCGCAAGGAGGCGGGACTCCCGCCAAAGGCAGAGAATTACCCCAACTGGGAGAATACGGGCTTGGACGGCCACATCGGAGGACACTACCTTGCAGCCCTGGCGCAGATGACGGCTGCCACGCACGATCCGCGCATCGAAGCGCGCCTGGACTATGTGCTGCAGGAGCTGAAGTTGTGCCAGGAGAGGGCGGGGGATGGCTATCTGTGCGGTGTTCCGAACGGACGTAAAATTTGGCAGGAGATCCACACCGGGGATATTCGTGCCGGACGATTCAACCTCAATGAGGGGTGGGTACCGCTCTACAACATCCACAAGATCTTCGCCGGACTGCGTGATGCCTGCCTCATAGCCCATCGCGCGGAGGCAAAGGAGATGCTCATCCGCCTCACCGATTGGTTTTACGCGGTGGTCGAGCCGCTGAGCGATGAGCAGATTCAGCAGATGCTCTACAGCGAACATGGTGGTCTGAACGAGGTTTTTGCCGATGTGGCAGCCCTGACGGGTGACGAGCGCCACCTCCGTTTGGCGGTGCGCTTTTCGGACGAGGAGCTGCTGCGACCGCTCCTTCTCAAACAGGACAGTCTCACGGGCAAACACGCCAATACGCAGATCCCGAAGGTCATCGGCTATCAGCGCATTGCCGAGCTGATGCAGCGTGACGATTGGCACGAGGCGGCTCGCTATTTTTGGGAGCAGGTGGTTACTCACCGCACCATCTCGATCGGTGGCAACAGCGTGCGCGAACATTTCCACCCGGCGGAGGATTTTTCGTCGATGCTCACCAGCGAACAAGGTCCCGAGACCTGCAACACCTATAACATGTTGCGCCTGACGAAGCTACTCTACGAAGCCGAAGGGGATGCGCGCTACATCGACTACTACGAGCGCGCCCTCTACAACCACATCCTTTCAACCCAACATCCCGAGACAGGCGGACTGGTCTATTTTACCCCGATGCGTTCCGGACACTATCGCGTCTATTCGCAACCGCACACCTCGTTTTGGTGCTGTGTCGGCTCGGGTCTGGAGAACCACGCCCGCTACGGCGAGATGATCTATGCCGAGCAGGGTAGCACCCTGACCGTCAATCTCTTCATCCCCTCCGAGGCGCAGTGGAAGTATGGCCGTATCGAGCAGCAGACCCGCCTTCCCGAAGAGGAGGCCACTACGCTTATCATCCACCCGAACACCGAGCAGACAACCTTCACGCTTCGACTTCGCATCCCTACATGGTGCTCCGAGCCTGCCTTAACGCTCAACGGCAAACGCCAACCGCTCCGCATCCGTAACGGCTATCTCACCCTTCGTCGCAAATGGCAGGAGGGAGATCGCGTGACACTCCAACTCCCCATGCAACTCGCAGCGGAACAACTCCCCGACGGCTCGGCAAACTACTCGTTCAGCTACGGCCCGATTGTCCTGGCCGCAGCACTGAGCGAGGAGGGGCAGACGGGGCTATTCGCCGACGAGAGTCGTGGCGGGCACATCGCCCAGGGTCGCCGCCTGCCACTCGATGAGATGCCCTGCCTGGTCGGTACGCCCGAAACGCTTTTAGCGCAGATCAAGAAGGGTAGCGAGCCCCTCCATTTCACCCTCCACGGACTCTATCCCGCCCACTTTGAGGGGTTGGAGCTGGTGCCGTTCCACCGCCTCTACGCCACGCGCTATGCGCTCTATTTCCCCTTGCGTACGCAAGAGGAGTTGACCGCCTTCCAAGCCGAGTTAGCCAAACAGGAGGCGGAGCGCGAGGCGTTGGATCGCGCCACCACCGACCGCGTGGTTTGTGGCGAGCAACAGCCCGAGTCGGACCACTTTGTCCGCATGGAGCGTTCGCAGATCGGCCACGATGACGGTCGTCCCTGGCGCGAAACCACCGACCGATTCTCCTACCGCATGCAACCGCGCGAGCGTGCCTGCAAGGTGCGCATTGCCTACCGCGCCGAGATCATGAAGGAGGCCGTGGTAACGGTCGAGGGCATCGAGTTGGGACGTTTGACCGACAACGAAGCAGGGGAGGAGGCCGTAGCCGAATTCCCGCTCCCCGAATCGCTCCGACAAAATCCTTTCCTACGCATCACCATCGACAGGGGCAACCAGAAAATCACGCCCCACATCTACGAGGTGCGCCTTGTAGAGTAGCTCTTATTTCACGAAATACCTTTCATCCAACCCCAGCACAAACCCCTTTCGGTCGATCATCGCCACCAGGGTCATAATGAGCAACAGGAAGGCGTTGAAACGGAAGCCGAAGTGTTCGCTGTGGGTGTGGAAGAGGGTATGCAGCAACGAAAGAATAAAGGGGCAAATCATCACCGCCAGGTAGTTCATCGCCATCACAAACGAGAGTGCCAGGGTAGCCGAGCGGGGTGGTGCAATCGTCGCCGTCTTGTCGTAGATGATCGGCTGCATCACGCCGTAGCCCAACCCCGCCAGAAGGGCAGCCAACGCCATCATCCATTCGGTGCGGGCATAGCCAAAGAGGCCGATTCCAAGGGTCATCACCGCCAACGAGAGGAGGTTCGTATTCGACTTCAGCCGACGAATAATCTGCCCCAGGAACAACCCGGGCAGCATAATTGCCAGGAAGAAGAGCGCCATGAGCCACCCCGAGAAGGTCTCCGAAAGGTGGTACTTCGTAATGAGAAACGGCGCATCGTAGGTAACGACCAACACGGCGTAGGTGATGAGGAAGTAGAGCCACATCATGCCGACCAATTTATTGCGATCGATCTCGCTTTGTTGCAGCTGCAGACTCTCCTTCGGTTCGGGGACCGAGGGGGCATGGCGTAGGGTCAGGCACAAGAGGAGCGACACACCGGGCAGCAGATAGACCAGGAAGGGCAGGTGCCAACTCTTCGTGGCGAGGTAACCCGTCAGCGCCGTTGCCAAAACCAGCGAAAGGTTGTTGATGGCCGAGGCGTAGCCGAGTTGTCGCACGCGGTAGTCGCCCGTGAAATACTCCACCACAAGCCCCGTCGAGAGGGGGATCACCATCCCTGCACCCACACCGAGCAGGCAACTGATCGCAATCAGCGCCGCCATCGAACGGGCAAAGAGGCACATCACGCCACTGAGGAAGAAGATCGCCAAACCCCACATCAGCACGGGCCACCACTCACGCCCCTCGGAGAGTTTTCCTGCCAGCAGTACAAAGGGGATAATCAACAACGAGGGGAGCGACGTAAGGAGCTGAATCTCCAACTCGGTAGCCTTCGGGAAGATTTTACTCAGGTCGCCCAACACGGGCGAAATAGCCAGCCCGGGCAACGACGAAATGGCCGACACGGACCAAATGGCCAGCAACACCACAAGTGTCACCGACCCTTTACCGGTTTTTATCTGCATAGCGATTGGTTTTCCCCACAACACAGCAAGCCTTGTGCCAAGAAAAAAGGCGTGGGTATTGTTTTTAATACCCACGAGAATGACAATTGGCTATTGGTAATTACTCACCATGATACCCCTTATACGGCTCACCCGAGTAGTACCAGCCATGGCCATCGTCATATTTATAGCTCCAATTGCCATCATTATCATAGTAAAATCGTTGATCATAGCTAAAGAACGGAATATTCAAAAAAAGTTCCGTTATCATTTGTGTCACTACTGTCCCATTAAAATTTGGGAATGTTCTTTGAAATTATTGAAATATAGTTAGTTGCAGAGATTTTTCGGGCGCAACGATTTGAAATTATAAATTTGCAGTCATATAACTATTGACCGCAATGAATAAGGACAAA
>JAGAMA010000025.1 GCA_017624955.1 Alistipes sp.
AGAGCCGCTACACGAAGGCGGGTCTGCTGGAGGGCCGTGCCAACAACTTCAAGAAGGCTATCGTCACCTTGAAGGAGGGAGATAAGATTGATTTTTACAGTAATATCTAACGAAGATGGCAGTAAAGAAATTTAAGCCTGTTACCGCAGGTACAAGACATAAGGTAATCAGCGCATTCGACGAAATCACGAAGTCGAAGCCTGAGAAGTCGCTTTTGAGCGTAAAGAAGAGCTCGGGCGGCCGCAACAACGACGGTAAGATGACCGTACGCTACATTGGCGGTGGTCACAAGCAGATGTACCGTAACGTCGATTTCAAGCGATCGAAGGATGGTATTGTTGCAACTGTAAAGGCAATCGAGTACGACCCGAATCGTACGGCACGCATTGCTCTGTTGGTATATGCCGACGGTGAGAAGAGCTACATCATCGCACCGAACGGCCTGAAGGTTGGTCAGACTGTAATCAGCGGCTCGGGTATTGCTCCCGAGGTAGGTAACGCTCTTCCGTTGAGCGAGATTCCGCTGGGTACGGTTGTACACAACATTGAACTCTACCCCGGTCAGGGTGCCGCCATGGCTCGCTCGGCCGGTTCGTACGCCCAGCTGCTGGCTCGTGAGGGCAAATTTGCCATCATCAAGCTGCCTTCGGGCGAGACTCGTATGGTACTCGTAACTTGCCGCGCTACGGTGGGTGTTGTATCGAATGTTGATCACAATCTGGAGTCGGCCGGTAAGGCTGGTCGCATGCGTTGGCTGGGCCGTCGCCCGCACAACCGTGGTGTTGTGATGAACCCGGTAGATCACCCGATGGGTGGTGGTGAAGGCCGCGCCAGCGGTGGTCACCCGCGTTCGCGCAAGGGTCTGCTTGCTAAGGGTTACAAGACGCGCAACCCGAAGAAGACCACTTCGAAGTTTATTATTTCCAAGAAGAAAAAGTAATTAAATAAGAGTACATAATGAGCCGTTCATTAAAGAAAGGACCGTATATCGATCCGAAACTCGAGGCTAAGGTTATCGCCGCTGCCGAGGGCAACAAGGCGGTCATCAAGACCTGGTCGCGCGCAAGCATGATCTCGCCTGATTTCGTAGGTCAGACGATTGCCGTTCACAACGGAAACAAGTTCATCCCGGTTTATGTAACCGAGAATATGGTAGGACACAAGCTCGGTGAGTTCGCTCCCACGCGTACTTTCCGCGGCCACGCCGGTAACAAGAAAAAGTAAGTAGAATATGGGTGCAAGAAAAGCAATGGCAGCCGAGAAGCGCTCGGCTGAGAAGAAGCAGAAGGCTATCGCCGTTCTGCGCGACTGCCCGACCTCGCCCCGCAAGATGCGTCTGGTTGCAGATATCATCCGCGGCGTAGAGATCAACAAGGCATTGGGCATCCTTCGCTATTCGAAGAAGGAGGCGTCGATCCGCATGGAGAAGCTCCTGAAGTCGGCTATCGCCAACTGGGAGGCAAAGAACGAGACCGAGCGTCTGGAGGATACGAAGCTCTGCGTGAAGGAGGTATTCGTAGACGGTGGTCGTATGCTGAAGCGCATTCAGCCTGCTCCGCAGGGTCGCGCTCACCGCATTCGCAAGCGTTCGAACCATGTAACGATTGTAGTAGACAAAATGGTAACCGTAGAAAACAAGTAACAGAAGATGGGACAGAAAGTTAATCCGATAGCAAATCGCCTTGGTATCATCAAGGGTTGGGATTCCAACTGGTTCGGTGGTAAGAACTTCGGCGACAAGATCGTAGAGGACGACAAGATCCGCAAGTATCTGAACGCCCGTCTGCAGAAGGCTTCGATCTCGAAGATCATCATCGAGCGTACGCTGAAGCTCGTTACGGTCACCATTTCGACCGCTCGTCCGGGTATCATCATCGGCAAGGGCGGCCAGGAGGTCGACAAGTTGAAGGAGGAGCTGAAGAAGCTCACCGGTAAGGAGATCCAGATCAACATCTTCGAGGTTAAGCGCCCGGAGGTTGACGCTGTGATCGTAGGTCAGAACATTGCCCGCCAGCTCGAGGGCCGCGTTTCGTTCCGCCGCGCCGTTAAGACGGCCGTAGCCTCGACGATGCGCATGGGTGCCGAGGGTATCAAGGTACAGGTATCGGGCCGCGTAGGTGGCGCCGAGATGGCACGCAAGGAGACCATTAAGGAGGGACGTATTCCGCTGCACACGTTCCGTGCTGATGTAGATTACTGCCTGACGGAGGCGCTGACGAAGGTTGGTATCCTCGGTATCAAGGTATGGATCTGCCAGGGTACGGTTTACGGCAAGCGCGACCTGTTCGAGATGCAGGGTGCTTCGGCCCAGGCTCCGCAGGGCGAGCAGCGCGGTGAGCGTCGCGGTCGTGGCGACCGTGGTGATCGTCGTCGTGGTGGTCGTCGTCAGAACAACAAATAGTAAGTAGGACCTTTTTAAAGCAGAACAAACATGTTACAGCCGAAAAAGACCAAATTTAGAAGAATGCAGAAAGGCCGTATGAAGGGAGTGGCTCAAAGAGGTAACCAACTTGCATTCGGTTCGTTCGCAATCAAGGCGCTCGACTCGACCTGGATCACGGGTCGTCAGATCGAGGCCGCCCGTCAGGCTATCACGCGTTACATGAAGCGTGAGGGTCAGCTCTGGATCCGCATCTTCCCCGACAAACCGATCACGAAGAAGCCGGCCGAGGTGCGTATGGGTAAAGGTAAGGGTAATCCGGAGGGCTTCGTAGCTCCTGTTACGCCGGGTCGTATTCTGTTCGAGGCCGAGGGTGTACCCTTGGCAGTAGCGCAGGAGGCTCTGCGTCTGGGTGCCCAGAAGCTGCCTATCCCCGTGAAGTTTATTGTACGACGTGACTACGTCGAGACCACACTTTAATAAAGGAGACACGCTATGAAAAGTGCAGAAATTAAGGATATCGCGACCAAGGATTTGGTAGAGCGCATCGAGACTGAGAAGGCGCAGCTGACCAAGCTCAAGGTGCAGCACGCCGTGTCGCCGATCGAGAATCCGTCGATCATTAAGAAGAACCGCAGAGACATCGCTCGCATGCTGACGATTCTGCGTCAAAAGAACGCTAAATAAGGAGAACAACTATGGAAAGAAATCTGAGAAAAGAGCGAATTGGCGTGGTTGTCAGCAACAAGATGGAGAAGACCATTGTGGTTGCAGTGGCCCGTAAGGTGAAGCACCCGATCTACGGCAAGTTCGTGAACAAGACGACGAAGTTCGCCGCCGAGTGCCTCGACGAGAGCTGCAAGGAGGGTGATACCGTGCGTATCATGGAGACCCGCCCGCTGAGCAAGACGAAGCGTTGGAGATTAGTACAAATCATTGAAAGAGCTAAGTAGTTATGATACAACAGGAATCAAGACTCGTAGTAGCCGACAACAGCGGTGCCAAGGAGGTTCTCTGCATCCGCGTACTCGGTGGTACGAAGCGTCGCTACGCCTCGATCGGCGATAAGATCGTCGTAGCAGTGAAGAGCGCTACCCCGTCGGGCGACGTCAAGAAGGGCGCCGTATCGAAGGCTGTGGTAGTCCGCACGAAGAAGGAAATTCGTCGCGCCAACGGTTCGTACATTCGTTTCGACGACAACGCCGTTGTGCTGCTTAACAATCAGGGTGAGATGCGCGGTACCCGTATCTTCGGCCCCGTAGCTCGTGAGCTGCGTGACCAGTACATGAAGATCATCTCGCTGGCACCCGAAGTACTGTAATCTTAAAAAACATTCCGAATATGTCAGTTAAATTGCATATTAAGAAGGGGGATACGGTTCTGGTGATCGCCGGTGACAACAAGGGCCAGCAGGGTAAAGTCCTGAAGGTTGAGGTGTCGAAGCAGCGCGCGATTGTCGAGGGCGTGAATCTCTGCAAGAAGGCTACGAAGCCCAATGCACAGAACCCCCAGGGCGGTATCATTGAGAAGGAGGCTCCGATCCATGTATCGAACCTCCAGGTACTCGACCCGAAGAGCGGCAAGCCCACGAAGGTTGGTCGCAAGGCAAATGCCGAAGGTAAATTAGTTCGTTACGCTAAAAAGTCAGGGGAGGAGATCAAATAATGGCAGCTTACATTCCTACACTCAAGACACAGTATAAGGAGCAGATTCTGCCTGCCCTTATGAAGCAGTTCGGCTATACGAGCGTGATGCAGTGCCCGAAGCTGGTGAAGATCGTCATCAACCAGGGTATGGGTCAGGCTATCGCCGACAAGAAGCTGATCGATGTGGCTCAGGAGGAGCTGTCGATCATCACCGGTCAGAAGGCCGTTCAGACTCGTTCGCGTAAGGATATCTCGAACTTCAAGCTCCGTAAGGGCATGCCGATCGGCGTGCGCGTTACGCTGCGCGACAAGAAGATGTACGAGTTCCTGGAGCGTCTGGTAGCCGTAGCCCTGCCCCGTATCCGCGACTTCAAGGGTATCAACGAGAAGTTCGACGGTCAGGGTAACTACACGCTGGGTGTGACCGAGCAGATCATCTTCCCGGAGATCGACATCGACAAGATCACGAAGATCTTCGGTATGGAGATCACCTTTGTAACGACGGCTAAGACCGACGAGGAGGGTTATGCCCTGCTGAAGGAGTTCGGTCTGCCTTTCAAGAACGCTAAAAAGAACTAAGCCATGGCAAAAGAGTCAATGAAGGCACGCGAGGTAAAGCGTGTGAAGCTCGCTAACCGCTACGCTCATAAGCGTGAGGAGATCGCCGCTCAGCTCAAGGCTGGTGAGATCGACCACGAGGAGGCTTGGATCGCATTGTCGAAGCTGCCCCGCAACTCGAACCCGATTCGCCAGCACAACCGCTGCAAGATCACGGGTCGTCCGAAGGGCTACATCCGTCTGTTCGGCATCAGCCGTATTCAGTTCCGTGAGATGGCTTCGCAGGGTCTGATCCCCGGCGTTACGAAGGCCAGCTGGTAATATTTCGTGAGGGGGAGGGAGCAAGGAAGCTCCTTCCACCCTCATTTTTTCATGCGAAGTTCATCAACAATTGCCCGAAAGGCAGTATAGGGGCTTAAGCCCCATGAACCGTCGGTCAAGAACTTCGTCCTCGATCCACCACTCCCCGGGTGTATGGCCCATGAGGGGGTGTCAAGCGAGGTGCTTATATAAAAAAGTGCGTCTATTCTTGCGGACATTTGGTCTGCGTGTAGAGTAGTGGCGTATATTATATAGGTGTCTTGTCTGCTCCTTCAAGGGAAGGTGAGGTCAATACGGGTGCAGTCTCCGTGTAGTCGGAGTCGCAAAGCTGAGGAAAGTGTCGTTCAGCGAACGATAACTTCTTGGCCGCGAGGCTCAGGTGAGGGATTCGGCATTTGGCAAAGGTCCGACAAAGGGACACAGCATGTGTGCGCCGCCCGGCCACCGATCAGGTGGTTTTAAGGGTGTTTGTGTAGCATATTTTGTGTGCTTTTGGACGATTTTGTGAGTGATGTTGGCAAAACAAAAGGGGTTGCTGACATGCTCCATTTCGGGCCGAATACGCAAAGTTGCTAAAAATCACGCTTTTGGCTTGGTTTTTTGTGAAATTATGCGTATATTTGCGCGCTTATGCGGCCGCGGAAAAAGCCTCCGAGGTGGCATAAGTAAAAGAAACAGAACAATTTAACCTATTTTTTAACATTAATTTTAATTTCTTATTCGTTATGACTGATCCTATTGCGGACTTTCTGACCAGAATTAGAAACGCGGTGAAAGCCAACCACAAGGTGGTTGAAGCTCCCGGTTCCAAAATTAAGCGAGAGATCACGAAGATCCTCTACGAGCAGGGTTATATCCTTGCCTACAAGTTTGACAACGACGAGAAGGGTCACCCGACCATCAAGATCGCTCTGAAGTGGGATGCTGCCACGAAGACGAACGCGATCAAGGACTTGAAGCGCGTATCGCGTCCGGGTCTGCGTCAGTACACCTCGGTAGACGAGATGCCGCGCGTACTGAACGGTCTGGGTATCGCTATCCTGTCGACATCGAAGGGTATCATGACCGATGCCAAGGCTCGCAAGGAGCGTGTAGGTGGTGAGCTGCTGTGCTACGTATTCTAATCGTGAGTCAATCCGAAATCGAAACAACAACAAATTAAACAATCAACACAATGTCAAGAATTGGTAAATTACCTGTATACCTGCCTGCCGGTGTAACCGTTACGGTTGCTGCCGACAATACGGTAAGCGTGAAAGGGCCTCTTGGTGAGTTGAGTCAGAAGGTTGACTCGGATATTACCGTTACGGTCGGCACGCACAAGGATGCACGCTCGGAGGAGGAGAAGCCCGCCGTGATCGTAACGCGTCCGACGAATCAGCCCCGCCATCGTTCGATGCACGGTCTGTACCGCGCACTGATCAACAACATGGTAGTAGGCGTAACGAAGGGTTATGAGATCAAGCAGGAGCTGGTCGGCGTCGGTTTCAAGGCCGAGGTTAAGGGCCAGGTGCTGGAGATGAGCCTGGGTTATTCGCACGATACGCACTTCATGCTTCCGAAGGAGGTAACGGCTACGGCAGTTACGGAGAAGAAGGGTGCTCCGATCGTGACGCTGAAGAGTATCGACAAGCAGTTGGTAGGTCAGGTTGCCGCCAAGCTGCGCTCGCTGCGTAAGCCGGAGCCTTATAAGGGCAAGGGTATCAAGTTCGTCGGCGAGGTAATTCGTCGCAAGGCCGGTAAGTCGGCAGGTGCCAAATAGTAAATAATCTGAAGTTATGTCACTGAACAAGATAGAGAGAAGAGAGCGCATCAAGATGCGCATCCGTAAGATCGTAAACGGTACGGCCGCACAGCCCCGCATGACGGTGTTCCGTAGCAACAAGCAGATCTACGTACAGTTCATCGACGACCTGGCAGGTGTAACGCTCGCACAGGCTTCTTCGCTCGAGAAGGAGGTTGTAGAGGCCGCTGCCGGTAAGAATAAGTCGGAGGTAGCCGCCCTGGTGGGTAAGTTGGCTGCCGAGCGTGCTGCCGCCAAGGGCATCACGACGGTATCGTTCGACCGTAACGGTTACCTGTATCACGGAAGAGTTAAACAGCTGGCCGAAGCAGCACGCGAAGGCGGACTTAAATTCTAAGCAAAATTATGGCTAACAGCAATATGAAAGTACGCACCAGCGACCTCGAGCTTAAGGACAGACTCGTAAGCATTCAGCGCGTTACGAAGGTAACGAAGGGTGGTCGCACGTTCAGCTTCTCGGCAATCGTCGTTGTAGGTAACGAGAACGGCGTAGTCGGTTATGGTCTGGGTAAGGCTTCGGAGGTTCAGGCAGCCATCGCCAAGGGCGTAGAGGATGCCAAGAAGAACCTGGTGAAGATCCCCGTAATCAACGGTACGATTCCCCACAAGCAGGAGTTCCGCTTTGGTGGTTCGGAGGTGATGATCCGTCCGGCCGCTCCGGGTACCGGTATTATCGCCGGTGGTGCTATGCGTGCCGTTCTGGAGTCGCTCGGCGTAAAGAACGTGCTCGCAAAGAGCAAGGGCTCGTCGAACCCCCACAACCTCGTTAAGGCCACGGTAGGCGCTCTGTGCGAGCTGCGTGATGCAGCCAGCGTTGCACGCCTGCGCGGTATCTCGATGAATCAGGTGTTTAACGGTTAATTTTGAATCAGACTATGGCAAGATTGAAAATCACCCAGGTCAAGAGCCGCATCGGTGCTACGAAGCGTCAGTGCGCCAACCTTGACGCACTCGGTCTGAAGAAGATCGGTGCAACGGTCGAGCACGATGATTCGGTAATCATCAAGGGCATGATCGAGCGTGTACAGCACCTCGTAAAGGTCGAGAAGCTCGCCTAATGTTTAACCTGTAATTGTAAGAAACACAATGGAACTGTATAATCTCAAACCCGCAAAGGGTTCTACGCACCACGATAAGCGTATCGGCCGCGGTGCTGGTTCGGGCCATGGTGGCACGGCTACGCGTGGTCACAAGGGTGCTCAGTCGCGTTCGGGTTACTCGCGCAAGCTCGGCTTCGAGGGTGGCCAGATGCCGCTGCAGCGTCGTCTGCCGAAGTTCGGTTTCACGAATCTGAAGCGCGTGGAGTTCAAGGCTATCAACCTGTCGACGCTCGAGGAACTGGCTTCGAAGAAGGAGCTCCAGGAGGTAACCGTTGAGACGCTGATCGGCACCGGCTTCATCTCGTCGAAGGACAAGGTGAAGATCCTCGGTAACGGCCAGCTTTCGAAGGCCCTCACGGTGAAGGCTCACGCCTTCTCGAAGAGCGCCGAGGCTGCCATCACGGCTGCCGGCGGTAACGTCGAGAAACTCTAAGGTAGAACCTTAAATTAACCAAACTTTATGAATCAATATCTCGTTGTTGGTCTTGTCTTTTTAGTGGTTATCGCTCTTTTGGCAACCAACAAGAAAGTGGTCGAGACGCTCAAGAATATCTACAAGATCGAGGAGCTGCGCAAGCGTGTGATCTACACGATTGGCCTGCTTCTGATCTACCGCTTGGGTAGTTTCGTAGTGATTCCGGGTATCAACCCTAACGTCTTGGGCGAGGGTTCGGCGTATGCCAGCCAGTTGGAGGGCAACGGACTTCTGGGTCTGTTGAACGTCTTCTCTGGCGGTGCATTTGGTAACGCTGCCATCTTTGCACTCGGAGTCATGCCGTACATCACCGCCTCGATTATCATCCAGCTGATGGGTATGATGATCCCGTATTTCCAGAAAATGCAGAAGGAGGGTGAGAGCGGCCGCCGCAAGATGAACCAGTGGACTCGTTTCCTGACGATCGGTGTTCTGATGCTGCAGGGTCCGGCATTCATTGCCAACCTCTACCACCAGGCCCCCACGGCGTTCGTTTACGGCAATACGTTCGGTTTCGTTTGCTATGCAACGACGATCCTGATCGCCGGTACCATGTTTATTATGTGGCTCGGTGAGAAGATCACCGACAAGGGTATCGGTAACGGTATCTCGCTGATCATTATGATCGGTATCGTGGCACGTCTTCCGCACGCGCTGTTGGCTGAGGTCAACGCCCGTTTCCAGACGGCTACCGGTAGCGCCATCATGCTGATCCTCGAGCTCGTGCTCCTGTTCCTTGTCTTCATGGCAACGATCGCGCTCGTACAGGCTGTCCGCAAGGTGCCCGTACAGTACGCCAAGCGTATCATCGGTAACAAGCAGTATGGCGGTGTACGTCAGTACATCCCGCTGAAGATGAATGCTGCGAATGTGATGCCCATCATCTTCGCACAGGCTCTGATGTTTGTTCCGATGTTGTTCACCGGTACGGCTTTCGCAGCTGCCTTCAGCTCGATGACCGGTTTCTGGTACAACTTTACGTTGGCTGTGTTGGTAATTGCCTTCACCTACTTCTACACGGCAATTATCATCAATCCTCAAATGATGGCCGATGACATGAAGCGCAACGGCGGCTTCATTCCGGGTGTGAAACCGGGTAAGCAGATCGTGAGCTACATCGACGCTATCATGACGCGTATCACCCTGCCGGGTTCGATTTTCCTGGCCATCGTGGCAATCATGCCCGCGCTGGCTATTCGATTCCTCGGTATTCAGCAGGAGTTCGCCTACTTCTATGGCGGTACGTCGCTGCTGATTATGGTGGGTGTGGTACTCGACACTCTGAAGCAGATAGAGAGCTACCTGTTGATGCGCCACTACGATGGTCTGATGAAGACCGGCCGTATCCAGGGTCGTCATTAATAGGAGATCTTTAGAGACAAGTTAGCACAGAAAAGATGATATTTCTGAAAACGGACGAGGAGATTGAGCTCCTCCGTGAGAACAACATCTTGGTATCGAAGACCCTGGCCGAAGTGGGTCGCCACATTCGGCCGGGTGTCACGACCAAGGAGCTGGATCGAATCGCTGAGGATTTCATCCGCTCACACGGAGCCGTGCCCGCTTTCCTCGGATATCAGGGCTACCCCGCCTCGTTGTGCATTTCGGTCAACGAGCATGTGGTTCATGGTATTCCGTCGGACAAGATCGTTCTGAAGGAGGGCGATATTGTTTCGGTAGATTGCGGTACGTTTATGAAGGGGTTTGTTGGTGATTCGGCATATACGTTTGCCGTGGGAGAGGTTGCCGAGGAAGTACGACAACTGATGGAGGTCACCAAAGAAGCTCTTTATAAAGGTACAGCGCAGGCCAAGGCCGGAAATCGCGTAGGCGACATTTCGGCGGCCGTGCAGGAGTACGCCGAGAAGTTCGGCCATGGTGTCGTAAGAGAATTGGAGGGACACGGATTGGGTCGTAAGATGCACGAGGACCCGGGTGTTCCCAACTACGGCGCACGCGGCCGAGGTCCTCTGTTGAAGGAGGGCATGGTCATCTGCATTGAGCCGATGATCAACATGGGCAATAAGTCGGTAGTATTTGAAGAGGACGGCTGGACCGTTCGTACACGAGATCGCAAACCGTCGGCACACTATGAGTTTGCCGTGGCGATCCGCAAGAACGGCCCCGACGTGCTGACGGACTTCAGCATCATCGAACAGGCTATTTAAACAACGAAGCTCTATGGCAAAACAAGCTGCTATCGAACGCGATGGGACGATCATCGAGGCCTTGTCGAACGCAATGTTCCGCGTTGAGTTGGACAACGGCCATGTATTGACGGCCCACATTTCGGGAAAGATGCGAATGCACTACATTAAGATCCTTCCCGGAGACAAAGTAAAGGTTGAGATGACCCCCTATGATTTGACGAAGGGTCGCATCTCGTTCCGTTACAAATAACCAAGGAGAAAATTAACCAGATTGCTTGAAAAATCATGAAAGTAAAAGCATCCATCAAGAAGCGTAGCGAGGATTGCAAGATCGTGAAGCGTAAGGGTAAGCTCTACGTGATCTGCAAGAAGAATCCTAAGTTTAAAATGCGCCAAGGTTAAACCAATTAAAGAAGAAAAAGAAACATTATGGCACGTATTGTCGGTGTAGATTTACCCAAGAATAAGAGAGGCGAGATCGGTCTGACCTATATCTACGGTATCGGTCGTTCGACGGCTCGTCAGATTCTCGACGTAGCAGGTATCAGCTACGAGATTAAGGTCCAGGACTGGACCGATGAGCAGGTAGGTGCAATTCGTTCGACGATTGCCGACCTGGGTCTGAAGGTAGAGGGCGAGTGCCGTTCGCTCGTTCAGCTCAACATCAAGCGCCTGATGGATATCGGTTGCTATCGCGGCATCCGTCACCGTCTGGGTCTTCCGCTTCGTGGTCAGTCGACCAAGAACAACGCCCGTACGCGTAAGGGTAAGAAGAAGACTGTAGCAAACAAGAAGAAGGCAACGAAGTAATCTTTAGAGAATTATGGCAAAGAAGACTGTTACAACTAAGAAGAAGGTTGTTAAGGTTGGTTTGGTGGGCAACGCCTATGTACACTCGACCTTTAACAACGTGATCATCACGATCACGAACGAGAACGGTGATGTCATCAGCTGGTCGTCGGCCGGTAAGATGGGTTTCCGTGGTTCGAAGAAGAATACTCCGTATGCAGCACAGACCTCGGCCGCAGACTGCGCTAAGGTAGCTTACGATATGGGTCTGCGCAAGGTGAAGGTATACGTTAAGGGTCCGGGTCAGGGTCGTGAGTCGGCCGTGCGTACGATCCACGGTGCCGGTATCGAGGTAATGGAGATTATCGACGTTACGCCGCTGCCGCACAACGGTTGCCGTGCTCCTAACCGTCGTAAGGTATAATGTTGGTGTTATACACAAGCGAAGTTAAGGAGTAAAAACAAACTAAAAAAAAGTAGAAAACAATGGGAAAGTATATTGGACCTAAATCGAAGATCGCCCGTAAGTTCGGCGAAGCTATCTATGGTGCTGATAAGGTACTCGAGAAGCGCAACTATCCTCCCGGACAGCACGGTCTGGCACGCAAGCGCAAGAAGGTATCGGAGTATGGTACGCAGCTGAGCGAGAAGCAGAAGGCAAAGTACACCTACGGTCTGCTGGAGAAGCAGTTCTCGCGCACCTATGAGCAGGCTGCCCGTATGGGTGGTATCACGGGTGAGAATCTGCTGAAGCTGCTCGAGTGCCGTCTGGACAACGTAGTATATCGTCTGGGTATTGCCCCGACGCGTGCTGCTGCCCGTCAGCTTGTTTCGCACTGCCATATCTGCGTAAACGGCTCTGTTGTCAACATTCCTTCGTACTCGCTGCGCGCCGGTGATGTAGTATCGGTACGCGAGAAGTCGAAGAGCCTGGAGGTAATTACCAATTCGCTGGCCGGTGGCTCGAAGAGCCGCTATGCATGGCTCGAGTGGGACGGTGCCACGATGAGTGGTAAGTTCCTGCAGAAGCCCGAGCGCGAGGAGATTCCCGAGAACATCAAGGAGCAGCTCATCGTCGAGTTGTACTCGAAGTAGTAAATAAACAAATTCAAGATTATGGCAATATTAGCATTCCAGAAGCCTGAAAAGGTCATTATGCTCGAATCTACTTCGTCGTTCGGAAAGTTTGAGTTCCGACCGCTGGAGCCCGGATTCGGTCGTACTGTAGGTAATGCCTTGCGCCGTATCCTGCTCTCGTCGCTCGAGGGTTATGCGATTACGACCGTTAAGGTAGCCGGTGTCGACCACGAGTTCGCCGCCATCCCCGGCGTGAAGGAGGATATGTTACACATCATCCTCTTCCTGAAGCAGATTCGATTTATCCGCACGGTGGACAACCAGGATACCGAGAAGGTGTCGATCAACGTAGCGGGTGTGACGGAGCTGACTGCCGGATATATCTCGAATTACCTGTCGTTCTTCAAAGTACTGAACCCCGATCTGGTTATCTGCCACCTGGCTCCCGGAACCAAGATGCAGATCACGCTGACGATCGGCAAGGGCCGTGGTTATGTTCCCGCCGAGGAGAACAAGCCCGCCGATGCCGAGTTTGGTACGCTCGCGATTGACTCGATCTTCACGCCTATCAAGAACGTGAAGTACTCGATCGAGGATTACCGCGTAGAGCAGCGCACGGACTACGAGAAACTGAATTTGGAAATTACTACCGACGGTTCGATTCACCCCAAGGATGCTCTGAAGGAGGCCGCCAAGATCCTGATCCAGCACTTCATGCTCTTCTCGGACGAGAAGATCACGGTGAACATGGAGGATAAGAACGGCGCCGAGGAGTTCGACGAGGATGTTCTGCACATGCGACAGCTGCTGAAGACCAAGCTTTCGGATCAGGATCTGAGCGTTCGCGCACTGAACTGCCTGAAGGCCGCCGACGTGGATACGCTTGGCGATTTGGTAAAGCTCAACCGCAACGACCTGCTGAAGTTCCGCAACTTCGGTAAGAAGTCGCTCACGGAGCTTGACGAGCTGCTGGCATCGCTGAACTTGAAGTTCGGAATGGACGTATCAATCTACAAACTTGACAAAGATTAAAGCACTATGAGACATAACAAAAACTTTAACCACCTCGGTCGCCAGGCAGGTCACCGCAAGGCGCTGATGTCGAACATGGCATCGTCGCTGATCCTGCACAAGCGTATCGAGACCACGGTTGCCAAGGCCAAGGCCCTGCGTCAGTTCGTTGAGCCCCTGGTAACCAAGTCGAAGGAGGATACCACCCACTCGCGTCGTGTTGTATTCTCGTACCTGAAGCAGAAGGAGGCCGTTACGGAGTTGTTCCGCACGATCGCCCCGAAGATTGCTGAGCGCAACGGCGGTTACACGCGTATCCTGAAGACGGGCTTCCGTCTGGGTGACGCTGCCGAGATGTGCATCATCGAGTTCGTTGATTTCAACGAGGCCTACACGCTGGGTGTTACGCCGGCCGCTGCTGCTGCCGAGGCTAAGCCCAAGACGCGTCGTTCGCGCTCGAAGAAGACGACGGATGCCGTTGAGGATGCTACCGTAGTGGAGAAGAAGGCTGCTCCGAAGGCTGCCCCGAAGGCTGCTAAGGCTTCGGCTCCGAAGGTGGCTAAGAAGACCAACGTGGGTAAGAAGATGTAATTTTCGCCTTTGCCTGGTTGGCTATTTTGGCGTTTCCCTCGCGACAAAATTGCTCACATACGTCAGTATGCTCCGCATTTTGTCACTTCGGGGGCCTAAAAATAGCTCAACCATCCAAACGCTTATATTGCATTTCATAAAAACGAGATCCGAACGGGTCTCGTTTTTTGTTCTGTCGAAGGGACATAGAAGGGTGCTCTTAGCACCCCAAGCCTTGAAATCCCCACCTCATACGAAATTCCTATAAAAACGGGACCTTTCGGGGTCCCGTTTTTTTTGTGTCATTTCTTCAGTAGGCCCAGTAGCCCCAGTAGCCCCAGTAGGCCCAGTCGCCTCAGCCGCCTCAGTAGCCCCAGCCGCCCCACTCTATTTGCTTCTTGGGAAATTTTTCGTATCTTTGAGAAAACGATTCGTATGAAACGCCTTGCACTTTTTCTATGCTACCTTCTTCTTCCGCTCTCGCTCCTGGCGCAGGAGGGAACATGGAGTGGACGGCTCGATGTAGGCGGTCAGAAGCTCCGCCTGGTTTTCCACCTCACGCAGCAGGGCGAGGGGTGGCGTGCCACGATGGATAGCCCCGATCAGGGTGCGAAGGGCATCCCCGTCGATGCCGTGGAGGTCACTCCGTTAGGGCTTACGCTCTCGATTGAGGCGCTTCGGGCAACCTATGCGGGCGGATTTATGGGCAAGGACAACCTGATCGGCACCTTTACGCAGCAGGGACATAGCTTCTCGCTGATGCTTACGCGCGGCGAACCGGAGCGCCCCAAGCGCCCGCAAGAGCCGCAAAAGCCCTATCCCTACCGCGCGGAGGAGGTGTCGTTTGTGAGCCGCGACAACGGGCTGGAACTGCACGGTACGCTCACGCTGCCGCAGGGCGAGGGTCGCTATCCCGCGATTGTGCTGGTGACGGGTAGCGGTACGCAGAACCGCGATGAGGAGCTGATGGATCATAAGCCCTTCCTCGTCCTGGCCGACCGCCTGACGCGGGCAGGATATGCCGTTCTGCGCTACGACGACCGAGGCTTTGGTGCATCCGTGGAGGAGCAGCAACGCCTGCAATACTCCACGACCGACCACCTGATGTTAGATGCCCTGGGGGCGTTCGATTTTCTCTTGCAACATGCGGCGATCGACCCTTCGAAGGTCGGCATCGGAGGTCATAGTGAGGGTGGCACGATTGCCGTGATGGCCGTAGCCGAGGAGCCGCGCGTGGCCTTTGTCGTCTCGCTGGCCGGTATGATGACAACGGGAGCCGAGCTCCTTGCCACGCAAAACTACCAACTGATGCAGGCGCAAGGGCTGCCCGAGCCGATGGCTGCCGGATATGCGCGTGCGTTGAAACGCCTCTATGTAAAGTGGCAGGAGCTATCGCCCGAGGAGCTGACCGCGGAGGTCGATCGCCTGGTGGCGGAGTGCGTAAGTGGGGAGCAGCTCCCTGCACCGCTCATCGAAAACCTGAAGGTGGTGGCCGCAGGGGCGCAAACCCCCTGGCTCTACCGCTTCGTGCGGCTCGACCCCTTGGCCCAGGTGGAGCGGGTGGCAGATCGCCCGATTTGGGCCGCCAATGGCACACGGGATTTGCAGGTCGATGCCGAGCAGAACCTCGGACGACTGGAGGCACTGCACAGCCCCCACATCACCACGCGCCGCTTCGAGGGGATGAACCACCTCCTCCAGCCCTGCACAACGGGGCTCACGACCGAGTATGGACAAATCGAAACGACCCTCGCCGAGGAGGTGATGACCGCCCTCATCGAGTGGCTCGATAAGCAATAAAGGAGCAGATGAAAAATTGGTTTTTGGCCCTGGCGTTGTTCGTGACTGCGGGGGCATGGGCACAGCCCAAGGTGATTGCCCACCGTGGCTATTGGACGGCCGAGGGGTCGGCGCAAAATTCGCTCACCTCCTGGTCGGAGGCCGATCGGGTGGGGTGCCACGGCTCGGAGTTTGATGTATGGATCACGGGCGATAATCGGCTGGTTGTGAATCACGACCGCGTGCAGAAGGGGACGGATATCGACATGACCACCGCCACGGCGCGCGAGATTCGCAAAATCATCCTCCCCAATGGCGAACCGATCCCGACCCTCGATGCCTACCTCCGTTTAGCCCAATCGACCCCTGCCACGCGCCTGATCCTGGAGCTGAAGACCCACCCGTTTGTGCGTGAGGATGTGGCCGTGAAGAAGATTGTGCGCCGTCTGCGCCGCCTGGGGCTCTTGGAGCGTACCGACTTTATCTCCTTCTCGCTCAACGCCTGCCTCGCCTTCCGCAAGGCCCTCCCCGAGGCGCGCATCTACTACCTCACGGGCGATATCGCACCCAAGGCGGTGAAGAACCTGCTCCTCACGGGCATCGACTACTCGATGGCCACCCTGCGCCAACACCCCGAGTGGATTGCCGAGGCGCATCAGCTAGGGCTGGAGGTCAATGTTTGGACCGTGAATCGGGAGGAGGATATGCGCCAATGTATCGCCTGGGGCGTGGATTATATTACGACGGATTACCCCGAGCGGTTGCAGGCACTACTTCGGTAAACCAAAAACGGCTGATCCTTTCGGGTCAGCCGTTTTTTTGTCGCTTGAGAGCGGATTAGGCCATGAAGCCCTTGCCGATAGCGATGAAGTCCTCAGCCTTGAGGGCTGCACCACCGATCAGACCACCGTCTACATCCTCCTTGGCGAAGATCTCGGCGGCGTTCGACGGCTTGCACGAACCACCGTAGAGGATCGGGCACTCGGCAGCAGCTGCGCCGAACTTCGAAGCCAGCACCTCGCGGATGTAGGCGTGAATCTCCTGTGCCTGCTCGGCCGTAGCGGTCTTACCCGTACCAATAGCCCAAACCGGCTCGTAGGCGATTACGAGGTTCTTGAACTGCTCCTCCGTCAGGTTGAAAACAACCTCCTCGATCTGAGCCTTGCAAACAGCGAAGTGGTTGCCGGCCTCGCGCTCGTCGAGGTTCTCACCTACGCAGTAGATCGGCGTCAGACCGTTGGCGTAAGCCTGCTCCATCTTCTTGTTCAGCGTCTCCGACGTCTCGCCGTAGTACTGACGGCGCTCCGAGTGGCCGAGGATCACATACTTGCAACCCAGGGCAGCGATCATCGAAGCGGCTACCTCACCCGTGTAGGCACCCTTGGCCTCGGCAGCGCAGTTCTGCGCACCCAGCTCAACCTTCGAACCCTTCAGCGCCTCGGCTACCTGTGCGAGGTGCGTGAACGGGGGGCATACGATGAAGTTTACGCAATCGCAAACCTCCGAGCTCTTGGCTACTACGCCCTGAGCCAACTCAACGCCCTCTGCGGGGAGGGTATTCATCTTCCAGTTACCTGCTACAATCTTCTTTCTCATTTTGCTAACTAATGTTTATGTGTTAAATACTCAGTTCTCTTTATCGTGTCTTGTTTCTGCCGCCTTTGGCGGCATCTTGCAGATTTTACCCACCTCTTTTTATTGATTGCAAACTCAATATAAAAGCGGTTTCTAAACCGCCCCGCCTTAGGCAGGGGCTTGGTCGCTATGGCTCACTGCATTTTTACGGCCGTTGATTCAATTCTAAATTTTGAATTCCCCGAATCCTACTCCTCGGTGGCGCACCAAGCCTTGACCTCCTCCATCGAGGGAGCCTTCAGGCCCAGCTTGTTCTTCTTGTTGAAGCCGCAGAGGTCGTTGTAGAACTTGCCCGGGGCGAGCTTCTTGAGCGACTCGACGGTGACATAACCCATCTTCTGGATCACCTCGACCCACTCCTCGGGAACGCCGATGGCCATGTACTTCTCCTTGTCATCGATCGTCGGCTTCTTCTCGGGGCGCATCGTGGGGAAGAACAAGACATCCTGGATGGCGCTCTGGCCCGTCATGAACATCGTCAGACGGTCGATACCCATACCCATACCCGAGCAGTTGGGCATGCCATACTCCAGGGCACGCACGAAGTCCATGTCGATAAACATCGCCTCGTCATCGCCACGCTCCGAGAGGCGCATCTGCTCCTGGAAGCGCTCCAGCTGGTCGATCGGGTCGTTGAGCTCCGAGTAGGCGTTGCACAGCTCCTTGCCGGCTACGAACAACTCGAAACGCTCCGTGAGGTCCTTGTTCTCGCGGTGGCGCTTGCAGAGGGGCGACATCTCGATCGGGTAGTCGCAGATGAAGGTGGGCTGAACGAGATCGCCCTCGCAGTACTGACCGAAGATGGCATCGATGAGCTTACCCTTACCCATCGTGTCGTCCACCTCGACATTGAGGCGGGCGCAAGCCTCGCGCAGCTGCTCCTCCGTCTGGCCCGTGATATCGTAACCCGTCTTCTCGCGGATGGCATCGGTCATCGTCAGGCGGCGGAAGGGGGCCTTGAACGAGATCTTCTTGCCGTCGATCTCGACCTCCGTCTGGTCGTTATTCACGGCACGGCATACACGCTCCAGCATCTGCTCCGTGAACTCCATCATCCACTTGTAATCCTTGTAGGCGATGTAGATCTCCATGCAGGTAAACTCGGGGTTGTGCGTGCGGTCCATACCCTCGTTACGGAAGTTCTTGCCGAACTCGTACACGCCATTGAAACCACCCACGATGAGGCGCTTGAGGTACAACTCCGTGGCGATTCGCATGTAGAAGTCGATATCGAGCGCGTTGTGGTGCGTGATGAAGGGGCGAGCCGAAGCACCACCCGGAATGGGCTGCAGAATGGGGGTCTCGACCTCTAAGCAACCCTGCTCGTTGAAGTAGTCGCGCATCGTCGAGATGATCTTGGCACGCTTTACGAATACCTCGCGCACCTTGGGATTCACCACCAGATCGACATAGCGCTGACGGTAGCGTACCTCGGGGTCGGTCAGGGCATCGAACTGCTGGCCATCCTTCTCCTTGACGATCGGCAACGGGCGGATCGACTTCGAGAGGACGGTGAACTTCTGGCAGTGTACCGACAACTCGCCCGAGTTGGTACGGAAGGCAAAGCCCTCTATGCCGATGAAGTCACCGATGTCCAGGAGCTTCTTGAATACCGTATTGTAGAGCGTCGGATCGCCCTCGGGGCAGATGTCGTCACGACGGATGTAGACCTGGATACGGCCCGTGTGGTCCTGCAGCTCGAAGAACGAGGCGCTACCCATGATGCGGCGCGAGAGCATGCGGCCGGCAATCTGCACCTTCTCGAAGCGGGCAGGCTCCTGGTCAAAATTTTCGGCAATCTCGGCGGCCGTGGCCGTCACGTCGAAACGCTCGGCGGGGTAGGGCTCGATGCCCATATCACGCAACGCCTTGAGCGAGTTGCGACGCAAAACTTCTTGTTCGCTTAATTGTTCGAAAGCCATAATTTTATTGCGTATTTATTGTTGTCTTATTTCGTGCGGCAAAAGTAGCGAAAAAATAGCAGATTTCCAATCCATCCTAAAAGGATGCCGAGCAGCGACCCCCAAAAAATATCCATCGGGTAGTGTTTCGCCAAATAGATACGCGAGTAGCAGATCAAAAGGGTGCAGAGGAGCATCAAAATCGTGAACCAGCGACGACGAATGACCGAGGCGGAGAGGATGCACAGCGCCCAGACGGTCGAGGCGTGTGCCGAGACCGTGCCGAAGCGCCCACCGAGTGCCTCGATCGGTACATGCACCGCAGGCTCGGCCAAGAGTGCCCCGTCACGCAGTGTGCGGAGCGAGTCGGGCGTAATGGCCAGCCCCTCCAACGCGGGCTCGAACATCGGTCGCCAGCGCGGCTCAAAGTTCGGGAGCAGGCCCTCCAGCAGGCCGCTATGCTTGAAGATGCCTGCCACCATATCCGCAAGCCCCATCGCTACGGCCAAAAGGAGAATGAAACCACCCAACGCCTTCCAACCGTAGTTGCGCCCTACGAGCCAGAAGATCAGCAGGTAGAGCGGAATCCACATCGCTGTACCCGATATGGCGAGCATCGCTTCGTCCATGAGGTCGCCCCCGTCGAAATTGAGGGTCAAAAAGATGTCGTGGTCAAAGGTGTACATGGAAATTCAAAATGTAGAATGCAAAATTTAGAATTGGAAGTAGATAAATGGCTGAATATCCGATGATTTCACCTGCATGACGAGCCAAATCATCGCCACGGCCATCGCCACCTGCCACCCCATCGGGGCACGGGTAATCACGCCGCGCAGCCACCTATCGCCTCGGTCGGGAACAGCATGCAGCAGGTAGCCGATCGCTATCAGCAGGAAGGCTCCGCTGTAACCGCTCAGAATCTGCGGAATGAGCTTCGTATCGAAGGCGGCAAAGATTTGGTGCAGCATGAGGCCGGCACTCTGCATCGAGTCGGCGCGGAAGACGAGCCAGCCGAGGCAGACGAGGTGGAAGGTAAACAAAATGCCCATGAGGCGCATCACGGGGTTCATATCCTTGCCCAAGACCTTGGCACCGGGCACTACGGCCAACCACATCTTATGCAGGGCCAGGGCTACACCGTGCAGAGCGCCCCACAGGATAAAGCGCACGGCCGCTCCGTGCCATAAACCGCCCAGGAGCATCGTCAGGAGCAGGTTGAGGTAGGTGCGCCCCTTCCCCTTGCGGTTACCGCCGAGCGAGATGTAGAGGTAGTCGCGGAGCCACGACGAGAGCGAGATATGCCAACGTCGCCAGAACTCAGTAATCGTGGCCGAGCGGTAGGGGGCATCGAAGTTCTTGGGGAAGTGGAAACCCATCAGAAGGGCCAAACCGATCGCCATATCCGAGTAGCCCGAGAAGTCGCAGTAGATCTGCAGCGCATAGCCGTAGATGCCCATCAGACACTCGAAGCCCGAGTAGAGCAGCGGCTCGTCGAAGATGCGATCCACGAAGTTCAGGGCGATGTAGTCCGAGATCACGGCCTTCTTGAAGAGACCCGTCAGGATCAGAAAGAGGGCTGAGCCCAACATCTCGCGCGTGACGAGCGGTCGGCGACGAATTTGCGGGATGAAGTGGCTGGCGCGCACAATCGGGCCGGCGACAAGCTGCGGAAAGAACGAGAGGTAGAAGAGGTAGTCGAGCCAACTATCGAGCGGGTGCAACTGACCACGGTAGATGTCGATCGTGTAGCTCATCGACTGGAAGATGAAGAATGAGATACCGACCGGCAGGAAGATGTTCTGAAATTCGAGGAATCCGGCCCCGAAGAGTTGGTTGGCCAGATCGCCTAAGAAGTTCGTGTACTTGAAGTAGCCCAGCAGGGCGAGGTTGATCACGACACTCGCCCCGACCAGCCATTTCCGTCCGCGCGGACTTCGGGTAAAGTAGAGCGAGTAGCCGATCAGGTAGTCGTAGGTGGCCACCAGAATCAGCAGCACGAAGTACCATCCGCTCGACTTAAAGTAGAAGTAGAGCGAGAAGGCAACGACATAGAGGATGCGGGCGTGGGTCGTATTGCGCAACACCCAATAGAGCCCCAGGAAGCCGACAAAGAGGTATAGGAAGAGCCCGCTGCTGAAGATCAGCGGCGAAAGCGGGTTGTATTGCAGCAAGGCCTCAATGTTTGTCAGCAGCTCCTCCATGAATCCCTTTATCGTTCAATAACAGTGGGTGCGGCCTCCTCGAAGGTCGGCGCGCCACTCTCCAACGGCTTGAGCAGCTGCTCCAACTGCTCCATCGAGTCGATGACGGGCTTGGCCGCCTCCAGACGACGTTTGCGACGTTCGGCAGCCTTGGCCGCCTCGTCGTTGATGGCATCGAACAGCGCCCAGGCTACGCGACGACCACCGCCGTAGTTGATGTGCGTGAAGTCCTTGCCGGCCCACCCCTTGGTGACAAATTCGCGGATGCCGCCCTCGGCCTGCATGGCATCGAACGTGGACCAGAAGGCAGCTCCCTGGTTGCGGGCGGCCGTGCGCTGGCAGTCGATCATGTAGGGGATGGCATCCATCGTCTCCACGCCGTTCTCGTTCTTGATGGCGCGGTCGCTTACGCCCATCACAAGGATTGCCGCCGAAGGGAAGCATTGGCGACAGTAGGTGATGACCTTCTCGATCTGCTGGCCGTAGGAGGTGTACTTATGTACGCCGGCCTGCATGATGTTCAGACCGTACTGCAGAATCACCAGGTCGTAGCCCAGCATGGCGTTGATCTCGGCATTGATCGTGGGGTTGGTGCGGAAGATGGCCTGGCCGTTGTTGCTGCGCACCGAGTAGTTGTCCACGACAACGCCTCCATCCTCGAAGATAGCGCCATAGCCGACCATCGAAGAGGCCCCCTCTAATACCTTGAACTCCAACGAGCGGATATGGTCGGCCTCGACCACGGCTTGGCGAACCTTATCGGCCCCCTCGATGCGGAATTCGTGGTTCAGCGAGTCGTTCACGATCAGCTGGATGCGGCTCGATGCGGGTGAACGGAACAGGACACGCGCCACCGAGCAGGAGTCGAGCTGCTTGCGGAAGGTGGTCTCCTCCCAACGGGTCGAAGCGCCATCGGTCGGACGGCATACCCAGCCCGAGACGAAGAACTGCTCGTTGTAGGGGGCGGGGACACTCTTGTGTTGCATGATGTTGTACGAGGTCCACCCCTTCGATTGGGTCTTGATCGAGCGGCGGAAACCCGTCAGGGGTGAAGCCATCGGGGTAAAGCCCGTGCCGCGACCTCCGAAGGCCGTCTGGAGGCGTTCGCGCAGGTCGGCCGTGAGGATGTCGCCCTCGATAAACGAGTCGCCCAAGACGGCGATGCGAATCGGGCGCGAAGCCTCGATGAGCGTGTCGCAGAAGGCGGCGATCAGCCCCTCCTGGCTGAAATCCTCGATCGGGGTGAGGCGCGAACTGTATCGGGCGGGGTTGATGGTCGGCTCCGTGCGGGTCGGCTGCTGCTCGTTGAGCGCCCAGCGATACTCCGTAGGTGCTTCATGGGGCAGCGTGTCGGCCTGGGCCAGCTGCTGCTGTACGGCCTCTACCTGTTGGCTCACAGCCTCCAGATCGACCTCGAACTCCGCCTCGTCAAAGAGGGGCGTAGCCTCCTCTTGCGGGGTGGTGCGCTCCTCGAAGCGGTAGAGGTCGGCAAAGATATTGGCGCGGCGCAGCTCCACCCCTCCCAGCGTAACGGGGGGCACAAGGCTCACGCCGACCATCACCAGCAATACCCACAGGGCAATCTTCCAGCCCCGCAGTATATAATCTTCCTGTTGTCTCTTCATCGTAGGGTTTCGATTAGTCGCGTCGTCCGACAACGAGCATCACATAGTAGAGCACCGAGGCGATGGCGCTGAGTGCCGCCACGAGGTAGGTGCGGGCTGCCCACTTGAGCGAAATGGAGGCCTGCTTGAGCTCCGGTTCGGCCATCACGCGGCTGGCGCGCAACCACTCCAGGGCGCGGGCCGAGGCGTTGTACTCCACGGGGAGGGTTACCAGGGCAAAGAGGGCCGACATGGCAATCAGGCCGATGCCGATCCAGCAGACCGTCTCGTTTTGGGTCGAGGCCAGGATGGCCAATCCGGCGATGATGACCCAGGTGGCCATCGAGGAGGCGAAATTCACGAGCGGTACGAGCTGCGAACGCAACACCAGCGGGGCATAGGCCCGGGCGTGCTGCACGGCGTGTCCGCACTCATGAGCCGCCACGGCAGCCGCAGCCACCGAGCGCGACGAGTAGACCGAATCGCTCAGATTGACCGTCATGGTCTTCGGGTTGAAGTGGTCGGTCAGGTGGCCCTTGACGTGGGTTACCTTTACGTTGTGGATGTTGTGGTCGCGCAGCATCTTCTCGGCCACCTCGGCACCTGTCAGACCGCCCGGGAACATCACCTGCGAATACTTCTTGAAGACCGACTGCAGGCGGGCCTGTACGACATAGCCCACCACACCGATCAGGATCATCAAAAGATACATGCCGCCCGATGAGAGGTTCTGCGTAGCGATTCCCGTATTATAACCATACTCGTAACCCGTCTGTAACAGGTTTACCATCAACGTAGTTGCCATCATGATTTTCTGCTTTTTAAGGTTGTTTCGGCCTTTTTCTTAGAAAAAGGCGCATCAATATGGGGCAAAAATACGAAATTATGTGTTACTTTGCATCATAATTTGATCGAAAAACCACTTTTGGCACAACTTGAACTCCATATTGCCCGTCGCATGGCCCGCTCGACGGACGGCAAAAGCCGTTCGGTGATGGAGCGTATTGCCGTCCTTTCGGTGGCGGTGAGTGTGGCGGTGATGATCCTTTCGCTGGCCGTGGTCTATGGCTTTAAGCAGGCGATTCGGGAGAATATGTCGGGCTTCGCGGCCCATGTCGTGGTGATGGATGTGCGGGGTATGCACCGCTCGGATGCCGCCCCGATTCGGGCTACACGATCGCTTGATTCGTTGCTGTCCTCCGAACCGGATGTGCTCCATTATCAGCGCTTTGCCCGTCGCGGTGCGGTGGTGCGTACCGCAGATGCCGTGGAGGGCGTGTTGCTGAAGGGTGTCGGCACGGAGTTCGACTGGTCGCACTTCGAGCGTTGGCTCACGGAGGGCGCGCTGCCCCGTGTCGGGGATTCGATCCGTACGAAGGATCTGCTCCTCTCCGAGAGCCTTGCCGCACGACTCCATGTGGGGTTGGAGGATCGCCTGGAGTTGCTCTTTGTCGATGCCGACGAACTGCCCTACCGCGACCGCTTTAAGGTGGTGGGGCTCTACGCCTCGGGCCTTGAGGAGCTGGATCGCACGACCCTTGTGACCGATATCCGCAATGTGCAACGCCTGGCACAGTGGGACGAGGAGCAGATTTCGGGTTACGAAATTTATGCTCCCTCGCATGCCGAGGGGCAGGCTCTGGCCGCACGGTTGGACCATGAACTGCTCTATAACGAGCAGGTGGATAGCGAAAACGCCACGGCCATCTGGACCGAGGAGCTCTACCCACAGATCTTCGATTGGTTGAAGGCGCACGATGTCAATGCGCTGGTGATCTTGGTGATTATGTTGGTGGTGGCCTTCTTCAATATGTCGGCGGCGTTGCTGATTCTGGTCTTGGAGCGTATCCGCATGATCGGCGTACTGAAGGCGCTCGGCATGCAGAACCGTTCGCTCCGCCGTGTGTTCCTCTACCGCGCTTCGATGATCGCCCTTCGCGGCGTGTTGTGGGGCAATGCTGTGGGAGTTGCGATTTGCCTCGTGCAGCACCATTTTAAGCTCATCGGGCTTGATGCCGAGGGGTATATCCTCTCCTCGGTGCCGATTGCCCTGGAGTGGGGCTGGTGGGCGCTGCTCAATGTGGGCTTTGTGGTGGCCATTGTGCTGCTGATGCTGCTGCCGGCCTCGGTGGTGGCAACCGTCAAACCGGATGAGACGATGCGTTATGAGTAGTGATAAGGCAACCCCGAAGGGAAAGAAGGAGCAGATGCGGCAGATGTTCAACCGCATCGCTACGCATTACGACAGCCTGAACCACATCATGTCGCTGAACATCGACCGCAGTTGGCGTAAGCGGGGCGTGGCGTTGGTGGCCCAGGGTCGGCCGCAGCGCATCCTCGACCTGGCCTCCGGTACGGCCGACCTGGCTATCGAGATGGCCGAGCGGATACCGGAGGCGGCGGTTGTGGGGGTGGATCTCTCGACCGAAATGCTGGCCGTGGGGCAGGAGAAGGTCCGGAAGGCGGGCTTGGCCGCGCGCGTTACTCTTTGCGAGGGCGATGCCGAGGCGCTCCCCTTCGAGCAGGCGACCTTTGATGCCGTGACGGTCGCCTTCGGAGTACGAAACTTCGCCGATCTGCCGTTATGTTTGCGGGAGATGCACCGCGTGTTGCGCCCCGAGGGTCGGGTGATGATCCTGGAACTCTCCACGCCCGCAAATCCCCTGGTGCGGTGGTGTTACGAGTGCTATGCGTTTCACTTCCTGCCCTGGGTTGGCGGGTTGATCTCGTCGGATAAGGCGGCTTACCGCTACCTCCCTGCATCGATTCGGGCCTTTCATCGCCCCGAGGCGGTGGTGCAGATGATGCGCGAGGCCGGTTTTCAGGAGATCGTGAGCGAGCGGAAATGCCTGGGCGTAGCCCATATTTATTATGCAAAACATGGTTAGAGATATGAAACAAAGATCGCTTTTATGGCTGCTGGTGGGGCTCTCCCTGCTGTTCAGCTCGTGCTCGGGTACGGTGCAGAAGATGCGCCGCAAAGTGAAATTGGAGGGTATCGAAGATGTGCGCCCGACGAGCCTTTCGTCCGTGCGCATCGACTTCCGCATCATGAATCAAACGGCCTATAACCTCCACCTGAAGGATGCCGTGGCTCACCTCTACTACCGCGATAACTGCATCGGTACGATGCGCCTCAAGGAGCGTGTCGAGGTACCGAAGCGCACTGCCAGCGAGCTCTTTACGACCGATTGGGCGGTCGAGATCGGCAATCCGCTCTCGCTCATCCCGATCCTGGGCAAGGTGCGCAGTGGCGACCTCTCGGAGCTGTGGGTCGATCTGGAGTTGGAGGGACGTGGCGGCCCGGTGCCGGTGAATCTTTCGCGCGAAAAGATGCCGTTGTCGGATTTTTTGCGTACCTTTGGCGTAGATACGGACAATATGATGAACTTTTTGAAATAAGCGCTGAATTATGACAATCTGTAAGAAAATAGCACTGTCGGTTGCCGCATTGTTTATCTTTTTGGGGGTTGCCGAAGCTCAATCGCTGGCCGCCTTTAAGGGCAAATTGGCCACGGAAACCATTTCGGAGGCGACTTCAGCCCCTGCGCGTGTCGAGGTGACCGAGATCGGCTCGGCGGCCGATGCCGTGCGCGAACTTTCGAATCGTAATAACGCGAACGCGCGTGTGCGTGGCTATCGTGTCTGCATCTTCTTCGACAACGGGCAGGATGCGCGTGCCGGAGCGATGGAGGCCAAGCAGCTCTTCCAGGAGAACTTTCCGAACATCAAGCTCTACATGGTCTATGAGAACCCCTATTTCCGTGTGACTGTGGGCAATTGCCTCACGATCGAGGAGGCTGTGATCCTGAAGGGAAAGCTCGCATCGCTCTTCCCGAAAGCCTTCCCCAAGAGCGAGGAGCTGGCGTTGAGCGACCTTTTGGAGTAATAAAATGTAACTTTTTGCCATTTTTTTTACTTTTTTCTTGGTTGTTAAAGGTCGATACACTATATTTGCGACTACATTATGTTTCACTTTTAAAAGCATTAAAGGTATGAAGAAGATTTACATGTTCGCAATCGTATTGGCTGCTGCTGCTATGGTTAGCTGCGCAGGTAACGCAAATAAGACGGCTGAGGAGTGCACCGAGTGCACGGGTACGGAGTGCTGCGCTGAGGGTGAGGCTTGCACGAAGCCCGCTGAGGAGCAGTGCGAGGCTTGCAAGGCCGCTGCTGCCGAGCAGACCGTCGAGGGTGCTGTAAAGGAGGCCGCTTCGGAGGCTGTTGACAAGGTGGAGGCTGCCGCTAAGGAGGCTGCCGTTGACGCTGTCAACAAGGCTGCCGAGGAGGTTGCCAAGGCTGTTAAGGGCGAGTAATTGACCCTAACATTCCGTTTAAGTGAGGAGTCCGAAAAGGATTCCTCACTTTTTTTGCACACCCTTGCCAAATTTTTGTTATCTTTGTTTAATTGAAAACCCAACATCAACGAAATTTAGTCTTCTAACATGCAACAAGTTCAACTTTGGATGCTGATCCCCTTTGTGGTGATGCTTCTGACGATTGCTGTCGCTCCGCTCGTGGCGGAACATTGGTGGGAGAAGAATCGCAACAAGCTCATCTTCACGCTGCTCGTCTCGATCCCCACGGCAATCATCCTCATTTGTGCAGGGCTTGGCGAGAATGTGCAGCACCAGCTGCTGTTCGACTACATCCCCTTCATTATCTTGCTTTTAGCCCTCTTTGTGGTGACGGGCGGTATTAACATCCGTGGCGACATTGCCGCTACGCCGACGGTCAATACCCTCCTCTTGTTTGGTGGTTGGGTCTTGGCTTCGTTCATGGGTACGACGGGTGCGGCGATGCTGATGATTCGCCCGATGTTGCAGATCAACCAGCAGCGCAAATACCGTGTCCACACGGTGCTCTTCTTCATCGCCCTGGTGGCCAACTGCGGTGGTCTGCTGACCCCGCTGGGTGATCCCCCGTTGTTCCTCCTCTACCTGCGTGGTGCTTCGTTCGAGTGGTTCTTGCAGCTCCTGCCGCAGTGGATGTTCGTTGGCTTTATCTTGTTGGCAATCTATGCCGTAGTTGATAAGTATCTCTATGCCAAGGAGCCGCACGACATGCGTATGCGCGATGAGAAGGAGCAGGAGCCGATCCATGTGACCGGTTCGATCAACTTCATTTGGCTCGCCTGCGTGATTGCAGCCGTGGTCTTCCTCAATGCTTCGTACATCCCCTCGATGGCCGACCACCATGCTCCGCTCTATGTGAAGTTCCTGCGCGAGATCGTGCTGCTCGTGATCATCGCCCTCTCGCTCAAGACGACGAGCCGCGAGGTGCGTGAGGCCAACCACTTCTCGTGGGAGCCGATTGCCGAGGTGGCGATCCTCTTCGTGGGTATCTTTACGACGATGACCCCCGCGCTGCTCTACCTCAATGCTCACGCCCCCTCGCTGGGCCTTAGCGAGCCGTGGCAGTTCTACTACTCGACGGGTATCTTGTCCTCGTTCCTGGATAATGCTCCGACGGCCGTGGCCTTCCACACCGTGGCTTCGGGTCTCCCGATCGGCGAGGGTGTCGCTTGCGTGGCAGGCATCCCCGAGGTGCTGCTGAAGGTGATTTCGCTTGGTGCCGTCTTCTTCGGTGCGATGACCTATATCGGCAACGGCCCCAACTTCATGGTCAAGGCGATTGCCGAGCAGGAGGGTGTCGAGATGCCGTCGTTCTTCGGCTACATGGTGAAGTTCTCGCTAGTGGTGTTGCTGCCGGTGTATGTGCTGATGCAGCTCATCTTCTTTTAGCGAAATACGCTTATAATCGTAAAAAAAGGTGCTTCATCGAAGCACCTTTTTTGTTGTTATTTCAGCCCGAAGGTTCGTTCGATCAGGCCGCTTTGCACCATCTCCTCGGTGGGGAGGTGGTGTAGATGCGGATTGTCCACGAGGGCGATCGAGTCGCACATCGTGCGGGCGATGTCGAGTTCGTGGGTCGAGAAGAGGATGCACTTCTGCTCCTCGTGTGCCAGCTGACTCAAAAGACGGCACAGCTCGTAACGGTTGGGCAGGTCGAGGAACGAGGTCGGCTCATCGAGCAGGATAATCGGGGTCTGCTGCGCCAGGGCGCGGGCAATCATCACGCGCTGGCACTCGCCGTCCGACATGCGGTCCATCGTCCGATCCGAAAAGGCGCTCATCCCCACCACCTCGAGGGCATGTTCGACAAGTTGTCGATCCTCCTCCTGCATGCGCCCGATCCAATTCGTGTAGGGGGCACGTCCCAGGGCGACCACATCGCGGCAACGGAGGTTGGCAATGCGGACGCGCTCGGTCGTCACGAGCGCCAAGCGGGTCGAGAGGGTGTGTGCATCGAGTTGTCGGATCTCCTCTTCGCCGAGCATGATCTGCCCCTTATACTCCGTATTTAAGCCTGCCAGCGCGCGCAGCAGGGTCGATTTACCCGATCCGTTGCGCCCGATAAGTGCCGTCAGACGACCCACCTCGAACGAGGTCGATACCTGCTTCAGCAGCGTTCGGTCGGCATAGCCGAGGGTTAAGTTTTCGAGCCGTATCATCCTCTATGCAATCGTTTTATGCCGCCACACAACCCACACCACAATCGGAATACCCATCAGGGCCGTGACGGTGTTGATCGGCAGGGTGAAGAGTTTCGAAATCAGGTCGCACACGAGCAGCACGGCGCTACCCGTGAGTGCCGAGGCGGGGATCAGGATGCGGTGGTCAGCCTCGCGGAAGAGCATGCGCGCCAGGTGCGGTACAGCCAGGCCGATAAAGCCCACAGGTCCACAAAAGGCGGTCACCGTACCTGCCAGGAGGGTGGTCGATAGGAAGACCATGCGGCGCGTGCGGCGGATGTTGAGCCCCATCGTGCGGGCATACTGTTCGCCCAGGAGCAGGAGGTTGAGGGGTTTGATCACCGCCACTGCCAGCACCAGACCGATCACAACGGCCACGGCCAACAGCGCAAGTTGGGGCGTGGTGACATCGCCCAGCGACCCCATCGTCCAGATGACGAAGGATTTGAGCGCCCCCTCGCTCGAGAGGTATTGCAGAATCTGCACCACGGCATCGATGCCCGATGAGCACATCATGCCGAGGATCAGGATCACCATGATATCCTTGATGCGGCGGCTCAGGATGGCTACCATCGTCAGAATGACGGCCGCACCTACCCAGGCCGCTCCCGCCATGCCGAAGGAGGCGATGAGGGATGATCCGCCAAGCCCCAACAGTGGTGCACCGAGCAGCAGGAGCGCTACGCCGAAGCTCGCTCCGGAGCTGATGCCGAGCACATAGGGGCCGGCCAGGGGGTTGCGGAAGAGGGTCTGCATCTGAAGACCGCTGACCGCGAGTGCCGCACCGGCCAGCAGTGCCACAACCGCCTTGACGAGGCGAATCGAGCGCACGATCTTGGCGGTCGAGGCGGCTACCTCACCACCCGTGAGCGAGGCCCACACCTCGCGGAGCGGAATCGAGACCGATCCCACCGCCAGGTCGAGTGCAAAGAGCACAACGATCAGCAGCGCGAGTGCCGTGAAACGGATGGGGTGTGTGAGCTTCATGGGGTAAAGATAGGCAAAATTTGGCTATTGAAGGCGGTGATGGTAGATAAATCGGTAGTCGGAGTCGGCTGTGGGGTGGAGCAGGTGTCGGAGATCCTCCAAGATCACATCCGGTTCAACCACGCCCGTCTCCCAGAAGTCGTTTCCGCCGGCGGGGCTTAGGCGGGCGTTGTTGTTCCACACCTCCCGCTCGCGCACGGCCTTCACATCGGCAAAGCGCGGGAAGCGGTGACAAAGCTCATCGAGCGAGAAGAACACCCCCGGATTGAGCCACACATCAGCCTCCGAGGCGAGCAGATAGGCCTCCTCCAGGTCGATCACGTCGCTGCGGTTATCCCCGTCGTCCGCCCGGTAGATGTACTCGCCACCTGCATCCGTGACGAGTTGCACGAGGTAGCTCGTCGCAGGGGGCATGAACCAATTATCGCGGTAGGGGGAGTTGAACATCACCGTCGGGCGTTTTTCGTCTTGTTGCGCCTCCGCAGCTAACGCGGTGTAGCGCTCCGCAATCGGGGCAAAGCGCTCTTCGGCCGTTGCGCGTTTGCCCACAAGCTCGGCCACGAAGATCATCCACTCGGCCTTGCCTAACGGGTGCTCCTCCAGGTACTCGCCCACATAGACATAGGGGATTCCCAGCTCCTCGAGGCGGGGCACCATCTCCGAGGCGCTGCTCACGCCATAGAGCAACACCAGGTCGGGATCGAGCGCCACGACCAATTCGTAGTTCAGGTTGCCGTCATAGCCCACATCGCCCAGCTCCGCACGGCGGGCGTTGATCGTGGGGTTGGAGATAAAGTCGATGCCCGACACGCCCACCACGGCATCCACCGCCCCCACCTTGTCGAGCATGGCGATATAGGAGGAGGACATGCAGACGACACGCTTCGCCTCGCCCTCGATTACCTGCCCTGTGAAGCCCTGCGGAAGGGGTTCACGGTTGCGGCGAATCAGGAGGCGCGAGGGGGCTTCGGCTCCCTGCCAGGGGCTGGCGGTCGAGAGGAGCGTGGAGCTGCCACCCTGAGTGGTGCAGAGCGTAAATCCTTTGGCGTAGCGAGGGGTATAGATCTCCTCGCTGAAGGCCTCGAGTGAGGGGCCTTCCGTGGCGCAGGCGATGCTCATGAGGCACCAAAGGAGCAGGATCAGTCGTTTCATGCAAGCAAAAAAGTGGGCAGGAGGTATTGTAGCGTAGTTATGGCAAATAACGCGGTTTTTCAAAATAGTTGCACCTCCTGCCCGTATCGGTTTAGCGTTTTCGGTGACCCCACTTTGGGGTGATACCGATGAAGAGTTCGTAGTTAATGCCCGGCATCGGACGCGAGAGCACCGTGACATACTCCTTGTCGAGGAGGTTGTTCACAGCCCCGCGCAGCGAGAGGTCGCACCAACGGAGTGAAAGCGTGTGGCCGAGCGTGAGGTTGCTCAGGGCGTAGCCTTCGAGCGTGCCGGTGATGGTCGAGCCATTGCTCGAGAGGGTGTAGCGTTCGCTGTAGGCGCACCACTTGTAGCCCAGCTCCCAACGTCGCCAGCCGAGGCGCAGGGTGGCCGAGGCGGAGTGTTCGGGGACATAGGGGAGCTGCTTGCCGACCGATTGATCGGCCGACGAGAAGCGTTCGCCCACATTGAGCGAGGGGGTCCAGGCGTAGGAGGCGTGTAGCTCCAAGAGCCAATCCTTCGTGGGTCGCCACGAGGGGGTCAGCTCGACCTCGATACCGTAGGAGTGCACCTCCTTCACATTCTCAGGCGTGTAGTAGCCCATCGCCTTGGGATACCAGAGGATCCAATCCTCGATGCGCGAATCGAACCAGGCAAGCGATCCGCTGAGCGCGAGGGGCTTGCCGCTGCCGAGCCGGAGATCGAGCCCCACATCATACGACCACCCCTTCTCGGGCTTTAGGTCGGGGTTGCCGCCCGGTTGGAAGTAGAGGTCGTTGAGGGTCGGGTAGCGGTAGTTGCGCGACAACGAACCCTTCAGTACCAGCTTGCCACCCCGAATCAGCTCGCCATCGACGAAGAGGGCGGGAATCAGGGGCGAAAACTCGTCATCGTATAGCTCCTCGCGGAGCGTGAGGCCGAGGCCGAGCCAGGGTAGTGCGCGCCAACGCGCCGTGGCCGTAGCCGTCAGTTCGGTGCGATCCTCCTTGAAGCCGGCACGATGCGCGCCGTCGCTGTCGATCACCTCCTTGCCTTGGGCACGGCTCAGGTGATGATGTGCCGCCACCTCGGCCGAGAAGAGCCACCTTTCGGAGGGGAGGTACTCGCCACTGAAGCGACCGTAGAGGGTGTTGAGGTGGTTGCGCGAATACTCCATCGTGCCATCCGGCAGCCCACCGTCGTTCTCCTCCGAGGCGTTTCCGCCGTGGGTCACACGCCGATCGTAGGCCGACCAGGAGTGGATGTAACCCGCTTGGGCTGCCAGGCGACCCTTCGAGGCGATGTGCTCCCAGCCGAGGAGTGCGCGCAGCGTCTCCTCGCGTTGGCGGTTCTCGATCTCCTCCTCCTCGGCATAGGAGGTCGAGATCATCGGCAGCTCACGATCCGAGGCCGTGTACCACGCCGTGAGCGAGAGGCGATCCCGATCCGTGAGGCGGTAGTAGATCTCCTGCAGGGCGTGAAAATCCTTGAACTCGCCGTTGCGGTTGCGCTCCGTGGGGTGGTATTGGGAGACGATGTTGTGGTTCTCGTCGTAGATGTTGAGCTTCTTGTCGCGATTGACGAATTTGTAGTCGTTGGGCGAGGTGGCATAGACCAGGCGGGTCGAGAGTTGCCAGCGTTCGTTGCCGTAGCCGAGGTGGAGGTACTCGTCAAAGGTCTCGAACGACCCTACGCCCTGCACAAACTGCAGGTGAAAGCCGTCATACTCCTTGGGTCTTGTGGCGAGCTTCACCGCTCCGCCCAATCCGCCGCCCGTCTCGCTCACGGAGGATGAACCGTGCAGCAACGAGGCCTCGTCGATGAAGTAGGAGGGGATCATCGAGAAGTCGGTCATGCCGAGCATCGGGGAGTTGAGTTTCATGCCATTCCACAAGACCTGCGTATGGGAGGGCGAGGTACCTCGGAAGGCGACCGTGGAGAGGGTGGCACGGCCGTAGCTCTTGACAAAAACCGACGAATTATAGGTCAGCACATCGGCCATCGAGAGGGCGATATGCTCCTTGAGGGCCACCGAGTCGAAGGCCGTGCGCTGCACACCGATCTGCTTCATCGGACGACGACCCACTACGGCCACCTCGTCGATCGCAATGAGCGAGTCGATGCCCTCCTGGGCATGCGCCGCCCCGACGACGAGGAGCAGAAGCAGGGTATGCAGCAACTTTTTCACGGTCGTGGTTCTATTTGTTCCAGCAGAATTCGGTCGGGATCACACCGACATAGAAGCTGACGAGGCATTTGCCCGTAGCCGAGTAGCGATAGACGATACCCGGTTGCTGATAGTCGATGGCATCGGCCAGGTAGATGTCGTTGTTCTCGGGGTCAATCGTGAGGGCGTAGAAGTAGGACTCCTTCGTGTCGAAGGCCGTAGTTGCAGGCAACTCCGTGTCCGAGATATTCATCCGATAGGGGGCTCCGTTGTTGAGCCAATAGAGTTGATCACCCGTGCCGTTGATGCGCAGCTTTGAGGTGTAGTCGCCCTTCGTGAAGGTGTAACGCGCCTCGACGGTCATCTTTTCGGGGTCGATGCGGCAGAGTACGGGGGCCTCGTAGCCGATGGGCGAACCCTCGTAACCACCATCGCAGATGGTCCAGAGCTTGCCGTTGCGATCCTTGACGAGTGATGCAGGCTGAATGCCCACCTCCAACGCGGCAACTACCTTGTCGGTCGAGGTGTCAATCTTGACGATGGTTTTCTCATACGACCAGCAGGTAACGTAGAGGTACTTGCCGATTACGACCATCTCCTCCGTCGAGCCCGTATGACCTGCGAGGGCCGTATTCTTCGGTACGGTCACCGACCCGATGCTCGAGTAGGTCTTGGGGTTGATGATCGTGAGTTGGTCGCTGTACATCGAGCTAACATAGGCCTTCTCATCCGAGAGGAAGCAGATGTAGCGAGGCGAAGTGATGCCCGTGATGCGGCCCTTTTCGCGCATCGTCTTCAGGTCGATGATGTAGATGATGTGCGAGTTATTGACCACGATCCAACCCGTGTCGTTGTGGATGGACATGGACTGCGCCGTATCGCCTAATTTGTAGCCGTTGATTTTGGCAAAGATCTCGTTGTCGTAGCCGTTGCCTACGGGGTCGTAAAAGGAGAGTGAGGCATTGCTGGCATTGTAATTGCCGGCATTGACTACAAAGAGTCCTTTCGGCACTTCGACCGGATCAATGGTAGGATTGTCGTTGTCACTGTCCGAACATTGACACAACATCGTCGCAAAAAACAACCATCCCAAAGCATAGAGCAAGCGTTTCATAACTTGTTTTGTTTTTGTTTTGTTCAAAAAAATCGCCGTACTCCTGCTTGGAATACGACGTCAAGTTACAAAACGGAAGAATTGTGCAGGGGCTTTCCTTTTCTCGCTCCCCCCCCTAACTGCCTTTTCCTCCTTGAGTGGAACGCAACCTTTACCGCTCCTGCCTCCTAAGCAGCACCTTTGGGGTCTCTTCTGCTTTGATGCTTGGCCCGTACACCTGCAGGCGTTTCATCTTTTTGTAGGCAGGTCTTCTGACTTATTCCCCTTTGATGCGCCTTCCCGGTTTCCCAGTGGCAGAAAGCATCAAACTTTGCGGAAATTACAGCAACAGGTATTGTTTCGGATTCTCACCGAATTTCCTTTTCACCCCTCGGCCGTCTCGACGGCTTTCGGAGAACCTTACAAGCACAAAGGTAGGGATTATAATTGAAAGTCCAAACTTTTTTTCGATTTTATGCGGCACCTTTTGTACTTCGCTTGCGGGCTGAACAAACGATATGAAGGCTATTAACGAAATTAAGGAGATTAAAGAACCCCTTAATCTCCTTAAAAGCATTAATTTCGTTATCTGATTCGCTCTTCGCTCTAAAGCTTAAACTCCACATGCTTGATGCGGCGACGACGCCAGGTGTAGGTCGTGTGGATCGTGCCATCCTCGGCCTCGATCACCGCGGGGTAGGAGTATTGGCCGACAGGGCTATCCTCCAGCGTGATCACATGCTTCCAGTTCGTGCCATCCTCCGACACAGCCACCGAGAGGGGCGTGCGGGGGCCCTTCGGCGTGCCGTCCAGGGTCTCGAAGTTGTTGTAAACCAACACATGGCGACCGTCACGCAGCGTCACGGCATCGATGCCCGACTGCGTGTGCTCCAAATCCATCAGCGTCAGCTTGGTCCACGTCTCGCCGCGATCCGACGAGTAGGCGATACCCGTCTTGCCGTTGCGCGTGCGGCACATCATCTGCAGGCGACCATCCTTGAGTTTGAGGATCGTGGGCTGAATCGCCTCGATCGGCAGCGCCTTCGACTGATCGTAGGGTTTCGTGCCCACCTCTGCCTTGGTCGTTACCGCGGGGCGGAAACGGGTCGGCACATTCAGCTCGGCATCGAGCGGCTCGGTGCGGTGCCACGTCTTGCCCAGGTCATCCGTCCACTCAAAGTGGGCGCTCCAGCGACCCAGCTCGTCCGACGAGGGGCAGAGGATGCGACCATCCACCCATACGGGCTTATTCTTAATTGCACCAAAGATGCCGTCGGGCAGCTGCTCGGGCTTCGACCAGCTCTTGCCACCATTCTTCGAACGGATCAGGTAGCCCTTCCAGCTCGGTACATTGGGACCTACCTTGTAGAAGAGCCACAACTCGCCACCCTTCACAGGCACCTGGTAGAGTACCGGATTCCAGCAGGCGTAGCGCAGCGTGTCGTTCTGGATGCCGTCAGCCACCAGCTTCGGCTCCGACCAGCGATCGCTTCCCTTCTTCTTCGTCTGTGTCCAGATGCAGACATCAGGGTTACGCTCCTTCGTACCACCGAAGTAGGCGGCAATCAGGTCGCCATTCGGCAGCTCCTCGATCGTCGAGGCGTGGCACTCGATAAAGGGGGCCTGCTCGTAGAGGAATTCATCGCGCGTGATGCCGGCACGCTCCTCGCCGTGGGCGGGATCGAGCGGAATCGAAAGGTGGTATTTGCCCGAAGGCAGACGCCATACGCCGCAGCCATTCTCCTCGCCTACGAAGCGTACGCCCTCCTCCGATACGGCCTTGGGGTTGAGGGTCGGCAGCACGATCGTAGCCGTGGTGTTGCACGGAATCTCCAGATCCCACTCCAGGAGCATCGGGCTCTTGCGGTAGCTGCTGCGGATTGTGCCGTGCAGCGACTCATACGAGGCCGATACACGCTCCAGGTTCTGGATCGAGAGGTCGGGCTGGAAGCGGATCTCCTTGTAACCGGGCTTGGCGGGGTTGATACCGGCCAGGTCGCGGTAGAACCAGGGGATCAGGTCGCCCAGCATCATGACGTGGTTGCCCGAGTTCATCTTCGGGCTTGCCGTATCGCCGTTCCACAGCTCCCAGATGGTCGTCGCACCGCGCGAAGCCATGTAGCCGAAGCTGGGGTAGGACTGCTGTGAGGCGAGCAGATAGGCCACATCGCCGCGACCCATCTTGGTCAGGTAGCGCAGTGTCCAGTTCTGGCCTGCGACACCACTGCTGATGTGGCCGCCGTTATCGACTAACAGTTTTTTCAGGATCTGCTTCTCGACGTTGGCACGATGCTCCTCGGGAACCAGGTCGAAGGCTACGGCCAAGAGGTTGGCCGTCACGGTGTTGTTGTCGTAATAGACTGCATCGGGATAGAGCAGGTGGTCGTAGCGCGTGGGTGCCTTGCCCTCCTCGACGTGCAGGAAGTGGCGGTTGAAGGCCGCTTTAGTCTTCTCGGCACGGGCGGCATACTCTTCGCGGTCAGCCGACTCGCCCAGCAGGGTGGCGAACTTAACCATCATCTTCGACACCATGCTGTAGTAGGCCGTGGCGATGAGGGTCGTATTCGTTACGCGCAGGGGATCCTGGCTGTGGATCAGCTCCAACGACTCGGGCGGTACGCACCAGTCGCCGTACTTCTCCTTCGTGACGAGGCCATCCTCGGTCATGTAGCACTCCTGCATGTGGTCCAGCCAGCGCTTCATCGTGTTGTAGTTGCGCTTCAGCGGCTCGATGTTACCCGTCTGCTC
The DNA here is from genome assembly GCA_017624955.1 of Alistipes sp. Classification (GTDB taxonomy): domain Bacteria; phylum Bacteroidota; class Bacteroidia; order Bacteroidales; family Rikenellaceae; genus Alistipes. Next base: position 37,663 of record JAGAMA010000025.1, read on the forward strand.
GTAGAGCATTTCGCAGATGATCGGCAGCACCGACTGCCAAACCATGCCGTCCGTGTAGTAGTTCCAGAAGGCGGGTACCACATCGGGAATGCAACCGTCGGCACGCTGTGCCTCGGTGATATCCTCCATCCACTTGGCGTACATCGTGCCGCTGTCGAACATGAAGCTTTCGCCCCACGTTCCGACGGCGTGGTCACCCAGCCACGGCTGGCGCTCGTTGCGCTGCGGGCAGTCGAGCGGCATACCCTTGTAGTTGGAGTTCAGACCCCACCAGGCGTTGCGATAGACCGTGTTGATCACATCGTTCGAGCACTCGAACTGACCGACGGTCGGCATGTTGTCGTAGATTACCTCGGCCTCGAAGTCCTCCACCGTGGGGTTCTTCAGACCCGTGATCTCGATGTAGCGGAAGCCGTGGTAGGAGAAGCGGGCGCTCCACTTCGTGTTTTGCTCCTTGCCGTTGGCGATGTAGATGTCGCGGCTCCAGGCATCGCGCAGATTGGCCGTGTAGAGCGAATCACCGCCGTTGGTGAGGCGCTCGGCATAGCGCATGAGGATCGTATCGCCCTTCTCCGTGTCGCGCACGTTGAGCTTCACCCAGCCGGCCATGTTCTGCCCGAAATCGACAATCGTGCGACCCTCGTAGTGGGTCACCGACTTGGCCGCCAGGCGCTGCATGATCTTCATGTTGGGCGAAATAGCACCGCGCAGCGTACCATAGGGCAGCGCTACACGCTGCGAGAGGAGCCACTTCGAATCGTCGTAGCCCACCTTCGTCCAGTCGCCCAGCTCCAGTCGCGCATCGTAGATCTCGCCGTCGTACTCGTTGTTGCTGCGGATCGGGCCCATGGCCGTGAGCTTCCACCCCGGCTCCGAGGCGATGCGCTGTGTCTCGCCATCTTCGTACTCGACAATCAGATTCAGGCGCATCTTCGGGTAGCCGAAGTTGGGAATCTTGTAGGGTTTGTAGTTCTGGCGCATGGTGTACCAGCGACCGTTGCCGAGCACCACGCCCAAGGCGTTGGCATTGGCCTGCAGCTGCTCCGTAACGTCGAACGAGTCGTAGGTTACCGTGCGGCGGTAGTCGGTCGGCACGGGGGCCAGCACCTGATCGCCAATCAGCTCGCCATTGATGAAGAGCTCATACATGCCAAGACCCGAAATGTGGACCGTGGCACGCTTAATGGGCTTCTCGGCCAGCGTGAATTCGGTGCGGATGTAGCGTGAACTGAGCTCGCTGTGGCTCTTCTCCTTGTCCCAGGGGAAAGCGCCTTCCCAGCCGATCCAGCGACCACCCCAGGCCGTCTCGCCCAGGAGGCCCATGCCCCATTCGCCCAGCTCGCTCCAGGCCGATGCGCCTTGGGTCGTGTAGACCTTCACGCGCCAGTAGCAGCGCTGGTTGCTTTGGAGCTTCTTGCCACCGTAGGGGACCCAAATCGAGGCATCCGAGGCCACTACGCCCGAATCCCACAGGTCGGCTTTCCCCTCGGCCAGCAACTCCGGCTCGGAGGCTACCTGCACATGGTAGGCCGTCTGCATCACATCGCGCTCATCGGAGCTAATGATCCAGCTCAGGCGGGGCTGGGCACGCTCGATCGACAGCGGTCGCGCGAACTGCTCCACCTCAAGCCCGCCAACCTCAACGCCCGCCCACGAGAGGAGCGGAGCGATGAGTGCGGCAACGAGTATAAAGATTCGTTTCATAGGTTTTGGTTCGAAAAGTGTTTGGTTTTTTAGAGCGACAGCTGCTCCTTGCAGATGTAGTTCTTCGCAGCATCAACCGCGATCAGCACATGGTCGTTGGCGGGACCAACCTCGCCCTCGGCCTGGAACTCGTGGATGCCGTTCTCCACCTCGCCTACATACTTCAGCGAGCCGTCCACGGGCGAATACCACCAGATGTTCTTCTTTTCGCCCGAGATCTTCTGCAGGTCGATCTGCATCGGCTTGTTCGTGTAGGTGTAGACCAGCAGGTAGTCCTCGCCGCGCGTTGCGATGGCGCGGTCGTAGCGGAAGCCGTGCTCGCCGGCGATTACCGACTGATCACCCACGCGCTCGAAGAAGGGGAAGGCAAGGATCAGCTTCTTGAGATACTGCATCTGGCTGAAACCGGGATCCTCGAGTCCCTCTTTCCACGACTTGATAGCACCATAGCCACCGGGCTTCTCGCCGCCCTTGTGCATCTGCATAATCGAGTTGTGGCCGTAGGTGTGGCCAAACGAGCCGGCAAATACCGACCAGTAGGCGTAGCGGCGTACATCCCACGACTTCCACCACGGCTCCGAGGGGTCGTGCAGACCCTGCGGGATCTCCTCATACGAAGGCTCGCCATCGAGGATGGGCTTTCGGGGCTCGAGGGCCAGACCCTCCTCTACATAGCGCCAGTTATCCTCGGCTACCGAAGCCTGGGCCGTGTCGTCGCCATCACCGCGGGTCTGGTCGTAACGACGGTGACCCGACTGGAACATGTTGAAGTCGAGCCACTCGGCGTTGTGGAACCAACGAACCGACGAGGTGCGACCGAAGGGGTGGAAGGTCATCAGGTGGTTCTTGTCGATCGACTTGATGGTGCGGGCCAGCGTCTCCCACGACTCGGTCTCCACGTCACCCTTGATGTCGCCACCGATGAACCAGATGACGTTCGGCGTATCCTTGTAGCGGTTGGCCAGGAACTCGCCGTAGGCCTTTGCCTGCTCGGGGTTCATCAGACCCTTCTTCACCAGGCCGCCCCATACGCAGACCATGCCGATATAGATGCCGCGCTTGCCGGCCTCCTCCATGATGTAGTCCATGTTCTGCCAGAAGCCGTTCTCGCCCTCGGCCTCGATAACCGAGAAGTCGTAACCATTCGGGTGCGAAAGTTTACCATAGGCGTTCGTAGCGGGTACGCCGTTCACGGTCTGCACCTGCACGACATTGTAACCGGCCTTCTCGCAGGCATCGAGGTAGTAGATAGCCTCCTCGCGCGTCAGACGCTCGGGCAGCAACCAACCCGTCTCACCCAACCAGAAGAAGGGGGTGCCGTTCTCATGCTGGAGGAAACGGCCGTTCTCCGACACAACGAGTTTGCCGTTGTCCCACGGCAGGAGGTTCTCAGCCTGCTCGGTCTGCGGAGCACAGCTGACAGCCAAGATCACGAGGCTGAAGATTGCAATCAGTTTTTTCATAGCGTTTTTAGTGTTTATTTGTTAGTATTTGATTTAGTTCTTCTGTTTCGCTTTCTCGGCTGCCTTCTCGGCGTTGCGCTTATCGACATACGCTTTGAAGAGAGCACGCCAATCACGGCCGTTGGCATTCAGGTACTGCTCGCACTTGGTCTTATAGACCTCGAAGACCTGCGAAATACCCTTCATGCGGCGGCACTCAAGGGCCTCTTCGCGTGCCTGCTCGAGATACTTACGCAGCACGGCAGCCTCCTTGTCCGTCAGGTCGGGGATGATGGCGTAGTAGCCCTTCATCGTGAAATCGACCTTGCCGATCGTGTAGCCGTCCCAGAGCTGGATGAGCTGCTCGCTGGTGAGGCCCTGCTTTTTCAGCCCCTTCAGGAGCGTTTTGCGTACCGATGCGGGAATCTGCTGGTCGGCGAGCATCTCACGCTCTACATCATTCAGCTTGCGCCCCGTCTTGGCATCCACCTCGGGGTAGGCGGTGTAGGGGTGGGCGTTGTGCCACTCGACCACAGCCGTGCGGTGAGCCTTGACAAGCTCCGTTACGGCAGCTGCACGCTTTTCGTCGAGCTTCAGCGCAGCGACAAGCTCCTCCGAGCGGGCAATGTACTTCTCGTCATCCTTCTTGGCCTTCTTCTCGGCATTGCGCTTATCGACATAGGCTTTGAAGAGACCGCGCCACGGGCGACCCGTATTGGTGAAGTGCTGCTCGCACTTCGTCTTGTAGATCTCGAAGACCTGCGAAATAGCCTTCATCGACTTGCAGTCGATCGCCTCGCTACGAGCCTGCTTCAGGTGACCCAGGAGCACCTGCTCATCCTCGGCCGTCATATTCGGTACAATCGAGCGGTAGCCCTGCATCGTGAAGGCCACCTTGCCGATCGTATATTCGTCAAAGACCTGCTCGATCTGCTCGTCGGTCAGCACACTCTTCAGCCCCTTCATCAGGCGCTCACGCTCCTTGATCGGAATCATGCGGTCGGCCATCATCTCGCGCTCGACCTTCGAGAGCTTCTTGCCCGTAGCCTTGTCCACCTCGGGAATCACGGTGTAGGGGTGTGCGTTGTGCCAATCGCGCACGGCACGGCGGTGGTTGAAGATCGCCGTTGTGGCGATACCGATGGCGCGCTCGTCCTGCAGGTTGAGCTTCACTACGATCTCCTGCGCCTTACGGTAGACCGACTCATCGGCAGCGGCTGCGCGTACGCGATCCTTGCCGAAGTAGGTAGCCAGCTTATTGACCGAGCGGATAGCCGTCTCGGGCATCAGCTCGCCCTTCTTGCCAAACGAGTGGAGTACCTCGTGCGGAACAACCGTCACCTTCTCCTCGTCGATCTTCGACTGATCGAGGCCGAAGTGCTTGCCGAAGAAGGCGTAAGCGGCCTGGCGCTTCGAGGGACCGTAGTCGTGACCCTCGGTAGCGAGGTGTATATTTTCGAGCTTGTCGCTTGCTCCGCAGAGGGCGTACACCTGCTTCAGGTAGGGGTACTCAACCGTCGGAACGCTCTTCGTCCAATCCTTGCCGTCCGAGATCACGCACAGCGGACGCGGTGCAAAGATAGCGGCCATTTCGGCATTGCAGGTGCCACCGGCTGCCATCGTGACGGGCATACCGCTTTCGCAGGGGCAGCCGCCGTCGAACCACGACGAGAGGCTTACCACGGGGCAGAGGGCCGTGAAGCGGTCATCCACCACGCTCAGCACCACCGACTGCTGACCACCGCCTGAAGCGCCTGTAACGCCTACGCGCTTCATATCGACATCCGATCGAGTCGCCATGTAGTCGAGAATCGAGATGCCGTTCATGATCTGGATCGTACCGCCATAGGGGGTGCGGTGAGCAGCCGACGAGACCTGCAATTCGGACTCGGCATAGCCAAAGAGATCATAATCCACGGCAAGAGCACCCATGCGGGCAAAGGTGGCCATGCGCAACTGCTGGTCACGACGGTAGCGACCCTCGTTGAAGTGGCCCACGGGGCAGAGAATCACGGGATAAACGCCCTTCTTGGCGGGGGCGTAGATCGAACCGCAGACATAGAGACCGGGAAGGGTCTCCAGCGCAAAGTTCGTCACCGTGTAGCCGTCATACTTGCGCGTTTTCGAGAGCATCGGGTCGAGTGCCACGCGCTGCGGCAGGAGCTTATCCACCTCCAACTTTTCGCGCGCCTCACGACGAATCACCTCGGCGCGCTTCTCAAAGGTTGCACGGTCGGTGTAGAGCGTGAGGAGGTAATCCACCATCTTCTTTCCATCGGTCGGCGTGCGGCGGTAGTACTCGAAGGGCTTGATGCCGTAGCGCTTCTCCCCGGTCTGCGCATAGGTCAGGTCGAAGGGGTAGAGGAGCATCGAGAGGGTCTCATCGATCGAGTAGGGACGAATGCGGAAGTCGGCATAGGTTACCATCAACCCCTCGGTCGGGGCATCCACATCGAGTTTTACATCAAAACGCTCGGCAACCTCCTTCAGCACCTCGTCCAGCGGACGGGAGAAGCGATCCTCGTAGCGGTTTTGTGCTTCGGTAACCAGGAATGCGCCAAGCGCCAACAGGCTAAGTAACAGTTTTTTCATGCTATTGGTTAGTCTTTAGTAATTGGTTTATCTGAGTGAAACGGCGCGTTCACGGGCGTAGCGCGGCAGCCCATCCACCGAGCGTACCGCCTCGGCAGGAAGATTCACGCCGCCCTTGCCAAAGAGCAGCAGATCCTCCATCGGTTCGAGGGTCAGCTTCGTCTCGTCGGCCCGCTCACGGTCGAGCGAGAAGGCGCGGGCGAAGAAGTCGTAGACGGCTTGGCGCTTGTTGTAGCCGAAGTCGTGCCCCTCGTTGGGGTAGTGGTAGAACGCGATGCGGTTGGGTACACCGAAGAGCGAGTAGATGCGCGCGAGGAAGGGGCCCTCCATCTCAGGGACATGAGCCGTCCAATCCTTGCCATCCGACACCACGCCCAGGTAGCGCGGAACATGCACGGCCGCAAACTCGGCGTTGCAGCTGCCACCGGCTAACGAGGGTAGGTAGATGGCGCTCTCGCAGGGGCATCCTCCATCGAAGTAGGAGGAGAGGCTGATGACGGGGCAGATGGCCGTGAAGCGGCGGTCGATGCCCATCTGCATCGTCTGCGTACCACCTCCCGAAGCACCGCACAGGCCGACCCGATTCGGATCGATATCCTCACGCGAGAGCATCCACTCGAGCAGGATGCGCGTGTTCATCCACTGCATCTGTTGTGCGAGGACCGAGTGGTGCACCTTCTCGCCCAGCTGCAGGGCCGATTCGCCATAGCCCACCAGGTCGTAGCCCACGGCTACGGCACCCATGCGGGCCCAGGCCGCCAGGCGCAGCTGCGTGTCGTGGATGTAGCGCGGCGTGTGGCCGTCGGGCGAGAGAATCACGGGCAGGCGCTCCCCCTCCTTGAGTTTGCGGGCGGGGGCGTAGATCGAACCGCAGAGGTAGAGCCCGGGGAGGGTCTCGATGCGGAAGTTCTGCACCGTGTAGCCGTTGAATTTGCGCTTCTTGCCCAGCATCGGCTCGGCATCCTGCACGGTCAGGGCGCGCAGCTCGGCGATCTCGCGATTGATGATTTGCGCCGCCTCGTGTTGCACCTCGCGCAAACGTGCCTCGGCCGCCTCACGACTCTGGTAGTGGGTCTTGGTGAGGTAATCGATCAGCTTGCGACCCTCCTCCGGCAGACGGCGGTGAGGCTCGTAGGGCTTGATCTTGTAGTAATGATCGTTCTGCTTGACGAACTTGTAGTTGAAGAGCGAGAGCACATTGTTCAGTGACTCCTCGATTGAGTAGGGGCGGATGCGCGAGTCGGCCTGCGGAACCCACTTGCCCACCGTATCGACCTCCACCTTCAGGCGCGTTTCGAAGCGATCCGAGAGCTCTCGGATTACCTGATCGAGCGACTTGCGGTGGGTCGCCTCGTAGTTGTATTGGGCCTGCGCCGTGAAGCTACCGCTTACGAGCAGGATTAGGAACAGTATGCGTTTCATCGACTAACAATTGTTCGTAAAAGTGTATTCTCCGGCCTGTACCTCTTGGGGCTTCTCTTCGCCCGGCAGGAGGATCGAGGCGCGGCAGTTGGCCGGAATCGTAACCCGGAGGGTAAAGCGCGCTGATGCATCACGCTCCCAGGCGACCTTCAATTCGCCATAGAGGGTGTTGATCGACCCCTTGGCCCAACGAAGATCGCCCACCGGATTGGGGGCAATGGTCACCTGCTGGTAGCCGCGCCCGTTCGGATCGGGCTGAATGCCGAGGAGCGAGCGGAAGAGCCACTCGTCGATCTGCCCCATCATGAAGTGGTTCCACGACGATCCCTGGCGGGGATCCCACTGCTCGGTGAGGGTCGTAGCGCCATATTGGAGCTGGAAGCCGTAGCCCGGAGCCTCCCAGTGGTTGTGCATCTCGCACATCAGTTCGTTCAGCCCGTTGCGGGCAAGGGTCTGGAAGAGATAGCGGTTACCCACATCGCCCGTCGTAAGGCGTGTTTTGTGTGCACGGATGTCGGCCACGAGGTTCGTTAAGACCGCCTCGCGTCGCTCCGCGGGGACCATTTCGAGGAAGAGGGGTAGCGCGTTGCTGCATTGGCTTCCCGTGCCGTATTGGTTGGTCTCGGGGTCGAGGTATTTGGCGTTGAAGGCCTCACGAATCGCCTCGGCAAGGGCCGTAAATCGCTCCCGATCTGCCTCTTCGCCCACCATTGCGGCCGCCTTGGCTGCGTAGTGTGCCCCCATGTAGTAGTGGGCCGAGGCAACCAACCCGACGGGGGTGTTGCGCGAGAATCCGGCACGGAAGTCGCCGTAGTCGTACCAATCGCCCAGTCCGAAGTCGATCAGATTGCCCTCCGAGCGCGAAGTGAGGTAATCGACCCAACGGCGCATCACGGGGTAGTAGGTGCGAATCAGGCGGTCATCGCCATACGTTTCGTAGTACATGAAGGGGGCCATGACGGAGGCGATGCTCCACTCGGGCGAGTCGGCAAAGGCATCCATGCCGGGGCCTTCGAAGATCACATAGTTCGGGGCCGTGGTCGGGATCATACCATCCTCGCGTTGCGCATCGGCGATGTCGCCGAGCACCTTCGGCAGGTAGGTCGTCAGGTTGTAGTTGTACAACAGACCCGGGCCGTTGAGGTGCACCTGCTCCAACCAGCCGAGCTTCTCGCGGTGGGGGCAGTCGGTCCATACGGCCTGCATGTTGCTGCGCACCGCGTTGTGAATCAGCATGTGGGCGGCATTGAAGACCTCGCTGTCACTCTCAAACGAGGCTACATCCTCGGCCGAGGAGTGGACAAAGCAGGAGTTGATCTCGTGCACCACGGGCAGCCCGTCGGGGTTCTCCATGCCGGCCAAAACCGCACCCTCGAGCAGGATATAGCGGAAGCCGTAGTAGGAGAAGCGCGGGTGCCACGTTTCGCTTTTTTCGCCCTTTAATATATAGGTATAGTAGTGCTGACGGCCCGTTTGGCGCTGTTCGGTAGCGTTCGAGTCGGTCTTGGCCTCGGCCACCACCAGTGTAATTTTAGCCCCTCGCTCACCCGAAACGGTGATCTCGGGGAAGCCTGCCAGGTTCTGCCCCATGTCGAGCAGCAGGGCCGACGGATCGACCGTGCGTTTGGTCTTTATGGTGGCCTTCTCGACCTCCTCGGGGGTGAGTTTGTGCACCTCCTTGATGCCGTAGCGTTTCATGATCTTTACGGCAGGAGCCTGCTGGGGGCGAAGTGCGCCACGCGGAGCCTCCTGTACCACCACGGGTCTCCAGTCCTCGGCGTTGAAGCCGGCCTCGTTCCACCCCTCCTGCTCCAGACGGGCATCGTAATCCTCGCCGCCGTAGATCGTGTTGAAGGTAATCGGGCTTAAATCGTATCGCCACGTCGAATCCGAGCAGATGATTTGCTCTTCGCCATCGGCATAGCGGATGCGCAGGCGTAGGAGGAGGGTCTCAGGGCCGAAACCGATCTGCAGTTTGCGGTAGCGCGAACGGTCGGCAATGTTGTAGAATCCGTTGCCGAGCAGTACGCCGAGGGCGTTTTCGCCCTTTTTGAGCTGCTCCGTTACATCGAAAGCGTTGTAATAGACGCGCTTGTGGTAATCGCTCCAGAGGGGCGTGAACTCGCCGTCACCAATCTTCTCACCGTTGATCGAGAGCTCGTAGTGCCCCAAACCGCAGACATAGACCGTAGCCTCCTCAATGCGGCTCTTGGCCTCAAACTCCTTGCGCAGGAGGATCGAGCGCCAGGCCAACGAATCGACCGCCTCCCAGGCGGCTCGCACCTCGGGCTTCTTCAGCTCGCCTCCGTGGAATTTGCGTCCCTCCGGCATGCGGGCATCGGCATAGGTGATCGCTCCGATCCATTCGGCCTCTTCGAGCCACTCGGTGGTGGGGGCAGTGCCGAACGAGGCGTAGTCGCTCCAGCGCGAAGCCTTGTCCCTCTCGTCCCACACGCGTACGCGCCAGCGGTAACGGTTCTGCGGCTTGAGCGCAGCTCCCTCGTAAGGGATCAACTGACTTTTATCGCTCAGTACCTTACCGCTTTCCCATACCAACGAGCCCGTTTCGTCCTCTACCTCAATGGCGTAGGCCGACTGCATCGTTCCCTTGCGACCCTTCAGCTCCCAGCCAAAACGAGGCGAGTTCTCTTCGATCAACAACGGGTCAGCCTGGTATTCGCAGCTGGTGGCAGTGACGCGAATGGCAGGGTACATGCCTACTGCACCAAGTATGGCTCCGAAAAGGATGTACAGCCAATTTGTTTGCAGGAATTTCTTCATCGTTTATAATACGTTTTCGCAAACGAGACGACCCAGCGTGGCGCGGTTGCCTACCTGCTTGCCATCGACAAGCACCGTGAGGCCCTTGCCGTGGTGGTATTTGTCGCCGTGGCGATCCCAGATGATCGTGATGATGTGGTTGTGGTAGCGCACATTGTCCAGGCAGAACCAATCCCACTCCGAGTCGGGCACCAGAGGATTGACCTCCAAGGTGCGGTCGGCGCGCGGACGAAGACCCATCAGACCCGTGATCATCAGGTCGTTGAAGGTCGAGTGGTTGTAGTAGCGTGCACGCTCCTGGTCGCCCTTGAGCCAGTAGCCCGTCACCTCGTCGAGGTACTCGCCGATGTAGGGGCGACCGCGGTGATACTGCGACTCGACATAGAGCTCCATGTGGCGGAAGTAGCTCTCCTTCGTCACGACCGGATCGCTCTCCGTGTTGAGGTAGTTCGCCAGACCGGTGAGGGTCTGCGCCGAGGCGAAGGGCCAAATCGCACCGTCCCACTCGCAACGACCTACGCCGCGCGTGCGGAATTCGGGGTGACGGCGCTCGGCAGTCGTCAGGCCATAGGGCGAGTCGAAGCCCTCCTTGTCGTTGATCTGCAACCAGGCGTGCTCGTGCTTCTTCTCGGGCAGGTTGAAGTACCAGGGGATGTAGCCGATGGCCTCGCGGGCACAGCAGAGCGTGTCGGCGCGGCGCGTCTCGAAGAAGGCGCGATCCTCGTTCCAGAGCTTCGTGTAGATCAGCTCCTTCATCTCGGCAGCCTTCTCCTCGTAGCTCTTCACGTCACTTTCGTTACCCACCAGGCGGGCCACCTCGGCCAGCGCCTTGGCGTTGCCGTACATGTAGCTGTTGATCGTCGGGCGGGCAAACTGCTTCTTGCGACCGCCGCTGATCGACTCCTCCATGCCGTCCTTTACGTCCTCCTGCCAATAGAGTCCGTCGGGCAGGCGGTGCGTATCCTCCCAATATTTGTACTCGGCCTTCAGGTCCTTGTAGAGATCCGTCAGGTACTCCTTGTCCATGTTCACCAGGTAGCGGTTGTAGACAGCCCAGGGATTCCACGAGCTGAACTTGTTGAATTTGGCCATCATGCCACCCTCGTTGCCACGATACCAGGTGTGCAGAATCTGATCGAGGTACTCGTCGTTGTGCAGCCAGCGGCTCTCGTGGATGTGGTGACCCACGGCGCAGGCGATCAGGTTGTACTTATCCGAGTAGGAACGCTGCACGAGGAACTCGGTCATGCCGTAGCCCACGGGGGTCTCCTTGATGTGCTTGCGGAGCGTCCACCAGCGGAAGTAGAACATCTCCTCGAAGTTGTGCTGCGGGCACTCGAAGAGGGGGATGTTCTTCTCCATCCAGGCCGAAGCCTCGGCATTGGGAATGGCCTGGGCGATATTCTCGTCCTCCGACTCGTTGAAGAGCTTCACATAGTGGTCGAAGTCCTTGTAATTCAGCACGGCAGCCGTCGCGTTGGCATCCTTCGACGAGGTGCGGAAATTAGCGATGCGGAAGGTAGCCATCGTGGTCGAATCGTTACCGTGGGGCTGATCGACATATTGGTCGGCCCAGGTATCCACGGTGGGGTGGTGGCGACGTGCACCGGTGCGGAATACGACGCGCTCGATCGCCTTTACGGGGGCGTAGAGCATGCGTGTCGTGGTCTTCTTGCCATCGACATAGACCACCGAGTTGCGGTCGTCGAGCGTGATATCCACCTTCACGCGGTAGGTTTTGCCCGGCTCGTAGGTCATCACACGGCCGTAGCGAGCACCGCCCTTCGAGCGCATTTCACCCTGCTCCGTCAGATCGATGCGGGCACAAGCCGTACCCTCCTCGTCCACAAACTCGATCTCGAGGTGGCCGTGGTTGTTCTGCTCGGCCTGCAGGTCAAACTCCACCGAGAGGAGGCGCGATGCGGGGATCTTGCGCTCCACCTTGGCATCGAAGAAGGGATCTTTATCCGATAGGGTCAGCCACTTGCCCTCGAGCGTGACGGGAGCCCAAACACCCGAATAGAGATTCCAGGTCTTCAGATCACGCAACTCCTTGTAATCGGCAAAGTTGTCGTCGGCGTGTGCCGTAGCGTGCTGCTGCACCGGAACGGGGATGCGGCTTACCCACATATCCTCCTTATTGACACTGAACGTAACCCACAGGTCACCATCCTCGGGTACGCCGTTACCCTCCTGAATGCCACGCACATACTGCGGGCCGAACGACTTGTACTGACCGGCATAGCGCATCGGCGGAACCTCGCCGTAGACCAGGTTCAGGGTCGTGTACTCCAGGCCGTCCTTCGAGAGCGAAATGGCCAGCGGCCAGCGGAACTCCGAGGGGTTGTAAACCGTGGCAAAGGTGCCGTCCGAGAGGCGCTGACCCCAAATCTTGGCGTTGCTGTTCACGAAGCCCTTGGCGCGGGCGATCGGCTCGGCCCAGGTGTTGCCGCCGTCGCTCGAAATCGAGGTCAGGGCGTGCTTCCAGAGCGATACGATGCGGCCATCGTCGAGCGTGTAGCTGCAGAAGGCCTTGTACTCCTTGTGGAGCGGGATGATCGGATCCTCGCGGTCGGCCTCCTCGACCCAACCCATGCGCTGAATGGGGCTGGCCAGCAGCTCCTCGCAGGCCTCGCGGAAGCCCTTATCCTTCGAGCGGGTGTAGTAGGGGTAGATCGTGTTCTTCTCGTTGAAGGCGTGGTTGTAGTAGATAAAATAGATCGGACCGAAAGAGCCATCCTCGTAGATCTCGCGAACGACACGACCGATGCCGTTACCGTCGTTCGGGTCATCCTTCGGGAAGAGCGAAATGCCGTAGTTGCCGATCGCCAGCAGACGATCCGACTTCGATACGAAGAAGCCCACGCGCTGGTGCATGATGGCATCGATATCCTTCGCTACGACCGTGCCGTCCTTCGTGAAGCCGTCGGGTACGCGGTAGATCGGGAAGAGCACCTCGGGGTTCGACCAGGTGTAGCCATCCTTCGAGGTCTGCAACATGGTCATCGAGGGGGGTACATGCTCATCCACGGGGTCGCAGAGGTAGTGCATGTAGAACGAGCCGCGCCAGTAGGCCATCATCGACTGGTGGTTGTAGGTCCAGCCGTTGCCGTTGGTCGTGTGGCCCATGTAGCGGTTGGCGCGCATCGTCTGGATGTTGTGCACACCGACCACGGGCGAGAGCGCGCCGTCGTGCATGTTGGGATTCGAGAGCTCCGAGCCCGTGTAGTGGATGCGGTCGGTATCCTGCGCCGAGGCGGTCGAGGCCAGGGCGAAGAGGCCGAGCATCAGGGCCGTTTTCTTCAATACGTTCATCATGGTTTAGCGGTTTGGTTTTTATTGTTTAATTTCCTCTTTTTTCGTTGTTCGCTCCGTCGATTTTTCACCCTAAAGGGTGGGGTTTCGGCGGTTTGTTTCGACAGGGGTACAATACCCCAATTTCAATATCGAACGAAATTACGCATAAAAGTTGAATTTGGCTATAAAATATTGCCTTTTTTTTTACGCTTTTTGAGCCCGAGGGCAAAAAATTAAAAATTAACCCGTATATTTGTTAGATAAGAACAAAAACTTTTAGACTACGAACCTATGATACGACGAATTTTAGGAATGTTGATGGTTGCCGCCTTCGTGCTGGCAGCCCTCCCGACGACGGCCCAGGAGGCCTCGACGGCCGGCCTTACCGACATGCGTAAGAGCCGCTATGCAAAGATGGCCAATGTGCCCCTGGGTGCCGTGCGCTGGACGGGCGGTTTCTGGGGTGAGCGCTTCGAGGTGTACAGCAAGACCTCGGTGCAGCACATGTGGAAAATCTGGCAGGCCCCCGAGATTTCGCACGGCTTCCGCAACTTCGAGATTGCGGCCGGAACGTGCGACGGTCACCACTCGGGTCCCCCGTTCCACGACGGCGACATGTACAAGTGGATGGAGGGCGTAGCGGCTGTCTATGCCATCACGAAAGACCCCGAGCTGGATCAAATTATGGATACCTTCATCGAGCAGGTTGTCAAGGCACAGCGCGAGGATGGTTACATTCATACGCCCGTCATTATCGACGAGCGCAACAAGGGTATCGACACCCACAGCAACCAGCCGCAGCAGGCCATCGGTACGAAGGTGGGCGGTGCGGACGAGAAGGGCGCTTTTGCCAACCGTCTGAACTTCGAGACCTACAACCTGGGTCACCTGATGATGGCCGGTATCACGCACTACCGTGCCACGGGTAAGCGCACCCTCTTCGAGGCCGCCATCAAGGCCACGGATTTCCTCTGCCACTTCTACGAGACGGCCTCGGCCGAGTTGGCCCGCAACGCCATCTGCCCCTCGCACTATATGGGCGTGACGGAGATGTATCGCGCTACGGGTAACCCCCGCTACCTGGCCTTGGCCAAGAACCTGATCGACATCCGCGGTATGGTCGAGAACGGTACGGACGATAATCAGGACCGAGTGCCCTTCCGTGAGCAGTACAACGCCATGGGTCACTCGGTGCGCGCCAACTACCTCTATGCCGGTGTGGCCGATGTCTATGCCGAGACCGGCGAGGAGCAGCTGATGAAGAACCTGACGAGCATCTGGAAGGATATCGTGACGCGCAAGATGTATGTTACGGGTGCTTGCGGTGCCCTCTACGACGGCACCTCGCCCGACGGTACGGTCTATGATCCCGACCTGATTCAGAAGGTGCACCAGAGCTACGGCCGCCCCTACCAGCTGCCGCAATCGACCGCCCACAACGAGACCTGCGCCAACATCGGTAACATGCTCTTCAACTGGCGCATGCTGCAATCGACGGGCGAGGCAAAGTATGCCGAGATTGTCGAGACGGCTCTCTACAACAGTGTCTTGAGCGGTGTGAGCCTCGATGGTAAGCACTACTTCTACACCAACCCCCTGCGCCTGAGCCACGACCTGCCCTATACGCTGCGCTGGTCGAAGATCCGCGAGGAGTATATCTCGCTCTGCAACTGCTGTCCGCCCAATACGCTGCGCACGATTTGCGAGGCACAGAACTACGCCTACACCATGTCCGAGGATGCCCTCTGGTGCAACCTTTATGGCGAGAGTGAGTTGACGACAACCTATGCCGGTAAGCCCTTTGTGGTGAAGCAGAAGACGGGTTACCCCTACGACGGTAAGATCCTGCTGGAGGTGGCCGAGGTGGCCAAGAAGAGCCCGATGAAACTCTATCTCCGCATCCCCGAGTGGTGCGACAACGCTACGGTAAAGGTAAACGGCAAGCCGATCAACCTCGCCACGAAGGCCAACACCTACGCCTGCGTAGAGCGCACCTGGAAGAGGGGCGACAAGGTGGAGCTGGATCTTGAGATGCGTGTGAAGCTCCTCGAGTCGAATCCGCTGGTGGAGGAGAGTCGCAACGAGACCGTCGTAAAGCGCGGTCCGCTGGTTTACTGCCTTGAGAGCTGCGACATCGAGGGTGGCAAGAAGATCGACAACGTGCTGATTCCGAGCAATATCAACTTTGAGGCCGTGCCCTATGAAATCGAGGGTTCGAAGATGATTGCCCTGGAGGGTACGGCTCGTCTGATCGACGAGAAGTCGTGGGAGAACACCCTCTACCGCGAGGTGGGCAAGGCTGACGGCGAGGTGAAGATTCGCCTGATCCCCTACTTCGCCTGGGGTAACCGCGACCACTCGGAGATGACCGTGTGGATGCCTCTGGCCCGCTAAAAATCCGTCTGATGGGCTGATGCTGCGTTACGCTTGTGCCCGAAATCCTCACATACGCTTTCGTATGCTGCGGTTTCGGGCACATCGCAAGCCTTGCACAAGCCGCATCATGCGAATTTTTCGTTTTATACTGAACCGCTAAATCTAAAAACAACAAACCAATATGAGTACGACAAAAAGCTCTTTGAAGAGTACCCTTGCGGTATCTCTGACCAACTACCTCGATGCCGGTGCCATCGTGGCCGGTGCCAGCGGATTGACCCTTTGGCAGTCCTACCTCGGCCTCACGGAGGGTCACCTTGGCTGGCTGAACGCCATCTCGGCCAACTGCCTCGGTGCCGCCATCGGTGCCATCATCGGCGGTTTCCTGGCCGATAAGTATGGCCGCAAGATGATCTACACCTACAACATGCTGATCTACATGGTGGGTGTGGCCCTGGTGATGTGTTCGGTGAACTTCCCGATGCTGCTCCTCGGCTTCCTTGTGACGGGTATCTCGGTCGGTGTCGGTGTCCCTGCATCGTGGACCTATATTTCGGAGAATTCGGAGGTAAATAACCGTGGCCGCAACATCGCCATTTCGCAGATGGCTTGGGGTATCGGCCCGCTCATGATCCTGATTCTCGGCACGTTGCTTGCTCCTGCCGTGGGCGAGTCGTCGGGAGGTCTTTTGTATGGCCTGACGGAGTGGGTCGGCGGTTGGTTCGGCGTGGAGGGTGCAGCCCTGCATGTCTTCTCCTCGCGCATCGTATTTGCTTCGCTCTTCATCGTGGCCTTTATCGCCTGGAATCTGCAGCGCAAGTTGGATGAGTCGGCCGAGTGGAAGGCCGCCAAGGCCGAGGCCGAGAAGGCCCCTTCGGCAGGCAGTGTCTTCTCGTCGTTTGGCAAACTCTTCACGAACAAAACGAATATCTACACGATGCTGTTCCTGGCCGGTATGTATCTGACCTGGAACCTTGTATGCTCGGTGATGGGCTTCTTCCAGCCCCACATCTACGAGACGGCGGGCGGTCTTTCGAACGAGCACGCCAACCTCTTGGCTGCCGGCCAGTGGGTGGTGATCATCTTCACAACCTTCATCTTCTCGCTCATCGTCGATAAGGTGAACCAGCGCTGGTTGTACGCCGTGGGTGTGAGCTTCGGCGTGTTGGCCTGGGTGATTGTGATCTTCCTCGGCATCAACAGCCTCTCGGGCCTTCTCTTCTTCACCCTGCTGTGGGGTCTGCAGGCCGGTATCTCGGTGCAGTCGTTCTATGCCCTGTGGGCTTCGGAGCTCTTCCCCGCCAAGTATCGTGCCGCCGCACAAGGCGTGATGTTCTTCATCGTGCGCGGTCTTTCGGCTGTGTGGGGTCTGGTCTTTGTCTACATCTACGGCAACGAGGGTCAGGGCTTTACCCTGGCCGCTACGATCATGCTCGTCTTCTTCGTCATCTCGCTCCTGATCGGTACGATCGGTGCACCGGTGACGCGTGGTAAAACCCTGGAACAAATCACCCGTGAGCGTTATGGCGATGACTTCTAAAGCAACCTGGATCTGGTACCCGGGCGACTACGAGATTTGGCTCGGCAACAAGATGAACAACCGCCGCACGGAGCGCGGTGCCTTCTTTCCTCCGTTCTGGAAGACCGATTCGCACTTCGTGACGGTCGAGTTTTCGACCGTGGTCGAGCTGGCCGAGGAGGAGGAGATTTATATCGCTGCCGAGGGTATCTTCAACATTAAGATCGACGGCAAGCTGCAGTTCGGCATGCCCGAAAAGTTCCTGCTTCCGGCCGGAAAGCACAACCTGAATATCAAGGTGTGGAATCAGGCCACGCCGCCGGCACTCTATGTCGAGGGTAAGAGGGTCTATACCGATGCTTCGTGGCGTGTTACGTTCGAGGATAAGGAGTGGATCGACGAGAGCGGCAAAGCCAGCGACACGTCGGCTACGATCTATATGCAGGCCGGCGCATGGAATTTCGGCCGTGAGGAGCGCCCCTCGGCCTATAAACTCTGCCGCGAGGCCCTGCCGGCCGTAGCGGTGACGGAGGTCGGGGATGGTAAGCTCTATGACTTTGGCCGTGAGACCTTTGGCTACCTCGTT
The DNA here is from genome assembly GCA_017624955.1 of Alistipes sp. GTDB lineage: Bacteria > Bacteroidota > Bacteroidia > Bacteroidales > Rikenellaceae > Alistipes. The sequence continues at coordinate 55,382 of JAGAMA010000025.1, forward strand.
TTGGAGGGTGTCGAGGGCGAGGGCGAGGTGGCCGTTTACTACGGCGAGAGCCCCGAGGAGGCGCAGGATAAAGACTTCTGCGAGACACTCGACCGCATCTGCTTCGAAGCCACGACGATTACCGACCTGGCTACGGGTAAGAGGGTGGAGCGCACGGCGCGTTATGTGTTCGATAACAGCAAGGCGCTGCGCTACGTCTATGTCGAGTGTGCGGGTGCTAGGCCTGCGGGCGTATCGCTCGAGTATGAGTATGCCCCCGTTCTCTATCGCGGCTCGTTTAAGTCGAGTGACGAGGAGCTGAACCGCATCTGGGAGATTGGTGCCTACACGATGCACCTCACCACGCGCGAGTTCTTCATCGACGGCATCAAGCGCGACCGCTGGGTGTGGAGTGGCGATGCCGTGCAGAGCTACCTGATGAACTACTACCTCTTCTTCGATTCGGAGTGCGTGAAGCGTACGACGTGGTTGTTGCGCGGTAAAGATCCCGTGACGGCCCACACGAATACGATCATGGACTACACCTTCTATTGGTTCATCGGCATCTACGACTACTATATGTACACGGGCGATCGTGCCTTCGTCAAGCAGATCTACCCCCGCATGCAGACCATGATGGAGTATGTGCTGGGTCGCACGAACAGCCGCGGCATGGTCGAGGGCATGACGGGCGACTGGGTCTTTGTCGATTGGGCCGATGGCTACCTCGACAAGAAGGGCGAGCTGGCCGTGGAGCAGGTGCTCCTCTGCAAGAGTCTCGAGACGATGGCTCTGTGTGCCGCCCTGGCCGAGGTGGAGGAGGATATCCCGACCTACGAAAAGTTGGCTGCCGACCTGCGCGCCAAGCTCCTGCCTACGTTCTGGAACGAGGCCAAGCAGGCGATGGTGCACAACTGCGTCGAGGGTGAGCAGTCGGAGGCTGTGACGCGCTACGCCAATATGTTTGCCACCTTCTTCGGCTATCTGTCGCAGGAGCAGCAACAGCAGATTAAGCACTCGGTGTTGCTCAACGACGAGATTCTGAAGATCACGACCCCCTATATGCGCTTCTACGAGCTGGAGGCACTCTGCGTGCTGGGCGAGCAGGAGGCCGTCATGGGCGAGATGAAGGATTATTGGGGCGGCATGCTCCGCGAGGGTGCCACCTCGTTCTGGGAGAAGTATAACCCCACGGAGAGCGGTACGCAACACCTGGCCATGTATGGCCGTCCCTACGGCAAGAGCCTCTGCCACGCCTGGGGCGCTTCGCCGATCTACCTCCTGGGTCGCTACTACCTCGGCGTGAAGCCCACGAAGGCGGGCTACGCAAGCTATGAGGTGCGCCCGACACTGGGCGGCTTGGCGTGGATGGAGGGCACGATCCCGACTCCGAACGGCGAGATTCGCGTGAAGATGGACAGAAAGTCGATCTCGGTCTATGCCACCGAGGGCGAGGGCGTGCTGTACCTCCCGACGGGCGGCGATCCGATCCGTATCGAGTGTGGCAAAGAATTGACAATTAACTACTAACAAGAAAATACCATGAAACATTGCAAGACGATCTTTTGGGCGCTGCTGGCTGCCGTGATGATGACCGCCTGCGCCAAACCGATTGTAAAAATCACGCTGCCCGAGAACCCCTCGGAGCAGACCCTCTTTGCCGCCGAGCACCTGACGGAGGCTCTGGAGGCCCACGGCTATGTCGTAGCCGAGGAGGCCGATCAGGCAATCACGCTTCAGCTGGGTGCCGAGGGGCTGAAGAAGGAGGGTTTCCGCATCGAGAACGACGGTAAGACGATCTCGGTGACGGGTCACGATGCGAACGGCCTGCTCTATGGCTGCCGTGAGCTGATCGACCGCCTGGAGGCCGAGGGCAAGCTCAACGCCCCCGAGCTGATGGAGGATGCCCCCGAGATGGTGCTGCGCGGAACATGTATCGGTGTGCAGAAGACCTACTACCTGCCCGGTCGCACGGTCTATGAGTACCCCTACACGCCCGAGAGCTTCCCCTGGTTCTACGATAAGGAGCTGTGGATCAAGTACCTCGATATGCTCGTGAAGAACCGCATGAACTCGGTTTATCTCTGGAACGGCCACCCCTTTGCTTCGCTCGTGAAGCTCGATGATTACCCCTTCGCCGTGGAGGTGGACGACGAGACCTTCCGCAAGAACGAGGAGATGTTCTCGTTCCTGACGCACGAGGCCTCGAAGCGCGGTATCTTCGTGATTCAGATGTTCTACAACATCCTGCTGTCGAAACCCTTTGCCGAGCACTACGGCATGAAGACGCAGGATCGCAACCGCCCGATTACGCCCCTGGTGGCCGACTACACGCGCAAGAGCATCACGGCCTTCGTGGCCAAGTACCCCAACGTGGGTCTGTTGTGCTGCCTGGGCGAGGCGATGGCTACGCACGAGGACGATGTGGAGTGGTTTACGAAGGTCGTCCTGCCCGGTGTGAAGGATGGTTTGAAGGAGATTGGTCGCACGGATGAGCCTCCCGTATTGCTGCGTGCCCACGACACGAATTGCCAGATGGTGATGGATGCCGCGCTGCCGATCTACAAGAACCTCTACACGATGCACAAGTACACCGGCGAGTCGCTGACGACCTACACCCCCGGTGGTCCGTGGGGTCAGATTCACAAGGATCTGTCGGCGCTTGGCTCGACCCACATTTCGAATGTTCACATCCTGGCCAACCTGGAGCCTTTCCGTTGGTCGTCGCCCGACTTTACGCAGAAGACCGTGCAGGCGATGCACGACGTACACGGCGCAAACGCCCTGCACCTCTATCCGCAGGCTTCGTATTGGGATTGGCCCTACACGGCCGACAAGACGGCTGATGGCGAGCGCCTTATGCAGCTCGACCGCGATTGGGCCTGGTATGAGCAGTGGGGTCGCTACGCCTGGAATTGCCGCCGCGACCGTGCCGAGGAGATCGCCTATTGGGATAAGACCTTCGGCGAGAAGTTTGGCGTAAGCCCGAAGCAGGGCGCTGCCATCCGCGAGGCCTTCGAGGAGGCGGGTGAGATTGCCCCCAAGACGTTGCGCCGCTTCGGTATCACGGAGGGTAACCGCCAGACCCTCTTGCTGGGTATGTTCATGAGCCAGCTGGTCAATCCCTATAAATATACGGTCTATCCGGGCTTCTACGAGAGTTGCGGCCCTGCAGGTGAGAAGCTCATCGAGTGGGTGGAGAAGGAGTGGAAAAAGCAGCCCCATGTCGAGAATGGCGAGTTCCCGCTCGATATCGTGGAGCAGTGCATTGCCCACGGCGATAAGGCTGTAGCCGCCATCGACCGCGTGAAGCCCCGCATGAACAAGGAGGAGTTCGCCCGCGTGAAGAACGACATCTACTGCTACCGCGCCTTCGCCTACGCCTTCTATTGGAAGGTCAAGGCGGCTCGTGAGGTGCTGAACTACCAGTGGAGTAAGGAGATTCACTACCTCGACGAGGCAGTGCCCCTGTTGGAGAAGAGCCTCGAGTGGTATCGCACGCTGGTCGATCTGACGAAGGATAGCTACCTCTATGCCAACAGTATGCAGACCCAGCAGCGCCGCATCCCGATCAGTGGTGCCGATGGTAAGAATAAGACCTGGGAGGAGCTGCTGCCCCACTACGAGCAGGAGTATGAGGCGCTGAAGGCCAATATCGAGTTGCTCAAAAACAGCGATCAGAGCGCCGAGGTGGAGATTACGCCCGCGACGAATGCCGAGGTCAGTCTCAAGGGTAGCTGGCAGCGTGTCAGCTTCGCGGAGGGTATCTCGCCCTTCGTGGATCGCAAGGAGCTCACGGTGGAGGCGCTGGCTCCCGAGCTGAAGGGGTTGAAGGGCTTTGTCTTCGACGGCGAGAAGAAGCGCTCGGAGGCTACGACCTTCAACTTTAGCTGCACGAAGCCCGTGAAGCTCCTGGTGGGCTACTTCAAGGGCGACAACAAGCGCTTCGCGCAGGCTCCGAAGCTCGAGATCGATGCCTCGGCCAACGACTATGGCCAGGCCGAGCCGCTGCTGCAGAATGCCGTGGCGGTGAAGAATTGGGGTGTGGCCAACATCCACGCCTACCACTTCGAGGCGGGTGAGCACTCGCTGACTCTGCCGCGTGGCTTCCTGCTCGTGGCCGGCTTTACGGCGGACGATGTGAAGGGCCGCAATGTAGGTTTGGCTGGTGCGGATGATACGCCCGACTGGTTATTCTACTAGAAAGTGCCTAACAAGGTGATTTCTGCGTTACGCTGGCGTGAGAAATCCTCACATACGCTTTAGTATGCTGCGGTTTCTCACGCTGCGCAAGCCTTGAAATCCCGCTTGTTATCCACTTTCATCATCCTTGTTAGCATGAAATTCTACTAGCATGAAAAAACAATTGATCCTGCTCTTCGCAGCAGCTCTCTTTACGCTTTCTGTTTCGGCCCAGCGACATGTTTCGCAGGAGCGCATGGCCGAGGTCTATGAGGAGGCTCGCACCCCCTATAAATATGGCCTGGTGATCGCCCCCGAAACGAACAACGCCAAGATCGACTGCCCGACCCTCTTCCGCGAAGGCGACAAATGGTACATGACCTATGTCCTCTACAACGGTAAGGGGGCGAAGGATGGCCGTGGCTACGAAACCTACCTGGCCGAGAGCGAGAACCTCTTGGAGTGGAAAACCCTGGGCAAAGTCCTGGAGTGGCCCGAAAAGGGGTGGGATATGAATCAACGTGGCGGATTCCCCGCTTTAGTCGATATGGAGTGGGGCGGGTCGTATGAGCTGCAGCAGTTCAAGAACCGTCGCTGGATGACCTACATCGGTGGCGCAGGCCGTGGCTATGAGGCGGTGGAGGCACCGCTCAACATCGGCCTGGCATGGACGAAGCAGGATCCCACGGAGGCCCACCCGTGGCAGACCCCTAAAGGACCGATTCTCTCCATCGAGGATGAGGATGTGCAGTGGTGGGAGAGCCTCGTGCAGTATAAGAGCATGGTCTATTGGGATCGCTCGGAGACGCTTGGTGCACCCTTTGTGATGTACTACAACGCAGGCGGCAAGAATCCCGAGACGGGCTACAAGGGTGAGCGCATCGGCATCGCCCTGTCGAAGGATATGAAGAAGTGGGAGCGCTATGCCGGCAACCCGATCTTCTCGCACGAGGCACAAGGCACGATCACGGGCGATGCCCAGATTGTGAAGATGGGCGATGTGTATGTGATGTTCTACTTCTCGGCCTTCAATCCTGCGCGCCCCTACCTGGCCTACAACACCTTCGCCTGCAGCTATGACCTGGTAACCTGGGACGATTGGCAGGGCGACGATTTGATCTACCCGACGAAGCCCTATGACGAGATGTTTGCCCATAAGAGCTTTGTCGTAAAGCACGACGGGGTGGTTTACCACTTCTATTGTGCCGTCAATAACGACGAGCAGCGTGGTATTGCCGTTGCGACGAGCCGCCCGATGGGGCGTTCGAAGGTGCACTTCGTAGCCCCCGAGCGTAAGCAGCGCCGCGAGGTGAAGGAGCTCTCGGAGGGGTGGACCACCTGGCTCGACGGGAAGGACGATACGCGCCAAACGGTCGCCGTGCCCCATAATTGGGACGACTACTACGGCTACCGCCAGCTCCTGCACGGCAACCTGCACGGCACGGCGCATTACGAGAAGCGTTTCGAGGTCGTCACGCTCACGGGCAAGCGCGCCTTCCTGCACTTTGAGGGTGTCGGTACCTATGCCACGATCACGCTCAACGGCAAGGCCCTGGGTCGTCATCCCGTGGGGCGCACGGTGCTCTCGCTCGATGTGACGGAGGCGCTGCGCGAGGGCGAAAACCTCCTACAAGTGAAGGCCGAACACCCCGAGCTGATTGCCGATATGCCGTGGATCTGCGGTGGTTGCTCGTCGGAGGTGGGCTTCAGCGAGGGTTCGCAGCCGCTCGGCATCTTCCGCCCCGTGAAGTTGGAGCTTACGGACGAGATTCGCATCGAGCCCTTCGGTGTCCACATCTGGAACGAGGGTGACAATAAAACCGTACACATCAAGACCGAGATCAAGAACTACGGCACGACCCGCGAGACGGTGCAGCTGGTCAATAAGTTTGCTACGGCGATCGGTGGGCAGGTCTTCCGCCTCGTGGAGGAGGTGACCTTGGATGCCGGCGAAACAAAGACGGTACACCAGACGGCTACAGTCGAGGATGCCCACCTCTGGTCGCCCGAGGATCCCTACCTCTACAAACTCGCCACGATGATTAAGCGTGACGGCGGCAAGCGCACCACGGATGAGATTTCGACCCCCTACGGTATCCGCACCTTCTCGTGGCCCGTCTTCCGCAAGGATGGCGATAACCGCCTCTATGTCAATGGCAAGCCGACCTTTGTGAATGGTGTCTGCGAGTATGAGCATCAGTTTGGCCGGAGCCACGCCTTCTCGCACGAGCAGGTCGCAGCCCGCGTGAAACAGATGCGCGCGGCGGGCTTCAACGCCTTCCGCGATGCCCACCAGCCTCACCACCTCGACTACCAGGGCTATTGGGATAAGTACGGCATCCTCTTCTGGACACAGCTTTCGGCCCATGTCTGGTACGATACGCCGGAATTCCGCGGCAACTTCAAGACGATGCTTCGCCGTTGGGTCAAGGAGCGCAGAAACTCCCCCTCGGTGATGCTGTGGGGCTTGCAGAACGAGTCGGTGCTGCCGCGCGACTTTGCCGAGGAGTGTGTCGAAATTATCCGCGAAATGGACCCCACGAGCGCCACGATGCGCCCCGTGACGACCTGCAACGGCGGTGTCGGTACGGATTGGAATGTGGTGCAGAACTGGAGCGGAACCTATGGCGGTAACCTCTTCAACTACGGCAACGAGCTTGCCGAGGAGGATCAGCTCCTCAATGGCGAGTATGGTGCGTGGCGTACGACGGGCTTCCACGAAGAGCCGCAGGCCTTCGACCCGGCCGGTTCGTGGAACGAGAACCGCATGACCCTGTTGATGGAGACCAAGGTGCGCCTGGCGCACGAAAACCGCGACCGCCTGATCGGCCAGTATCAGTGGATCTATTCGAGCCACGACAACCCGGGTCGTCGTCAGCCCGAGGAGGGATATCGCACGATCGACAAGGTGGGTCCCTTTAATAATAAGGGTCTGGTGACCCCCTGGGAGGAGCCGAACGATGTCTATTACATGTACCAGGCCAACTACACCTCGCCCGATAAGAGCCCGATGGTCTACCTCACGTCGCACACCTGGGCCGACCGCTTCGATGCCCCGCGTCGTGCCACGATCGAGGCCTACTCGAACTGCGATTCGGTGCTGCTGTACAACGATGCGGTGGATAACAAGGCGCTGTTCCTGGGTCGCAAGCTCCAGCACGGCATCGGTACGCACTTTACCTGGGAGCACCGCAAGGTGCGCTACAATGTGTTGCGCGCCGTGGGTTACTATGGCGGCAAGGCCGTAGCGGAGGATGTGTTGGTGTTGAACAATTTGGAGCAGGCTCCCAACTTCGAGGCCCTCTACCGCGACGTGGAACCGCTCACGGAGGGTGCTGCGGGCTATAACTACCTCTACCGCGTGAATTGCGGTGGCGATCGCTACACCGACTCGTTCGGCCAGAAGTGGGACACGGATGATCAGCGCTATTCGCGGTCGTGGAGCGAGGATTTCAAGGGCCTTTCGCCCTACCTGGCCAGCCAGCGTGTGACCTACGATCCGATTCGCGGCACGCGCGATTGGAAGCTCTTCCAGACCTTCCGCTGGGGTCGTCATAAGCTGAACTACCGCTTTGCGGTGCCCGATGGCCGTTACCGCGTTGAGCTCTACTTCGTCGAGCCGTGGCACGGTACGGGTGGCTCGTGGGGTACGGATTGTGAGGGGCTGCGCATCTTCGATGTGGCCGTGAATGGCAAGACGGTGGTCGATGACCTCGACATTTGGGCCGAGAAGGGGCACGACGGTGCGCTGAAGGTGGTTGTGGAGGCCGAGGCTGCGGATGGCGAGCTGAAGATCGACTTCCCGGAGGTTAAGGCGGGTCAGGCCGTGATTTCGGCCATCGCCATCGCCACGACCGACCGCACGGCAAAGGTTGAGCCGATGGCGGCTTCGACCTGGAGCTGGGCGAAGGCCGAGAAGGAGGTGATGGATAAGACCCCGAAGGAGTTGCTGCCCGCTGAGCCCGTAACGCGCCCGACCGATACCTACGAGGCGGAGCAGGCTGCCGTGGAGGGTGAGCACCACATCGAGCTGCTGCGCAAGAAGGAGGGTGTCTTCTTCGATGGCGCGAAGGGGCGCATCGAGTGGACCGTGCAGACGGGTCTGGCACAGGTCTATGCCTTCCGCTTTAAGTATATCAACCCGACGGGCCGACAGGTGCCGCTCCGCATGCAGCTGATCGACCCCGCAGGGGCTGTTCTGCGCGATCAGGAACTGCTGCTGCCCGACCTGGGCGAGAAGTGGCGCGTGCTGAGCACCACCTCGGGAAGCTATATCAATGCAGGTAAATACCGTGTGATTATTTCGGGCGAAGAGATGCAGGGTCTCGGCTTTGAGTCGCTCGATGTTCAATAAGAGATGATTATGAAGAGATTGTTGGGATGTCTGGGGGCGCTCGTGCTCTCGTTGCCCATAGGGGCGCAAACCCCCGAGTGGGAGAACCACCATGTGTTGCAGATCAACCGCGAACCGGCGCGTGCCGCCTTCATCGCCTATGGCGACAAGGTGGGCGATCGCACCCTCTCGCTCAATGGCGAGTGGCGTTTTTTCTGGGTGAACCACCCTGCACAGCGTGTCAAGGAGTTCTATCGCACCGATATCAACGATGAGAAGTGGGATCGCATCGAAGTCCCTGCCAATTGGGAGGTGAACGGCTACGGAACGCCGATCTACGCCTCGGCAGGCTACGTCTTTAAGATCGATCCGCCGCGCGTGATGGGCACGCCCAAGCAGAAATATACGACCTACACGGAGCGTAACCCCGTGGGGCAGTATCGTCGTACGTTCAGCGTGCCGGTCGATTGGCAGCTGGGGCAGACCTTCCTGCGCTTCGACGGTGTGATGAGCGCCTTCTATGTCTGGATCAACGGCGAATTTGTCGGCTACTCGCAGGGTAGCATGGAGCCTTCGGAGTTCAACATCACGAAGTATATCCACGGCGGCGAGAATCAGATTGCCGTGGAGGTCTATCGTTACAGCGACGGCTCGTATCTCGAGGATCAGGACTTCTGGCGCTTTGGCGGTATTCACCGCGATGTGACGATCTACCACACGCAGGATGTGCGCCTTACGGACTACACGGTGCGCACGCTCCCCGATGCCGACTATCGCAACTTTACGCTTCAGATCGACCCCGAATTTTCGGTCTATCGCAAGAAACGTGGCGAGGGGTATCGTTTCCGCGCGACGTTGGAGGATGCCGAGGGGGCAAAGGTGACCGAGCTGGAGATCCCGATCGAGCCGGTACTCGACCTGGATAACAAGGCGGCGCTGATGAACGAGTGGTATCCGCAGCGTGGCCCGCGTAAGCTGGGTCGCATGGTGGCCGAGGTGAAGTCGCCGAAGCTATGGACGGCCGAAACGCCCTACCTCTATACGCTTAATATGGCGCTCGTTGATGAGCAGGGCATCGTTGTCGAGCGTGCCCGCCAACGTGTCGGCTTCCGCTCGGTGGAGGTCAAAGGGGGGCAGGTGCTGATCAATGGCAAGCCGATCCGCTTCCGTGGTGTGAATCGCCATGAGCACGACCCCTTGACGGCGCGTGTGATGAGCGAGAAACGCATGTTGGAGGATATCCTGCTTATGAAGCAGGCCAATATCAACGCCGTCAGAACGGCCCACTATCCCGATGTGCCGCGCTGGTACGACTTGTGCGACTCGCTGGGCCTTTATGTGATGGATGAGGCCGATATCGAGGAGCATGGTCTGCGTGGTAAGCTGGCCAGCAATCCCGATTGGCATGCCCCGTTCCTTGACCGTGCCGTGCGCATGGCCGAGCGCGACAAGAACCACCCCTCGGTGGTCTTCTGGTCGATGGGTAACGAGAGTGGCTACGGCCCGAATTTTGCCGCCATCTCGGCCTGGTTGCACGACTTTGATCCCACGCGCCCCGTGCACTATGAGGGTGCGCAGGGGGTGGATGGCAATCCCGATCCGAAGACGGTGGATGTCATCAGCCGCTTCTATCCGCGTGTGCAGGAGGAGTACCTGAATCCGGGCATTCCGGAGGGTGCCGATGCCGAGCGTGCAGAGAATGCCCGCTGGGAGCGCCTCTTGTCGATTGCCCGCCGCACGAACGACGATCGCCCCGTCCTGACGAGCGAGTATGCCCACTCGATGGGTAACGCCCTGGGTAACTTCCAGGAGTATTGGGACGAGATCTACAGCCACCCCCGCATGCTGGGCGGCTTTATCTGGGATTGGTGCGATCAGGCGATTGCCCGCCTCTTGCCCGACGGCCGTATGCAGTATGCCTATGGTGGCGATTTTGGGGATCAGCCCAACCTGAAGGCCTTCTGTAACAATGGTGTGGTCTTTGCCGATCGCTCCTATGGTCCGAAATATGACGAGGTGAAGCGGGTTTATCAGCCCGTCTATATGAAACTCAGCTGGTTCGATGGGGCGGAGTGCCGTGTCTCGATGCAGAACCACAACCACCACATCGGCTTCGAAGGGTATGTCGGTGCCTGGCGACTGGCCATCGACGGCCGCATCGTGGCCGACGGAGCATTCGACCTGCCGAACCCCGCACCCGGGGAGTCGGGCCTCGCTACGGTCAATCTGACCAACGCCCTTGCCAAGTATGATATCGATGAGCACGATGTGCGCCTGAACCTGGAGGTGCGCCTGGCGCAGGATATGCCCTGGGCCGAGGAGGGCCATGTGGTGGCTCACGATCAGCTCGTGTTGCGCGATCGTCAGCTGCAGGTATCGGCCCGTCCGCTGGGTCGCATGTCGTCGATTACGGTAAGTGAGCAGTCTCAACTGCAGGTACGCGCCGGCTCGACGAACCTTGTCTTTGATCGTGCGAAGGGTCGCCTGGTGAGCTGGAAGTATGGCTCGCAGACGATTGCCGCCGAGGTGGATACCTTGCCTGCTGCCACCTTCAGCGCCTTCCGTGCCCCGACCGATAACGACCGCTCGTTCGGTAATTGGTTAGCCAAGGATTGGACGCGCCACGGCATGGCCTCGCCGAAGATTCAGCCCGTATCCTTTAGTTGGAATCGCCGCTCGGCCGATTGTGTCGAGATTCGCAGCGAGGAGCGTTACGGCTACGCCGAGGGTGCTATCCTGGTTAAGAACCTCTATACGGTCTATGGCGACGGTACGGTCGATTTCGAGCAGCGCTACACCCTGGAGGGGACGCTCCCCGAACTTCCCTGCCTCGGTACGGTGTGGACACTGGATCGTAGCCTGAATCGCCTTTCGTGGTATGGCCGTGGCCCGATGGAGAGCTATCCCGACCGCCTGCGTGCTACGCGTATCGGCCGCTTCTCGTCGCATGTCAAGAGCCAATACACCCACTACCCCCGTCCGCAGGATGCGGGTAACAAGGAGCAGGTGAGTGAGCTTGTGCTGACCAACCAGCAGGGGCAGGGTGTGCGCATCACGGCACTCGATCGCCTCTTCTCGGCCAAGGTGCTGCCCTACACGGCACAGCAGTTGGCCGCGACGACCCACGACAGCTTCCTTAAGGAGCAGCCCGCCACGATCCTCACGCTCGATGCCGCCGTGCTGGGTCTGGGTAACAGCTCTTGTGGCCCGGGTGTGCTGAAAAAGTACGCCATCGACAAGAAGCAGGAGCATGTGCTCAAGGTACGCTTCCAGCCCTATAAGGCTAAATAAGAGGAAAGATTTTTGAGGTAGATGATTCGGATTGATGCAATAACCGTGTCAGCCTTTTGGTTGCCGTAACGGCAACCGATTTGTAAAAGAGAAATCCACCTTTCCAAGTGAATCTTGGAGGTGGATTTTCTCTTTTTACAAAGCCACCAAAGGTGGCTGCAAAAGGCTGAAGATGGGGTGGGTGGGAAATAATTCCCTTGTTTGTAATAAAATAAATTATATAGACAATCCTCCCAAACCCTCCTTTGATAAGGAGGGCTTAGTCGCTAAAGCTCCTTGGGTAATACCACAACTGTTGAGGATTATCTTTGAATTTGAAATCAAACAAGAAATAAAGTTTTCGTTAATATCCTTAATCTCTTTAATCTCCTTAGGCAGCCCTTCTCGCCCTTCTCGCCTTTTTTGCCTTTTTCAACTTTCAACTTTCAACTCTTCTCTCCACAAATAAAGCCGCAGCTCATTGAGCTGCGGCTTTTTCGTGGAAAGAAGTAGTGCTTACTCGGCGGCGGGAGCCTCCTCCTTAACGGCGAGGTTCATCACCACGTTGTCGTAGTTGATCGGATCGCACTGACCCGAGATCGACTCCTCCTTCTCCAGGTTGTTGAACTCGCAATCCTTTACATAAATGTTGTGGATGTTGTTCACATTCTCCAGGGCCGTCACGCAGACACCGTAGCGGCTCTTCTGGCTCGTCATGTTCTCCAGATATACATCCTGTACCACGGGGTAATCCGTAGCATCGCCTACGCTCTTCTGGTCGTAGATCAGGTTGATCTTCAGCACCGACTCCTTGCACTGGCCAACCGTCACGTTGCGTACATAGATGTGCTCGATCACACCACCGCGACGGGCGTTGGTCTTGATGCGGATGGCGCGATCCAGCTCGGGCGAATCCATCACGCAGTTCTCTACGAAGAGGTACTTGTAGCCGGCACCGATCTCGCTACCTACAACCACACCGCCGTGGCCGTTCTTCATCTCGCAGTTGCGGACGATCATGTTCTGGCTCGGGATCTCGAAGGCACGCGCGTCACCGTCACGACCCGACTTGATGGCGATGCAGTCGTCGCCGGTGTTGAAGTAGCAATCCTCGATCAGCACATAGTTGCACGACTCGGGGTCGCAACCGTCGCCGTTCGGGCCGTCGTTGTTGAACTTCACGTCACGCACGGTGATATTCTCGCAGAATACGGGGTGCAGGTTCCAGAAGGGCGAACGGATCATCGTCACACCCTCGATCAGGATGTTCTTGCACTCGAAGGGGCTTACGAGCTGCGGGCGCATGCCGTAGCCGTGACCCATTACGCGCTCCTCGATGGGCTTCTTCTCATCCATCCATACCTGCAGCAGGGGACGGCCATAGCGCTGCGTGTTGCGACGCTCAGGCTCCCAATCGGTCTCCAGGTTCCATACCATGGCCCACCAGTTCTTGAGCGAAGCGCCACCGTCGAGCGTACCGAGGCCCGTTACGGCGATGTTCTCCTGCTGATAGGCGTAGATCATCGGCGAGTAGTTGATGCAGTCCATGCCCTCCCAGCGGGTGCGCACGAGGGGGTAGTGGTCCAGGTCATCCGAGAAGAGAAGCGTAGCGCCATCCTCGAGGTGCAGATCGACGTTCGAAAGGAGCGTGATTGCGCCCGTGAGCCAGGTACCTTCGGGGACGATTACATGACCACCGCCGGCCTCGCTACATGCCTTAATGGCTGCGTTGATGGCATCGTGGCTGGCAACCTCCTGCTGGGCACCATAGTCGCGAATGTCGAACGTGGCCTCCGGGAAGGTCGGAGCTACGATTTTAGCCTCGATGGCGGGATACACCTCGGCCCAGGCCTTCTCGCTCGGCGACTGGGGAGCGCATGCTACAGCCAGCAGTGCTACGAGCGGCAAAAAGAGTTTGAAATTCTTCATGTCTTTGTAGTTTAAGTGTTTTCGCATTCAAAGATACAAAAAAAGCAATAAAAGTCCTATGAGTGGCTAAATTTATAAACAAATTCGACAATTTTTTTATATCTTTGTTTGGGGATTTTTAATAATATTGCATAGAAAATCTAAAAATATCGTGATATGAAAAAACTGCGTGGTATTATTCCGCCGATGATTACTCCGCTGAAGGGTAACGACGAACTGGATCGCGAGGGCGCTGTGCGCCTTGTGGAGCATATGTTGAAGGGTGGTGTGCATGCCCTCTTTATTCTTGGTACGACGGGTGAGGCGCAGAGCCTGACCTATAGCCTGCGTTACGAGTTTGTGGAGTTGGTCCTCAAGCAGGTGGCGGGCCGTGTGCCTGTCCTGGTGGGTGTGACCGATACGTCGCTCGATGAGAGTGTGCGCCTGGCCGAGCATGCCAAGAAGTGTGGCGCTGTGGGTGTGGTAGCGGCTGCTCCCTACTACTTCGCCGCCTCGCAGCAGGAGCTGATCGAGTACTACACGGCCCTGGCTGATGCACTTTGCCTGCCCCTTTACCTCTATAATATGCCCTCGCATGTGAAGGTATTCCTGGAGGCTAAGACCGTGGCTGCGCTGGCCGATCACCCCAATATCGTGGGTCTGAAGGATTCGTCGGCCAACATGAACTACTTCGAAACGCTGATCTACCTCTTGGGCGACCGCGAGGATTTCTCGCTCTATGTAGGTCCTGAGGAGCTGACCGGCGAGTGTGTGCTGATGGGTGCCGATGGTGGCGTGAATGGCGGTGCCAATATGTTCCCTGAGCTCTATGTCGAGATGTTCGATGCCGCCGAGGCGGGTGACCTGAAGCGCGTACGCGAGTTGCAGCGTCGCATCATGCAGATCTCGGGTTCGATCTACACGGTCGGTAAGTATGGCTCGAGCTACCTGAAGGGTGTTAAGTGCGCGTTGTCGCTCCTGGGCATCTGCGACGACTACCTTTCGTGGCCCTACCGTAAGTTCCGTGCCGAGGAGCGTGAGCGCATCCGCAAGGCACTGGAGGAGTTGGGCGCTCTGTAAACACCTTCAATCCCGAACCTAAACCGCCAACCGATTACTGAACCGTATGGGAATCACTTGGATAGATTACCTGATTTTCTTCGCCTTTGTGGTGGGCGTTGTGCTGTTTGGCTGCTCGTTCTACTTCCGTAGCAGCAAGGGTGCCGCCGCCTTTACCAAGGCCGAAGGCAAACTTCCGTCGTGGGTCGTGGGCATGTCGATCTTCGCCACCTTCGTCTCCTCGATTTCGTTCCTGGGTCTGCCCGGTCAGGCCTTTGCCGGCAACTGGAATCCCTTCGTCTTTTCACTTTCGATTCCGCTGGCTACCTGGCTCGCCGCCAAGGTCTTCATTCCGCTTTACCGCAGCGTGAACAGCGTCTCGGCCTACCACTATCTGGAGCTTAAATTCGGCTATTGGGCGCGCTGCTATGTGGCTCTCTGCTACCTCTTGACACAGTTGGCCCGCACGGGTTCGATCCTGCTGCTGCTGGCCCTGCCGCTCAACACGATGTTTGGCTGGGATGTCGAGACGATCATCATCTGGACGGGTGTGCTGACGCTGCTCTACTCGCTCATGGGCGGTATCGCGGCCGTGATGTGGACCGATGCGATTCAGGGCATCATCCTGATCCTGGGTGCGGTTGCGTGTGCCCTGCTTTTGACCTTTACGATGCCCGAGGGACCCTCGCAACTCTTTGAGATTGCTGCCGAGCATGGGAAGTTCTCGCTTGGCTCGTTTGGTGCATCGCTCGTCGAGCCGACCTTCTGGGTGGTGCTGATCTATGGTCTGTTTACCAACATGCAGAACTACGGTATCGATCAAAACTATGTGCAGCGCTACATGACGGCCAAGACAACGGGCGAGGCGGTGAAATCGACCCTCTTCGGTTCGTTGCTCTATGTCCCCGTGTCGCTTATCTTTGTCTACATCGGTACGGCGTTGTTCTCCTACTACACGGCGCAACCCGACCTGCTGCCCGCCGGCACGGCTTCGGATAAGGTCTTCCCGCACTTTATCGTCTATGGCCTGCCGACCGGTTTGACGGGTCTGGTGATTGCTTCGTTGTTCTCGGCCGGTATGTCCACCATCTCAACCTCGATCAACTCGGCGGCGACGATAGTGCTGACCGACTTTGTGCAGCGTTTTGCGAAAGAGCCCCTCACCGAGCGCAAGAATATGTCGGTGCTCTACATCGCTTCGTTCTTGGTGGGTGGCCTCGGTATCCTGATGGGTCTGGCGATGATGCACATCGACGGCGTGCTGGATGCCTGGTGGAAGCTCGCCTCGATCTTCAGCGGCGGTATGCTGGGCCTGTTCCTCTTGGCGCTGGCTTGCCGTAAGCCCAACCGCACGGCCTCGATCCTGGGCGTGGTGGTCGGCCTGCTGGTGATCGCCTGGATGAGCCTCTCGCCCTTCATCAACGAGGGCCGGCCCTTCTACGAATTCCGTTCGCAGCTCCATACCTACCTGACGATTGTCCTCGGTACGACGGCTATCTTCGTCGTGGGCTTCGTCCTGACGAAACTTTTGAAGAGCAAAAAGTAAATCAAGAGGAGAGAGCGAAGAGCAAAGAGGAAAGAGCAAAGAGTTGAAAGTTGAAGTTTGCTGTATGTGCCATTCCGCGTACGACCGATGAATCTCTATCGGGATAGTTGGCTATAACGGAGATTCTTCACTTCGTTCAGAATGACAAATCAGCCAATCGGACAAGGCGATTTTGCGTATTCTTCTGGTTGCTTTGGGGAAATCTCGGTGCCCAGCGTGGCAAAGGGAGCGAAGCGACCAAGCCCCTGCCCAAGGCGGGGGTTTGGGGGTGGGTAAAATCTGCAAAGCGCCGCCAACGGCGGCGGATACGGCCTTGATTAGAAAACATAACATTAAATAACTATAACCATTAATTAGTATTCCTATGAAAAACTATCCTAAAATTGGTATTCGTCCTGTGATTGACGGCCGTCGCCGTGGTGTGCGCGAGTCGTTGGAGCAGAAGACGATGGGAATGGCCGAGTCGGTGGCCAAATTCTATTCGGAGAACCTTCGCTATACGGATGGTACGCCCGTTCAGTGCGTGATTGCCGATACGACGATCGGTGGTGTGGCCGAGGCTGCTGCTTGCGCTGCCAAATTCCGCGATAACAATGTGGGTGCCGTACTTTCGGTAACCCCCTGCTGGTGCTACGGAACGGAGACGATCGATATGGATCCCCTGATGCCGAAGGCTATCTGGGGCTTCAACGGTACGGAGCGTCCGGGTGCTGTTTACCTGGCTGCTGCGCTGGCCGCCCACACGCAGAAGGGTCTGCCCGCTTTCGGTATCTATGGCCGTGACGTGCAGGATGTGGAGGATATGTCGATTCCCGAGGATGTGAAGGAGAAGCTCTTGCTGTTCGGTCGCGCCGCGGTGGCCGTGATGCAGATGAAGGGTCAGTCCTACCTCTCGATCGGTTCGGTGTCGATGGGTATTGCCGGTTCGACCTGCGATCCCGACTTCTTCCAGGAGTATCTCGGCATGCGCAACGAGTATGTCGATGAGACGGAGATCCTGCGCCGCATGGAGCAGGGTATCTACGATCAGGAGGAGTTCGAGAAGGCCATGAAGTGGGTGGAGCAGTATTGCAAGCCCAACGAGGGTCAGGACTTCAACCGCGAGGATCTGGTTTACAACCGCGAGGAGAAGGATAAGAATTGGGAGTTCGTCGTGAAGATGATGCTCATCATGCGCGACCTGATGATCGGTAACGAGAAGCTCAAGGAGATGGGCTTCGAGGAGGAGGGCTGCGGCCACAACGCCATCGTGGGCGGTTTCCAGGGTCAGCGTCAGTGGACCGACTGGAAGCCCAATGGCGACTTTGCCGAGGCGATGCTCAACTCGTCGTACGACTGGAACGGTATGCGTGAGCCGATCGTGCTGGCTACCGAGAACGATACGCTGAACGGTGTTTCGATGCTCTTGATGAAGCTGCTGACGAACCGTTCGCAGATGTTTGCCGACGTGCGTACCTATTGGTCGCCCGAGGCTGTGGAGCGCGTGTCGGGCATGAAGCTCGAGGGTAAGGCTGCCGGCGGTATCATCCACCTCATCAACTCGGGTGCTTGTACGCTCGATGCTACGGGTCAGCAGTCGGATGAGAACGGCAATCCGGTGATGAAGCCCTTCTGGGAGATCTCGGAGGAGGAGAAAGAGAAGTGCCTGGCCGCTACGACCTGGTATCCCGCCGATCGTGGCTACTTCCGTGGCGGTGGTTACTCGTCGCACTTCCTCACGCGCGGTGAGATGCCGATGACGATGTGCCGTCTGAACCTGGTGAAGGGCCTTGGCCCCGTGATGCAGATTGCCGAGGGTTGGGCGGTTGATACCGATCCGCACATCTTCAAGGTGATTAACGAGCGCACCGACCGCACCTGGCCGACGACCTGGTTTGCTCCGCGCCTGACGGGTGAGGGCAACTTCAAAGATGTCTACTCGGTGATGAACAACTGGGGTGCCAACCACGGCGCTATCAGCTACGGACACATTGGCGCCGAGCTTATTACGCTCTGCTCGATGCTCCGCATCCCCGTTTGCATGCACAACGTCGATGAGGATAAGATCTTCCGTCCTTCGGCATGGGCTGCCCACGGCATGGATAAGGAGGGTGCCGACTATCGCGCTTGTGAGAATTACGGACCGATCTACAAATAACATGTAGCGGAACGCGGCAAGCAAGGTGATTTTGTCGTTACACTAAGCGCTCGAAATCCTCACATACGCCAAGTATGCTGCGGTTTCGAGCACTTTGCAAGCCTAAAAATCCCACTTGCTATCCGCGTTCGATAGGCTGGATGAAATATTGATGAAGGGTCGTGGCATCGCCACGGCCCTTTTTTTTGTTGGCTGATCGCTAATCGCTAATCGCTGACTGCTGACTGCTGACTGCTGATGGCTTCCCGCTTCTCGCGCGAAAAGCGTAGCTTTTCTTGCGCTTTTGTTTGGCTTATTCGGGGGCTTTTCGTAACTTTGTAAAATACCGAAGAACTACGCCTATGAAAACAACCGTTCGCACCATAACGCTGGCACTCGTGTCGCTCTTTATCTCCCTTTCGGCCCTTGCGCAGAGCCTCGATGAGGCCTTCCGTGCACCGCAGGGGGATGCCAAACCCTGGACTTTGTGGTATTGGATGTATGGCGCTATCTCCGAGGAGGGGGTGCGCGAGGACCTGCGTTCGATGGCCGAGGCGGGGTTGGGCGGTGCCTACCTCGTGACGATCCGTTCGAGCGACGATAAGCGCGGCGTGCCTTTTCAGGGCGACTCGGATCAGCTGACCGAGAATTGGTGGCAACGTGTCGGCGCGGCGATCGACGAGGCCGACAAGCTCGGCCTGCAGCTCGGTGTGCACATTGCCGACGGCTTTGCCTTGGCCGGTGGTCCGTGGATTTCGCCCGAGGAGTCGATGCAGAAGGTCGTGACGAGCGAAACCGTTGTCGAGGGGGGCAAGGCGTTGCGGTTGCAGCTTGCCAAGCCGGCCCATTACGAAGATTATTACGAGGATATCGCCCTCCTGGCTATGCCGATGAAGGGGGTGGCACAGCTCCCCGCACCGCAACTCTCGGTCGAGACCCTGGCCAAGCAATTCACCGAGCAGCAGCGCGCCACGATCGACGAGCAGGGGGTAATTCGTGCCCGCGTAGCCTGCCGTATTCACTACACATTTCCTACGCCGGTGGAGGTGCACAATGTCGAGATTATCCTCTCGGGCAATAACTACCAGGCGCATCGCCTGACCGTGAGCGTGAAAGAGGAGGATGGCAGCTATGCCCTCGTGTCGCAGCTCGAACCGGCCCGTCACGGCTGGCAGAATACCGACTATCAATCGACCCACGCCATTCCCCCGACCGTGGGCCGTGAGTTTGTCTTTGATTGGACTCCCGTGGGTAGTGAGCCCGGCTCGGAGGATTTGGATGCTGCGAAGTGGGCTCCGAACCTTAAAATCAAGGAGATCCGTTTCCACGGCACGCCCCGCATCCACCAGTGGGAGGGTAAGAGCGGCCTGGTGTGGCGCGTAGCTCGTTCGACGAGCGCGGAGGAGATCCCTGCCCAACACTGCATCCAACCCGATGAGGTGATCGACCTGACGGCTTCGTTGCAGGGCGATGAGGTGCAGTGCACGCTTCCCGAAGGGAGCTGGCGCATCCTGCGCGTGGGCCACACCTCAACGGGCCACACGAACGCCACGGGCGGTGCAGGTCGCGGCCTGGAGTGCGACAAATTCAGCCGTCGGGCGGTTGCCGAGCAGATCGACAACTGGTTTGGCGCGATCTATCGCTCGGTGGATCCCGAGGTGGCCAAGCGTGTGATCAAGATTCTCTATGTCGATAGCTGGGAGTGCGGCTCGCAGAATTGGAGCGAAAATTTCGTTGCCGAGTTTAAGGCGCGTCGCGGGTATGATCTAAAACCGTGGTTGCCCCTCTTTGCAGGTATTCCGATGGTCTCGGCTGAGGAGTCGGAGCGCGTGATGCGCGATGTGCGCGAGACGATTGGTGAGCTGATCCACGATGTTTTCTTCGATGTGCTGGCCGAGAAGGCGGATGAGTATGGTTGCCG
The DNA here is from genome assembly GCA_017624955.1 of Alistipes sp. GTDB lineage: Bacteria > Bacteroidota > Bacteroidia > Bacteroidales > Rikenellaceae > Alistipes. Next base: position 75,696 of record JAGAMA010000025.1, read on the forward strand.
TTTCACGGCCGAGAGCGTAGCTCCGACGATGATCAGCGACGGCATGTACCACTACGACAAGGTCGATCTGCCGATGGGCGAGTTCTGGCTCAACAGCCCCACGCACGACAAGCCGAACGATATGCTGGATGCAATCAGTGGCGGTCATGTCTACGGCAAGCGCGTGATCTCGGCTGAGGGCTTCACTACGCTGCGTGGCGTGTGGGAGGAGACTCCGAAGATGTTGAAACCCGTCTTGGATCGCAACTATGCGCTGGGTCTGAACCGTCTGGTCTATCATGTCTATACGCACAACCCCTGGACGAATCGTAAACCGGGCATGACACTCGACGGCATCGGCCTCTTCTTCCAGCGCGATAACACCTGGTTTAAGCATGGTGCCCGCGGCATGAATGACTACGCGGCACGTTGTCAGCTGCTGCTGCAGTATGGCTATCCGGTAGTCGATTTGGCCGTCTTTACGGGCGAGGAGATGCCGCGCCGTTCGATCCTGCCCGATCGCCTGGTGCCTGCGTTGCCGGGGCTGTTTGGCGAAAAGCGTGTTGCCGAGGAGCAGGCGCGCCTGAAGAACGAGGGTCAGCCCATGCGCACGAAGCCCGTGGGGGTGAAACACTCGGCCAACATGGCTGATCCCGAGGATTGGATCAATCCGCTGCGTGGCTACGCCTACGACTCGTTTAACCGCGATGCGCTGGTGCGCCTGACCGAGGTCAAAGATGGCCGCATGGTACTGCCCGGTGGTGCATCGTACCGCATCTTTGTAATCCCCGAAGCGCGCCCGATGAACCCCGAAACCCCGATGTCGGAGGAGGTGAAGACGAAGATCGAGGCGCTGAAGAGGGGCGGAGTCATCGTCCTCGATAAGCCCTATACGGAGGAGGATTTCTCGGCCTACGGGCTGGGGCGCGATGCGATTGTCCCCGAGCAGATTGCCTGGGCGCACCGCCGCTCCGAGGAGGCCAATACGGATATCTACTTCTTGAGCAACCAACTCGACGAGGCGCGCCGACTGACCGCATCGTTGCGTGTCGCAGGGCGTGTGCCCGAGCTGTGGAACCCGATGACGGGCGAGATTTCGGATGCCGCCTCGTGGCGCATGGTGGATGGCCGCACGGAGGTTGATCTGCAGCTCGAAGGGGGCGAGTCGATCTTTGTCGTCTTCCGTCATGCTGGCGAGCAGAAACCGATGGTTGAGGAGCATGCCAAGGTCGAAAAGCTCGATCTTACGTCCGATTGGTGGCTGACATTCGATCTGGGCGATGAGGGTGTGCGCACCGAGCGTGCGAAGGAGCTCTTCGACTGGACGACAAGCCCCGAATGGCGACTGAAGTACTTCTCGGGTACGGTGACCTACCGCACCACGTTCCACTACCGCGCGAAGGGTGATCGGGTGATCCTGCAACTGCCCGCGGTCTATGACGTAGCCGCCGTGACACTCAACGGCAAAAAGTGCGGCATCGTCTGGACAGCTCCCTATGAGGTCGATGTGACGGAGGCGATTCGCCGTGGCGAGAATGAACTCATCATCGAGGTACAGAACACCTGGGCCAATGCGCTGCGCGGTGCCGATATGGGCAAAGCCCCCTACCGCCACATCTGGACCAATGCGACCTATCGCCGAGCCTCGGAGGAGCTGCTGCCGGCAGGCATGGTGGGCGAGCTGAAAACGAAGACGATACAAATCAAATAAGCCAAAGAATAAAACACAACCGATATGAAACTGCAACGATTCCTGCTGCTGACGGTAGCGGCAATGATGGCCCTCACGGCCCGGGCGGAGGTGAAACTCCCCGCATTTTTCATGGATAACATGGTGCTGCAACAGCAGACCACGGCCCGCCTGTGGGGTACGGCAACGCCCAAGAAAGAGGTCACGCTGACCGCTTCGTGGAGCGATGCGAAGTACACGGCAAAGGCTGACAAGGAGGGTAAGTTTATGATCGAATTCCCGACCATCGAGGCGGGTGGCCCGTATGAGGTGACCGTGTCGGATGGCGAGCCCTTGACGCTGAAGAATGTGATGCTGGGCGAGGTGTGGATCTGCTCGGGTCAGTCGAATATGGAGATGCCGATGAAGGGCTTCAAGAACCAGCCCGTGGAGAATGGCAATATCGATGCTGCCAAGGGCACGAATCCCAACATCCGCCTCTTTACCGTGAAGCGCAACGCCAAGATCTCGGAGGTGGAGGATGTTGTGGGTAAGTGGGAGGAGGCCAAGCCCCTCTCGATCCGCGACTTCTCGGCTACGGCCTACTACTTCGGCCGCATGCTGGAGGAGGAGCTGCAGGTTCCCGTGGGACTGATCTGCGTGGCGTGGGGCGGCTCGGCTTGCGAGGCGTGGATGACCCCCGAGATGCTGGAAAACTTCCCCCAGGTGAAGCTCCCCAAGACACAGCAGGAGGTCGATAAGACGCAGCAGCGTTGCCCGACCGCCCTGTGGAACGGCATGTTGCGCCCGCTGGTGGGTATGGCCATGCGCGGCGTGATCTGGTACCAGGGTTGCGACAACTGGAATCGTGCCTACTACTACGCCGACCTGCACGCCACGATGATCCGTGGCTGGCGTGAGCAGTGGGGTATTGGCGACTTCCCCTTCTACTACTGCCAGATCGCTCCGTTCGACTACGACATCATTACGGCCGTAGGTCAGCCCCGTTACAACTCGGCCTACCTGCGTGAGCAGCAGGCCAAGGTGGAGCACATGGTGCCCAACTCGGGTATGGCCGTCCTGCTCGATGTGGGCATGGAGCGCGGTATTCACCCCTACGACAAGCAGACCCCGGGCGAGCGCCTGGCACTCCATGCGCTGAACAAGACCTATGGCTGGGAGGGTATCTATTGCGATGCCCCGATCTATAAGGGAATCGAGATCAAGGGTAACGTGGTGGAGGTGTCGTTCGACCGCTCGCCGATGTGGATCTCGTGCAAGCACGGCTTCGAGTCGAAGTGCTTCGAGGTGGCCGGCGAGGATCGTGTATTCTACCCCGCCAAGGCCGAGGTGAAGCAGAAGAAGATGATCGTCAGCTCGGAGCAGGTGCCCAACCCCGTGGCCGTGCGCTACGGCTTCAAGGATTGGTGCGTAGGCGACCTCTATGGTTCGGATGGCCTGCCCATTTCATCGTTCCGTTCGGATGATTGGGCCGATCCGGCACCGATTAAGCAAGAGTAAAGAGAAAAGAGCGAAGAGCGAAGAGCAAAGATGAAAAAGATAGCACTATTTGCATTGCTCCTGTGGCCGATGGTAGCGTGGGCACAACCGGCCGACTATGAGTGGAGCTCGCAGAGCAAAAACTCCTCGGAGTCGATGCCGTTGGGCGGTGGCGATGTGGGTCTGAATGTGTGGGTCGAGAACGACGACCTGCTGTTCTACATCTGCCGCAGTGGTTCGTATGATGAGCACAACACGCTCCTCAAGGCGGGTCGTGTGCGCCTCGAAATCGAGGGTGGGGTAGCCGATGCCCCCTTCCGTCAGGTGTTGCGCCTCGGTAAGAGCGCGATGGAGGTGCACCTGCAGGGTGCCGTCATCACGCTTTGGGTCGATGCCTTTGTGCCGGTGATCCACGCCGAGGTGGTGAGCCCCAAGGCGGTCAGCTGCCGCGTGAGCTACGAGAGTTGGCGCTACGAGGATCGTCCCTTCCGCAAGCAGGAGGGGCTGCAGGGTTCGCACAAGTGGCACAAGCCGGCAGGGCTGACGACAACGGCCGACCGTATCGTGGAGGATGAGCATGGCGTGACCTTCTACCACCACAACCCCGCCCTGACGGTCTTTGATCGCACGGTCGAGGTCGAGGGGCTGGAGGCTGTGAAGGATCAGTTGTGGAATCCCCTGAAGCACCGCATCTCGGGCGGTCGTCTGTGGAGCCGAGACCTGCGTTATGAGGGTCAGCGTGACGGGCAATACCTCTCGACCTCGTTCCGCGCTTGGACGTTCCGCTCCCTAAAGCCGATGCGCCGCCAAGGTTTTATGATCGCCCTGGCTAACGACCAGAACGAGGATATAACCGCCTGGCAGGAGCAGCTCCAAAAGCGCATCACCTATGCCGAGACGAATAAGACGGCTCGTGCCGCTACCGAGCGTTGGTGGGCCGACTTCTGGCAGCGTAGCTGGATCGAGGGCGCAGGCGAAGCGGCCGAGGCAACGCGCAACTACACCCTCTTCCGCTACATGTGGGGTTGCAACAGCCGAGGCAGCGATCCGACGAAGTTCAACGGCGGTCTGTTTACCTTTGATCCCGAATTTGTGGTGGCCGATCGTCCCTTTACGCCCGACTTTAGAAATTGGGGTGGCGGCACGATGACGGCGCAGAATCAGCGCCTGGTCTATTGGCCGATGCTGCGCGCGGGCGACTTCGATTTGATGCCCGTCGAGTTTAACTTCTACGAGCGGATGCGCCCCAATGCCGAGGTGCGCACGCGCCACTATTGGGGGCATGAGGGGGCCTCGTTCACGGAGCAGATCGAGCTCTTCGGCCTACCGAACTACATGGAGTATGGCACGAAGCGCCCCGCGTGGTTCGACAAGGGTGTCGAGTACAACGCCTGGTTGGAGCACTGCTGGGATACGGTGCTGGAGTTCTGCCAGATGATTCTGGAGACCTACCGCTACGATCGTGCCGACATCGAGCGCTACAAACCACTGATCGAGAGCTCGCTCCGCTTCTTCGACGAGCACTATCAATACCTCGCCCGGCGCCGTGGCCGTAATGCCCTGGATAGCGAGGGCAAGCTGATCCTCTACCCGGGTTCGGGCTGTGAGACCTACAAGATGGCCTACAACGCCTCATCTACCATTGCGGGCCTACGGACGGTGTTGGAGAGCTACCTCGAGGTCAAGACGATGCAGGGCGACACGGTGCAGGCTCCGTGGCGTGCGATGCTGGAGCGCATCCCCGAGATTCCGCACCGCGTGGTCGATGGCCGTGAGATGATTGCACCCGCCGTGGCGTGGGAGCGCATCAACAATACCGAGTCGCCGCAACTCTATCCCGTCTTCCCGTGGCGCATCTACACGATGGCTTCGGGGCGTGACCTCAGCGTGGCGCGCAATACCTACCTCTACGATGCCCATGCCCTGAAGGTGCGTGAGCCGAAGGGGTGGAAGCAGGATAATATCTGGGCCGCCTCGCTCGGCCTGACGGAGGAGGCCGTGATGCTTCTGCATGGCAAGCTCTCGAATGGTCCGCACCGCTTCCCCGCCTTCTGGGGCCCGGGCTTTGACTGGACTCCCGACCATAATTGGGGTGGCAGTGGCGCGATCGGCTTGCAGGAGATGCTGATGCAGACCGATGGCCAAAAGATCGTCTTGTTCCCCGCCTGGCCCGCGGAGTGGGATGTGAAGTTTAAGCTCCACGCCCCGCACCAGACGACCGTGGAGTGCGAACTGCAGGGGGGCAAGATCCGAAAGCTGGAGGTGCTGCCCAAGGAGCGCGCGAAAGATGTAAAGATTTTACTACCAACCAAATAAGATGCTAACGATGAGAAAAATTCTTTTCCTTGCCCTCGCCTGGTTGATGCCGGCGATGGCGATGGCTGAGAACTACACCCCGGCCGAGGTGTCGGTGGCCGGTCTGATTCCGCTCGACGGGAGTGGCCGTGTGGTTTATGACTTTAACGCCGGATGGCGCTTCCTGAAGGGCGATGTGGCCGGTGCCGAGGCGGTCGATTTCGACGATCGCGGTTGGGAGGTGGTCGCTACGCCCCACACCGTGGAGCTGACCCCTGCCGAGGCGAGCGGTTGCCGCAACTACCAGGGCGTGGTGTGGTATCGCAAGCACTTTGTCGTGCCCGAGGATTGTGCCGGCAAGGAGGTGCTGCTGCACTTCGAGGCGGTGATGGGTAAGCAGGCCTTCTATGTCAATGGCAAGCTCATCGAGGAGCACCTGGGCGGCTACCTGCCGATTCAGTTCTCGCTCACGGATGCCGGTGTGAAGGCGGGCGAAAGGTGTGTCGTAGCCGTCAAGGCCGACAACACGAACGATAAGATGTACCCCCCGGGCAAGCCGCAATATACGCTAGACTTCGCCTACCACGGCGGTATCTACCGCGATGTGTGGCTCATCAGCCGTTCGAAGGTGGGTCTGACGGATGCCGTGGAGGCTAACCGTGTTGCCGGAGGTGGTGTCTTTGTCCACTTCGAAAATATCTCCAAGAAGCAGGCTACGGTCTATGTGCGCACGGAGGTGGAGAATAAGGAGGCCAAGACGCAGTCGGTGGTGGTCGAGACTACGCTTAAGACCGCTGAGGGCGAGGTGGTCGGTAAGCGTGAGCAGCGCCTGACGCTCCCTGCCGGAGCTGTTGGCTCGGTCGCGCATCCCGTGTTGGTGCAAAATCCGCACCTCTGGTCGCCCGACGATCCCTACCTTTACCGCGTGGAGACGCGCATCAAGGAGCGCAAGAGCGGCAAAGCGTTGGATGGCGGTGTGACACGCATCGGTATCCGCTCGTTCGCCTTCTCGAAGGAGGAGGGCTTTATCCTCAACGGCGAGCCCTTCGGTAAGTTGGTAGGTGCTAACCGCCACCAGGATTTCGCCTATGTGGGCAATGCCGTGCCCAACTCGCAGCAGTGGCGCGATGCGAAGCGCCTGCGCGATGCCGGCTGCCGCATTATCCGCGTGGCGCACTATCCGCAGGATCCCTCCTTTATGGATGCATGCGATGAGCTGGGTCTCTTTGTGATTGTGGCTACTCCGGGCTGGCAGTATTGGAACAAACTGCCGATCTTCGCCGAGCGTGTACATCAGAATACGCGCGAGATTATCCGTCGTGACCGCAACCACCCCTCGGTGCTGATGTGGGAGCCGATCCTCAACGAGACACGCTATCCGCACGACTTCTCGTTGGAGGCCTTGCAGATCACGAAGGATGAGTATCCCTACCCGTACCGTCCCGTGGCGGCTGCCGATGTCCACTCGGCGGGCGTGAAGGAGAACTACGATGTGGTCTACGCATGGCCCGGTGACGAGCAGAAACCCGATGCCCCCGAGCAGACGATCTTCACGCGCGAGTGGGGTGAGAATGTCGATGATTGGTATGCGCACAACAACAATAACCGCGCCTCGCGCAGTTGGGGCGAGAAGCCGCAGAAGGTGCAGGCCCTGTCGCTCGCCGAGACCTACAACAGCCTCTACGACACGGAGAATCAGTTCATCGGTGGTGCGCAGTGGCACCCCTTCGATCATCAGCGCGGCTACCATCCCGATCCCTATTGGGGCGGTATCTACGATGCCTTCCGTCAGCCGAAGTATGCCTACTGGATGTTCCGTAGCCAGACGGCAGCCGACCTGAAGCACCCCACGGCCGAGAGCGGCCCGATGGTCTATATCATGCACGAGATGTCGCAGTGGTCGGATTCGGATGTGGTGGTCTTCTCGAACTGCGATTCGGTGCGCCTGTCGATCTACAACGGTGCCAAGTCGTGGACCAAGGCCGTGGAGCGTGGCGACCGTACGATGCCTTCGCCTCCGGTGGTCTTTGAGGATGTGTGGGACTTCTGGGAGGCCCGTTCGTACAGCTACACGAATAAGAATTGGCAGGCCGTGAATATGGTGGCCGAGGGTATCATCGACGGCAAGGTGGTCTGCACCACGAAGCGCATGCCTTCGCGCCGCTCGACCAAATTACGCCTCTATGTCGATTGGGAGAACAAGCCCCTGGTGGCCGACGGCTCGGACTTCATCGTTGTCGTAGCCGAGGTGACGGACGATAGCGGCAATGTGCGCCGCCTGGCCAAGGAGAATATCCGCTTCACGATCGAGGGCGAGGGCGAGATTATCGGCGACCGCTCGATCTATGCCAACCCGCGCCCCGTGGAGTTTGGTTCGGCTCCGATCCTGGTGCGCTCGACCCGCAAGGCGGGCAAGATCCGCATCAAGGCCGAGGTGGAGTTCCCCGGAACGCACGCCCCGACCCCTGCCGAGATCGAATTTGAGAGTGTGCCGGCCCGGCTTCCCCTCTGCTTTAGCGAGGAGGCCGTGACGGGTTCTGCGGCTGCAAGCGCCACGAAGCAGGGCGGACAGCAGCTCTCGGACGAGGAGAAGCGTCGCCTCTTGGAGGAGGTGGATCGCCAGCAGCAGGAGTTCGGCATCCAATAAAGGTGTTTCGACCTGCGTTTTGGCCGTTTGACCGCTCCGAGCGTGCTGTTAAACACCGAATTTCGTACCTTTGTTGCCCCATGATGTGATCATGAAAATTTTAACTAAAACTACTATAGCTATGAAAAAGATTTTGATTTCGATGTTGGCCCTGGTGATGGCTCTGCCCGTGATGGCCCAGTATCCCGATGTGCCCGATTCGGTGAATCGTCGCGCTGCGCGTGAGCAGGCCGAGTTGGCTCCGATTCGCAAGAAGACCTGGGAGGAGGCCTACAAGGTGATCAAGCAGGAGGAGAAGGAGTTTGGTCGCGTTTATCGCCCCTGGGCTTCGAAGCCTGAGGATCTGCCGCAGGCCAAGATTCCCGCATTCCCCGGTGCCGAGGGTGGCGGTATGTACACCGTAGGTGGCCGTGGCGGTAAGGTCTTTGTCGTTACGTCGCTGGAGGATCGTGGCCCCGGTACGTTCCGTGAGGCTTGCGAGGCAGGTGGTGCCCGTATCGTGGTATTCAACGTGTCGGGTGTCATTCGCCTGAAGTCGCCCATCGAGATCGATGCCCCCTACATTACGATCGCCGGTCAGACCGCTCCGGGTGATGGTGTCTGCGTGACGGGTGCTTCGGTACATATCAATACACACGATGTGGTGATCCGCCACATGCGTTTCCGTCGTGGTCAGACCGATGTGGCTTACCGCGACGATGCCCTGGGTGGCAATGCCGTGGGTAATGTGATGATCGACCACGTTTCGGCTTCGTGGGGCCTGGATGAGAACATGTCGATCTATCGCCATGTCTACAACCGTCAGGCCGATGGCCGTGGTCTGAAGCTGCCGGCCGTGAACGTGTCGATTCAGAACTCGATCTTCTCGGAGTGCCTCGATATGTACAACCACGCCTTTGGTGCTACGATCGGTGGTCATAACTCGACCTTTGCTCGCAACGTCTTTGCCTGCAACATCTCGCGTAACTGCTCGATCGGTATGAACGGCTCGTTCAACTTCATCAACAACACGGTCTTCAACTGGTGGAACCGTTCGGTGGATGGTGGCGACCACTCGAGTTATATGAACATCATCGGTAACAACTACAAGCCCGGCCCGATTACCCCGACCGATCAGCCCATCGCATGGCGCATCGTGAAGGTGGAGAATGGTCGCGATAAGGCGAACCGCGACAAGTGGGGTCGTGCCTTTGTCGAGGGCAACAAGACCTGGGTCAATGCCGAGGTAACGGCTGACAACTGGAAGGGTGGCGTGATGGCCGGCGATAACTTCGTGACTGCTGACCAGCCCGAGCTGATGAAGCAGGTGCGTGCCGAGAAGCCCTTCGAGATGGCTCCCGTGACGATCACCTCGGCCGAGGAGGCCTACAACCATGTGCTTTCGTGCGGTGGTGCTTCGCTGCCGAAGCGTGATGCCGTGGATAAGCGTGTGGTGAAGCAGATCAAGACGGGCAAGATCTTCTATGCCAAGGATGCCAAGGAGCATCAGCCCCTCTATGTAAAGCGTCGTCTGCCGGCCGACTCGTACAAGCTCGGTATCATCACCGACCCGCAGCAGGTAGGTGGTCTGCCCGAGTACAAGGGTAAGCCCTATGTCGATACGGATAAGGACGGTATGCCCGACAAGTGGGAGAAGAAGTATGGTCTGAACCCGAACGATCCGACCGATGCCAACGGCGACCTCTCGGGTGACGGTTACACGAACATCGAGAAGTATATCAACGGTATCGATCCCACGAAGAAGGTCGATTGGACCAACCTGGAGAATAACCACGATACGCTGGTTAAGAGCCTGCAATAAAACAGATTAAGACATATGAAGAAGCTGCTTTTTACGCTTCTCGGTATAGCGGGTTTGTGCTGCACGGAGGTTGTGGCACAACCCGCTTTTCCGATTTCGGTAGCGGATGATAAGCTCCAATACGCCACCGATCAGCGCGGTAACCGCATCCTCGATTTCTCGTTCTGCGGCTACCGCAACTCCGGAGAGGCGATTCCCGATGTGGAGGTGATCTACACGCTCTCGCCCTCGGAGAACGATAGTTTTACGATTCAGGGTCACATCGATGCCCTGGCTGCCCGTCCGATGAATGCGCAGGGTCAGCGTGGTGCCATTCTGTTGAAGAAGGGTACCTACTACCTCGATGAGCCGTTGCGCATCACGGCCTCGGGTATTGTCCTGCGTGGCGAAAGTAAGGAGGAGACGGTACTCGTTAAGCGCGGCGTGGATCGCGGTGCCGTGATCTACATCGAGGGCGAGGAGAACCGTGCCTTTGGCGAGGCAACCCGCCTGACGACGGACTACCTCCCCGTAGGTGCTACGACCTTTGAGGTGGCCTCCGTGGAGGGGTTGCAGGTGGGACAGACGGTGCTCGTGGAGCAGCAGCCCGTAGCCCGTCCGCGCGGACGGGATGCCGAGGTAACGAAGGAGCTGATGCATCAGCTCGGTCCGGGCAATGTGCGCATCGGCTGGGATCGCACCGTGACGGCCATTGAGGGTAACCGTGTGACGGTGGACGATGCCATGACGATGGAGCTCGGTCTGCGCCCCGTCGTGCTGATGCCCTATAGCTGGGCAGGTCGCATCGACGAGTGCGGTGTGGAGCACCTGACAATCGTCTCGGACTACGACAAGAACTATCCCCTGGATGAGAACCACGCCTGGACGGGTGTCTGGATCACTAATGCGGAGGATTGCTGGGTGCGCCAGGTCGATTTTAAGCAGTTGGCAGGTTCGGCGGTTGCCGTGCAGCGCGAGGCGCGCCGTGTGACCGTGTCGGATTGCCAGTCGTTTGACCCCGTGTCGGAGATGGCCGGTTCGCGCCGTCGCACCTTCTTCACGCTCGGACAGCACACCTTGTTCCTGAGCTGCTACTCGGAGCATGGCCAGCACGACTTCTCGGCCGGTATCAATGCCCCGGGTCCCAACGCCTTTGTGCAGTGTGACAGCTACCTCTCGACGGGCTTCAGCGGCTCGACCGGTTCGTGGGCCTGCGGTCTGCTCTTCGATGTGGTGAACATCAACGGCCACGACCTCTCGTTCAAGAGCCTCGATCGCACCCACGCGCGCGCAGGTTGGAATACGGTAAACAGTGTCGCCTGGCAGTGCACGGCGGCCGGTATCGAGTGCTACGCCCCCGTGGGCTACGGCATGAACTACGCCAACGGTTCGTGGGCTACGATGTGCGGCAACGGCGTGATGACCAACTCGGATGAGTTTGTGAAGCCCTACAGCTTGTTCCGTGCCCAGCTTGCGGAGCGTATCGGTGCCGAGCAGGCGCAGCAGATTACACGCATCTACGACCGCGATACGAATGCCACCTCCAGCCCGACCATCGAGCAGGCGGTGATGTTGGCCAAGCAGGCCTATGAGCCGCGCATGACGATCCCGATGTGGATCGCCCGTGCCCCCTTTACCGCCTCGGTGGAGGATAACGGGCAGCAGGCGATGTTGGCCGTGGTCGATAAGGCGGAGCGTAAGGTGGATTATGCGCTGGAAAACGGCCGTTTGACGGGCGATGGCAAACTCCTGGTGGGTGGCCGTCAGAATGTCCGTTGGTGGAGCGGTAACCTGGAGTACGATCAGCTGGCAAGAGCTACGGCGCATGTGACGCGCTTTGTCCCCGATCGTGAGGGCCGTGGCCTTACGGACCGCATCGACGAGGTGGTGAAGGAGCTCAAGAGCCGCGGTACGCTGCTTTTGGACCACAACTACGGCCTTTGGTATGACCGTCGTCGTGACGACCATATCCGCGTACGTCGTCGTGACGGCGATGTCTGGGCACCCCACTACGAGCAGCCCTTTGCCCGCTCGGGTGAGGGTCAGGGTTGGGACGGTATGTCGAAGTACGACCTGACGAAGCCCAACACCTGGTATTGGAGCCGTCTTAAAGAGTTTGCCGAGAAGGCCTCGCGGGAGGGTCTGCTGCTCTTCCACCAGGATTACTTCCAGCACAACATCATCGAGGCGGGTGCGCATTGGGTCGATTCGCCCTGGCGCACGCCCAACAACATCAACAATACGGGCTTTGCCGAGCCGACCCACTTTGCGGGCGATAAGCGCGTCTTTGTGGCCGATATGTTCTACGATGTGAACCATCCGGCCCGTCGTCCCCTGCACCGTGGCTATATCCGCATGTGTCTGGAGCAGCTGGCCGACTATGAGAATGTCGTGCACCTCATTAGCGAGGAGTACACCGGTCCGCTCCACTTTGTGGAGTTCTGGCTGGACTGCATCGCCGAGTGGGAGGCCGAAACGGGCAAGGAGGTCCTGATCGCCCTCTCGGCTACGAAGGATGTGCAGGATGCCATTCTGCGCGACCCTGTGCGCTCGAAGGTGGTCGATATCATCGATATTCGCTATTGGCACCACCGCTCGGACGGCACGACCTATGAGCCGCAGGGTGGCGTGAGCATGGCTCCGCGTCAGTATGCCCGTAAGATTAAGGTCGGCACGATCGACTTTGCCTCGACCTACCGCGCCGTGAGCGAGTACCGCGCAGCCTATCCCGAGAAGGCGGTGACCTTCTTTGCGCAGAGCTATCCCGCCTATGGTTGGGCGATTCTCCTGGCCGGAGGTTCGTGCCCCACGCTTCGCGTGGAGAACGAGCAGCTCCTGGCCGCTATCCCTGCCATGACGAAGGCCGAGAAGGATGCGAACTCCTACCGCCTGATGGGCGAGAAGGGTGGCCTTGTCTACCTGTCCGAAGCGGCTGCGGTAACGATGAATCTGCCGAAGGGCAGCTACGCGCTCCATGCGGTCGATATGAAGGGGGGCACGACCAAGCGCCTGGTGAAGCAGCACAAGAGTACGACACCGCTCGTTCTCAACCGTGCAGGCTTGTATTGGATCGAGAAGATTAAATAGGGCGGAGGAATCTTTCCTCTTCGCTCAAACGAAAAAGGCTGTCCATGAAGGACAGCCTTTTTTCGTTGCTTAATGGCTTTCGATTAGCCCACGATACCTGCGATAAGGAACGTAGCGGCAACCGTCAGAATGGCGTAAAGCTCGGGGAAAGCGGCCAGAATCAGCGTCTTACCCATTACGTCGTGGCCATTACCGATGGCAGCGATACCGTTGGCGCAGACCTTGCCCTGGTAGATGGCAGCGGCGAGGTTCACGATACCAACCAGGATACCGGCACCCAGGATAGCGGCACCCTGCAACATCGTCGGGTTCGAGAGCATACCCTGAACCATGAAGAAGCAGACGAAGCCGTACAGACCCTGCGAACCCGGAAGAGCCGAGAGGATCATGTAGCTACCGAATGCGCCACCGTTCTTTTTCATGGCACCTACGGCAGCCTGGCCGCAAATCGACGTACCCATAGCCGATGCGATACCGGCCAAACCTACCATCAGTGCTACACCGACATAGGCCATTACTAATGCAGTTGTTTCCATAGTGTTTGTTGTTTTTTAATTGTTTGTTGTTTGATTATTCGTTTTCATTTTCGTTTTTCAGCGGCTCGAAGTTGCGCGAAGCCATCTCGAAGCCGGCATTCTTGTAGAACTCCACAAACGTCAGTCGCATCGGGTGAACGAACGACGAGATGGTGGACATAAAGAGGTTGATGCCGTGGCCGACGAGTAGGATCGGAACCATGATCAGAATACGCACCACGATATTGGCTCCCTCGGGTACAAAACCCTCGGCCAGCGAGTTGAATACGAGTGCCAAGACACCGCCCGACAGACCAATGGCGAAGAGACGGATGTACGAAAGCACGTCGCTCAACAGACCCGTGATGTTGTTGTAGAGATTCCAAAGACCCGAGCCGACATTGATGAGCGGGTTGTGGAACTTGCCCGGCGTATTCAGCAGCAGCATCAGCGCCATACCCACACCGATAGCGGCGTAGAAGGCGGGCGATGAGGTCGTAAAGCCCGGAATGACCCACTCCTCGTTCATGATCGGCAGACCTGCAGCCAGCGAACCGGCCAGGAGTACGATCAGCCAACCGAGGTTCGAGAAGCAGTACTTCACACCGAAGCAGCGAATCGTCATGTAGACATTCAGCGCGAGACCGAAGAGAATCTGAATCATACCGATCGCCAGTGCCCACGAGAAGAACTGACCCTGGAAGTCGAAGAACTTCACCGAGGGGAAGAACTCGCCGAGGCTCAAACCGAAGAACGAGCCACAGAAACCACCGAAGAGGGTGGTCGAGAGGGCGCACATCGTGGCGAACCAGGCGGCACGATGCATCATGCCGGTCTTGAACTTCATCAGCATCGCGATACCGGCAATCAGCAGAATTAGACCGTAACCCGCATCGTTCAGACAGATACCGAAGAAGAGCATGTAGAACGGTGCAAAGAAGGGCGTGAGGTCCAGCGTGCCGTACTTCGGACGGGCGTACATGTCGCCCACCATCTCGAAGATGCGCGCAAAGCGGTTGTTCTTGAGCTTGACGGGCGTATTGTCCTCGGGCGTGGGATCCTCCTTCAGGTAGACCACGTTGGGATACTCCTCCAGAAGCTTATCGACCTTTTCCGAGGTCTCCTTCTCGGCCCAGCCCTCCATGACGAGCAGCGTGCCGTCGGCAGCCTCCTGAGCCGTAGCCTTCACGCGGTCGCTCTGCAACTGCTCCTTGAGCTGTGCGGCGTAGCCCTTCATCACCTTCTCCGAAGCCACCACGCGGGCGAAGGTCTTATCCAGCTCCTTCAGCTCGCCCTGTGCCGCTGCGATGCGACGCTCGGCTTCGCGGTAGTCCATCTGGAGCGACTTGAGCTCCTGGGCATCGATCGAAATCTCCTCCCCGGGCTTGGCCACCACGACAAACCATACGGTCGATGCCGTGCGGTTGATCTCCGCGATCGTGTATTGCTCGGCCCAGGTCGGCAGCTCCTTGTCGAAGGTGCTCGACGGGGTCGAGAGGTAGTGCAGGATGATACCCTGAGCTGCCAAAGCGGCGCTCTTCTCGGGATCGAACGCACCCCAGGGGCGCAGCTCATCGGCTGCCTTCTCCAGGCGGGCGATCTCCGTATTGAGCGCGGCAGCCTGCTGCTGGGCCTGCTGGTAGCTTTCGAAAGCCTCCAAGCCCGAACCGTAGGGTTCGCCCTTGAGCGCGGCATGCTCCTCATCCTCTTTCCAGCGTGCGAGCTGCTCGTCGGCCTTCTGCAGACCCTCGATGTCGAGAATCAGCTGACGGTCCTCCTCCGAGGGCTCCCAACCGGTCGTGGTGATATCCACCAGCCCGAGCTCACGCAGACGTGCTACAAAATCCTCGCTTTGTGCGGCATAGAGCACAAAGTTGTATTTCGACATTTTTGCGATCATAGCGTCGAGCCCTCCCCGGCTTGCTGTTGTTTGGTTTTTACAATCTTCTGGGCAGACTTCGAGAGGTTCTCCTCGTCCTCCATGAAGCGTTTGATTTTACGAATGGCATCCTCATACCCCGGGATTTGCACCTTCTCGTAGAGGTTTACCTTCTGCGTAGTCTTGCGGCGGGCGTAGTCCAAAAGCTCCATCTTACGGTTGTAGACCTCGAACTCGATGCCGAGGCGGGCCATACGCTCCAACACGGCCACACCGTCGGCATACCAGACGGGCGACGAGAAGAGATCGTAAGCCTTGCGCTCAAACTTTACCTCCTGCAAAACGGGTGTGCGGACACCGGCGATCTTCTGCTCCGTAAGCGCTACATCGGCGATGCGCACCAGCGTACAATCAAACTCTCCCCAGAGCGCGACCATGTAGTCGTACTCGGCCTTGAGTCGGTCGAGCTGACGACGGAAGTCGGCTGCCGTATCCTTCGCTCGTTTCACCTCGGAGCGCAGAGCCGACTCCTTCGACTTGATGGTCGGAAGAGCCTTCTGGCGCATCTTGAGCTGTTTGCCCAGTTCGCCGAGCGAGGTTTTGTTGTATTGAAATTTGATTGCCATGTTTGCTTATGCTTTCCAGTATTTCTCGATAAGCTCGGCCTTGATGGCAACCTCCTCCTTCGTGAAGTACTCCGAGAAGAGCTCCCAGGCCGTATCCAACATTTCGGTAATCTCGATGTTGATGTCGATGGCCAGCAGCTTGCGCGAGTAGTCGCGGGCAAACTTCAGGGCGCGCTCGTCGTAGTCCGAGAGGTCGAAACCGTTCTCGAGCTTCGTCTTGGCGTTGGCGGCATCGGCATACAGACGTACACAGGCGTTCATCACCTGCGGGTGGTCCTCGCGCGTCTTCTTACCGATTACGAGCTGCTTCAGACGCGACAGCGAACGGAACGGATCGACGATAACCTTACCCGTATCCGAGTCGTTGCGCAGGAACAGCTGACCCTCGGTAATGTAACCCGTGTTATCGGGAATAGCGTGCGTAATATCGCCACCCGAGAGGGTCGTCACGGCGATAATCGTGATCGAACCACCGTTCGGGAGCTGTACGGCCTTCTCGTAGATCTTCGCCAGGTCCGAGTACAACGAACCGGGCATCGAGTCCTTCGACGGAACCTGGTCCATACGGTTCGATACGATAGCCAGGGCATCGGCGTAGAGGGTCATATCGGTCAGCAGCACGAGCACCTTCTCGCCCTTATCCACGGCGAAGTACTCGGCAGCCGTCAGGGCCATATCGGGCACCAGCAGACGCTCCACGGGGGGATTCTCGGTCGTGTTTACGAACGATACGATGCGGTCCAGGGCACCGGCGTTCTCGAAGACCGACTTAAAGTAGAGGAAGTCGTCGTTCGTCAGACCCATACCGCCCAGGATGATCTTGTCAGCCTTGGCGCGCAGGGCTACATTGGCCATCACGGCGTTGTAGGGCTGGTCGGGGTCGGCAAAGAAGGGGATCTTCTGACCCGTTACGATCGTGTTGTTGAGGTCGATACCGGCGATACCCGTAGCGATGAGCTCCGAAGGCTGCAGACGCTTGAAGGGGTTCACGGTCGGGCCACCGATCTCGCGGGCCTCGCCCTCTACGGCCTCACCGCCCTCCAGGGGCTCGCCGTAGGCGTTGAAGAAGCGACCGGCCAGGTTGTCCGATACCTTGAGCTTCGGGGGCTCACCGTGGAAGATCACCTCCGAGTTGGTGGCGATACCCTCCGTACCGGCAAATACCTGCAGGGTCACGTTCTGACCCATAATCTTTACCACCTGCGCCAGCTTACCGCCTACGGTAGCCAGCTCATCGTTGCCCACGCCGTCGGCGCGCAACGTCACCGTGGCCTTGGTGATGTTGTCGATCTTGGTGTATATCTTTTGAAATGCGCGTGTTGTCATGGCTTATTTCGATTTTTCAGTTACATACTGCTCAATCTGCTGCTTGTACTGCTCGAACTTCTCCGACTTCCACTCTGCGTAGTTCATCTGGCGGAAGAGGTTGATCAGACCCTTGAAGAACTGCGAGCACTGCTCGAAGTCCGTGAAGGTGAAGTCGTGGCGGCAGATATCCAGCACCATCTTGTACATCATCTTTTGACGCTCGATCGGACAGTTGGCATCAATGTCGTCGAAGGCATCCTGCTGAAGGATCACGAAGTCCAACAGCTCCGACTTCCAGAAACGCTCGTGGTACTCCACGGGTACACCGTCGTCACCGAGGATGTTGATCTGGTCGTTGGCCTCCTTACCGCGCTGCACGAAGGTCTTACCCTCATAGACGGCATCGACCCAATCCTTCTCGATCTTCTCGTCCAGATACTCGCGAACCTCGGGATACTCCAGGTACTTCGAGTAGCTGTCCAGCGGGTCGATAGCGGGGTAGCGCTTCGAGTCGGCACGACCCTGCGAGAGGGCGTAGAAGCAGCGGGCTGCCTTCTTCGTCGACTCCGTTACAGGCTCCTTGAGGTTACCACCGGCGGGCGATACTGTACCGAGGAAGGTTACCGAACCCGTCTCGCCATTGGTGAGCTTCACCAGACCGGCGCGGGCGTAGAAGTTCGAGATGATAGCCGAAAGGTCCATCGGGAAGGCATCCTGACCCGGAAGCTCCTCCAGACGGTTCGACATCTCACGCAGGGCCTGTGCCCAACGCGAGGTCGAGTCGGCCATTACGAGCACCTTCAGACCCATGGCGCGGTAGTACTCGCCAATGGTCATACCCGTATAAACCGATGCCTCACGGGCAGCCACGGGCATGTTCGAAGTGTTGCAGATGATGATCGTACGCTCCATGAGCTTGTGGCCCGTGCGGGGATCTACGAGCTCGGGGAACTCCTTGAAGATCTCCACCACCTCATTGGCACGCTCACCGCAGGCTACGATGATGATTACCTCGGCCTCGGCCTGCTTCGAGATGGCGTGCTGAAGCACCGTCTTACCGGCACCGAAGGGACCCGGGATAAAGCCCGTGCCGCCCTCGGCCAGCGGGTTGAAGGTGTCGATAGCGCGCACACCCGTCTCCATCACGCGCGACGGACGGGGCTTCTCGGTATAGGCGCGAATGGCCTGCTTTACGGGCCACTTCTGTACCATCGTGATCGGATACTCCGTGCCCTCCGAGTCGGTGACTACGGCTACCGTGTCGGTTACCTTGTAGGTACCGGCCTTCACGATGCTCTTTACGGTGTACGAACCCGTCATCACGAAGGGAACCATGATCTTGTGGTTGATCCACTGCTCCTTCACCTCGCCCAGCCACGAAGCGGCCGACACCTTGTCGCCCTCCTTGGCCAGGGGAGTGAACTCCCACGTCGAGTCGTAATCAATCGGGTCGGTCAGTGAACCGCGGTCAATGAACAGACCCTCCATCTTCTCGAGGTCGTTCTGCAGACCATCGTAGTTCTTCGAAAGCATACCCGGGGCCAGCGTAGCCTCGAGCATGTGACCCTCGAATTCGACTTTGTCGCCGATCTTCAGACCGCGCGTCGAGTCGAAAACCTGGACATAGGCGTCGTCGCCTACGACCTTGATGACCTCGGCCATCATCTTCGTATCACCTACGTACACATGACAGATCTCGTTCTGACCAACGGGGCCGTCGGCCTTGACGATCACGATGTTCGAGATGATACCGTTTACACGTCCTGTAGTTTTCATTTGTATATTGTTATTGTTTATTGATCAAATCCTTGCCATCGAGCTCGGCCATCAGGCGCTCGAAGAGCTCACGGCCACGCTGCGGGTCGAGCATCGACCAGCGGGCTACGAGGTTCACGCGCACCAGATAGCTGACCACGGCGTTGATGTCAAAGTAGTCGAATGTCGAGAGCTCCGAAGCCTCGCGCCAGCGGATCAGGTCGATCTTGTGCTCCTTCTCCACGAGGTTCTGCTCATCGGCGATGGCGGCAATGGCCGCATCGAGGTACTGAAGCTCGCCTCTCAGACCGAAATCCGAGGCCGAGCTACGCTGCAACTGCTCCACGATCTCGCCCTCGCCAACCGTAACCTCCTCGATCGGGCGGTTCAGCTCGCGGGCCGTGATGGCGGCCGAGACGTTGCGCAGGTTGCGATCAAAGGCGCTCCACTCCCTCAGGAAGCGGCACGCCGAACGACTTGCGAGCGCGTAGTAGGCAGCGAAGAGCGACTTCTCGAAGCGCAGCGTGGTGTCCACCTGCTCGGCATCCTCCCCCTCGGGGTCGGCGTAGGCGCGGATCACCTGTTGCAGCTCCTCGGGCAGCAGCGACGGACGCTCCAACTCGGCGAGGATCTCCTCGTGGCTCAGGTTACCCAGCGCGTTGTGGGCCGTGCGGCCGGCGCGGGCTGCCGAGAGGTTCTCGCAGTCGTAGTAGCAGTAGAGCAGCTCCACGGCACGACGATCCTTCTCGCTCAGGTTCTCCAGCACCTCGGAGCGAATCTCCTGTGCATCGAAGCCCTTGCGATCGGCATCGAGTTGGTACTCGCGGAAGCCGGCTACCAGGGTATAATAATTCGTAGCGAACATGGTGTTGTCGTTAAGCACCGAAGAGCATGTTCGAAACCTTCTCGCGCAGGTACTCCGAAACGAGTGCCTCGAGATCCGTGTCGGCAAACGAGATGTAGTAACCGCCATCCTTCTCCGATACGCGGAAGCCACTCTTTACCTCCTTCGAGTAGCCTACCTCGATACCCTCCTTCAGCAGCTCCTTGGCGGCCTTGGCGAACGAAGCATCGAGCTGCTCGCGCTGAGCCTCGGGAAGCAGGGCCTTGAGCTCCACCTTGCCGGCGGCGGCACCGTTCCAGTTCTTGGCTACCGAGAGGAGCATCTCCTGGAGGAATGCGCCATCCAGCGCGGCGGCCTTCACACCCTCCGAGGTCGTCTTGGCTACGATGAGCGAAGCGATCTCCGACTTGAGGCGGGCGATCGCCTGCTTGCCGGCCAGCGTGATCTCCGTGGCGCTGTTCTTGGCCACATCCTCGGCCTTGTCCTCCGCCTTGCGGATGATCTCCTCGGCCTCCTTGCGGGCATCGGCGATGATCTTTGCAGCCTTCTCCTGGGCCTCGGCTACGCACTTTTCGGCCTCCGAGCGACCCTTCTCCAGACCCTCTTCGTACAGTTTCTGGGTCAATTGTTGCAGTTTGTTTTCCATGGTTTTTATAAATTGATTATCTTGATTTTTGATATTTTCGCTTTTGGGCATACAAAGGTAGCAAATATTTTCCGTTAAACCGCGCCTTTCGCGCGCGTATTTCCTATTATTGAACAATTATTTTGCGTTTTTGCCCGATCTTCGGACGCTGATGCACTTTCGGCTGCCCGAAAAAGGCGGTTCGAACTTACGACCACGACCTATGCCGATTATGAGATGCAGCGTTGGCAGCCCTCCTTCGGGTGCTATTTTACCTTCAACGTGGGTATCCGTCTCAACAAGGCTTCGCAACGTGAGTTCGGTGCCGGTTCGGGACGCAGAAGATAAAGACGGTTAGTTAAAGGTTAGTTAAATGGGGTTTTGGAACATTTAATTGATTGAAGTGGGATTTTGTTGATTAAATGGGATGTCCCCGATGTGAGTGCTGTGCATCGGGGATATTTTTTTATCTTTGCGCCATGAACCGCGTAAAAGCCTTTTTAGCCTCCCTTTCGTTCCGCACGGGAATCATCGTCCTGCTGTGCTGCATCCCCTGCTATATCCTCTCGTTTGCGCAGATGGCGTTGCCGATCTCCACGACGGCCAAAGGGGTGTTGTGGTTTGTGCTCTTCGGGGCGGCAAAGACAACCCAATATGCCGGCCTGACGATCCTCGGCGTGGAGGGCGTGAAGAGGCTGAAAAAAGCCCTAAAACGAGAGGAAAGAACCGATAGCTGATAGGTTCTCAGTGGGCTCAGTAGCCCCAGTAGCCCCAGTGGGCTCAGTTGCCTCAGTTGCCCAAAAAAAGCCGTTCCCCATTTCGGAGAACGGCTTTTGGTTTTACTGGTGCTGCTCGCGCAGGAGATCCTGCACCACCTTGACGGGGGAGAAGGTCGTGATGGGCACATCGACAAAGATCGTGTTCCACTTGGCCATAGCGCCGTTCCACAGACCCGGCAACTCCTGGGCACGCAGGTCTCGACCACCGGCCGACTTCTCGGAGATGAAGCCCGTTTCGGGGTCGGTGTAGGCGGGCAGGTTGAACTTCGCGCCCTTCGAATCCTTCACACCGCAAACCAGATCCACGGGGTTGAAGTGCGTAGCCGACTTCATGAGCGGCAGATCCTCGGGAGCAATCTGGCTCGACTCGGCAATCTGCAGCGACTCCGTGCCGTCGGCGTTCTTTACCCAGAACGGACCGCCACCCGGCTCACCCTCGTTGCGTACCATGCCGCAGACACGGATCGGGCGGTTCAGGACAGCCTTCAGCAGGGCTGCATCATACTGCTCGGGGAGCTTCACGCATAGGCGCTTCTCGATAAATTCGGCAATCGGCTCCAGCTCGGCACCGCCGACCTCCAGGGCCTTCAGGTACTCGAACGAACGCTCCTGCAGCTCGATCAGCAGGCCTGCCAGCATCTTCTTGCAGCGGGTCGTGTCGCCGCGGCGCGAATCGGTCGTCACGTTGTCGATATTCTTGATGAAGACGATGTCGGCATCGATGTCATTCAGGTTCTCGATCAGCGCACCGTGACCTGCGGGACGGAACAGCAGCTCGCCGTTATCCTGACGGAAGGGGGTGTTGTCGGGATTGACGGCAATCGTATCGGTCGAGGGCTTCTGCACCGAGAACGAGATGTCGTAGCGGATGCCGTAGCGATGCTCGTAGTAGGGGAGCTTCTCCTCCAGCAGGCTCTTGAAGCCCTCCATGTGCTCGGGCGATACGGTGAAGTGGATGCGGGCTACACCCTTCGTGGTGGCGTAGGCGGCACCCTCGGCCAGGTGCTCCTCGACCGCCTTGCGGGCACCATCCTCGTAGGCGTGGAAGGTAACCAGACCCTTCGGCTTGGCACCGTAGTTCAGACCCTCCTTGACGATGGCCGAAACGATCTCCTTGTCGTCGGCACCCTCCTTCAGTACGGCCTTCAGCTCGGGCCAGAAGGCGAACTTCTCGATGTTCTGGATCAGCTTGTCGATGCCCGCGCCACGCTTATCCTCATTGACGAACGAGAACAGCTCCTTGAACATGCGCGTTGCTGCACCCGATGCGGGGACAAACTTGACGACCGACAGCGCCTCCTTGGCCTCCTCGTAGCGTGCTACGGCGGCATCGGCCTCCTCGACCGAAAGCACCGTCACACCGTCCGAAGGCGATGCGGCGCGCACGATCTTCAGGTAGGGAAAACCGCGGCGGAAATTTTCGATTTGAACCTCCACGGCCTCCTTTGTCAGGCCGTGCGCTGCAATCTGTTGCAGATCTTTTTCTGTGAACATAGCTTATGTAGTTTTAGTGTTGGCGGCTTAAAATCCCGATTGGGGGACAAAATCTCATCAAAGTTAATAAAAATTTCTAACTTTGCACTATGATTCGTGACTTTCAGGAGATAAATTTAGCTTCGCGCAATAGTTTTCAGGTCGTGCAGCATGCCAGTCGCCTCATCGAGTTTGAGACCGAGGAGGAGTTGATGGCACTTTTCCGTCGTGAGCGCTTCGATCGCTGGATGGTCCTTTCGGGTGGAAACAACATCCTCTTTACCCGGGATTATGACGGCGTGTTGCTCTGCCCCGTGGCACAGGAGATCGAACTCTTGGGCGAGGAGCAAGGGCGCGTTCGTGTGCGTGTCGGTGCCGGTCGTGAGTGGGATGAGCTGGTGGCCTGGGCCGTGGAGCATGGGCTGTGGGGGTTGGAGAACCTCTCGCTGATTCCCGGCAAGGCGGGGGCTGCTCCTGTGCAGAATATCGGGGCTTATGGCGCCGAGGCGAAGGATGTGATCCGTCGTGTACGCTTCTACGATGTGGCGGAGGATCGGATGCGCTCGCTTGGGGTGGAGGAGTGTGGCTTCGGCTACCGCGAAAGCATCTTCAAGCAGGCGCTTAAAGGGCGTGTCGTGATTACCGAGATCGAGATCGAGCTCTCGCGTGAGGCGAATCCCCGCCTTGGTTATGGGGATGTGGAGCGCGAGGTGGAGCGCCTGGGAGGTGCTACGTTGCGCAACATCCGCGAGGCGATCTGCGCGATTCGTCGCTCGAAGTTGCCCGATACGGCCGTGCTGGGCAATGCGGGCAGCTTCTTTAAGAATCCGATTGTCAGCCACGAGGTGGCCGAGGGGATGCTCACGCGCTATCCCGAAATGCCGCACTACGCCACGGCTGATCCCGCGAAGGTGAAGCTGGCTGCCGGCTGGCTCATCGACCGCGCGGGGCTGAAGGGCTACCGCGAGGGGGCGGTCGGCGTGCATGAGAAGCAGGCGCTGGTGCTGGTAAATTATGGCGGCGCTACGGGCGGCGAGGTGATCGCCCTGGCACGCAAGGTGCAGGCCGAAGTGAAGAAACAGTTCGGGGTCGAGATCGACACCGAGGTCAATATTTGGTAACCATGGGACAGCAGTTGGCACAAAATTTCGCCCGCTATGTGGCCGAGAACGAGCTCTTTACGGTTGAGGATCGCATCCTGCTGACCGTGTCGGGCGGTGTGGACTCGATGGTCATGCTCTCGCTCTTTACCGAGGCCGGTTATCGGATCGGTGTGGCGCACTGCAACTTTCAGTTGCGCGGTACGGAGAGTGAGGAGGATGAGGTGCTGGTGCGTGAGGAGGCGGCCCGCCTCGGTGTGCCCTTCTACAACCGCCGCTTTGAGACCGCGCGCGAAATGGAGCTCACGGGCGAGTCGATGGAGATGGCTGCCCGTCGTCTGCGCTACGCCTGGTTCAACGAGCTGTGCGAAACGGAGGGCTATACGGCGATTGCCGTGGCACACCATGCCGACGACTCGGTCGAGACCTTCTTTATCAACCTGCTGCGCGGCACGGGTCTGCGCGGCCTGACGGGCATTTCGACCCAGGTGGGGCGCGTGGTGCGTCCGCTCCTGTTTGCTACGCGCAAGGAGATTCTGGAGTATGCCCTGCAACACAAGATTCCCTACCGCGAGGATTCGTCGAACCGCTCGACGAAGTACCTGCGCAACAAGATACGCTTGGGGCTGGTGCCCCGCATTCGGGAGATTAACCCCAAGTTCACCTCCCTGATGCGTCGCAACATCGGCCGTCTGACCGATGCCCAGCAATTCATTACGCAGGCCGTGGAGCGCATCCGCGAGGTGGCCGTCGAGTGGCGCGAGGGGGTGGATGTCATCCACCTGAACCGCATCGATCCCTCCCTGCCGCGTAACTTCGTGCTCTACGAACTGCTCAACTCGGCCTACGGCTTCAAGGGCGATGTGATCGACCAGCTCTGCCATGCGTTGGATGCCGAGGCGGTGGGTCGTCGTTTCTATGCGCGTGATCGGGTGGCAGTGGTGGATCGTGGTACGATCCTCGTTTCGCCCATTGCGTCGGACGACAGCTGCGAGGTGCAGGTGCCGGAGGGGGCTGCTCGTGCCTACTGCGGTAACTCGGTGCTCTTCTTCGATCGCCGCAGCATCGACCTCATTGAGGAGTTTGCGGTGCCCCCCGGGCAGGCGCTCCTCGATGCCGATAAGTTGCAGTGGCCGCTCACGCTTCGCCGTTGGCGCGAGGGGGATTGGTTTATCCCCTTCGGTATGACGGGCAAGAAGAAGCTGAGCGACTACCTCATCGACCGCAAACTCTCGCTTCCGGAGAAGGAGCGCCAGTTTGTCCTGACGAGTGGCGATGAGATTGTCTGGGTCGTGGGCGAGCGGACGGATGACCGCTACCGCCTCGACGAGAAGAGCGAAAATGTCCTTTGTATTACCCGTGAGATCGTATAGTGAAAGATGGCTAAAAGTGCAGTGAAATTCCGTGATACGGTGGCCGAGTTCGAACGCCTGCAACAGCAGATTGCGGCGCGCAAGTTTGCCCCGATCTACCTCCTGATGGGCGAGGAGAGCTACTTCATCGACCGCCTGCAGGAGCAGCTGGCCTCCTCGATTCTCAACGAGGCCGAGCGCGCCTTCAACCAGATCATGGTCTACGGCAAGGATAGCGATGCGGGGCAGGTGGTCAATCTCTGCCGTCAGATGCCGATGATGGGTGCGTATCAGGTCGTGATCCTGAAGGAGGCGCAGCAGTTACGCCAGATCGAGAAGCTCTCGTTCTATACGCAGAAGCCCCAGCCGACCACGATTCTGGTGATTTGCCACAAGGAGAAGAATGCCGACAAGCGCTCCTCGTTCTACAAGGGGTGCGCGGCAAATGGCGTTGTCTTCGAGTCGGTTACGCCGCGCGACTATGAGATTGGCGCATGGCTCGAACAGTTCATCGCAGGGCGTGGCCTGAAGATCGACCGCAAGGCCCTGGCGATGCTTACCGACCACCTCGGCACATCGATTTCGAAGATTGCGCTCGAGCTGGAGAAGTTGGCCGTCTCGATGCCTGAGGGGGCTACGCGCATCACGGATGTCGATATCGAAACCAACATCGGCATCTCGAAGGATTTCAACAACTTTGAGCTTTGCAAGGCGGTCGTCACGCGCGATATGGGTCACTCACTCATGATTGCCGACCACTTTGCCCGCAACCCGAAGGATAATCCCCTTTTGGTGACGATCATGGCCCTCTTTGGCCAATTCCGTGACCTCTTTACGGTCAATTACCTCGCCTGGCTCAGCCGCCGCAAGGGGCAGCCGATGCCCTCGGATCAGGAGCTGATGCGCATCCTGCGTAAGCCCTCGCCCTTTATCGTGCAGGAGATCAAGCAACAGACCGCCTTGTGGCCCAATAAGAAGGTCTTTGAGATCTTGGGTCTTTTGCGCGAGTACGATGCCAAGTCGAAGGGACTGAATTCGGGTGGCGCTTCGGATGGAGAGCTGCTGCGCGAGTTGTTGCTCAAAATCTTCCTTTTGTAACTTTTTTCGCTTCGCCATGGAGCCGTTTCTCTACCAAATAGTCCACATCTATCGAGGACGAGCCCGCATGCTCAAGGAGCATGTGGCGCGGCTGCATCTGGCTTCGTGTGATCTCTTTGGGCGCGCCTATCGCCCCGACGTGAAGCAGTTGGAGCAGCGCCTGCTTGCCGAAGTGGAGCGGGAGCGTTATCCCGATGCCGTCTCGTCGTTCGTCCGAATCGAACTGTTCGATACGGGCGAGGAGAATACCTTTGGCGTAGGTACCTCGCTCTATGCGGGTTATGCCCTGCGCAGTGTGCGCCCCGTGGCGCTTTCGGTGCCCTACGACCTGCCCTACGAGACGATGTCCGTGGCCTCGCTTGCGGCGCATGCCGTGGCGCAGTCGTTGGCGCGTGAACGCGGCGCGGATGAGGCGATTCGTGTCGATCGTGAAGGGGTTCTCCGCTCGTTGGGCGAGGGGTCGGTGTATGGCTTCCGCGAGGGGGTGCTCGTTGCCCCGAAAAGGCTCCATACGGCCACCGATGTTGCCCTTTGGGAGGCGGTGCGGGCGGCCGGCATCCCGGCTGTGCAACACCCGATCCGTCAGGCCGAACTATCGCTCTACGATGAGCTTTTTGCGGTGGATCATCGCGGCCTTACCTCCCTGTCGAAACTCGACGAAAAACCCCTGCCGGCCATCCGTGTGGAGCGCGTGGCAGAGGAGTTAGAGCGCTGGATCAGCGCGCGATAACCACATAATCGGTATAGACAATGCGGGTCGAGGGGTTCGAGGTGCGAATCTCTTGGCGCAGTGCCTTTGTGCCCCACCGAAAGAAGAGAAAGCGGTGCGGAATGCGGTGCACGACCTGGTGGAGCGTGTCGATCGAAAGCACCCGACAATGAATCGAGTCATGGCGGATGATCGCCTCGACCCGATTCCAGGGATCCTCCCACCGAAAGTGGCGTGCCGTGTCGCAGAGGGGTTCGGTGCGGGTGATGTAGATCGTATCGCGGAGCGGGGCAGTGAGCGTGAGCGTGTTACGGCTGACGCTTTGTGCCACGGATTCCACACGGCGCAGTCGGATTTTCATCGTTTTGAGCTGCTCGACCTCGGCTTGGTAGAGTCGGCGAAACTCCTCCCGTTCGAGGCGTAAGACCTCGCAATGAGCGCGCAACGAATCGTGGGTCGTGAGCTGTCGATCGAGGCGCGCGAGAAGCGCGGTGCGATCTTCGCGCAGGCGTTGCGAAGTGCGGTAGTAATGGTGCGTGGTAAGTGCGAGTGTTGCCACGAGGAGCGTGGCGGCTAAAAGGAGCTTGGTTTTCATCTGTTTTGCGGTTTTTGGCAAAGATAAGGGGCTAAAAAGGGGGCAGCGTCTAAATTTTACCGACAAAATAGCCCTTGATTGCCAAAAACTTCTTACCTTTGTCTATTATGGAAAGAACCGCAATTTTCCCCGGGTCGTTTGACCCCTTTACGCGCGGCCATGCCGCCATTGTCGAGGAGTCGTTGAAACTCTTCGACAAAGTGATCATCGGCATCGGCAACAACTCGATGAAACATGGGCTGTTGTCGGTCGAGAACCGCAAGCGCCTCATCGACGATGTCTATCGGGATAATGAGCGTGTCGAGGTGCGCATCTACCACGGGCTGACGGGTGAGTTTGCCGAGGAGATGGGCGCTGTGGCGATTATCCGCGGCGTGAGAAACACGACCGACTTTGAGTATGAGCGCACGATGGAGGCGACGAACCACCGCATCTATCCCGAGCTGACGACCGTCATGTTGTTCACCCCCGCCCCCGTGGCCGACATCGCCTCCTCGACCGTCAGAGAGGTGCTCTCGTTTGGCCGCTCGGTGGAGGAGTTCCTGCCCGAGGGGATCGACATTGCCGACTATTTGAAAGATTAACCATCAAAAATTAAGATAACGCTATGGAATTTACCGCTGAAATGATCGCCGGCTTTTTGGGTGGCGAGATTGTAGGAGATAAGAATGCGGCCGTTTGGACCGTCTCGTCGATCGAGGAGGGCAAGAAGGGTTCGCTGGCCTATTTGACGAACCTCAAATACGAGGAGTTTATCTACACGACGGGGGCTTCGATCGTTCTGTGCGACAAGTCGTTTGAGCCGAAGCAGGAGGTGCCTGCCACGCTCGTTAAGGTGGACAATGCCGCCGAGTGCATCGTCAAGCTGTTGCAGATGTATGCCGCCTCGAAGCCCCGCCGCAAGGGTATCTCGGAGCGCGCTTCGGTAGCCGAGGGCGCTGTGGTTGAGGGAGAATCGTATGTGGGCGACTTTGCCGTCATCGAGCATGGCGCAAAGGTGGGTGCCAACTGCCAGATCTATCCCCAGGTCTATATCGGCGAGGGGGTAACGATCGGCGAGGGTACGACACTCTACGCCGGCGTGAAGATCTACGAGGGTTGCCACATCGGCAAGAACTGCATCCTGCATGCAGGAGCCGTGATCGGTGCCGACGGCTTCGGCTTTATGCCCAATGCCGAGGGAGGCTTCGATAAGATTCCGCAGCTTGGCAATGTTATCATCGAGGACGATGTGGAGATCGGTGCCAACACCTGTATCGACCGCGCCAAGACCGACTCGACGATCATCCGTCGCGGCGTGAAGCTCGACAACCTGATTCAGATCGGCCACAACGTGCAGGTGGGCGAGAATACCGTATCGTCGGCCCAGACCGGTATTGCCGGCACGTCGAAGGTGGGCAAGAACTGCTTCCTGGCCGGTCAGGTGGGCATTGCCGACCATGTGACGATCGGCGACCGCGTGATGGTCGGCTCGAAGAGTGGTCTGGATAAGAATGTGCCCGATGGCGAGATTCGCTTCGGCTATCCTGCCCTGCCCGGTATGCAGTACCACCGTGCCGCAGCCGTCTTTAAGCGCCTGCCCGAGCTGGATCGCACGGTACGCCAGTTAGAGAAGGATATGAAAAACCTTAAAAACGAATAAGCAAATGAAGAAGATGATTTTTGGTGTGCTGGCTATGGCCGCACTGGTTGGTTGCTCGACGCAACCCAAGTTTACGATCTCGGGCCAGGTAGAGGGCGTGGAGAAGATGTACCTGATGGAGCGTGTAGATGGCGAATTTGCTGTCCTTGATTCGGTGGCTGTGGAGAATGGCGCCTTTGAAATGACGGGTTGTGCGGCCGAGCCGAAGCAACTCTATATTAGCAGCCAGACGGCTCTGCGCGGTGCTGCGGTGGCTGTTCGCTTCTTTGCAGAGGAGGGTGAGATTATGCTCACGAAGACGGAGGATGATTATGTGGCTTCCGGTACGCCCGCTAACGATGCAGTGGTTGCCTATGGTGAGGTCGTAGGTCCGCTGATGGCCGAGTATCGTGAGGCTACGCCCGAGCGTCGTGCCGAGATTGAGGTTGCCTATGAGGCTGCCCAAAAGGAGGCGTTGGAGCAGAACAAAGATAATCTCTTCGGTGTGCAGATGCTGCAGAGTGCCGCTTATGGCATGGCAGGTGCCGAGCTTAAGGCTGCTATTGAGTCGTTTACGCCCGAGATGCAGGCCGCGAAGCTGATGCAGCCCATCGCCGAGATGGCCGAGAAGAAGATCAAGACCGATGTAGGTCAGCCCTATATCGACTTCGAGCAGGCTGACAAGGAGGGAACGATGGTGTCGCTCAAGTCGGTGATCGAGAACCCCGCCAATAAGTATGTCCTCGTTGATTTCTGGGCTTCGTGGTGCGCTCCCTGCATGGCCGAGGTGCCGGCTTTGAAGGCTGCCTATGACGAGTACCACAAGAAGGGCTTCGAGATCTTCGGCGTATCGCTCGATAATAAGAAGGAGGCCTGGGAGGCTGCCATCAAGAACAAGGAGCTGAATTGGTTGCATGTAAGCGACCTGCAGGGTTGGCAGAATGCTGCCGCCGACCTCTATGGCGTACGCTCGATCCCCGCAAACTACCTCGTAGAGTGCGCAACGGGTAAGATCGTAGGCGTAGGTCTGCGTGGTGAGGAGGTCAAGGCCAAGGTGGCCGAGATGCTGGCCGAGTAATTGCCGTAAACAAACACAATACAATCCGACTTTTATGAAACGATTACTTTTTGTAGCTTGGGTTACGATGCTGGCGGTTAGCTGCTCGACCCAACCCAAATTTACGGTCTCGGGTACGATGCGAGGCGATCATACGATGGTCTATTTGTGGGATCGCGCCACGCGTACCTACCTCGATTCGGTGGCTATGGAAGAGGGCCAATTCCGTTTCGAGGGGGTCTATGAGAAGCCTTGCCAACTGATGATTCTCGATGCCAACGATCCGGATAAGGCCAAGCAGTATATCACAATCCTGGTCGAGCCGGGAGATATTCAGATTGCCCCCGATCCGGAGGATGAGCGCGAGCATTTGGTGACGGGTACGCCGGCCAACGATGCTTATGCTGCCTATTATGTGGCACAGGGACGCGATTTTGCCGAAATGCGTGCTGCCGAGACCAGCGAGGAGCGCCGAGCCGAGCTGGAGCAGGCGATGCACGACCGCGAGTGGGAGCTGATTGCTGCCAATACGCACAACCTGATTGCTCCGATGCAGTTGCTCACGGAGACCTACGACCTCTCGGCCGATGAGCTGATGGCGTGGGTGGAGCGCATGACGCCCGAGATTCAGGCAACGCCCGAGGCACAGGAGCTGGTCAAGGTGGCCGAGGTGAAGCGTCGCACGGAGCCGGGGCAGCCCTACATCGACTTCGAAGATAGCGATGCAGATGGTAATGCCGTGTCGCTCAAATCGGTGATCGAGAACCCCGCCAATAAGTATGTGCTGCTCGACTTCTGGGCATCATGGTGTGGCCCCTGCATGGCCGAAATGCCCCACTTGAAGGAGGTCTATGCCGCTTACCACAAGAAGGGCTTCGAGATTGTGGGTGTGACGCGCGACCATAAGCGCGAGATGTGGCTCGGGGCGATCGAAAAGCATCAACTGAATTGGATTCAGCTCGGTTCGATGAACGCCTGGAGCAACCCCGTGTCGGAGGCGTATGGCGTGCAGGGCATCCCGTCGAACTTCCTCTTTGATTGCTCGACGGGTAAGATCCTGGCCGTGAACTTGCGTGGTGAGGCGGTGATGGAGAAGATTGCCGAGTTGCTGAAGTAAACGCAACGCTGAAAAAAGACTTTACTGGTTGGAAAAGTATCGCATCATGGGCATCGACCCGGGCACGAACTACATGGGTTACGGCGTGCTGGAGGTTGAGGGGCGCACGGTTCGTTCGGTGGTGTTGGGTGAGATAGACCTGCACAAGATGAGCGATCCGTATGCCAAGTTGCGCTATATCTTCGAGCGCGTGGGGTCGCTGATTGAGCAGTACAATCCCCGCGAGGTGGCGCTCGAAAGCCCCTTCTTTGGCGAGAATGTGCAGTCGATGCTCAAGCTGGGCCGTGCGCAGGGGGTCGCCATGGCGGCTGCCCTGAGCCGTGATCGGCAGGTCTTCGAGTATGCTCCGATGCGTATCAAGCAGGCCATCACGGGGCGCGGATCGGCCTCCAAGGAGCAGGTCGCCTCGATCGTCTGCCGCACGCTTCAGGTCGATGAACCACCCAAACGGTTGGATGCCACGGACGGTATGGCGGTCGCTTTGTGCCACTATTACATGGTGTCGAGCCCGATCCACCAGGCGCTCTCCGACGAGCGCTCCAAGGGGTTGGGAGGCGGCAAGAAGGCGGCCTCGAAGGGCGGCTCCAAGAGCTGGGCAAAGTTCCTCTCGGAACACCCTGAGCGGGAGATAAAGTAAGAGGAAAGAGGAGAGAGGAAAGAGCAAAGAGGAGAGATAGGATAGATAGAAGAGAAAAGAAAAGAGCGTCATCCTGAGTGAAACGAAGGATCTCTACTACGGCAGACTGCTACAATAGAGATGCTTCGCTTGCAGCTCAGCATGACGCTCTTCTTGAATGTCCTTAAACTCTTTAATCTCTTTATCTTATCTTTCCTCTTCGCTCTTGCCTCTTTCAACTTCCAAAAGTATCTCCTCGGCGCGATCGACAATCCGATCGGCGTGGGTCTCCTCCAGCTCTTCGCGCTTGCGGAATCCCCACGAAACGCCCACAGCACGCACACCGGCGGCATGGGCCGTCTGCATATCGACCCCCGAGTCACCCACATAGAGCACCTCGCTGCGCTTAACTCCCGTCAAGGCGAGAATCTCCTCCACAACTTTCGGATCGGGTTTGAGCGGTACATCGGGTCGCTGCCCGAAAACTACCTCAAAACGAATATCGGGAAAGTAGGAGCGGATCAGCTTCTCGGTGCCCGCCTGGAATTTGTTCGAGGCTACGGCCAACCGAATCCCCCGCGCCTGCAGCGAGGCCAAAAGCTCGGGAATCCCCGTGTAGGGGCAGGTCTTCAGGTCGATGTGCTCGATGTAGTAGCTCAAAAAATCCTGCCGTGCCGCCGCTACATACTCCGTCGTGCGCAGCTCCTCGGGCAGGGCGCGCTCTACGAGGCGCATGATGCCGTTGCCGACAAAGGTGCAGTAGGTCGGGTAGTCGTGTTGGGGCAGCGAGCGAAGCGCGAGCATGTGGTTGGCCGCTTCGGCCAAATCGCCGATTGTGTTGAGCAGCGTGCCGTCCAGGTCGAAAATAACGAGTTTTACAGCCATTATTTTGCGCGTTTAATCTTCCAGCCGATCGCCGCCACCAAAATCGACATCAGGGGGCTGACGAGGTTGAAAATACAGTAGGGGAGGTAGGTAAAGGTCGCCACGCCCAGCACCGTGGCCTGCGTCATGCCGCACGAATTCCACGGCACGAGCACCGAGCAGACCGTAGCCGAATCCTCCACGGCACGGCTCAGGAGCTTCGCCTCCAGACCGCGATCCTCGTACAACTCCTTGAAGAGGCGGCCCGTCAGGATGATCGAGATATATTGGTCGGCCGAGCAGAGGTTGAAGAAGAGACCCGCTCCGACGGTCGAGGCCACCACGGCCGAGGTGCGACGCACGAAGCCCAGGAACAGCTCGGTCAGGGCGCGCAACATGCCGCTGCCGGTCATCACACCGCCAAAGACCATGGCGCACAAGATCAACCAAATGGTATCCATCATGCCACCCATGCCGCGCGTAGCTACCAGGTCGTTCAGCGCCTCCGAGCCGGTCTCGATGGCGGTCGGGCCGTAGCAGGTCATCACGATTCCCTTAAAGGCCGAGGCGAAGTTGAACAGATCGGCTCCGGCCACTTCGACCACCAGCTGCGGCTGGGCAATGGCCATGGCGATACAGGCCAGCACAACGGCCGCAAAGAGGGTGATCAGCGCCGGCAGCTTGCGGGCAATCAGTACGCCCGTCAAGAGGGGTACGATGAGCAGCCACGGCGAGAGGTTGAAGGCCTGCATGAGGCTTTCGGCATATTGATCGACCATGGCCGCCGAGGCGTGGTCGAGCGTGAAGCCGGCAATGCCAAAGACCGAGAGGGCCACCAGGAGCGACGGTATGGTCGTATAGAGCATGTAGCGGATGTGGGTAAAGACCTCCACGCCAACGGTCGAGGAGGCGAGGACGGTGGTGTCCGAGAGGAGCGAGATCTTGTCGCCGAAGTAGGCTCCCGAGATAATGGCACCTGCGATCCACCCCTCGGGCAGTCCCATCGCATCGCCCACACCCATCAGCGCTACGCCGATCGTGGCAATCGTGGTCCATGAACTGCCCGTCATGAGCGAAACACCGGCACAAATAAGTGTCGAGGCCACCAGGAAGTAGCTCGGATGGAGAATCTTGAGGCCGTAGTAGATCATCGTGGGCACCACGCCCGAGATCATCCACGTTCCGGCAATGGCACCGATGAGCAGGAGGATCAGGATGGCCGATGTCGAGGAGCGGATGTGGTTGATGATCGACTCCTCCAGCTCCTGCCACGAACGGCCGTAGCCGAGGATGGCAATCATGGCCGCCACCGAGGAGGCCGAGAGGAGGGCTATCTGGCTGCCTCCTGCGATTGCATCGCTACCGAACGAGCGAATGACACCATATAATAAAAGGGTGAGCAGCACGAGCGGGATGGCTGCGACCCAGGCCGAGGGATTCTTTTGCGTGGTTTGCATGTTACTTTTGCGTTAATGGTGCAAAAGTACAAAAAAAGTCAGGACTTTTTGTC
This sequence comes from Alistipes sp., assembly GCA_017624955.1. GTDB lineage: Bacteria > Bacteroidota > Bacteroidia > Bacteroidales > Rikenellaceae > Alistipes. Next base: position 110,096 of record JAGAMA010000025.1, read on the forward strand.
CGTTTGACGGATGCTGGGGAACATTTTTCTCAGGCGCATCAAAAGCGTAGGCAGCTCACGCCCTGCAATGACAAGCGTCACGGATAGCAGGATGATCACCACGCCGCTCCACTCGCGCAGGGTGAGGCGTTCGTGGAAGAGGGCCCACCCGAAGAAGAGGGCCGTGAGGGGCTCCAGTGCGCCGAGAATGGCTGTCGGGGTCGATCCGATGTATTGAATGGCAGCCGTGGTGCAGAAGAAGGAGATGGCGGTGGGGAAGAGCGCCAACGCCACGAGGTTGAGCCAATGGTACCCATGTTCAGGTGTCCGGATCGCTGTGCCGAAGTCGAGCCTGAAGAGAAAGAGCACTGCGCCAAACAGCAGGACGTAGAAGGTGAGCTTCAGCGTGGGCAGCTCCTTGAAGAGCGGACGATTGACCCCGACGATGTAGATCGCATACGCGAGGGCCGAGCCGAGGGCCAGCAGTGAGCCGCTGAGGCTGATTTGACTGCCGTCGCTGCTGTCGTAGAGCAGCCCGATGCCGCACAGTGCCAGGAGGATGCAGAGCGCCGTCTGCCACGGGATGCGCTCCTTGAAGAAGAGCGCCATGAGGGTTGCCACCATGATCGGGTAGACGAAGAGAATCGTGCAGGCGAGGCCGGCGGCCATGTGGTTGAAACTCTCGAAGAGGCAGAGCGACGAGAGGGCCATCAGCAGCCCCATGATGGCCAACGGAAGCAGTTGTCGGCGCTCGACCTTCAGGTTGTGGCCGCGTGCGAGGAGCAACACCCCGACGATGAGAATGGCAAAGAGGTAGCGGAACAGCAGTACCGAATCGGGCCCCATGCCGTCGCGGTAGAGCGGCAGGGTGAAGAGGGGGCTCATGCCGTAGGTGGCCGAGGCGATCGCGCCGAGCAGGTATCCTTTGGTTTTGGTGTGCATAGTGATTATGACGGGTTGTTTTGTCCCTGCAAAGATAGTGCAGAACGAGAAATTTTAATTTTTTTTCGCAAAAAATTTGCAAAACGAGATTTTTGCCGTATATTTGCACTCGCAATTGCGGAAATAGCTCAGTTGGTAGAGCACAACCTTGTCCCAAAAGGATAAACACACCCAACCTTGGCAAGGAGCGATTGCAAAGTCGGGTGATACATATTTTGCGGAAATAGCTCAGTTGGTAGAGCACAACCTTGCCAAGGTTGGGGTCGCGAGTTCGAGTCTCGTTTTCCGCTCAAGAAACGACAGACAGCCTTTTGGGGCTGTCTTTTTTTTGTCGTTTCTTGAGCGGATTCTCCGCATTGATATAGACAATCCACCCAAACCCTCCTTTGAAAAGGAGGGCTTCATTTTTATAGGGTGTCCGAATATTAATCCCTGTTCCTTGCCCGCCGTGCATCGCGCTCACCTGCGGACGAAGTCCGAGTCTTTGTATGCTTAATACTTATTCCATTGTGTGCTATCCGGCCTTTAATAGCACCTCCCGGGGAGCGATAGCGACCAAGTCTCCCCTTTCTCAAAGGGGAGATTTAGAGGGGAATGTGAGTATTTTTTGTATTGTTTTTGGCCGTGATTCGTCCGTTCTCAGCCTTTTGAGCCACCTCGCGTGGCGTATAAAACGAGAAAATCCACCTCCAAGCATGGCTTGGAAAGGTGGATTTTCTCGTTTTAGATTCGTTGCCAAGGGCAACCAAAAGGCTGCGCGATGGTTGGATTCGTTTCGCTACTTCCCGACCTCGACCTCTTGGCCATCGACCGTGATGCGGTGGTAGTACACTTCGCCGGCATCGTCCGTGACGAAGAGCGGGCGGCCGTCGGGTTTGGCGTAGTGGAAGTGGATATCGCTGAGCGATACGCCGCGTGCGTGGCGGATAAACATGCCCTTGGCCGGAATCGTGCCGAACATCCATGGCTCGGGGTAGGTCTTCTCCTGCTCGGGAGGCATTCTCAGGCCATCCTCCTCGCTATAACCGCCCTGGTAGTAGATGTGGATGTTATCCAGCGCCACATCCTCGATCAGGGCACCCGGAATGCCGCTGATGATCGACGAATAGCGCGAATCGGCGTTGAAGACATTGACATGGCTGATGCGCACGCGCTTCATCACACCCACGGGCGTACCCTCGGGGCTGCGCAGACGTGCACCCAGGCGCAGGAAGATCGGGGCATTGACGATGTCGCGCATCGTGATATTACTGATCACGATATCCTCCAGGTGACCGCCATCGACCGTCTCGAGAGCCAGACCGCGGCAACACTCGAAGATGCAGTTCGTGATGGCGATGTTCTTGAATCCGCCGCTCGACTCCGTGCCGAGCTTGATGCGACCCGTCACAAAGCCGTGGTCGGGGGCTTGCGGCTCGTCGCGCTGCCAGGTGCAATCCAAGACGCTGCCACGGTCGTAACCGCTCACCAGACAATCCGAGATGGTCACATTCTCCGTATCCTTGAAGTAGCCCAGGCCATACGAGGCCTTCAGCACGATGGCATCGTCCCACGGCGAATTGACCGTGCAGTTGCTGATGCGGACATTCTTGCAGCAGTCGATATCGAAGCCGTCGCGGTTCGTATCGACCTTCATGTTGAGGATGCTCAGGTTATCGACACCCGTAGCCAGCAGGGCGAAGTGGCCGCACTGCAGCATCGAGATATCCTTCAGTGTCACGTTCTTGCAGAGCTTGAGGCTGATCGCCTTGTTGCCCACGCCTGCCAGGCGGCTCTCCTCGCGCGTGAGCCCCTTGCCGTAGATCAGGCCCGGACCCGTGATTGAGATATCCTCCAGTCCGATGCCCCAGATGAGCGAATTTTTCCAGTGGCTGTGGCCGAAATCCTGGTATTTGTTGTGCTCGTTCGGCTCGGCCTCGTCGTAACCCTCGCTCTCGGTGGGGAAGGCGGCTACGATCTGTGCCCCCTGTTCGAGGTAAAGGTGAATGTGGCTCTTGAGGCGAATCGAGTAGCAGGCATACTCGCCGGCGGGGAAGTAGATCGTGCCACCGCCGGCTGCGGCGGCCTCCTCGATGGCGCGGTTAATGGCGGGCGTGTCGATGGTCACGCCATCGGCCTTGGCGCCGTAGTCCTGCACATTGTACACCTTGGCCTCGGCCATCGCTGCCGAGAGGCAGAAAATCAGCAATAAAAGGCGTTTCATGGTTGCTTATTTTTGAAGGTCCATAAGTTTGAATTTGCGTAAGTAGTCGGCGTTGCCGTACATGTGGTGGTTCTCCGAGAGATTCCAGAAGCCGCCCTTCGAGGTGGGATGTGCATCCCAATCGATGATGGCCCACGCAAGGCCGATTTCGTGGCCAGCCCGGAGCTGTGTGGGGCGCGAATAGGCGGCTCCCCGCTCGTCGGCATGGTCGAAGGGGGTGATGTAGAACTCCAGCGTCAGCTTTCCTCGTTCGCCCTCCTCGAAGGAGTAGTGGTAGGCATAATCGGCGTATGGAGGCTCTTTGAGCCACACCTGCGGTCCCCAATACATGCACCAATCCTCGCCGTGGGGCGGCGTGAAGATGTGGTAGTTCTGGGCATGGCAGCCATGGAACTTAAACCATGCCTGCCAAATATCTTTCGGCGCTGTGGGGTGGAAGCGGTCGATGAAGGGCCCTCCCGAGCAGTCGCCATCGACTACCACCTCGAAGATGTCGGTCTGGAGCGAATTTTCGCTGAAGCGCCAATAGTCGTCGTAGGCCTCGTAGAGGAAGTAGAGCCGTTGTGTCTCGGCACACCAGCCCACCTTCACGCTCACGCGGAGTGTCTCGGGGTTGGGCGCGGGATGCTTTCCCTCGTCCTCCTTGAGCGCCTGCTCCGTGATGCGATACTCGTCAGGCACTTTACGCCAATCGCGCCCCTTGCCGTCGATCGTGGGGAGTTCGTCGGGGGCGAATTGGTAAATCTTGAACTCCTGCGCTTCAGCCGTTAAACCGACAAGGCAGAGGAGCAGGGTGAGATACAGCTGTTTCATTAGCGGGCGTTTTGGGCAGCCTCCTCAAAGACCTTGGGGAGCATGTAGTAGTTAAGGTCGGCACGCTGGTAGATGCTGAAGTAGCACTTCTCGCTCGCCTGCCAGGGGGTAAGGGCGGCAATGACGGGTGCATCGGTCTTCTTGCCCGAATGGTAGAGCTTCAGGGGCGAGGACTGTCGATGGCCATCCGCCAGGCGCAGCTCGCTTTTGAGCGGCGCTACGCCCTGCGTCACGCGCAGGCGCATGCTTGCACCGTAGTAGGTCGTAAAGGCGTTACCCTCGATGCTGTGGACGTTGTGGAAACAGCTCGCGGTCGGGATGAGGTTGTCCGCAGGCGTTCTCTCTACGCCGTCGCAAGCGCCAAAGGCCCAGCAAAGCTGCACATCGGCAGGCATCCGCTCGCCCGTGACCTCCATCACAAAGCCGTGGCCCATGCGGGTCGAGTAGAGCCCCTTGCCGTTGTGGTCGATGGCGCACGAGCCGTAGATAATCTCGTCACAGCCGTCGCCATCCACATCGCCTACGCGCAGGTTGTGGTTGCCCTGTCCGGCATAGTCCTCGTTTCCGGCCGTGTTGCTGTCGAAGATCCAGCGCTCCTTGAGCTCCTTGCCATCCCAGTCGAAGGCGGCCAGCACGGTGCGCGTATAGTAGCCGCGGCACATCACCACGCTCGGGTGTACGCCATCGAGGTAGGCCACGCAGGCCAGGAAGCGGTCGCTGCGGTTGGCGCGTGTATCGCCCCAGTCGGCCAGGTTACCACGCGTAGGAGCGTAGTCGATCGTCTTCATCGCCGCGCCCGTCAGGCCGTTGAAGACCGTGAGGTACTCGTTGCCGGTCAGGATGCGCCCCTGGTTGCGGGGTGTGCGACCGGGGAACTCCGCGCTCGTGAAGCCCTTCTCGCGGTAGTCGGCCGAGGCATCGCCAATGACCTTGCCCGTGCCATCCACCGTGCCGTCCGAGGTCTTCATCACCACCTCGGCGCGGTTGTCGCCATCGAGGTCGAAGACCATGAACTGCGTGTAGTGCGCTCCGGCGCGGACATTGTGCCCCAGGTCGATGCGCCACAAAAGCTCGCCCGTGAGACGGTAGCAGTCGAAGAGCACATTGCCCGTATAGCCGTCGTGGGCATTGTCGTGGGCATTGGAGGGATTCCACTTGAGGATAATCTCATACTCGCCATCGCCATCCACATCGCCTATCGAGGCATCGTTGGCGCCGTAAGAGTAGCTATCGCCTGCGGGTGTAACGCCGTCGGCAGGCTTTTGGAGCGGAATATCGATGTAGCCGATCGGGGCGTTGGCCGGCAATGTATATTGGCCGGCAAGCTGCTCCTGCTCTACGCCATCTACGACGGCTTTTACCGTGTAGCAGGCCTCGCTGTCGGTGGGGTAGTTGTCGCGGTAGAAGGTGCCCGTCGAGGCGGGTACTTCGGCAATCTTCTGCCCGTTGCGGTAGATGTTAAAGGTCGTTTGGATCGGGTCCGACGAGAGGTAACGCCACGAAAGAGCCACCTCCGAGGGGTTCTCGCGCACGGCGACAACGCCGCGACCTAACTTTTCACGCTGCAGACGCGAGTAGTCGTAGTTGGGTTGTGCAGAGATGCTCGTTGCCACGCAGAGGGCAATCGCTACGCTAAAAAGGGCCTTCAAAGTCTTCATTGTTCGGCTATTTTTGGGTGTAATTGATATTCTCTTCGCTTACCTGCTCGGCATTTACGACACGCTTGACAAAGTCGGTAACCTCGCCGACGGTGATGTTCTTCAGCTCGACCTCCCGAATCGGACGACGTGCATCGCCCTTCAGATCATAGATGGCCTGCGTGCGCTTGCAGGTTACATCCTCCATGTAGAGGCCGCGGATGCGCGTGATGCTGTCCCGGTAGGTGGGCACCAGGTCGCGCCATTGGTACAGGACATCCATATCGACCTCCATCACGCGCTGCATCGCCTCGGCCTCGACACGCTTCATCCAGATATTCTCGACAAAACCGCCGCGACGGTGGTTCGTCTTGACGAAGAAGAGGCGGAAGACCGAGTCGCGCACCTCGCAATCGTGCATGTAGACATTGCGCACGCCGCCCGACATCTCGCTGCCGATGCCCAGCAGGACATGGCCCTGCAGTACGGTGCAGTTGCGGACAACGATATTCTCCGAGGGGGCGTTGAGTCGCCAGGCATCTTGGTTGCGCCCCGCCTTGATGACCACGGCATCGTCGCCCTGATCAAATTGGCAATCCTCGATGAGGAAGTTGCGGCTCATCTCGATATCCACGCCGTCGTTGTTGTGGCCGTGGGCATAGACGTCGAGGTTGCGGACAATACCGCCATCACACAGGAAGAGGTGGATGGTCCAGAAGGGGCTTTCGCGGATCTTGAAGCTGTCGAGCAGGATATTTTTGCAACGGTTGAAGTGAATCAGGTGGGGGCGCATGTTGTTCTCGCCCACAGCCATCTGGCGCTCCTCGACGGGCACATCGGTCGAAGCCATCGTGTAGAGTTGCTTCAGGGCCTCCATGTGCGGCTTGGGGCGCTTGAACCAGGTGCGCCAGGTCCCCATGATCGGGGCGAGCGTACCCGTACCCGTGATGGCGATATTCTCGCACTCAAAGGCGTAGAGCAGGGGCGAGTAGTTGTAGCACTCCATACCCTCCCATGAGGTCATCACGGCCGGCAGATAGTCCGACGGATTGTCTGTAAAGCGGAGCGTAGCGCCCTCGGCCAGGTGCAGGTTGACGTTGCTGAGTAAGTGAATCGGGCCCGTGAGCCACTCGCCGTGAGGGACAACCACACGGCCGCCTCCCGCCTTGTTGCAGGCTTCGATTGCGCGGGCGATCGCCTCCGTATTGCTCACTTCGCCACCTGCCACAGCTCCGTAGTCGGCGATCGAGAAGTCTTGTGCCGGGAAGATGCACTCCCGAATCCCCTCCATCGCAAAGGGGGCATCGACTTCGATCGTTTTGTAGCTTACCACCGGATGCGAACAGGCCCCCGACATGAGGACGGCCAGCAGCGCCGCTACATGCAATAAGTATCTTTTCATGGTGTTTTAGGTTATTCGGTTTTTGGGTCGTAGAGGTAAATCTGATCCAGCACAACCCCCTCGTCCAAGGCCGTAAAGGTCAGGCGGTGGCGCTTTTGGGGTGCGATGGGGAGTACCACGCGGCGTACGGCCCGGTTCGTCAGTACGTTTATCTTCCACTCCTCGCTGCGACCGCGCGTTTCGTAGGCAATCGGGTCGGTCGTGTGGCCATCGAGCGCGAGGGTGAAGCGCAGCTGCTCCTCGATCGGGTGGTTGGGCAGCAGGCACACCTCGACCTCCACCGAGTCGGCCTCCAAGCCTGCACACACGAACTCGATCGTTTGCCCCTTGGCAACGGCGGCGGCCCGCTCCTCGTAGCCTAACCCCTCGCACAGCGTAGGCGACCCCGATGCGCAATCCGCGCCATTCCATTGGGCAAGCGGTGTCCGAGGTTGTGGCAACTCACGCGCGGCCGCGTCGCGCTTCACGCGATCGAAGACGGGCAGGCGGCGCGGGCGGAAATCCATGATGTGATTCCACTTGGGCGTGTTGTAAAGTCGGGTCAGCGAGTCGATGCGGTCGTAGGCCTGATCGCTCTCCGCCCAATCGGCCTTGCCGTGGCGGGCCAGCTGCGCCTTGAGCAGCTTTTCGTTCATCAGTGTAGCCGCCTCGACGGGGTATTTCACGAGTTGGAAGTAGGTTGCCTGCTTCTCCTCGGGGATTGAGCGCTCGGCCCGATTGACCGCCTCGGCCAGTTGCCCGTAGGCCGCAAGGCGTGTGCGGATCTCCTCCTCGCTCCAGGGTAGGTCGCACACGACTTTGTACTTCGGGTCACGCTCCTCGGTGCGTGTATTGCCCATAAATTCGGGTTTGCGGATGTAGGCCAGGCGGTAGTGCTCCTGCATGACGGGCGCGAGGCGCTTGGCGATTTTTGCGCCAAACTCACGCTCGAGGAAGGCGCGTTGATGAGCCTTCACGCCCTGCTGCTTGACCGCCTCGGGATTCCAGGCCAGGTCGAGGAACAGCTCGATCTGATACTCCAAGGGTTTGATATCGCCCACGTTGAGTACCCAAATCTTTTGGATGCCTCGCTCGTAGGCCTTCGTCATCTCGTGGTAGATGAGCGAGGGGTGTGCCGTACCGAGCCAGAGGTAGTCGTGCGGACGACCCCAGTAGGAGGCGTGGTAGTAGAGACCGTTGCCACCCTTGCGGGCACGCTCCTCGGGGGTGGGGAAGTGGCGGATGTAGCCGTAGTTGTCGTCACACCACATGAGCGTCACCTCGTCGGGCACCTCCAGCCCTGCATGGTAGATATCCAAGACCTCCTTGTAGGGGATAAAGACCTGCGGAATTTGCGCTACATCCTCATTGACATAGCGCGCAAGCAGTTCGCGCTGATCCTTCAGTACGCGCGTTAAGACCGCCTTCTGCTCCTCGATGGTTTTCGCACCGTTCATTGCGCCATCGTGTACGCCACGCATGCCGAGCGTGTAGAGGTTATCCGAGCCGGCTACCTGCTGCGTGCGCTCCTCCCAGAAGGCGAGGACATGACGGCTGTTGTGTACATAGTCGTAGTCGCCCACGCCGTCGCGCCGCCACTCGCCATTCGTGTTGCGCATCATTGGCTCGCAGTGCGAGGTGCCGATGAAGATGCCGAAGCGGTCGGCCACCTCTTGGTTGCCCGGCGTGAAGTAGAACGGCACGGTGCATTCGTGCATTGCGGGCCAAAAGGTGTTGGCACGCAGGCGCAGGAGCAGCTCGAAGATGCGCTCGTGGCTCTTCGGGCCGATCTGTCCCTCCACCTCGCTCGGCTCGTAATTCTTCCAGCTCCAGGGGGTTAAACCCCAATCCTCGTCGTTGAGGAAGATGCCGCGATAGGCCACCGCAGGGGCTTGTGTGTGGCGATAGTCGTGCGGAAGGCGGAAGTGCGACCGCTTCTTGGGCGTAGCATCGGCCCACCACTCCCAGGGCGAAACACCGATGAGGCGCGAAAGTTCCAGGATGCCGTAGGCCGTGCCGCGCTTGTCGCTACCGGCAATGATCAGACGGCCATCCGGCGCAACGGTGAGCAGGAAGGCCTCCTGCCGCCCCTTGAGCGGGGAGAGATCGACCCCTGCCGTCTCGATCAGCCTGCTTACCCCCAGCGTGCCGACCAGGATGGTGCTTTGGCTGCCGTCGGCCGATAGCTCCAGGGGCGATGCAAAGACCGCCTCCAGGTCGCGCTCCAGAAGCGAGAGGGCGGTATGCACCACCTGCTCTTCGCCCTCGGCGCAAGCGATTTTCACGGCCTCGCCCGAGTGAATGGCAAAGTGGGGACGTGTGCAGGCCGCAAGGGCCAGCACAAGAAGCATCAAAAGCGGAAAGCGGTGTTTGCGGTTCATGGGGTGGGTGTTATGCTATTTCAAATACTCCTTCAGCGGGCAATCGGTCGCCTGCAACCCCTCGGCAATGCTTTGGGCGTTGAGTTGTGCACCCTTGAGCGAGGAGTGGGTATGGTCGCGGTTGAAGTACTCGCCAACGACACGCAGCCCCTCTTCGTAGCCCATCTTCTCGAGCTTGTCGCCCGAAAGTTTGTTCAGGTCGATGTAGTAGGCCCCTGCCTGCTCGGCCGCCTCGCGCGTCCACTTGCCAAACGAGTTGGTGTTGCGCTGAATCTTGCCGTTGTCGAACATGTTGCGCGGCGTGTGGCTCAGGACGATCGGAATCGCCCCCTTCTCCTTGGCATCCATGATAAACTTGCGCAGGTACCAGCCGAAGGTGTAGATCACCTGGTACATGCCCGTCTTCTCCATCTTGAAGACCTTGCTTTCGTAGCCCGAACCGGGAAGCTCGGCACGCGCCTTGCCCGTGTTGATCGCACCGGCATCGTTGTGACCAAACTGAATCAGCACGAAGTCGCCCGGTTGCAGGGCGTTATAGACCTTGTCCCAGCGACCCTCGTCGAGGAACGTACGGGCACTGCGACCCGCCATGGCGTGGTTCTCGACCGTGATTCGCTCCTCGTCGAAGAGCTCGTGAATCACGCTGCCCCAGCCCCACATGCCGTCCTCTTCGGTGTCGCGGTTCTTCACCGTGCTGTCGCCAATCGTGAAGAGCATCGGGATCCCCTCGCGGCGGGTAGCACCCGTCAGGGTGTCCTTCTCGATCGGCTTCAGATAGCGGGCCAGCTCCAACCCCTTATAGTTACGGATACCTTCGGCTGCCGACTCGGCATTGACCCTTGCACCGAAGGCGCTCGTGTGGATGCGGTCGAGGTAGAACATATACTTTACCTTCTCCTTGCCGAACTTCTCGAACTTTTGAGCCGTGATCTCGTTCAGGTCGATGAAGGGGATGCGCTCCTTTTTGGCTACCTGCTTGGCCCAGAGGCCGAAGGTCTCGTTCACGCGCGTAATAATGGTGCTGTCGGCATCCTGCCAGGCGTTGCGCGGAGTGAGCGACATGAGGATCGGGTGTGCCCCCTTGGCCTTCACGTCGGCAATGTAGCGGCGCATATACTCGCCAAAGGTGTAAACTCTCTCCTTTACGCCCGTCTCCTGAATCGTTACATCGAGCGTCTCTTTGCCGATGCCGGGGATCGAGGCGCGGGCACGACCGTGGTCATAGGGCCCGTTGTCGTTGTGTCCCAGCTCGATGATTACCCAGTCGCCCTTGCGGATGCCCTTCAGCACATTGGGCCACAGGCGGTTGTAGAAGGTGCGGCTGCTCGTGCCACCCAGGGCGTGGTTCTCGACCGTGATTTGCTCCTCGTCGAAATACTCATGGGCGAAATAGCCCCACCCCCATTGGCCGTTGTTACCGTTGCCGAGCGTGCCGGTACGCATCGTCGAGTTGCCGACAAGGAACAGAACGGGATTCTCCCCCTTGCGACTCGATCCCGAAATGGGACGGGCCGTGCGGGCGATGTTGAGGCTGTCGAGCGTGTTGTCGATCACCTGATTTACATCCTTCATCGGGGCGCTTACCTTGTTTTGCGCCTGAGAGCCAAAGCCTACGCCGAGGGCGCACAACAGGCTGAGGCAGAGTTTGAAACATTTCATGGTATGATCTTTTTTTTGTCTATTGCTTCAGGTTTTGCTTAAATTCCACTTCCACGATGCGCAGTTCGTGGTTGGTCTTATCGCCATTCTTGGCCTTGAAGAGGTCCAGCTCCCCGGCAGCGGGGGCGGCTACCTCGACAATCTGCCCGAATTGATCGCTCTCCTCACTCGCGCCCTGCAGGCGAATCGTAATCCGATCCGACTCGACGGGTTTTACCGCGAGGTGGATGTAGCCTAAGCTCTTCGGCGTGTTGCCACTCCAAATCAGCTCCTCGTCGGCGTAAATCTCGATCGGGTAGCTGCGCATGCGCCACCCCGTGAGCTTCATACATACCTCATCAACGCGCGCCTTGCGCTCCAGGCGGTAGCTGATCCAGGCTGTGCTCGGTCGTCCATCGTTCTTCCACTCGCTCAGCTCGTTGTCGTCGAAGCTGTTGGCGGCCTCCTCCTGATGCACACCTGCCGTAGCCGATACGATAGGAATAGCTCGTTTCGTCGTCGTAAAGGAGGGGGCGAGCGGTGTCTCGCCACGGGTTAAGCGCCCCTCTAACTCCTCGCCTGTGAGGTAGCGGCTCAGGCCATCCTTGACCTCGATCGGCAGGGTCGAAAGCTCAATCTCTGCCCCCTGCAACCCCTCGGCACTTGCCGTGATGCGCACCTTGCCCGCCTCGGTGAGCGATCGCACTAGGGCGCGGTTGATACCGCACTCGACGGGAAGATCGCGCTTTAAGATGTAGTTATCTGCCCCCTGCGCAATGCCGCCACGCCACTCGGCAGGACCCTCCACCTCGAAGTGGATCAGGTGGTTGGCAAGCGGGCAGCGTCGTCCTGCCTCGTCCACCACCTCAAACTCCAGAAGCACCATATCGGCTCCGTCGGCCTTCCACCCCTTCGGATTTTGGATCGCCTTCAGGACGATGCGTCGCGGTTCGTCGGCCGTCTGCAGGGTGGCGCGGCAACACTCCTTGCCCTCGTTGTCGTAACCCACAGCCACCAACTCGCCCTCCTCGAAGCGTACATCGGCGAACGTGAAGAGGAAGCGGTAGCTCTGCTTACCACGGCCTAACGATTTGCCGTTGAGCCACAGCTCGACCTCCTCGGCCGAGGAGACGACATAGATCGGTTTTACGACATCCTCCTTGTAGTTCCAGTGGCCGACGATGTGGATGCGCGGCTGCTCGATATCGACCCAGCCGTCCCACATCACCTGATGGGCAAAGAAGGGATCTTTCGGGATGCGCATCGGGTCGGTGACACCACTGCGGCGGTAGTTCTCGTCGCCGCGGAAGTGGGTGTTCGTGTCCGAGAAGATGATCTTCACGCCGCCCGAGCTGACACGGTCGCCCGTGCCGGGGCGCTCTAACCAATAGTCGTACCAGCGGATGACGTTCTCGATCGTGAAGGAGTCCTGGTTGTGGTTGTAGGCGCTCATGTCTTTGCGCTGCTGACCGCGGTAGAGCATGCCCTGGTGGGATACCTTGTTGGCCTCGTTGCCGATGTGATAGGGGTAGGAGTACTCGTCCCAATATTTGCGCAGACCCTCGTCGCGGCAATACTCCATGGCCCACATCGGGTGGTGTTTGCTCTTGTTGATGTAGAGCATCTCGCCGCCATACTCCGCCTCGCGGATGTCGAGCATCTCGCGCGAACCGATGGCACGGCCACCGTGCGGATCGAACTTGTCGCGGATGGCCTTCATCTGAAGCATGTGGTCGCGCGAAATAGACTCGTTGCCACACTCGTAGAAGATGATGCTGGGGTTGTTGCGGTTGTAGATGATGGCATCGCGCATAAGCTCCATGCGCTGCTCCCATTGGCGACCCTCGCGGTCCTTCTCGGCATCGCCCGCAGGCATCGCCTGCATCAGACCCACGCGGTCACACGACTCGATATCCTGCTTCCAGGGGGTGATGTGCATCCAACGCACCAGGTTGGCATTACCCTCCACCATCAGGCCGTTGCTGTAGTCGCTCAACCAGGCCGGAATGCTCATCCCCACGGCGGGCCACTCGTTGCTCGTGCGCTGGGCGAAGCCCTTGACCTGGATCACGCGGTCGTTGAGCCAAATCTTGCCCTCCGCGAAGCGCGTTTTGCGGAATCCGGTGCGGGTTGCCACTTCGTCCACCTTGCGGCCATCGACCCACAGGGCGGTCTTGACCGTGTAGAGATAGCCGTAACCCCAGCTCCAGAAGTGAAGCCCCTCGGCCTCGGCGGCGGCCTTCAGCGTGGTTGTCTCGCCCGCCTCGATGCGCGTGGGATCGCTCTCGAATTGGCGCACGATCTTCCCGTCGGGCGCGATGACAGAGACCTTATAAACGACCTCGCGGGCGCGCTTCGATTCGTTGCGCACCTCCGACTCGGCATGAATCACGGCCGTACGCTCCGCGATACGCATCTGATCGGCATAGATATAGACACCCGTTGTCCGGAGGTTGCTGTAGAGCGGAAGGGTTTGGTAGAGCTTATCCGTGACGTGCAACCACACATTCTTGGGGATGCCGCCATAGTTGGCGTTGAAGTTGCGGTCGCTCCATTGGTACTTGGTGTCGGTGGCGCGCTCCTTGTAGGCCCAGTTGTTGTCGATGCGCACGGCGATGACATTCTCGCCGCCATAATTGATGTGGGGCGTGAGATCGAAACCGACGGCCATCGCGCCGTTCTCGTGCAGACCGAGGTAGTGTCCGTTGATGTAGAAGTCCGCACCCTGACGAACACCCTCAAACTCCACAAAGACCTTCTTGTTCTTGTGCTCCTTCTTGAGGCGGAAGTGCTTGCGATACCAGACGATCGTATCCGTCAGGTCGTGGATATCGAGGCGGAAAGCCTCATCCTCGTTGAAGGGGCGGGGGAGGGTTACCTCTTTCCAATCCCCGTCCTCGAAATACACCTCCTTTGCCTCGGCGATATCCCCGACACGGAGCAACCAGGCGGCGTTGAAGTTGAACTTTTCGCGCACGGGCGCAGCCGAGGCTGCCTGGAAGATACCGAGCCAGGCGACCAATAGCAGGAGTAGGCGATTACGCATAGCGGGAAGTTTGGGTTGAGGTTTGGTGTGCAGGGGGCGCAACGGCTTTATTCGAGGTTCGAAATATCGACCATCATCAGCGTTAGGCGCTTGCCATCGGTGAAGTGACCCGACTGGAAGAGTACCTTCGTGCCGTCGGGGCTGAAGCTCGGATGGGCATGGTCGGGGCGCATCTTGGTATCCGAAACGAGCCAATGGCGCTCGCCCGTTTCGACATTGATTACCCATACATTGCCGCCAAAGGTGTCGCCGGCAGCCCATTTGTTGTCGCGCGAGGCGTTGCAGTGCCAGAAACCACGACCGCGCAGCTGACCCTCCATACCTTGGAGATCATCCTGAAGCTCGACCTGTCCGATGCACTCCACATCGTCGTTGCGGAGGTTGATGCGGATGATGCCGCTCACCTGCTTGCGCAGACGAGGCTGGAAGCCTAAGATGTTGAAATAGACATAATCCTTCGTGGCGAAGGTCTCGTGCGTTACCCAGTCGAGCGGGGTCTCTTTGTAGAGGGGCTTGAATACCGAGCCGTCGGCCGTGCAGAACCACATGCGCTGGTGGGCATCGCCACCCGTCTCGTTGCAGAAGACGATCTCGCCCGGCGTGAAGCGGCTGGCCTGGATGTGACCCACCTTGAACTCCGTGTCGATCACTTTGGTTACCTCGCCCGTCTTGAGGTTCATCTTGCGAATGCCGCACAAGGTGGGCTTGATCTTAATCGGCTGGTTCGTCAGGGGCAGGAAGGCGGCCTTCTCCATGCGCTCACGCTCCTCGGCCGTGCCCTCACGCTCGACGGTGATGTAGGCGTAGTCGTCGTTGCAATCCACGGCATAACCACCCGGACGACCCATCTCGGTCGGGAAGGTGGCGATAAACTTCTCGTACGAGGCCGACTTCTTTACCTTGCCACGCTTGACATCCGCAAAGAACTTGTCGAGGTCCATGACATACATGTTCCACGCCCCCTCCTCGCGGCGGCTGATGAACATGCGGTTGGTCTTGTTGGCCAGGTAGGCATTGCCCAGATTCGGCCCCTCGGTGGCCTGGATGATCTTTCCGGTGGCCATCTCGATAAAGTAGATCTGCGTCGGTCGCCACTTGCGGGTCTGGCCGTTGGGCATCGTGCTCTCGATCTCCTTGTCGTCGCCGCGGCTCGAGGAGCGGAACAGGAGGTATTTGCCATCGGCCGTCCACATCGGGTCGGTCTGATAGAGGAATCGGTCGTGTTTGAGCGTGTCGGTCAGCATCGTGATCGTGTGGCCGGTTACCTCGTCCACATAGCTCTGCATCTCCGACGGGGTGCAGTTGCCAAACTGTGCCCATGCGGCGCTCCAGCCTACCAGAGCGACAACAAGCGAAAGCAATCTCTTTTTCATAGCCTGTGCGTTTAATCAATTTGATACAAATTTACGAAACGAAACGCATTCATCAAATGGAATTTTTAAGCAATCCGATGTCGATTTGTCCATTTGTGGGATCATAGTCGATGTTTTGGCAAAAAATGAGGGGCTGCCTATTGCAGGCAGCCCCTTGGCGTTGGATTGGCTCGATCGGGTTATTTCTTCATCGAAGGACGCCAATTGCCCTTCTCGTCGAGAACCATATCCACCTTGTTCGTATCCTCCGTGCCGTTGCCGTAGATGATTTTGACCTCTACTTTGGCCGTCTTGCCATCCTCGGCGATCGTCTCGTTGATAACCTCATAGCTCTTGATGCCCCCTTTGCTCTCCATCTGTTTGGCACCCTTCTCGTTGAACATCGAAACAAGCATGGCGCGGGCCTGCGCCTCCTGCTCGGGATTCTCGTTGCCGAAATAGAAGGCATCGGCTACGGCCTCGTAGTTGCCCTTGGCCAGCTGGTCATAGACCTTGACTACGGCATCGCCCGGGGTTGCACTGCCACCACCGCAAGCTACAAAAAAGAGTGCCGCAACGGCGGCCAGCATCGTGAAAAAGTACTTCATAGCGGTAAAATTTTAGGTTAATAAATAGGTGTTAAAAGCCTGCTTTGTGTCAGGTCCGAGGGGAATATATACGCCCCCGAAAGTCCCGTGAAATTTACTTCCGTTCGCCGCCCCTCGCTGAGCGTGTACCCCTCCAGGCCGAAGAGGTATTCGATCAGTTCGGTGCAGTAGAGCCTTGTCGTGTCCTGCGTGTTGTAGTCGTGGTCGAAGGGCACCTGCTTGCGGCTGAGCCGCAGGGCATGCCGAACGATGCGGTGGAGCGCCTGAAGCTCGATTCGCGGGCGATAAAGCCCGAAATCCGCCTCCGGATAACGCCCCAGGAATCCCGCGATCGGTTCGCACTTCACGCGGTCGAAATCTCCCTTAAACTCCGGCTCGTAGGGGACGGCATGCACCACGCACCATTCAGTCGAGTCGCCTGCGACGATGCCCACATGCGAGAAGAGCCCCTCGCGATCGAGTCGTGTCACCATCTGCCCGGCAAAGCCCGTTCCGCGCCGAAACAGCAGGTCGCCTGCGCGCAGCTCCCGCTCGATCTTTTGCAGTGCCTGCTCGTCGTGAGTGCGATGCGCCCTGCATCCGCCGAGGAGCGACACCATTAATATAAGGAGTAGCAGGTGTTTCATCGTGTCGGTCGTTTTCATGAACAAATATAGCGGTTCGGTGCTTTCGGGTCGTAGCATCGCATCAAAAAGTCGCCGAATTGTTCGTTTGCAATTTGGGATGGCCACAACCGATATGAAAACAAAAAAGCCGCCCCTGCTTAGGGACGGCTTTTCTTTGGCCGTAATGGCCTATGCCTTACTCGGCGGGAGTCTCCTCCGTAGCGGGCTCCTCAGCCTCGGGCTGGTTGGCCGGCGTTACGTCGATCAGCTCCACCTCGAACTCAAGCGCCTCGTTCGGGCCGATATCCTGACCGGCACCACGCTCACCGTAAGCGAGCTCGGCGGGGATCCACAGGAGGATCTTACCACCCTTGCCTACGAGCTTCATACCCTCGGTCCAACCCTTGATTACGGCGTTCAGCGGGAACTCAACGGGCTCATCCTCACCCTCACCGAGCTCAGGATTCCACTGCTTGCGCATCTGCTGTGCCTCCTCGGGCAGGTTGGCGAAGATCGAACTGTCGAATACCTTACCCTCGCGCGTGCGACCCGTGTAGTGTACCTTTACAACATCGGCATCGTCCGTAGCCTTCACCGTCTCGTCACCGGCCTTAACGACCTTGTACATGAGGCCCGACTCGGTCTTCTTCACGCCCGACTTCTTGGCCACCTTCTCCAGCCACTCGGCCGAAGCCTTGGCATTCTCGGCCGGAACGATTACCATGAAGTAGTTCTGCAGGTAGTTGCGAACGGCCATCTCGTCCATCTGGCTGTTGTCGCTCATGCCATCCTTCAGGGCCTTACCCAACCAGTAAACCTGCAGCGGCATGTCGCTCTTGCTGAGGTTCGTACCCAGATCTACACCAAAGGCATACGAGAGATCCTCACGCTCCTGCTCCGTCTCGAACATAGCCTCGTCGGCCACGGGATACTCCACCTTCGTCGAGTCGCCCTGGGCCAGGCGTACGCTGTCGGCCTCGGCGCGCTTCTTGGCGATCTCGCGAGCGCGTACCTGGCGCTTCGTCTGGAAGTAGTCGCGAAGCTGCTCGACAGCCTCGTCGTGCGTTACCGAAGCCTTGCCGAAGGCGGCCTCCTCGACACCCTCGAGGATGGCATCGCAGTCGAACGGAATGTCCTGCATCTGGTAGCTGATGCCCTGGGCGATGTTGGCACCTACGGCATACGAAAGGGTATCCATCGTGGATTTGTTACCCATCTGAATCTTCGTTCCGTTGCCACCGCACGAAACGAACATGGCAGCACCTACAAGGGCTGCGATCAAGCTGATCTTTTTCATTGTTTATTCGTTATTAAGTTTTTATGTTTGCTCTCTGTTGGTTGTTTGCGGGGCAAAGATAATAAATCTTTGAAAGATTCATCCATCTCGGCCCGGGAAATCTATCGTCTGCTCCACTCGGTGTATTTATCGAGCTTGACAAGCTCCATCTCAAAGCAGATCGTGGCGTTGGGTGCAATGCCGAACTCGTCGCTTCCCTCCGGACCGTAGGCCAGCTTCGAGGGGATCCAGGCGGCCACCTTGCCACCCTCGCCGATGAGCTTGATGCTCTCCTGCATACCCTCCTTAAGATTCTCGAGGCGCAGACGAAGCGTGTCGCCTCGCTCGTAGGAGGAGTAGAGCTCCTTCTCGTCGAGTGTCACGATGCGGTAGCGTACCCAGAGCGAGTCGCGCGAACCGGCTGCAATGCGCTGCTGATCACCCAGTACGTCGATGCGATAGGTGATGCCGGAGCGCGTGCGGGCCATTTCGCGATTGGCCTCGGCCAGGTCGGCCAGGAGCTGCTCCTCGAGGGCCAGCGCCTTCTCGGGCAGTGTGTAGTTCATGTAGCCCAGGAAGAAGGTCTCGGCCTCTTCGTTGGTCATGATCGTACGCTCACGCACCACGTCGCGCATACCGCGACATACGGCCTCGATGTTGATCGTCGAGTCCATCTTGACGAGTTGCGAGGCGATGTTCATGCCCAATACATAGGCCACCGAGTCGGTGTCCGTATGGAGTTTCTGTTCGCCGCCCGAGCGTTTCGAGCAGCCGAAGATCGTCAGCAGGACGATCACTACCGAAAGTATCTTTTTCATCCGTCGTTATGCGTTGTTTTGGTTCGAAAGAAGGGTTTGGCCGCAGAGCTTCCAGAGGATGCGGGCACCGACCGAAGCGTCGATGTGATCCGTCTCGGAGGGACACACCTCCACCATGTCGAAGCCGATGATGCGGCGCTCACGACCCAGGAGTTGCAACAGGCGCACCGCCTTGTTGAAGCTCAGGCCACCCGGTACGGGCGTGCCCGTGTGGGGGCAGTAGGGGAGGTCCAGCCCGTCGATGTCGAAGCTGATGTAGACCTTCTCGGGGAGCGTGCTGATGATTTCGCGGCACACGTCATCCCAGGTACGCCCCGCAAATTCGGCCTCCAGAAGTCGCTGATCGTCGAATTGCGTGACACGGCCCGAACTTTCGGCCAGCTGCTTCTCGGCCTGGCTGAAGTCGCGCACACCCACCTGTACGATATGCTCGACCTGTCGCACGTCGTGCAGCACATTGTGCATGATCGAGGCGTGCGAGAAGATGAAGCCTTCGTACTTCTCGCGCAGGTCGCAGTGCGCATCGATGTGCAGGATGCCGAACGAGTCGTGGTATTTGCCGAGGGCGCGGAGCAATCCGTAGGGGGTCGAGTGGTCGCCACCGACGAGGCCCACCAGCTTGCCCTTCTCGAGCCACAGCTCGGCCTGCTCACGGATGTTGCGGTTCAGCTCAAACGACCCCTCATTGACACGGCGGATCTTGCGCACCACATAGTCGTCGGTCGTCTCGCCGCCCCCCTCGAGGTGCTCGATGACACGGCTTGCATCGTGGCGCAGGCGCTGCGAGAGCTCCTGAATCGAATAATCGACCGGAGCGGTGGCGATTCCCTGTCGCCAGGCATCGGGTGCTGCGCTGTCGTAGAAGTCGAGCTGGGTCGAAGCACCGATGATGGCATCGGGTGCATAGGCCGCCCCCGCGCCATACGATACCGTCACATCCCACGGAGCGGAGAGCAGCACCAAAGCTGCCTCTTCGGGGGTGAAGGGCATCGAGAAGTAGTTGCCGTTATCGACACCTACGCCATCCGGATCGAAGTATTCTTGTGCCATAATTTTGATTGATCTATCCGACAAAATTACAAAAAATTATATTTTTATCTATATTTGTGCAGGTAAAAGCGCTTTTTCGATGAAAAATCACCGTCCAAGAGTCGTAATGGATCGTGCGATCCCCTTTTTGGCCGAGGCCCTTGCTCCCTATTGCGAGGTGGTGGCCCTGGCCGGACAGGCTGTTTCGCCGGTCGATGTCAGGGATGCCGATGCCCTCGTCGTGCGTACCCGCACGCAGTGCGATGAGCGGCTGCTGGCCGGCAGCTCGGTGCGTGTCGTGGTAACCGCCACGATCGGCTTCGACCACATCGACCGCCCCTGGTGCGAGGCACACGGCATTCGGGTCGAGACGGCGGCAGGGTGTAACGCCCGTGGCGTGTTGCAATGGGTCTCGGCCGTGCTGGTCGGGGCATCGCGCCGCGCGGGGTGGCGACCCGAGGAGCGCACGCTCGGCATTGTCGGGGTGGGCCATGTGGGGTCACTCGTCAAGCACTATGCCGAACAATGGGGCTTTCGGGTGCTCTGTTGCGATCCGCCGCGTGAGGAGCGCGAGGGGCTCGGATTCCTTACGCTGGAGGAGGTGGCACGCGAGGCGGATATCATCACGTTCCATACGCCGCTCGATCCGACGACCCGCCACCTGGCCGATGCGCGCCTCTTGGCTGCGATGAAGGAGGATGCGCTGGTAATCAACTCGTCGCGTGGCGCTGTGGTCGATAATGAGGCGCTGCTGGCAAGCGGTCTGAGCTGTGCGCTCGATGTCTGGGAGGGGGAGCCGATGCTCAACCGCGAATTGTTGGCGCGTGCGGTCGTTGCTACGCCCCATGTGGCGGGCTATACGGCGCAGGGTAAGGCCAATGCCTCGGCCATTGCGGCGCGCATCTTGAGCGAGGAGTTTGCCCTGCCGCTTGCGGATTGGTATCCTTGCGAGGTGACACCTCCTGCCCCTTGCGAGATCGATTGGAGGACTCTTTGCCAAACGATCGACAGCCACTGCGACCTGCGCGCCGAGAGCCAAACCTTGAAACAGCACCCCGAGGCATTCGAGTCGCTGCGTGACGGCTATCGTTATCGCGAGGAGTATTTTTGATATTTCCGCCCCTTTTTGTATCTTTGTCGCACTATGTATCGACGCATTATACGCCCCTGGCTCTTTTCGCTCTCCGGCGAACAGTCGCACCGCATGGCCATTCTGCTCTTGCGGATCATCGGCTTTGTGCCCGGAGGAAGGTGGCTGCTGCGCAAGGTTTGTGCCGTGGAGCACCCCTCGCTCGAGCGGGAGGTCTTTGGCGTGAAATTCCGCAATCCGATCGGTATGGCGGCCGGCTTCGACCGCAATGGCGAGGTCTATGGCGAACTCTCGGCCATGGGATTCGGCTTTGTTGAGATCGGGTCGATTACGCCCCGTGCCCAGTCGGGTAACCCCACGCCGCGCATCTTCAGCCTGCAGCGCGACCGTGCCGTCGTGCAGCGTGTCGGCCATCCGAATCGCGGCCTGGAGGTGGCTCTGCGCCACTTACGAAACGGTCATGAGGGGGTTGTCGTCGGGTGCAACATCGCCTGCAACGCCTCGACACCGCCCGAGGAGGCACCGGCCGATTACCTGCGCTCGTTCCGCAACCTCTACCAATATGCCGATTACTTCACGGTCGATTTGTGTGGTGACGATGTGCAGGATGAGCGCATAACGCGCAGCGAGGAGTATATCCGCCGCGTGTTGGAGCCCCTCTTCGACTTCCGCCGCGGCCAAAATCAATACCGCCCGATTCTGGTCAAGATCTCGCCCGATTTGAGCGACGAAGAGATTGATCGCGTGACCGATATCCTGATCGCTACGCCGCTCGACGGCGTGGTGGCAACGAACGGTACCACCTCGCGCGAGGGACTTACCGCCTCGCCCTCGTCGATTAAGCGCATCGGCGCAGGCCGTTTGTGCGGTCGTCCGATGACCGAGCGGTCGATCCGCATCGTGAAGCGCATCCACGAACGCTCGGGAGGTAACTATCCGATCATCGGCTCGGGAGGCATGATGACCCCTGACGATGTGGAGGCGATGTTGGCTGCAGGTGCCGACCTGGTACAGCTCCAGACGGGCTACCTCTACGAAGGTCCGCAACTCTTGAAGGATATCTGCAATCGGCTGATTCCGCAACCCGAAGAGCCGACCCCGGCCCCGGCCGTGATCCCGGCCGAGGAGCAAAATACGACAACTACCGAGGAGCGTGTCGATTGACACGCTCTCCATGTTATATAAAGGTATATGCAAGCAACCATCATTACGATCGGGGATGAGATCCTGATCGGCCAGATTGTCGATACGAACTCCGTGTCGATTGCCCGTCGGCTCAATGCGGCCGGCATTGTGGTTCACGAGAAGTGCTCGATCGGCGATAGCCGCGAGGAGATTATTGCCGCCATTCGCCGTGCCGAACTTTCGTCGCAGGTGGTGATCATCACGGGAGGCCTCGGCCCGACGAAGGACGACATCACGAAGAAGACCCTGGCCGAACTCTTCCACAGCGCGATGCGCTTCGACGAGGGGGTTGCCGAACATGTCGAGCGGATGCTCGCCGAGCGCGGCATCGCCTTCAATGCCCTGAACCGTTCGCAAGCCGAGGTTCCCGAGGTCTGCACCGTGTTGCACAACGCCCACGGCACAGCTCCGGGTATGTGGTTCGAGGATGCGGGGCGCGTGATTGTCTCGTTGCCCGGTGTGCCGTTTGAGATGGAGCACCTGATGGAGGATGAGGTGATGCCCCGCCTCAAGGAGCACTTTGCCCTGCGCCAGATTGTCCATCGTACGCTTATCACGGCCGGCCTGGCCGAGTCGCTCCTGGCCGAGCGCATCGAAAAGTGGGAGGAGGCGTTGCCCCCGTACCTGAAGCTGGCCTACCTGCCTGCGGCCGGCATCGTGCGCCTGCGCCTTTCGGCCTACGAGGTCGAGGGACAGGCGGTGAGCGAGGAGATCGAGCGCCAATTTGCCGAACTCCGCACCTTGATTCCCGACTATGTGGTTGGCTTTGAGACCGCTACGGTGGAGGAGCAGGTACACCATACCCTTATCGAGCGCCGCGCTACGCTGGCCCTGGCCGAGAGTTGCACGGGGGGTAAGATCGCCTCGAAATTTACCGCTATGGCGGGCGCTTCGGCCTACCTGCTGGCCGGTGTGGTGGCCTACGCCAACGAGGCCAAAATGAACATCCTGGGGGTCGATGCGGAGCTGATTCGTCGCCACGGTGCGGTAAGCGAGGAGGTGGCCCGTGCCATGGCCGAGGGTGTACGTCGCCTGACGGGTGCCGATTACGCCCTCTCCACGACGGGCATCGCCGGCCCGACGGGCGGATCGGCCGAAAAACCGGTCGGCACGGTCTGGTTTGCCCTCGCCACACCCACCGAGACCATCGCCCTGAAGCATGCCTGCGGTACGGATCGCGGCCAGGTCATTGACCGCGCCACGGCCTACGCAATTCGCCTTCTCCGTGATAAATTGCAGGAGAAATAGGCGATTTTGAGGGAGAAATGCAAATAATTTTGGGTTTTGAATGTTGTATTCTGAATTTTTGCGTATATTTGCACTCCCTTTTGGGAACTATAATCAAATAAATTTAACGGAACTATGAAGGTTTGCGAAATCACTGGTAAGGTGGCGATGACCGGCAACAACGTGTCGCACTCGCACCACAAGACCAAGCGCACGTTCAGTCCCAACCTGAAAACCAAGCGCTTCTGGTCGGAAGAGGAGGGCCGCTGGGTTACCTTGAAGGTAACGGCTGCCGGTATGAAAACTATTAACAAGAAGGGTCTTGCAGTAGCTCTGCGTGAGGCAGCTGCTCCGAAGAAGATCTACTAAAAACGCTTTTTAGGAAATGGCAAAGAAAGGTAACAGAGTGCAGGTCATCCTTGAGTGCACTGAGCAGCGTGAGAGCGGTGTTCCCGGTATGTCGCGTTACATCACCACCAAGAACAAGAAGAACACGCCGGAGCGTCTGGAGCGTAAGAAGTACAATCCGTATCTGAAGCGCGTAACGGTTCATCGTGAAATTAAATAGTAGCTTAAGACTATGGCAAAGAAAGTAGTTGCAACACTGAAGACCGGTGCAGGTAAGCAGTTTACCAAGTGCATCAAGATGGTCAAGTCGGACAAGACCGGTGCCTACATGTTCAAGGAGGCTATCGTTCCCAACGCCGAGATCAAGGAGTTCTTCGAGGAGAAGAAGTAGTATTTTAAGAGGGAACTCTTAAATACAAAGGGCATCCAGATTGGATGCCCTTTGTGTTTTTGTGCGGCGAGGAATTTGGAGTGGCTCTTTTGGCGTTAAAGTCGACTTGGGAGTTCCTCACATACCTTAAGTATGCTGCGGACTCCCAAGCCGACTTTGCCTAAAAACAGCTCACTCCAAATCCCTCGCGGAAGGGGGGTATGTAAAAATTAAAGAGATCAAAGCCCTTGGCGACAGTCTTTAATCTCTTTAATTTCTTTAATCTCCTTTAATCTCCTTTAGTACCCTTTAGCCTCCTTTATGAAGTCGTTTAGAACTTATGCACGGCGCGAATGAGGAACTTCGAGTATTTCGGAATCTCGTTGAAGACGTAGGGTGCCTCCATACCCATATGGGCCGACATGGCGATCTTCTCGTTCAACTCCGTTGAGGAGAAGTAGAAGCATTTGCCGTCGATGCGCTCGCCGCCGTGCTCCTTCAGATTCTCGTTGAAGGTCAGGCGGGCCTGGCGGTTGTTGTGCATGC
This sequence comes from Alistipes sp., assembly GCA_017624955.1. GTDB lineage: Bacteria > Bacteroidota > Bacteroidia > Bacteroidales > Rikenellaceae > Alistipes. Next base: position 134,570 of record JAGAMA010000025.1, read on the forward strand.
GGTTGCCACCGTTGTAGTTATTGCCCAGCTGCAACACCTCGTCAATCGAGGGGAGGTACCAGCCTTCGCCCTTCTCGCGACACCACTTAAAGGCGGGGAAGTGGTCCCACGAGAGGTTGTTCTCGGCAATGTATCGCGCTACGGCCTCCATATTCTTCTCGCCATGGTGCTGGTCCGTAGCCCCCACCTTGCGCAGATCATCCTTGCGGAACGTGCTCCAGTCGATCATCACCTCATCCAACGAAACGATCAATCCGTGCGTGCCATCCTCATTGACGGCAAAGACAACGCCCTGCAGCCCGTTGTAGTCGTAGTATTGTCCCACCTCAAAGCGCAGGACATGCATCTGCGGTGCGGGTGCCGATTGCGCCATGGGAGTCGGTGCGGGTGTCGGCTGCTGAACCGGTTGCTGAACGGGAACGGGCGCAGGAGCGGGTGCAGGTTGCGGAGCCGGGGTCGGCTGCGGTGGAGTTGTCTGCGGCTGTTCGGTGGTGGTTGCGATCTGCTGCGGCTGCGGCTTTGCGCGGTTGTAATCCTCGACAAAGCCATCCGAATAGCGGATGTAGCAAATATTGGCCACGGGGATCACATAGGTCGGACCCTCGGGGCGGGCAAAGCGCTTGTAGCGCACGTTTTCGGTCGAGATTTCGGAAACCACGGCCTCGATGCGGGTCGAGTCGGTCTTGACGATCAGGTCCTGGGCCGTAGCGGTTGCCACGGCGCAAATGGCCAGCAGGAAGAGAATAGACTTTTTCATTATGCTCTTTTTTCGGTTCGGATAGTGTAAAGATAACGCTTTTTTTCAAACATTCTTACTATCTTTGTACGTTAGAACCGCAAAAACTAAGATTTTTATGGGATTTTTCGATATTTTCAAGAAAAAGGAGCAGCCGAAGGCCGTGCAGTCGGAGGCTGAAGTGCAGCAGGAGGCGGCCCGCGAGGAGCAGAAACAGGAGGAGCTCAACGCCGGTTTGGAGCGTACGAAAACGGGTCTCTTTTCGAAGTTGGCGCGTGCCGTGGCAGGTCGTTCGACCGTCGATATGGATGTGCTGGACGATCTGGAGGAGGTGCTCATCACGTCGGATGTCGGCGTAGAGACCACCGTGAAGATCATCGAGCGCATCGAGAAGCGTGTGGCGCGCGATAAGTATATGAACACTTCGGAGCTGAACTCCATCCTGCGCGAGGAGATTGTCGAGCTGATGGACGAAGCGCACTCGACCGAGGGGAACTTCGGCCTCGATGCCAAGGAGGGCGAACCCTATGTGGTGATGGTCGTGGGCGTGAATGGTGCCGGTAAGACCACCACGATCGGTAAGCTGGCGGCCCAGCTCAAGAAGGCGGGTAAGAGGGTTTGGATCGGTGCGGCCGACACGTTCCGCGCGGCGGCGATCGACCAGCTTCAGGTGTGGGCCGACCGTGCAGGGGCTACGATGATCCGCCAGGAGATGGGCTCGGATCCCGCCTCGGTGGCCTTCGATACGCTGCAGTCGGCCAAGGCCAACGGTGCCGATGTGGTGCTGATCGACACGGCAGGTCGTCTGCACAACAAGATCGGCCTGATGAACGAGCTGACGAAGATCCGCAACGTGATGGGGAAGGTGATCCCTGATGCGCCGCACGAGGTGATGCTCGTGCTGGATGGCTCGACGGGTCAGAACGCCTTCGAGCAGGCCAAGCAGTTTACGCAGGCTACGCAGGTCACCTCGCTGGCCATCACGAAGCTCGATGGCACGGCTAAGGGCGGTGTCGTGATCGGCATCAGCGACCAATTCCATATTCCGGTGCGCTACATCGGTATCGGCGAGGGTGTGGACCAACTCCGCATCTTCGATCGTCGTGAATTTATCAATGCGCTGTTTGGCGATGCAAAAAATTAATGTCATCACGCTCGGCTGCTCGAAGAATACGGTCGATTCCGAGCACCTGATGGCACGCCTCGCGGCGGCCGGCTATGAGGTGCGCTTCGATAGCGATCGCACGGATGCCAAGACGGTGGTTATCAACACCTGCGGCTTTATCGGCGATGCCAAGCAGGAGTCGATCGAGATGATTCTGCGTGCCGTGGAGGCCAAGAAGGCGGGGAAGATCGAGCGCCTCTTTGTGATCGGCTGCCTCTCGGAGCGCTATGCCGACGAGCTGCGCGTGGAGATTCCCGAGGTGGATGACTACTTCGGTGCCCGCACCTGGGAGGGGATCATCGCCGCTCTGGAGGCCGATCCGCGCGAGGAGCTGAAGACCGAGCGCCACCTCACGACCCCGAAACACTACGCCTACCTCAAAATCTCGGAGGGGTGTAATTGGATGTGTGGTTATTGCGCCATTCCGCTCATTCGCGGTCGCCATCTTTCGGTGCCGATGGAGGAGCTGGAGGAGGAGGCCCGCAAGTTGGCCGAGAAGGGCGTTAAGGAGCTGATTCTCATTGCGCAGGACTCGACTTACTACGGCATCGACCTCTACGGCAAGCGCATGTTGGGCGAGCTGCTGCGCCGCCTTTGCAAGGTGGAGGGGATCGAGTGGATTCGTCTTCACTACGCCTATCCGGCCGCCTTCCCCGAGGAGGTGATCGAGGTGATGGCAACAGAGAAGAAGATCTGCCACTACCTTGATATTCCCTTCCAACATATCTCGGATAACCAGCTCAGCGCCATGTTGCGTCGCCATACGAAGGCCGAGGCGGTGGAGCTGATCCAAAAGCTCCGCGCACGAATCCCTGACCTGACCCTGCGTACGACGATGCTTGTCGGTTACCCGGGCGAGACGGAGGCCGATTTTGAGGAGCTGTGCGACTTTGTGCGCGAGGTGCGCTTCGAGCGCCTGGGTGTCTTCCCCTACTCGGAGGAGGAGGGTACGCACTCGGCCGAGAAGCTGACCGATGATGTGCCCGAGGCGGTGAAGCAGGCGCGTGTAGATCGCCTGATGGCTATCCAGCAGCGTGTGTCGGCCGAGCTCAACCGCGAGCGTGTAGGGCGCACGATGCGCGTTGTGGTCGATGGCCGCCAGGGAGACTTCTATGTGGCCCGCTCGGAGTACGATTCGCCCGAGGTGGATCAGGAGATTCTGATTCCGGCCGACGGCAAGCGCCTCTTTAAGGGCCGTTTTTACGATGTAATGATCACGGATGCAGAAGATTACGACCTGTATGGTGAGCTAATGCGTTAGCTCGCCCCGCCGATCGTGCTGAGGCTGTGCAATAATCCGTAAAATATTTTTTGGTTATTTCTCGTTTTTTTTCTACCTTTGAGTGGGTAAAAGGTATCAAACAGGAACCACATGGCCGATAAGAGTGTCATCACAACGCTGGAGAGCCGGGTTAGAGAGCTCATGAACGATCACAAACGATTGTCTGAGGCGGTGCGTAGCATGACGGCCGAGTTGGCGAAGCTCAAGGGCGAGAAGCGCTCGCTGGAGGAGGAGAATAAGAGACTCCGCAGTGAGTTGCAGCGCAAGGAGCTGGCCGAGGGGTTCTCGGGAGATAGCCGTAACCGCGATAAAGCACGAGCACGCGTCAATCGCCTGATGCGGGAGGTGGACAAGTGCATCGCGCTCTTGGGCGGCATCGAAGATGCAACTGCCCGTGAGGAGATGAAGCAAGCGAAATAAACGAACAACAGCAGTATGGAGCAGGAGAAAAAGCCATTGACCATCACGCTCAGAATAGCCGGTAAGCCCTACCAGTTCACCATCGACCGTGAACGGGAGGAGATTTATCGCCTGGGCGAACGCGAGGTAAATGCCTGCTTTGCCAAGTGTAAGCAGTCCCAGAAGAAGGGGTGGATCGACTTCGACTACCTGGTGGTGACCGCCTTGCAGTTTGCCATGACCAATGTCTATATGCGCCAGAGCCGTGAGGTGGGTGGCGAGGATCTCAAACGCCTCGACAGTTTAAGCGAGGAGTTGGCAACCTATTTGGAGAGTCTGCTCAAAGAGTAGGCTACTGCATCGTTTTTTGAAGCATAGATGAGCCGATCCCGTGCGTGGGATCATCGTTCTTTACATACAGAAATCTACCCGCATAGATTCCTTAATAGCTTTGCGAAACTGAACACTTTTTATATTGGGGTCAACTCGCGGCTTATTCAAAATCAGGCCTTAACCCTTCGGGGTGTCGCTGCGGCGGCCGTTGGAAGATTGCGATGTCGGAGCCCCCACACATGACGTTTTTTGCAGATTCGTCAAACAAGACTAAGGAATCCTATGCGGTTTTTTTTATTGAAAACGACTTATTCAACATAATTAACTACTTTTAAAACAGAAACATTCGACTATGAATACCGTTTTAATCGCCCTAATTACGGCTGTTGTGGCCGTCGTAGTCTACGCCGTGGCGACGAACCTCGTGGCGAAGACCTCGATCCGCAAGCGCCGTGAGGCTGCCCTCAAGGAGGCCGAGGCCGAGGGTGAGATGATCAAAAAGGAGAAGATGCTCCAGGCCAAGGAGCACTTCATGCAGCTGAAGAGCAACCACGACCGCCAGGTCAATGAGCGCAACCAGAAGTTGCAGCAGAGTGAGCAGCGCGCCAAGCAGCTCGAGCAGACACTGCAGAACCAGCAGCGCGACCTGGACCACAAGCTCAAGGAGAACGACCGCCTCAAGGAGCAGATGCAGAACCAGATGCAGCTCCTCGACCACAAGAAGGAGGAGCTTGAGCAGATGCGCCGTGAGCAGAATATGCGCCTGGAGCAGATCTCGGGACTCAGCTCGGAGGAGGCCAAGAACATCCTGATCGAGAACATGAAGTCGGAGGCGAAGGCCGAGGCCGCTGCCTACATCAACGAGACGATCGAGGAGGCCAAGCTCTCGGCTACGAAGGAGGCCAAGCGCATCGTGGTAGCCTCGATTCAGCGTGTAGCAACCGAGACGGCAATCGAGAATGCCGTGACGGTCTTCAACATCGAAAGCGATGAGGTGAAGGGTCGCATCATCGGCCGCGAGGGTCGCAACATCCGCGCCCTGGAGGCCGCTACGGGTATCGAGATTATCGTGGATGATACGCCCGAGGCCATCATCCTCAGCGGCTTTGATCCCGTGCGCCGTGAGATCGCCCGCCTGGCCCTGCACCAGCTCGTGACCGACGGCCGTATCCACCCCGCCCGCATCGAGGAGGTGGTAGCCAAGGTTAAGAAGCAGATCGAGGAGGAGATCGTCGAGGTGGGTAAGCGCACGGCGATCGACCTGGGTATCCACGGCCTGCATCCCGAGCTGATCCGCCTGATCGGTAAGATGAAGTACCGCTCGTCGTATGGTCAGAACCTGCTGCAGCACGCCCGCGAGACGGCCAACCTGGCCGGTATCATGGCTGCCGAGCTGGGTCTGAACCCCAAGCATGCCCGCCGTGCCGGTCTGTTGCACGATATCGGTAAGGTGCCCGATGATGAACCCGAGTTGCCGCACGCCATGATCGGTATGAAGCTCGCCGAGAAGTATAAGGAGAAGGCCGAGGTTTGCAACGCCATCGGTGCTCACCACGACGAGATGGAGATGACGTCGCTCATCGCCCCCATCATCCAGGTCTGCGATGCCATTTCGGGTGCCCGCCCGGGTGCTCGTCGTGAGGTGGTGGAGAGCTACATCAAGCGCCTGAAGGAGATGGAGGATATCGCTCTCTCGTACCCGGGTGTAGTGAAGACCTACGCCATCCAGGCCGGTCGTGAGCTCCGCGTCATCGTCGGTGCCGATAAACTGTCGGATCAGGAGGCCGAGAGCCTATCGCACGATATCGCCAAGAAGATCCAGGATGAGATGACTTATCCGGGGCAGGTGAAGATTACGGTGATTCGGGAGACGCGTGCCGTATCATACGCTAAATAGCAGACGTATCTGACGGCCTCTTTTGGCGTTACACTGCAAGGCGAAGTTCCTCACATACGTTTAGTATGCTGCGGACTTCGCCTTTTGTGTGCCTAAAAATAGGCTCGCCATATCCGTCTGCGGGTGGTGCTCTCTTTGCCTAAAAATAGCTCTTGCCATACGACTTTCAGGCGGTTGCCATTTGTGAAAGGTAGCACCTTCCCCGCCTTTCTCGCCTTTTCCTCCTTTCCCGCCCCACAAAAAAAGGATGCCCCGAAAGGGCATCCTCTAATTTTGAATTCGAACCTCGACCTTACTCGGCCGTAGCGAGGGGCGAAGCCTGCGTGTAAACGCGTGCGGCAAGCTCCTTATCGAGCTGATACATGCCGTACTTGTCGTTCTCCACAGCCTCGGCAGCGAAGATCATATCGCGGGCGGACTCCTCCTCCTCGATCTGCTCGTCGATGAACCATACAAGCATGTTCGACGAAGCGAAATCGCGATCCTCGGCAGCGATGGCGGCCAGGTTGTTGATCAGGCCCGTTACGACCTTCTCGTGCTTGAGCGTCTCTTGGAACATCTCCAGCACCGAATTCCAGGTGGTATCTACGGCCTCGATGGGCTTCAGCTCCACCTTGCAGTCGCGCGAGTTGAGATAATTCATTAGAATGCGGGCATGATCCTGCTCCTCCTGCCACTGCACGAAGAACCAGTTGGCAACGCCCTTATAACCCTTGGCCTCGGCATCCATCGACATCGAGAGATAGAGGTAAGCCGACCAAAGCTCGGCATTGATCTGTGCGTTAATCGCATCATGTAATTTCTGGCTTAACATAGTTGTATTGTTTTATGTGTTTGTGTTTTCGGTTTGCGGGTTTTTTCTTTTTCCCTATACAAATATACAACACAATTTTGAAAAACGTGCATTTTTTCGATCATCTTATTTTATCCACCTATCAGGAGAATTTATCTCGTGCGCAAACCGTTGTCAGTCATCAACTTTGATAACCCTTCCGCGCCGATCGAATTCCGCCTCCGGCCCGTTCCGGAACTTCACTTCGAACCCCTTGCGTGTGCGTTCGACCTCCCGGATGCGCCCCTCGGGGAAGTGCTTGCGCAGCTCCTCGCGGATCGAGGCAGGAATCATCTCCTCGGGTAGCTCGCCCCGCCCGCAGTCGATTTCGCTCCATCGGCCGTTTCGGTCGAACGAGATTGTTCCGCCATCGGCCAGGTAAACCTTGTATTCGCGTTCGAGGAGCGACCGTTTGGCCGTGGTGTAGCTCACCTCGCTCTGCGAGAAGTAGTTCTCGATCAGCTCACGTGCCGTTTGCGGGAGCTCTTTGAAGGGAATCATGCGGTAGTCATCCGCCTTGACGGGCCAGGTTATGAGGGCCACCGCCAATGTGAGAAAAAGTTTAAACATATCGCATCGTTTTAGACCTTCTCCCTTGCAAAAATAACGCCAAAAAAGGGAGTCCCTTTCGGAACTCCCCTCGTATAACTCCTCTCTTTCGGCTTACATCATGCCGCCCATGCCACCACCGGGCATGGCAGGCATGGCGGGCTGCTCCGATTTCTTCTCGGCCAGCACGCACTCCGTCGTGAGGAACATCGAGGCGATCGATGCGGCATTCTCGAGGGCCACGCGAGCCACCTTCGTCGGGTCGATGATACCTGCCTCCATCATATCCTCGTACTTGTCGTCGCGGGCGTTGTAGCCGAATGTGCCGTTGCCCTCGCGCACCTTGTTTACCACAACCGAACCCTCGCCACCGGCGTTGGCTACGATCTGGCGGAGCGGCTCCTCGATGGCGCGCTTCACGATCTGGATACCCGTCGTCTGGTCGTCGTTTGCGCCCTTCATGCCGTCGAGCGCAGCCGTGGCGCGGATGTAGGCCACACCGCCACCCGGTACGATGCCCTCCTCGACTGCGGCACGCGTAGCGGCCAGTGCATCGTCCACGCGGTCCTTCTTCTCCTTCATCTCGACCTCCGTAGCGGCACCGACGTAGAGCACAGCTACGCCACCGGCCAACTTTGCGAGGCGCTCCTGCAGCTTCTCGCGGTCGTAGTCCGAGGTCGATTTCTCGATCGAGGCGCGGATCTGCTGCACACGCGAGGCAATCGCCTCCTTCGCGCCGGCACCATCCACGATCGTCGTGTTCTCCTTGTTGAGGGTCACCTTGTCGGCCGTGCCGAGCATCTGCAGCGAGGCATCCTCGATCTTCATGCCCTTGTCGGCCGAGATAACCGTGGCACCGGTCAGCGTGGCGATATCCTCCAACATCTCCTTGCGACGGTCACCGAAGCCCGGAGCCTTGCAGGCGGCGATCTTCAGTGCACCGCGCAGCTTGTTCACCACGAGGGCCGACAGCGCCTCGCCATCTACATCCTCGGCGATGATCAGCAGCGGACGACCGCTCTGAGCCACCGGCTCCAACACGCCCATCAGCTCCTTCATCGTCGAGATCTTCTTGTCCGTTACGAGGATGAAGGGCTTGTCGAGCTGGGCCTCCATCTTCTCCGTGTCGGTGATGAAGTAGGCCGAAATGTAGCCGCGATCGAACTGCATACCCTCGACCACCTCGACATGCGTCTCCGTGCCCTTGGCCTCCTCGACCGTGATCACACCCTCCTTGTTCACCTTCTCCATCGCCTCGGCGATCAGACGGCCGATGTTCTGGTCGTTGTTGGCCGAAATGGTGGCTACCTGCTCGATCTTCGCGTAGTCCGAGCCCACCTCCTGCGACTGCTCGCGCAGCGACTCCACGACCGTAGCCACGGCCTTGTCGATACCGCGCTTCAGGTCCATCGGGTTGGCACCTGCCGTTACGTTCTTCAGACCGACACCGATGATGGCCTGGGCCAATACCGTGGCGGTCGTCGTGCCGTCACCGGCATCGTCGTTGGTCTTCGAAGCTACCTCCTTGACCATCTGGGCACCCATGTTTGCAAACGGATCCTCCAGCTCTACCTCCTTGGCTACCGATACACCATCCTTCGTGATGTGCGGAGCACCAAATTTCTTGTCGATGATCACATTGCGACCCTTCGGGCCGAGCGTCACCTTCACGGCGTTCGACAGGGCATCGACACCCTCCTTGAGAAGCTCACGAGCCTCTACATTATATTTGATTTCCTTTGCCATAATCTTCGATTTTGCTTGTTTAGATAATCGCCAGGATATCCGCCTGGCGCATGATCAGATACTCCATGCCGTCGATCGTCAGCTCCTGACCCGAGTACTTGCCATAGAGCACCTCATCGCCCTCCTTGACCTCCATTTTGACATCCTTCGTGCCGGGGCCTACGGCTACTACCTTACCTGCCAGGGGCTTCTCCTTGGCCGTGTCGGGAATGTAGAGACCACCTGCGGTCTTCTCTTCTGCGGGATTCGGGAGAATCAACACCCGATCCGATAACGGTTTTACCATAACTTTGAATCTTTTTTAGTTTATATTGTTTTGTTTGCTTCCGTTTTGTGCCTCACGGCATACAAAGATAATAACAAAGGTTGTACCAACTACACAATCCCTGCCATTTTGTCAGTTTTTTTTGATGAAAACGGCACGAAAGGGCATGAAAGGCATGAAGGGCGAAAAGGGCAGAAGGGTTTTAAGTTTTACAAAAAAACACTATCTTTGTGAAAACGACTATCGTTATGTCCAATCCTCCAACTATCCGACATAAGGGCGACTATAAGAGGTTGCTTTGCTACCAAAAGGCAGAGGCGATTTATGATATTACCTATTTTTTCGTCGAGCACTTTTTGGAGCGCGGTGACCGCACATGCGATCAAATGATTCAGGCTGCACGCTCCGGCAAACAGAATATAGTCGAGGGTTATGCAGCATCAGCTACCTCAATTGAAACCGAGCTTAAACTAATGAATGTGGCCAAGAGTAGTTTGCACGAGTTGCTGATGGATTACGATGACTATTTGCGCGTCCGAGGTCTAAATCGGTGGACGGAAGAGTCCGAACAAATGTGTCGCGCGAAACAACTTGGCCGTGAACATAACGATGCTGCTTTTTGGCGAGAACTGATATCTACCCGAAGTGCCGAAACTATCGCAAACCTTGCTATCGTGCTGATATATCAAGCTGATAGCCTGATATATCGTTTCATGCAACGTGTCTTGGAACGCTTTGCCGAAGAGGGTGGTTTCCGCGAACAACTCACCCGCATCCGATTGCAAAACCGCAAATAAATTTTCAAAGTATGATTAAGGCGTAAAGGGCGCAAAAGGTGTAAAAGTTTATTTTGTCGCCCTTTG
>JAGAMA010000005.1 GCA_017624955.1 Alistipes sp.
AGTTGAAAGTTGAAAAAAGCCCCTTAAGCACCTTTAAGCCCCCTTAAGGAACTTTATCATTCCTCCATCAAAGTGCTTTAATCACATAGGTCACCACGCCCCAGATGGTCAGTTCATCCTCCTGCGTGAGGCGGATGGGGCGGTATTTCTCATTGGCGGGCAGGAGCAACCAATCCTGCCCCTCGCGGCCGAGGCGCTTGACCGTAAACTCCCCATCCACGAAGCAGATGGCGATCTTCCCCTCCGAAGGCTCTACCGAGCGATCGACGATCAGCAGGTCGCCATCGTCGATGCCGGCACCCGCCATCGAATCCCCCTCGACCCGCACAAAGAAGGTGGCGGCAGGGTTGTGAATCAGTGCTCTGTTCAGGTCGAGCGGCTGCTCCAGGAAGTCGTCTGCCGGCGAGGGAAATCCCGCCTTGACCGTAGCCCCCACCACGGGCAGCTCCTCGTGGCTCGAGGTGTCGGCCGAAAGTATCGTCAGTTTTAAATCATCCATACCGCAAAAATAACAAAGAATTTGTATAACAAGGCTCTTTTGGCATCTGCCTTGTCCGTAAAATGCTCATTTACGAAAAGTAAACTGCGCTTTTTCGGACTGCGGGCAGCTTCAAAATAGCTCTTGCTATACAAATTCTATAAAAGAGGGGCTGCCAACAAGCAGTAGAACAGCCCCTTCGTTGAAATTATTCGGTAAAATTACTTCACCTCCTCGAACTCTACGTCCTCGGGCTGAGCCTTCTGTTCACCACCGGCCTGCTGGCCGCCGTTGGGCTGACTCTGGGCCTGCTGCTGAGCCTGCTGCTGGGCGTAGATGTCCTGCGAAGCGGCCTGCCATGCGGCGTTGAGCTCGGCGATGGCCGTGTCGATAGCGGCTACATCCTGGTTCTTGTGTGCCTCCTTGAGCTTGGCAAGCGAGGACTCGATAGCCGACTTCTTCTCGGCCGGAATCTTGTCGCCGTACTCCTTGAGCTGCTTCTCCGTGGCGAAGATGTTCGAGTCGGCAGCGTTGATCTTGTCGATGCGCTCCTTCTCGGCCTTGTCCTTCTCCTCGTTGGCCTTGGCCTCGTCGCGCATGCGCTGAATCTCCTGCTCCGTGAGACCCGACGATGCCTCGATGCGGATCTTCTGCTCCTTGCCCGTGCCCTTATCCTTGGCCGATACGTTCAGAATACCGTTGGCATCGATGTCGAACGTAACCTCGATCTGCGGTACACCGCGCGGAGCGGCCGGAATGCCGTCGAGGTGGAAGCGACCGATCGACTTGTTGTCGCGGGCCAGCGGACGCTCACCCTGGCATACGTTGATCTCTACCGAAGGCTGGTTGTCCGAAGCGGTCGAGAAGACCTCCGACTTGCGGGTCGGAATCGTGGTGTTGGCCTCGATGAGCTTCGTCATCACGCCACCCAGCGTCTCGATACCGAGCGACAGGGGCGTTACATCGAGCAGCAGCACATCCTTCACCTCGCCCGTCAAGACACCACCCTGAATGGCGGCACCTACGGCAACTACCTCGTCGGGGTTTACACCCTTGTTGGGAGCCTTGCCGAAGAACTCCTCGACGATCTTCTGGATGGCGGGGATACGGGTCGAACCACCTACGAGGATCACCTCGTCGATATCCGAAGCCGTGAGGCCGGCATCGCGCAGGGCGATCTTGCAAGGCTCTACGGTCTTGCGGATCAGGTGATCGGCCAGCTGCTCGAACTTGGCACGCGTGAGGGTCATCACGAGGTGCTGCGGAATGCCGTTTACGGGCATGATGTAGGGGAGGTTGATCTCGGTCGTCGTCGAGCTCGAGAGCTCGATCTTGGCCTTCTCGGCAGCCTCCTTCAGGCGCTGCAGCGCCATCGGATCCTGGCGCAGATCTACACCGTGCTCGGCCTTGAATGCCTCGGCCATGTAGTCGATCAGCACATGGTCGAAGTCGTCACCACCGAGGTGCGTATCGCCGTTGGTCGATTTTACCTCGAATACGCCGTCGCCCAGCTCGAGGATCGAGATATCGAACGTACCGCCACCGAGGTCGTATACGGCGATCTTCATGTCGTTGTTCTTCTTGTCCAGACCGTAAGCCAGGGCGGCAGCCGTCGGCTCGTTGATGATGCGGCGCACCTTCAGGCCTGCGATCTCGCCGGCCTCCTTCGTGGCCTGACGCTGCGAATCCGAGAAGTAGGCCGGTACGGTGATCACAGCCTCCGTAACCTCCTGACCGAGGTAATCCTCAGCCGTCTTCTTCATCTTCTGGAGCGTGATAGCCGAAATCTCCTGCGGCGTGTACTGACGACCGTCGATGTCTACGCGGGGCGTGTTGTTGTCGCCACGCACGATCGTGTAGGGTGCACGAGCGATGTCGTTAGCTACGTTGTCGTAGCGCTCACCCATGAAACGCTTGATCGAGAAGACCGTGCGCTTCGGGTTTGTGATGGCCTGACGCTTGGCGGGATCACCCACCTTACGCTCGCCATTCTCGGTGAATGCCACCACCGAGGGGGTGGTGCGGTGACCCTCCGAGTTGGGGATAACCACGGGCTCGTTGCCCTCCATAACGGCTACGCACGAATTCGTCGTACCCAAGTCAATACCGATAATCTTTGCCATAATCTGTAAGTTTTATTTGTTTATTGTTTTTGTTCTGTTTCGGGGGTTGCCGCCATTTCGTTCGCGACAACGCTTCCCAAGGGAGCAAACGCTGTACCAAACCCGTTTTTATGCCAAAAAGGGCACAAAAAGCCCCGTGCCAAACGCGGAGGCTGACACGAGGCTGACATTTTGGCAGAAAATGACACAAAAGAAGAGGAGAGAGGAAAGAGCAAAGAGGAGAGTGGAAAGAGGAGAGAGTTGAGAGTTGAGAACGGCTCAGGATGACACTATTCCTTAATCTCTTTAATCTCGTTCTCTTATCTTCTCTCTTTGCTCTTTGCTCTTTCCTCTTTATACAATCACGCCAATTTCGTCGATGAGCTGATTCACCTTGCGACGCAGTTTGCGGAGAATCGGCACCCAAATGAAGGTCAAGACGATGATGGCCGAGGTCGATACACCAAAGGTGATACCGTGGCAAAACTCGCTGACGGAGAAGCTCGAGGCGATGGCGCCACACACCACATTGATCAGGATAACTGTGGCAAAGGCGGTCAAAAGACGGCATAGGGTACGCACGGCGAAGGAATAGACCTTATTGACCGTGCGGAGCTTGGCGTAGGTGTCGTCCTTCATGTCAAATGGGCCGTCGGCGGCCTTTTTCTGCAGGTAGAGCCAATCCTTAAATTCGCCCACGACGCGGATGTCGCACTCGGTGAGGAAGTTGAAGTAGCTTTCGCGCACCTCGTCCGAGGCGGTGCGCTCCACCACATCGAGCTTGTAGATATAATCGCCCGGCGTGCCACGGCGGAAAATATAACGACAGAATCCGATGGCCGTCAGTTGCCAACCCTCCTTGGCCATCTCGTTGATCCACTGCTCCTCCTGCTCGTATTCGGCAATGTTGTAGAAGCGCCAAACCTTTTTCATTTCACCCTGGAATTTCATAGCTCACCTATTTAATATTTAATAATTGTTTTCCGTTTTCGACCAGCTCCGTCAGTCGTTCCAACTCGGTCGCGAGCACTTGCAGACCGGCATCGGTTATCTGGTACTCCTTCTTGCGCCCCTCCTCGGGAAGCGGTTTGATCCACCCCTTCTCTTGCAGTGAGGCCAACGCTCCGTAGAGCGTACCCGCCGAGAGGGTCAGTCGCCCACCACTCAGCGCGGCCGTCTGCTGCATGATGCCGTAGCCGTGCTTCGGCTCGATGAGCGCGAGCAGAATGTAGTATACCGCCTCGGTGAGGGCATTGTTTGCGTTGGTCATCGTGTATTATTATAATGTATCGTCTCTTTATTTCGGCCTCCGTTATATCGTCAGCCGATACAAAGGTAAACGATATAGTTTGATTCTCCAAATTTTTTTTTGAAAAAATAGTATTCGTGCGCTGATTTTTATTTTGAGTACTACTTTATAAGTAATCATACGACTACAATCTTTGCTCAATGGGCGCTTTTCGGGGTCGAAAACGCTGAAAATCCAAAAAAACTTTGTATATTGCCTCACTTTTTGAAACTTTTAACCGAGTTAGATATGAAAAAACTCTACACTTTATTGCTTCTCGCCTTGGCGATGGCTTTGCCGACGGTCGTTTTGGCTGATTCGGTAAACCAGCAAGAGGCGCTCTCAAAGGCGGTACAATTTTTTGCGCAGGGTCCCGAGACCCGTACCGCACCGCAGTTTGAGCTGATTTGGGATGGCGAAGAGGCCGCTACGCGCGCTACGGCCGAGCCGGCCTTCTTTATCTTCAACCGCACCGATGCTCCGGGTTTTGTGATCATTGCAGGTGACGATTCGGTGTCGCCCGTGATCGGCTACTCGTTTGAAAACGGCTTCGGCAAGGGTGAGATGCCCTCGAACCTGCGCTATTGGCTGGAGGGTGTGCGTGATATGATTCTTGCTGCCCGCGCTGCCGGTCTGCCTGCGGTGGACCAGACCCCCAAGATGGGTGAGCCCATTAAGTGGTTCGATACGGCCGACTGGGATCAGAGTGCCCCCTACAACGGCGAGTGCCCCACCTACGGCGGTGTGCGCACGGTGACCGGTTGCGTTGCTACGGCTGCCGCGATTGTTTGTAAATATAACCGTTGGCCTGCAGCCGGTACGGGTACGACTCCTGCCTATACGACCCGCGATCTCGGTATCTCGGTAGCAGCCCGTACGTTGGGTAGCTACAACTACGATTTGATGCCGAATATTTACAAGAGTGGTTCCTATTCGGAGGCCGAGGGTGCCGAGGTGGCTCGTTTGATGGCTGACCTGGGTGCAGCGGTTGAGGCTGACTATCACAGCAGTTCGATGGGCGGTACGGGTGCCTTTACCTCCGATCAGCTCTATGCCATGGCTGCCTACATGGGTTACAACAAGTCGGCACGCCTGGTACTCCGCAACGGTTATAGCGATGAGGAGTGGAAGGAGATCGTGAAGGCCGAGCTGAATGCCGGTCGCCCCGTGCTCTATTCGGCCAGTGGCAATGCCGGTGGTCACGCCTTTGTGCTCGATGGCTATACGAATGACGACATGTACTACTTCAACTGGGGTTGGAGCGGTTCGGCCAACGGAGCCTATAACATCAACAGCATGGATGCCGGTGGCTACAACTTCACTAAGGATCATGAGGTGCTGGTAGATTTGTGGCCCGACAAGGAGGGTACGACGACCACCTATGCCGATAACCTGCTGGTGGGCGCGCAGTCCGGTTGGCCCGGTCTGTCGGCCTCGACGCAGATCTTTACGGTTGGTACGAGCTTCACGGTAAGTGTACTTTTCTATAATTTGTCGGCTACGAGCTATGTGGGTAAGGTGGCTGTCGCTATGGTGAATAAGCACGATGAGGTTCAGGAGCTCGTAACTGCCGAGCAGCAGACCTCGGTTCGCGCGATGAGCAGCTCTTCGGGTAGCATTTACCCCGGCTCGTTGCAGACCACGGCCAAGATTACCAAGGAGATCAAGCCCGGTTACAGCCTGGTGCCCGTCTTCTGGGATCGTGCCAAGAATGATTGGATGCGTATGCGTAAGTATATGCCGGAGGCTGTTGATCAGATTGTGCTCATGGAGGCCGATCCCGATGGTGATGACATCGCTGCGGGTACGCAGCTTAGCTGGGATCGTACCGCCAAGGAGCTGACGATCCGATCGTACAACGGTGCTACGTTCGAGATGCTGAAGAGCGGTGGCTCGCAGGTTGCTTCGCAAACGGTCGGCAGTGAGCCCATTGTGCTGAAGAACCTCGCTGCAGGCAGCTACACGGTGCGCATCTACTTCGATCCCGCAGAGCCGTGTGAGTTCAAACTGACCCTCTAATCCTTAAATGTTGAGATGACTATGAAAAAGTATATGAAATATACCCTGGGCGCCTTGGCGCTGATGACCCTGACGGCCTGTGGTGGCGGTGGCGGTGGCGAGAAGTTCTCGGAGGTTACCTTTACGACCGAGATCCAGACCCGTGCCGTGGCTCCCAATGTGCTGAGCGACTTTACGTCGGGCGATCGCATGAATGTCTATAAGAGCGAGAAGGCGCAGATCAGCCTCGATCTGACGACCACGCATCAGGCTGCCTATAACGGTGGCGTATGGAAGGGTTCGCCCGCCATTACGCTCAATGGTGGCGAGACGGCCTACTTCTTTGCGGCCTATCCTTATCAGGCCGATGCCGACAACCCGCTGGAGATTCCCGTGAAGGTGGCCGATCAGGTCGATGTACTCTACTCGGGTGGCGGTGTTTCGGTGACCGACAGCGATCCTACGGGTCGCCTTTCGATGCGCCACGCCATGGCAATCCTGGCCTTCAATATCCAGAGCTATATCGGTGGTAAGCTCGAGAAGATCGAGATCGACAGCGAGCAGTTCCCGCTGGAGGGTACGATGCGTATCACGAGTGGCCGTATTACCGCTACGACGATGGGTCCCTATACGCATACCTGCTCGGCTGCGCTCAACCCGAAGGGGTGGACTGAAGATCATCCTGCGGTCTTCATGATCCCCTATACGACCTCTTCGACGGGTCTTCCGTTGCACCTGACGATTGATGGTAAGCGTTTTGATATTGACCTGCCGAAGAGCACCTTCTCGATGGCCAAGAAGTATGTCTATACGCTGATCTACACCGATGCAGGTTTGGCGCTGAAGAGTGATAAGCCTGAGGTGATCGACCTCAATGCTGGCAGTGCTCCGGTTGCCGAGGAGCAATACAGCCATGTGAAGGTGGTCGTAAAGGGCGGTACGCTGAATGTACCCGAGGTTACGGGTACGTCGCCCTATGGCTTCATCTCGTGGGGTGATGAGAGCCGTGAGGAGTATGCTTCGGGTCTTGTGCATGCCTACCCCGGTAGTGGTTCGTATACGCTGATGATGGACCTTTGGAATTGCGAGAAGATTACCATGACGGGCATCAAGGGCGTTACGGAGATCGACCTTTCGAAGTTCTAATCGCAGGTTTTGAAAATTTAGAAGGAGGTCTCGACCGAGGTCGAGGCCTCCCTCTTTTTTGGAAGATCAAAAAATAGTTGTATCTTTGTTCGTTAATTGGGGCTGTTGTCCGTAGGATGATATGCCGAAAAGTGTTGAGATGCTGAAATTTAACCCCCTTTTGAAGTGCCCCGTGTGGGGTGGCGAGCGCATTGCCCCCTATAAAGGTTTGGTGACTTCCGAGCGACAGATTGGCGAGAGCTGGGAGCTGTCGGGTCTTGCGGGCAACGAGTCGATCGTGGCCGAGGGACCCGATTGTGGCCTTACACTCCGTGAGCTACTCGTGCGCGAGGGGGAGAAGCTTGTGGGCAAGGCCAACTATGCCCGTTTTGGCGAGGAGTTCCCGCTGCTGGTCAAGTTTATCGATGCCCGCGAGGATCTTTCGATCCAGGTGCATCCGAACGATCAGTTGGCCCGTGAGCGCCATGCCTGCAGTGGCAAGAGCGAGTTGTGGTATGTGGTGCGCGCCGATGAGGGTGCCTGCCTGCGTGTCGGCTTTAACCGCCCCGTCACCCCCGAGGAGTACGAGAAGGCTGTGGAGGAGCATCGCATCGTGGAGCTGATGGCCGAGTATCCGATTGCGCCGGGTGATCTCTTCTACCTCCCTGCCGGGCGTATCCATACGATTGGCGCGGGGTCGATGGTGGTTGAGATTCAGCAACCTTCGAATATCACCTACCGCATCTACGACTACGGACGTGCCGGGGTGGATGGCAAGCCGCGTGAGCTGCATACCGAGCTGGCTCGTGAGGCCATCGACTACACCTACCTGGAGGATTATCAGACCCACTACACGCCGCGCAAGGATGAGGCCGTGCAGTTGGCACGCAACGAATACTTCACTACGACGCTCTTCGATTTGAGCCGTCCGCAGATCCTTGACCTCGATTGGCTCGACTCGTTTGTGGTGTTGGTCTGCACGGTGGGCGAGGGTACGCTCACGGACGATAAGGGGTGCACGATCTCGATTCGCCAAGGCGAGACGGTGCTTTTGCCTGCCGAGGCCAAGTGTCTGCAGATGACCCCGAAGGGCGAGCAACTCAAACTCCTCACAGCCTGGATCGAGGGGTAGGAAAAGAGGAGAGAGGTGAGTTGAGAGTTGAAAGTTGAAAGATTTTCAGTAGGCCCAGTAGCCTCAGTGGTCCCAGTAATCCTCTACTGCACACGCTGATCGCTGACCGCTGATTGCTATACTAAACCTCCCTCGAAATACGTTTGTTGGTAGAACCCGAAATCAAACAAGGTGATGAATCGACCCAACGATCTGGAAAAATATCGTGGCAGCTACTCCGAAAGGGGATTGATGAATAAGCTCACGGCTGTCGCCAAAAAGGCAGGTATCAAGGCTGTCTATGCCGTCCTGTTGCTCTACTACGCCCTGCAAAGCCCCCAAACATCGACCAAGGATAAAAGCATCATTTACGGCGCTTTGGGCTACTTTATTCTTCCGCTGGACCTCGTGCCCGACTTCATCCCGTTAGCCGGTTTTGGCGACGATTTAGGGGCGCTGTTGTGGGCTTTGAGCCGCGTGCTGGCCAACATCACGGAGGAGGTACGCGAAAAGGCGCGCCTCAAGCTCCGCGACTGGTTCGGCGACTATGATAGCCGAGAGCTGCACGAGATAGACCGACCGTAGAAACCGATGCACCTGCCGTGCATCCGAAATCCCCATAACCCATGAAACAATACGACTTCGACCAACCGATCGACCGCCATGGAAGCGGTGCGATCAAATGTGATATGCTCTCGGCCTACTACGGGCGTGAAGATCTGCTGCCGATGTGGGTGGCCGATATGGATTTTGCTACGCCCGACTTTATTCTCGATGCGCTGCGCCAACGGCTCGAACACCCCGTCTTGGGCTATACGACAACCCCCGAAAGCTATTGGCAGGCGGTGATCGAGTGGACCGAAAAGCGGCATGGTTGGCAGATCGAGCGCGAGTGGCTCTGCTATATTCCGGGTATTGTGAAGGGTATAGCTATGGCGATTAACGCCTTGACGAAACCCGGGGATCGGATCGTTATCCAGCCGCCGGTCTATCACCCCTTCCGCATTACGACCGAAAGCAACGGGCGCGTGGTGGTCAATAATCCGCTGATCGAGCTGCCGGAAGGGGGCTACCGGATGGATTTCGAGCAGTTGGAAGAGGTGGCAAAGCGGGGCTGCAAGCTGTTGATTCTCTCCAATCCGCATAACCCGGCAGGCATTGTATGGGATCGTGAGAGCCTGCAACGATTGGCCTCAATCTGCCATCAACACGGCATGGTGGTTATCTCCGATGAGATCCACTGCGATATGGCCCTCTTCGGCCATCGCCATATTCCGTTTGCAACCGTGTCAGAGGAGGCTGCAGCTTGCAGTGTAACCTTCGCTGCCCCCTCCAAGACCTTCAACATGGCAGGTGTGGTCAGCTCCTATGCCATTGTGCCAAACGAGGAGCTGCGCCATCGCCTATTCAGCTGGATCGAAGCCAACGAATTCGGCGCTCCGCACCTCTTTGCCCCGATTGCTACCGAGGCGGCCTATCGACAGGGCGAGGCATGGCGCGAGCAGATGCTCCGCTATGTGGAGCAGAATGTGGAGCTCACGGCCGATTTCGTGGCGTGCCATATTCCCCAAATCAAGGTATGGAAGCCGCAGGCTTCGTTCCTCGTGTGGCTCGATTGTCGCGCCCTGGGGCTTGATCAGGCGGCCCTGAACGACCTCTTTGTCAATCGTGCACACCTGGCTCTGAACGATGGGGCGATGTTTGGCCGCGAGGGCGAGGGCTTTATGCGCCTCAATATCGGGCTTATTGGTCAAAATTAGTAGATAAAATCGGGGCAATTGATTGATTTTTATATATTTGCACTATTTGCGTTAGAAATGGATAAAAAGTTTGTCCAAAATGTGGGCAACGAACCCTCGTCAGAGATGGCTACAACGGG
>JAGAMA010000006.1 GCA_017624955.1 Alistipes sp.
AAGAGTTATTTGAAAAGCATGAGGAATATAGTGTAACAAAACAAGTTAGCAATTTCTTATCCATTGCCCATTCTCATGCAAGTTCTTCTTAATGGTTTGATACTCAAAGAATCTTAATCAAACTACATCAAATATACAAAAAAACACAAAATTTCTTCCGTTTATCCGAAATCGGTGTCGGAAAATGGTCCGAAAAATCAAAAAAAAATCCCGAAATTTATGTATCTTCGCTCGATTTATGTACGCTTTTGCTGTGCAGCAGCGTTCGGAGAAACCGTTAGGAATAAGAGATCGAATAACACAATACCTATGAAGACTGATATCGAAATTGCTCGCGAGACCAAATTGAAGAGTATCCGCGAGATCGCTGCTCGGGTAGGATTTCCCGAGGAGGAGCTGTTTAACTATGGTAAGTATATTGCCAAAGTGCCCTACAAACTCATCGACGAGAAGCAGGTCGCAAAGAATCACCTGATTCTCGTTACGGCCATCACCGCCACGAAGGCCGGTGTGGGTAAGACCACCGTAAGCATCGGTTTGGGTATGGGTTTGAATCACATCGGCAAAAAGGCGATCATCGCCCTGCGTGAGCCCTCGCTCGGCCCCTGCTTCGGCATGAAGGGCGGTGCTACGGGTGGCGGCTATACGCAGGTGATGCCCGCGGAGGATATCAACCTCCACTTCACGGGCGACTTCCACGCCATCACCTCGGCCAACAACCTCATCGCTGCTCTCTTGGACAACTACCTCTATCACAACCGCTCGAAGCAGGTGGGGCTGAAGCGTGTCATGTGGCGTCGTGTGCTCGACATCAACGACCGCAGCTTGCGTAACATCGTCTCGGGTCTGGGCGGCTCGACGAACGGTATCCCGACCGAGACGGGCTTCGACATCACGCCCGCATCGGAGATCATGGCCATCTTGTGCCTTGCGCGCAATGTCGAGGACCTCTATGTGCGCATCGGTCGCATCGTGCTCGGCGTCCGCTACGACGACACGCCGCTGACGGTCAATGATCTGGGTATGACGGGTGCCATCGTGGCTCTATTGAAGGATGCCATCAACCCGAACCTTGTGCAGACGACCGACCACACGCCGGTGATTGTTCACGGCGGCCCGTTTGCCAACATTGCCCACGGCTGCAACTCGGTGATTGCAACCAAGATGGCGATGTCCTATGCCGATTATACGGTTACGGAGGCCGGCTTCGGTGCAGATCTCGGTGCCGAGAAGTTCCTTGACATCAAGTGCCGCCAGGCGGGTCTCAAACCCGACCTCACGGTGCTTGTGGCCTCGACCCTCGCCCTCAAAATGCACGGCGGAGTGCCCGAGACGGAGATCAAACTGCCGAATGCCGAGGGGTTGAAGCAGGGCTTTGCCAACCTCGATCGCCATGTGGCCAACCTCAAAAAGTTCGGTCAGACGGTTCTGGTCTGCTTCAACCGCTTCGCAAGCGATACGGACGAGGAGATCGATCTGGTGCTGAAGCATTGCGAGGAGATGGGCGTGCGCTGCGTGATCAACAACGCCTATGTCGAGGGTGCTGCCGGTGCTGCCGATCTGGCACGCGCGGCCGTGGAACTCATCGAGACGCAGCCCTCGGAGCCGGTGAAGTATGCCTACGAGTTGGAGGACAGCATCAAGGAGAAGATCACGAAGGTAGCCAAGAGCATCTATGGTGCCGGCTCGGTGGTCTTTGGCCCGAAGGCGAAGAAGCAGATCGACCTGCTCGAGAAGTGGGGCATGGGCAACCTGCCGGTATGTATCGCCAAGACGCAGTACTCGTTCAGTGCCGATGCAAAACGCTACGGTGCGGTTGAGGGCTTCGAGATCAACATCAAGGATATCGAGCTCAACGCAGGTAGCGGTTTCATCGTGGCGTTGGCGGGCGATATTATGCGCATGCCGGGTCTGAGCAAGACGCCCCAGGCGGGGAACATCTACCTGGCCGAGGATGGTACGGTCGAGGGATTGATCTAATGCGCACTACACACGAAGCGAGGAGCCCGAAACCGGGCTCCTCGCTTCGTGTTATTCTGTTTATGGGGAGGGGCTTGGTCGGCTACTCCAACACAAACTTCGCCTGTACGCGGTAGGAGAGCTTGATCTTCGAGAACTCCAACGAGGGTTGCTCCTCGGCCTCGGCAAAGTCCGTCGTGGCACCGCGCGCCATGAGCATATTGCTCTTCTGCATGGCCACGCCATCGGCGTTCATGTCGTAGATGTAGAAGCAGCGACCCACGCGCTGATCGATCGCCTCGGCAAGCTCACGCTTGCGAACAGCTCGTCGAGCGACTTCACGCTGCGCACGATGGCCGTCGTCTCGCTGATCATACCCTTCGTCGTGGCCTACATCGCCTACTTCTGGCGCCAGATGGACAAGCGATCCTGGCTTATTGGTCAAAATTAGTAGATAAAATCGGGGCAATTGATTGATTTTTATATATTTGCACTATTTGCGTTAGAAATGGATAAAAAGTTTGTCCAAAATGTGGGCAACGAACCCTCGTCAGAGATGGCTACAACGGGG
>JAGAMA010000026.1 GCA_017624955.1 Alistipes sp.
GGCCTTGATGAAGGCATCCAGGTCGCCATCCATCACCGCCTCGACGGCCGAGGTTTGAACGCCCGTGCGGTGATCCTTTACGCGCCTGTCGTCGAAGACGTAGGAGCGAATCTGCGAACCCCACTCGATGCGCTTTTTGGTCGCCTCGAGGGCCTGCTGGGTTGCCATGCGCTTGTCCAACTCGCGCTGGTAGAGCTTCGATTTCAGGATGCGCATCGCATTCTCGCGGTTCATGAGCTGCGAACGGGTCTCCATGTTCTCGATCAGGTACTCGATTGCCTCGCCCGTGTCGGGATCTTTGCCGTGGTAGCGCAGGCGTACGGCCGTCTCGACCTTATTTACGTTCTGACCTCCGGCACCCGATGAGCGGAAGGTGTCCCACTCGATGTCCGAGGGGTTGATCGTGATCTCGATCGTGTCGTCGATGGCGGGCGATACGAAGACCGAAGCAAAGGTGGTCTGGCGCTTGTTGTTGGCATTGAAGGGCGAGAGGCGCACCATGCGATGCACGCCGTTTTCGCTCTTGAGGTAGCCATAGGCAAAGTCGCCCTCAAATTCGAGCGTGCAACTCTTCACGCCCACCTCCTCGCCGGCCTGGTAGTCGAGCATGCGTACCTTGTAGCCATGCTTTTCGCCCCAGCGCTGGTACATGCGCAGCAGCATCGAGGCCCAATCCAAAGCCTCCGTGCCTCCTGCGCCGGCGTTGATGTCGAGGATTGCACCGAGCTTGTCCTCCTCGTTGCGGAGCATGTTTTTCAGCTCCAGCTCCTCCACCATGCCGACGGCCGTGGCGTAGCTTGCATCCAGCTCCTCCTCGCTCATGACCCCCTCCTTCACAAAGTCGGGCATGAGCTCCAAATCCTCGACAGCCGTAGCCACGCGGTCGTACTCCTCGACCCACGCTTTGATCGAGGCCACCTTCTTGAGCTGCTCACGCGCACGGTCGGGGTGCTCCCAGAAGTCGGGCTCCTGGGTCTTCTCCTCCTCGTTCTTTAGGTCGATTCTTCGTTGCTCGATCTCGAGGCAACGAGCAAGCTCCTCACGGCGCGCAACGAGCGATTTGATCTGGTCGGGCTGTATCATGTTTAGTCGTTGATTTTCATTCTCTTGTTGATGAAGTCGATCACGAGATCGACCGTCCCCTCCTCGCCCAGGCGCGAGGTGTTGATCGTCAGGTCGTAGCTTGCCGCCTCGCCCCAGGTGCGCGAGGTGTAGTAGTTGTAATAGCGGGCACGCTGACGATCCATCGCCTCGATTTTGGCTTCGGCTTCCGCAGCTGTGCACCCCGTGCGTGATGTGATGCGGCGCACACGGTCCCCCAGGTCGGCCGTGAAGAAGAGGTTGATCGTGTCGGTGCGCTCACGCAGGATGTAGTCGGCACAGCGCCCCACGAAGATGCACGATTCGCGCTCGGCCACCCGGCGGATCACATCGCTCTGGATGCGGAACAACGCCTCGCCCGAGAGGGGCGAATCGCAACTTTGGTAGTTGCCCACAAAGGGGATGCGGAAGTGGCCGAAGAGGGCGCGCAGCCCCTCGCGTTGCTCGTCGCGCTGCTCGAAACACTCCTCCGCGAATCCGCTTTCACGCGCGGCGAGGAGCAGTAGCTCCTTGTCGTAGAGCTTCACGCCGAGTCGCTTGGCAAGTAGATCGCCGATTGACTTACCGCCACTGCCAAATTGGCGGCCGATGTTGATGATCAGGTGGTTATGCATGGTTGTTGGTCGATATTTCGGTGTTGAAACGGCGCAGTTGGCGCACCAGGAGTATCGCTGTTACAATGGCCGACAGCAGGTCGGAGGCGGGTAGCGAACACCATACACCCCAACTCCCCTCCCAGGGGGTCAGGCTCATGAACATGCGCGGCAGGAACAGCAGGCAGGGCAACAGGAACAGCAGCTGGCGCGTGAGCGAGAGGAAGATCGCCTTCGAGGCCATGCCGAGGCTCTGGAAGAAGTTCGTGGCCACCATCTGGAAGCCCACGACGGGGAACATGATGAACGAGAGGCGCATGCCCGTCACGGCAAGTGCGATGAGCTCCTCGTCGTTGGTGAAGAGGCGTACCACCACACGCGGTGCGAACTCGCCAACGAGGAAGGCGAAAATCGAGAGCAGGGTAGCCCCGTAGAGGGTCAGGCGCAATACGCGCAACACACGGTCGTATTGGCGGGCACCGTAGTTGTAGCCGGCAATGGGCTGCATGCCTTGGTTTAGGCCCATGACGACCATCACAAAGAGGAACGCTACGCGGTTCGTGATGCCGTAGGCACCGATCATCAGGTCGCCGCCATGCTCCTTGAATCCCTTGTTGATGATGATGGCGATAAAGCAGGCCGCCAGATTCATCAAAAAGGGCGAAAGGCCGATCGAGAGGATGTTCTCGACGATCTTGCGCTTGAGGCGATAGATGCCGCGGCGGAAGTGTAGCAACTCGTCTCGATTCGAGAGAATCTTCAACTGCCAACCGAGGGTTACGATCTGCGCCAGAATCGTGGCGATGGCTGCACCGCGAATGCCCCAATCGAAGACGAAGATGAACAACGGGTCGAGGATGGCGTTGAGTATCACGGTGATAATGGTGGCATACATCGACTTGCGCGGGTGGCCCGCAGCGCGTAGCACGGCATTCAGTCCCAGGTACATGTGGGTCACCACATTACCCAGGAGGATGATCTCCATATATTCGCGCGCGTAAGGCAGAGTCGCTTCACTCGCTCCGAAAAAGTAGAGCACCGGATCGAGGAAGAGGAGCATCACCACGGCAAACACGATACCGATGATCGTGTTGAGCACCACGACATTTCCCAGCACCTGCTTGGCTGTGTCGTAGTCGCGTTGCCCCAGGCGCATCGAGATCATGGTGGCTGCGCCCACGCCCACCATCGCACCAAAGGCGGCCGAGAGATTCATCAGCGGGAAGGTCAGCGCCAGGCCCGAGATGGCCAGCGGACCTACGCCCTGCCCGATGAAGATGCTGTCCACCATGTTGTAGAGCGATGAAGCGGTCATCGCAATAATGGCCGGCACCGAGTATTGCATTAAGAGTTTACGGATTCGCTCCGTACCCAACTCCAAAGCTGCAGTCTTAACTTCAGACATACCTATCTATTGGAAAATTGGCGGAGGTGTTCCGCCAATTTTGCCATCCATGTTGAATGCTAAATTTTCAATGTTGCATTGGACTACTCCAACTCCCAGTCCGTGCCGTCCTTGCGGTCCTTGACACGGATACCGGCAGCGGCCAATCCGTCGCGGATGCGGTCCGAAGCGGCCCAATCCTTCGCGGCGCGTGCCTTCAGGCGCTCCTCCAAAAGCATCTCGACGAGCGGTGTTACGCGGTCACGACCTGCTCCGGCAGCCGACTTTTCGTCCTTCAGACCCAGCACCTCGAAGGCGTAGCGCTCGAAGGTGGCCTTCAGCGTGGCGAGATCCTCGGCCGTGAGCGTCTCCTTGCCCTCGACAGCCGAATTGATCGTGCGAACCCAGTCGAACATGGCCGAGATGACCATCGGCGAGTTCAGGTCGTCGGCCATTGCCTCCGCGCAACGCTTCTCCAGCTCGGCAGGATTGACCGACGAGGTGGCCGAAGGTTTGATCTTCGAGATCGCCTCGATGCCCTTCATCAGGCGATCCAGGCCCTTCTCGGCTGCCTGCAGCGCCTCGTTCGAGAAGTCGAGCGTCGAGCGGTAGTGTGCCTGCAGGACGAAGAAGCGGATCGTCATCGGCGTATAGGCCTGCGCCAGGAGTTGGTGCGAACCGGTGAAGAGCTCCTCGAGCGTGATGAAGTTGCCGAGCGACTTACCCATCTTCTGGCCGTTGATCGTAATCATGTTGTTGTGTACCCAGTAGCGGGCCGAGTCGTGACCCAGCGCAGCGGTCGATTGGGCGATCTCGCACTCGTGGTGGGGGAACATGAGGTCCATACCGCCACCGTGGATGTCGAACTGTTCGCCGAGGTACTTCGTGCTCATGGCCGAGCACTCCATGTGCCAGCCGGGGAAGCCGTCGCTCCAGGGCGAGGGCCAACGCATGATATGCTCGGGCGAGGCCTTCTTCCACAGGGCGAAGTCGAACGAGTGGCGCTTGTCGCTCTGACCATCCAACTCGCGGGTGTTGAGGACGATATCATCCAGGTTACGACCCGAAAGACGGCCGTAGTGGTACTTCTTGTTGTAGGCCTCCACATCGAAATAGACCGAACCGTTCGAGAGGTAGGCGAGTCCCTCATCCAGGATGCGCTTCACGAACTCGATCTGCTCGATGATGTGCCCCGAGGCGTGGGGCTCGATCGAGGGCGAGAGGACATTCATCGACTCCATGGCCTGGCGGTAGCGCTCCGTGTAGTAGTGGGCAACCTCCATCGGCTCGAGCTGCTCGAGGCGTGCCTTCTTGGCAATCTTATCCTCGCCCTCGTCGGCATCGTGCTCCAGGTGGCCTACATCGGTGATGTTGCGCACATAGCGCACCTTGTAACCGAGCGACTTGAGGTAGCGGAACATCAGGTCAAAGGTGACTGCCGGACGGGCGTGACCCAGGTGCGGATCGCCATAGACCGTAGGACCGCAGACATACATGCCGACACGACCTTCGGTCAGGGGTACGAACTCCTCCTTGCGGCGCGTGAGGGTATTGTAAAGTGAAAATTTTGTCTCCATAAGGTGTGAATACTTTATAATTGATGCAAATTTAGTAAAATTTTATCTTCCTGCGAAACACTTATCCGAAAAGATGATCATTTCGCCCCTTTTCTTGCGATGATTAGATCGTTAAGGCGTGATATTATGGGCGTGTGACTCACCTTTCGAAAGCACCACCCAAGGAGCGAAGCGACTAAGCCCTCCCTTTGCCAAAGGGAGGGTTTGGGAGGGAATGTAAGTATTTTTCTTTATGAGAGGGGAGGTGTTTTTTCGTCGCCTGTCTGCCGCCTTTCGTGACCTCCTTCAGGAGGTTTCGGGAAAGAGAAAAGATGCCTGCAAGTCTGCTTGCAAAGGCTATTTTTTCTTTCCCGAAAGTTGCTATTGGCAACCGAAAGGCGGCAAGACGAACCCCAAACGGACTCGGAAATGTCCATGACGCGATTTGTTGATTGGTCGAATAATGCATTTTAGCCAAATTCAAACCCTTTTCTTGCACAATAGGATTGCAGGTTCGGCGTTATTTGATTACTTTTGCAGATTGGAAAGAGAGTAAATCAAGCATATGCAACAATTTTTCAAACGCTGGAATACAATCGTCGGCTGGGCGGTCTTTGCGATCTCGACACTGGTCTACCTCCTGACGATGGAGCCTGTCTCGAGCCTTTGGGACTGCTCGGAGTTTATCGCCACCTCCTACAAATTGGAGGTCGGACACCCGCCCGGAGCGCCGCTCTTTATGATGCTGGCCCGTCTGGCCACGCTCTTCGCCCCCTCGCCCGACTATGTCGGCATGGCGGTCAATGCCATGAATTCGGTGGCGAGCGGCTTCTGCATCCTGTTCCTCTTCTGGACCATCACGCACCTCTCGCGCCGCCTCCTGACGCGCGGCGGTAAGGCCTTGACCGAGAGCGGTGTATGGACGACTATCGGCGCAGGTGCGGTGGGTGCTTTGGCCTATACCTTTACCGATACCTTCTGGTTCTCGGCCGTCGAGGGCGAGGTGTATGCCCTCTCGTCGATGTTCACGGCCCTGGTAGTGTGGCTGATGCTTAAGTGGGAGGAGGAGGCCGATGAACCGCATGCTACGCGCTGGATCATCCTGATTGCCTACCTGATGGGTCTTTCGATCGGTGTGCACATCCTGAACCTGCTGACCATCCCCGCGTTGGTCTTCATCTACTATTTCCGCAAGACGGAGCAGGTAACCCTGAAGGGTATCACGCTGGCTACGCTTCTGGCAGGTGCTATCTTGCTGGTGATCAACGGTATCATCATCCCCTACACGGTCTATGTCGGGGCGATGGTGGATCTCTTCTGTGTCAATACGTTGGGCCTGCCGGTGAATCTCGGTATGGCGGTCTTCTCGTTGGCGCTGATCCTCGGCATGGGGTGGGCAGCCTGGAAGACGCACCAAAAGGGCAAGGTGATCTGGAACCTTGTGTTGCTCTCGACGACGATGATCCTGATCGGCTTCTCGTCCTATGCCTCGGTGACGATCCGCGCTGCGGCCAATCCGCCGATGAACTCGAACAACCCGAGCAATCCGCACGCCCTGCTTTCGTTCCTGAATCGTGACCAATACGGCAACCGCCCCCTGTTGGTGGGAGCCTACTACTCGGCACCTCCCGTGGGTTATGTCGAGCAGACGAACTACTACCTCGATGAGGAGGGTAAGTACCGCGAGGGTACGATTATCTCGGGCTATACCTATCCCGAGGGCTTCCTGCACCTCTTCCCCCGCATGTGGAACTACAACAAGGGCGAGAAGGACTACAAGCAGTGGGCCGCCTACCGCACCAAGGAGCAGGTGGTTCGCAACGAGGATGGCGAGGTGGTACGCGACGAGTCGGGTCGCCCGATGCGTGAGACGGTGCTCGACTTCGGTAAGCGCCGCGTTTATGACGATGGCGAGGGCCCACAGTCGGTCGTGGAGCCTACCTTCATGGAGAACCTGAACTACTTCTTCAACTACCAGCTCAACTACATGTACTGGCGCTACTTCCTGTGGAATTTCGTCGGTCGTCAGAGCGATATCCAGGCTTCGAGTTCGACCATCCTGGATGGTAATTGGTTGTCGGGTATCAAGTTTATTGACGAGGCGTACCTCGGCCCGCAGGAGGGGCTGCCGCGCGAGGTGGCCGAGAATAAGGGGCGCAACACCTACTATTTCCTCCCCTTCCTCCTGGGTCTGATTGGCCTTATCTATCAGCTGAACCGCGATCAGCGCAACTTCTCGATCGTCATGTGGCTCTTTATCATGACGGGCGTGGCGCTGGTGGTTTACTTCAACTCCTCGCCCCGCGAGCCGCGTGAGCGCGACTATGTCTATGCCGGTTCGTTCTACGCCTTCTCGATCTGGATCGGTCTGGGCGTGTTGGCCGTGCGGGAGTTCTTCGCCTGGGTAGCCAAGCGCGATACGAAGTGGGTGGCCGCCGCCGCTACGGTGGTCTGCCTCTCGGTGCCCGGTATCCTGGCGGCCGAGAACTGGGACGACCACGACCGCTCGGGTCGCTACATGGCGCGCGATATCGGTTGGAACTACCTCCAGTCGTGCCTCCCGAATGCGATCATCCTGAACTATGGCGATAACGACACCTTCCCCCTGTGGAACAACCAGGAGGTCTATGCCGTGCGCCCCGATATCCGCATCATGAACACCTCGTACCTGGGTGGCGAGTGGTATATCGACGAGATGAAGACGGCAGCCAACGATGCCGCGGGTGTTCCCTTCTCGTTGCCGAAGCACAAGTATACCTATATGAACGATTGGGTGCCCATCCGTGAGGTGATTGACCGTGCGGTGGATATCCGCGATGCGATCGACTTTATCCGCAACGACGATCCCGCCTCGCAGATTAAGCTGGTGGATGGCTCGTATGCCGACTACCTTCCCTCGCGCCGCCTGGCTATCCCCGTCAATAAGGAGAATGCCGTGGCTTCGGGCATCGTGAAGGCCGATGATTACGACAAAATGGTCGATACGGTCTACATGGAGCTGCGCGGTTCGTCGATCAACAAGAACCAGCTGATGACGATCGACCTGTTGGCCAACTTCGATTGGAAGCGCCCGATCTACCTCACGCAGATCTACATCCTGCAGGATCTCGGACTGATGGATTACCTGCAGTATGACGGCTACGCCTACCGCCTGGTGCCGATCAAGACCCCCGTGAAGAGCGTGTGGGATGTGGGGCGCATCGATCCCGACTATGCCGCACCGCTTCTTAAGGAGACCTTCCGCTATGGCAATTTGAAGGATCCCGATGTCTATGCCGACCACTTTATCCAGTATAACCTCGGTGCCTCGAATGCCCGCTCGTCGTTTGCCCGTGTGGCGAAGGCGCTCTTGGAGGAGGGACGTGTCAGTGAGGCGGTTGAGCTGCTGGATAAGGGCTTGGAGGAGTTGCCCACCTCGCAGATCCGTTTCACGGATTCGAACACCTTCCCCTACCTGGAGGCCTACTATGCCGCCGCCGCAATGGGGGATGAGACGGCTGCCATGAAGGGCGATGCGCTGATGCGCGAGTACCTTCAGAATACGATTGAGTATATCGAGTACTACCTGCTCTTCGACGGCTACAAGGCTGCCATGGTCGATGGCGAGTTGAACGATCGACTCGATGAGCTGGAGGAGGCCTACTACCTCGCCTCGTATGCCCGTCGCTACGACATTGTGCGCGAGGTGAACGAGTACTACCGCTCGCTTGGTGTCGGGGACGAGAACCTGCTCCAGGTTCCTGACGTGGCCGAACCGATCGATCAGTAAGTTGAAAGTTAAAAGTTGAAAGCTGACTGCTTAAGACCCTATGTTAGCTCAACAAAAAGGGAGATAGCCACCGGAAAGGCTATCTCCCATATTTTTTGTTGAGCGGATGAAAGAACGAAAAAAACCTTTCAACTTTCAACTTTCA
>JAGAMA010000027.1 GCA_017624955.1 Alistipes sp.
CAGCTGGGGCTACTGAAAGAACCGTCATTCTGAGCCGTAGGCGAAGAATCTCTATTCAGTCAGACTGACACCGAAGAGATCCTTCGGTCGTTCCTTCCTCAGGATGACGAACACGCGTGAGCGGTCGTCGGGCTTTTGGTCTGGGCCAGCTGGGGCTACTGAAAAAAAGTCAGTGGGCTCAGTGGCCTCAGTGGGCTCAGTGAGCTCAGCTCCTTTAGCTGACTGCTGACAGCTGATCGCTGACAGCTCTTCGTAACACAGTAACATCGTAACACGGTAACAGGGATGCACCCCTTGTTACGCTGTTACGATGTTACTCGGTTACTCGATCTCCTCCTGAGCAGAGGGGCTGTCGGCAGGGGGCAGGTCGGGCAGCGAGACGATTCGGGAGAGTTCGTCATACCGCATCAGGCCGCGGCGTATGGCACGCGAGACGCGCATCTTGGCTACACCCTCGGAGCATCCGCGCTCGCGGAGCTTATGGATCAGCACGCTGCGCTCCACAGCGCCACCAAACTCCCTGCGCAGGAGCGCAAGCTCGGGGCTCTCCTTCGGTTCATCCCTCGGCATGTCGGTCGGGACGGGGATGCCTTCGTCGATCGGGTTCTCGATGTGGAAGGCGAACCGCTCGAAGGGTTCGTTGCGGCAGAACTGCGGCTCCACGACGGAGCGTTCACCCACCTTGTGCACATAGAGCACCGTCTCGGCCTTGCGTTGCAGCGACGAGCCTACATGGCCACGCGCCTTGTCGCTGTTGGGGTTCGTATGCAACACCGACAGGATGTGGCAGGAGTAGAGGCTCGAGAGAGCCATCAGCTCCATCACAATACGCTCACTCTCCTCCAGGTCGTTCGTATTGTACTGAAGATCGGCAATGCCGTCGATGACGACCAATTTAGGTCGCCACGCCTCGATGGCTTGCCTCAGGATCGACATGCGCTCCTTGGGAGGCTCTTCACGCAGGGCGTAGAGCTTCATCAAGGGGTGTATCGTCGTCGGGTCGTTCCACCCCGTGAGGTGGGTGATACGACGGGCAATCTTCCTTACATGCAGTGCCGATTGCTCCGTATCGACCCAAAGAACACGACCTATACGGCGCTGAAAACCATTCTCTTGCGCCGTCATACCCGGCACCTTCAGCAGGTCGCCCACAATGGCCGTGCAGAGAAAGGATTTCTTGCTCTTCGCCTCGCCCACGATGGCCGAGAGGTTACCCTCCGAGCCGATCGTCATGCCGTAGCGAGCGATCACGGGCTTCGGCTCTTTGAGCTGTTGGCTCAAATCAATCTCATAACGAGCCAACTGCTCCAAGGCCATTTCGCGCAGCTTGAGGCGCTCCTCCTGCGCCCTGAGGTCATCCGTAAGCTCCTTTTCGGCTTTGGCGATGACCTCGTCGGCATGCTGCACCTCGGCAGCCGTTACGGGTTCAATAGTTGAACCCTCCGCAACCATTTTGCGGATGTTGAAGGGGTCATTCACCCCTTGCATACCCCCGTTCGAGGGTTGATTTTGATACATAAATAAATAGTTATTTAGGTGTGGATGAATCACCCCGAACGATCGTTGAGGGGTATGGGAAGGGCTGTAGCCTTATTTATATATACCTATATATTATATAGTTATAAGGCTTTACGGCACGCAGGGGTTTACGGATTGACCCTGCCGAATATGTGTCGTGTGATCGTTCGTCGCGGCGGCAGAACTCCGCCCGACTCTGTGATGTACCAATTGGTACTGCAAATATACAATAATTTAACCCCGTTGTCAAGTCTTTCGGGGATTTTTTTTGCAGGAGGGGGTAAAAAAGTAACATCGTAACAGCGTAACAAGGGGTGCACCCCTGTTACCGTGTTACTTTGTTACGATGTTACGAAGAGCTGTCAGCGATCAGCTGTCAGCAGTCAGCTAAAGGAGCTGAGGCCACTGGGGCAGCTGGGGCGACTGGGGCCTTTGACGGGACGGCCTATGAGCCTTATGAGCCCTATGGGACCTATGGGGTTTTGGGCTTGGTGCTTATAGGCCTCATAGGTCTTATAGGTCTCATAGCTCCTATTATCATTTCATCAGCAGCGACGAGTCGCCGTAGCTCAGGAAGCGGAAGTCGTTATCGAGGGCGTAGCGGTAGATCGCACGCCAATCCTCGCCCACATAGGCCGAGACGAGCAGCAGCAGGGTCGAGGAGGGTTGGTGGAAGTTGGTAATGATGTGGCTCACGATGCGGAATCGGTAGCCCAGGGGGGTAATCATGATCTGCGTCGAGCACTTCAGGCGCTCTAACCCCGCACGCTCCAGGTAGCCGATCAGCTCCTGCAGCGCCTCCGCCCCCGTAAAGTCGGCAGGCAGGTCGTAGAGCTCCCACTGACCGATCGTGCGCCCTTCGTCGGGCGTACCCCCCTGGCGGATGCGCCAACCGAGGGCAGCCAAAGACTCCAGGGTGCGCACCGAGGTCGTACCTACGGCCGTGACATGTCCCTGCTTTTCGAGCAGGTCGCGGAGCGTTGCGAGCTGAATTTCAAAGTGTTCCGTGTGCATCGGGTGCTTCGTGGCATCCTGCTCCTTCACGGGCAGGAAAGTGCCTGCGCCGACATGGAGGGTTACCTCGCCAAAGCGGTAGCCGCGCCCCTTCATCTGATCGATCAACTCGGGCGTGAAGTGCAGACCCGCCGTGGGGGCT
The DNA here is from genome assembly GCA_017624955.1 of Alistipes sp. Classification (GTDB taxonomy): domain Bacteria; phylum Bacteroidota; class Bacteroidia; order Bacteroidales; family Rikenellaceae; genus Alistipes. The sequence continues at coordinate 2,675 of JAGAMA010000027.1, forward strand.
GCCACCGAACCCTCGAACTTCGAATAGACGGTCTGGTAGCGCGTGTTGTCGATCTCCTGGCTCTCACGATTCAGGTACGGAGGGATCGGAATGCGCCCCAGCAGCTCCAGCAGCTCGCCAAAGGTCATCCGTGCCGACCACTCGAAGCGGATCACCTGCTCGCGTCCCTTCTCCCCCTCGCGGTAGGCGCGCAGCCACTCCTCACGCCCCTCGTGGCAGAAGTTGATCTCCACATAGCCCTCCTTCCACCTCTTCGAACCGCCGACAATGCAGCTCCACGAGCAGCGCTCGGTGGCCGCGAGGGCACGCTCATAGTCGGCCGGTGTGTGGGGTTCGAGGCAGAAGACCTCGATGCGGGCACCCGAGGGTTTGTGCATGATGATACGGGCACGGATCACCTTCGTATTGTTGAAGACGAGCATCTCCCCCTCGGGCAGGAAGTCGCCCACAGAGCGAAAGTGGCTCTGAGTGATCTCGCCCCCGCGATAGACGAGGAGCTTGGACGAGGAGCGCTCTTCGAGCGGAAATTTGGCGATGCGCTCATCCGGAAGCTCGTAATTATAGTCGTTGATGTCGATGTATCTCTCCATTATTTGGCCGTTTAGGCGACAAAATTACAAAGAATTTTCTAACTTTGTGGCGCTGAGAAGCACGATATAAAACTAAACACCCATGAAAACCGATTTTTTGGTGATCGGCTCGGGCGCAGCAGGACTCTCCTTCGCGCTCAAAGCAGCCGAAAAGGGCCATGTGACGATTGTCACCAAAGGCGAGATGATCGAGTGCAACACGAACTATGCCCAGGGCGGCATCTGTTCGGTAACCTACGAACCCGACACCTTCGAGAAGCACATCACCGACACGCTCGTCTGCGGTGCGGGCAAGTGCGACGAGCAGGCCGTGGAGCTGGTCGTAAGACGCGCTCCGGAGCTGATCCAAGACCTCATAGCCTGGGGTACGCGCTTCAACAAGACCCCCGACGGGCGCTTCGAGCTCAACCGCGAGGGCGGCCACACGGAGCACCGCATCCTCCACTACGAGGACCTCACGGGTGCCGAGATCGAGCGTGCACTCGTCAGCTCGGTGCGTGAGCACCCCAACATCACCGTCCTGGAGCACCACTTCGCCATCGACCTGCTGACGCAGCACCACTTGGGCGAGTTCGTCACGCGCCACACGCGCAACATCACCTGCTTCGGTGCCTATGTCCTCAACGAGCTCACGGGCGAGATTCAGACCATGCTCTCGCGCTTCACGATCGTAGCCACGGGTGGCTGTGGGCAGATCTACTCCTCGACCTCGAATCCCCATGTGGCCACGGGCGACGGTATTGCGATGTGCCACCGCGCCAAGGCCCTGACCGAGAACATGGAGTTCATCCAATTCCACCCCACGACCCTCTACAACCCGGGCGAAACGCCCAACTTCCTCATCACGGAGGCGATGCGCGGCTTCGGTGCGATCCTCCGCCTGCAGAGTGGCGAGGAGTTCATGGATAAGTACCACCCGATGAAGTCGCTCGCACCGCGTGACATCACGGCACGCGCCATCTACCGCGAGATGACCCGTCGTGGCGAGGATTATGTCTACCTCGATGTGACCCACAAACCTGCCGATGCGATCCGCGACCACTTCCCCAACATCTACGAGAAGTGTCTCTCGATCGGCATCGATATCACGAAGGATTGGATTCCCGTCACACCCGCAGCCCACTACTCCTGCGGCGGTGTGAAGGTCAATCTGCACGGTGAGACCTCCATCAAGCGCCTCTACGCCTTGGGCGAGGCCTCCTGCACGGGTCTGCATGGCGCTAACCGCCTGGCCTCGAACTCGCTCATCGAGGCGGTGGTCTATGGCGACCAGGCTGCCAAGCACACCATCGAACGCTTCGACAAGGTGGGCTTCCAGGAGGGTATTCCCGATTGGGACTTCGAGGGTACGCAACACACGGAGGAGATGCTGATGCTCATCCAGTCGAAACGCGAGGTGCAGTCCATCATGTCGAACTATGTGGGCATCGTCCGCTCGAACCTCTCGCTGAAGCGCGCCATGCACCGCCTCTCGATCCTCTTCGAGGAGACCGAGGAGCTCTACAACAAAACGAAGCCCGTGCGTGAGCTGTGCGAGCTGCGCAACATGATCGCCGTGGCCTACCTGGTGATCAAGCAGGGCCGCGAACTGAAGGAGTCGGTCGGCTGCCACTACAACTCGGATTACAAGAAATAAGGTTTCTTAAAGTTTCTTAAGGTTTCTTAAAGTGCCTTAAAGTAAATCCTTAAGCACCCTTAAGTACCCTTAAAAGCTGACCGCTGACTGCTGACCGCTGACCACTGAATGCTAATAAACGATATAAATGACTTTACAGGAAGAGATTACACGAAGAAGAACCTTTGCCGTCATCGCTCACCCCGATGCCGGTAAGACGACCCTCACGGAGAAGCTACTCCTTTTTGGTGGCGCTATTCATGTGGCAGGTGCCGTGAAGAGCAATAAGATTAAGAAGGGAGCCACCTCCGACTTTATGGAGATCGAGCGCCAGCGCGGTATCTCGGTCGCTACGTCGGTCATGGGCTTCGAGTACCAGGGTGCCAAGATCAACATCCTCGATACGCCGGGTCACGAGGACTTTGCCGAGGATACCTACCGCACGCTGACAGCCGTGGATTCGGTGATCATCGTCATCGACGGTGCCAAGGGTGTCGAGGCGCAGACGCGCAAGCTGATGGATGTCTGCCGCATGCGCAACACGCCCGTCATTGTCTTTATCAACAAGCTCGACCGCCCCTCGAAAGAGCCCTTCGAGCTGTTGGACGAGGTCGAGGCGGAGCTTAAGATCAAGGTGCGCCCCCTGGCCTTCCCCATCTCGAACGGCCCTACGTTCAAGGGTGTCTATAACCTCTACGAGAAGAACCTCTCGCTCTTCACGTCGGACGAGAAGCTCACGGCAGATGCCTCGACGGTCGATTTCTCGGACCTCGCATCGCCCGAGCTGGATGGCTACATCGGTCCGAAATATGCCGATCAGCTGCGCCAGGATGTCGAGCTGGTGGAGGGTGTCTATGACGAGTTCGACCACGAAGCCTACCTGCGTGGCGAGCTGGCCCCCGTATTCTTCGGCTCGGCCGTCAATAACTTCGGTGTGCGCGAACTCTTGGAGTGCTTCATCCGCATCGCCCCCTCGCCCCGTCCTGCCCCCACGGTGGAGCGCACGGTAAGCCCCGATGAGGGGAAGATGACGGGCTTCGTCTTTAAGATCCATGCCAACATGGACCCCAACCACCGCGACCGCATCGCCTTCATGAAGATCTGCTCGGGTAAGTTCGAACGCAACAAGAACTACCTCCATGTGCGTAGCGGCAAGCAGCTCAAGTTCTCCTCGCCCACGGCCTTCATGGCCGAGAAGAAGTCGGTCATCGACGAGGCCTTCCCGGGCGATATCGTGGGTCTGCACGACACGGGTAACTTCAAGATCGGCGACACGTTCACCGAGGGCGAGAAGCTCAAATTTACGGGCATCCCCTCCTTTGCACCGGAGCAGTTCCGCTACATCGAGAATGCCGACCCGCTGAAGTTCAAGCAGTTGGCCAAGGGTGTCGATCAGCTCATGGATGAGGGTGTGGCCCAGCTCTTCACCTCGTCGCTCAACGGTCGCAAGATCATCGGCACGGTGGGTGCTCTGCAGTTTGAGGTGATCCAGTACCGCCTCGAGCACGAGTATAACGCCTCGTGCCGCTGGGAGCCGATTTCGATCTACAAGGCTTGCTGGATTGAGAGTGACAATGAGGAGCAACTGCGTGATTTCAAGCGCCGTAAGCATACCAACATGGCTGTCGACAAGCATGGCCGCGATGTCTTCCTGGCCGACACGAGCTACGCCCTCGCCTTGGCACAGGAGAACTTCAAGGATATCCGCTTCTACTTCACCTCGGAGATTTAACCCTCGGTCGGAGTAACAACGTAACATCGTAACAACGTAACAGAAACACACACCTGTTACTTGGTTACGATGTTACTTTTTTTACGAAGAGCTGTCAGCGATCAGCTGTCAGCAGTCAGCTAAAGGAGCTGAGGCCACTGGCTATTCAGCTCCACAGCCCCGAACCACCTCCCCCAATAGTGGCCCCAGTTGCCCCAGTGGGCCCAGCTACACGCTGTCAAAGTCAACGGTGATTAGCACCCCGTGCAGGATGACTGAATTGGCTGCTGCGCAGGCAAAGCCTGCTCCGCGACGCCGATCCAGGCGGCTCCCTTGGGGAGATTACAAAGTCTCGCGCAAAGCTCCTTGCAAACTCTTCGCGGTCAGGATGACTGAATTGGCTGCTGCGCAGGCAGAGCCTGCTCCGCGACGCCGATCCAGGCGGTTCCCTTGGGGAGATTACAAAGTCTCGCGCAAAGCTCCTTGCAAACTCTTCGCGGTCGGGATGACTGAATTGGCTGCTGCGCAGGCAAAGCCTGCTCCGCGACGCCGATCCAGGTGGCTCCCTTGGGGAGATTACAAAGTCTTGCGCAAAGCTCCTTTCGCGGAGCGAAAGCTTTTGTTTTCCCTACCCCGCCCCGTGCAAGCACGGGCGGGTAGAAAAAACAAAAGCCCTCGATCTTTCGATCGAAGGCTTTGCGCTCAACTTTGTCGGGATGACTGGATTCGAACCAGCGACAACACGCCCCCCAGACGTGTACTCTAACCGGGCTGAGCTACATCCCGAGTTCCACACTCCGCAAGTTTACCTCGCGTTTGGGACTGCAAATATAAACCACTTTTTTGGCAAAACCAAACTTTCGCCACTTTTTTTAAAAAAAATCACAAAGTGGGGCGTAATTTACCGCTCACTTCTGAGCATCACACGCGGCTTCCGCTTGCCGTTGGTGCCCTGCGTGGTGGGCTTTTTGGCCGAACGATGTTGTGCGGGAGCAAAATATTCGCACTTGATATTTCCCCTATAAGTCGTTCTGAAACTCAGCGTTTTTCCAACCATCCGATATGCCCGTTTCTCCGAGCCGAGCGTCACCTGCACAATAAGCGTATCCGTCGATTCGCATTGACGAATCAGCGTTCGCTCGATCTCCACTTCATTAAGAATTCTATAAGGTCTTTGTTCCACGAGGCAACTATCTGCTTCTCTACAAATATGTCGAGGCTTCGTCGAATCATCCACCTTCGGATATTTTTTCGGAATGTAGAAATTTTTATCGCTTGTGTACCATCGTTGTTTACAACTAGAATTCGGACATACATAGTCCCATTTTACATGCATTCCCTGTTTTTTGTCCTGATTCGAAAGCTCAGCTCGCTCCCCCTTGATACCGGAAGTTCCGCACTCACACGTTAAAGTGAGATCCACACGATCTATGACAGCTTTCACTTTCTTACTACCCGCCTCTTGTGCCACAACATCGGTTGCGCAGAGCAAAATCGCCGACATCAGCACGCCGATTATCCAATTCTTCTTCATCGTTCTATCTTTTTTTTGTGATTATTCGCTTATTGTTCAAGGTAGGCTGCGCCATCCTCCATATAGAGCAGGTTGCACTCGCTATCCAGGAGATAGACCTCCTTGCCATCGACCCACACGCGATAAGCCCCATAGGGGTAGAAGGTCTCGGTTTGGGTGGGCGAAATGATGCGCACAACCTCCGTATCGGTGGCCAGCAGCAGCCCCCACGGCGAGAAAACAAGGTCGTTGATGGTCGTTTCGCTGCGGTAGAAGAGGTGCGGCTCCCCCTCGTCGGAGAGGAGGTAGATATCATCCCCAATGAGGATAAAGGTTTTTTCGCCATTCGACTCCACCTTCCAAATCGCTTGGTCGATGCGGATCAGCTCTTCGTAGCTCTTCGTGGCCACATTCAGCTCGATCACCGACGAAATGTCGTCATACCACACCAGCGCAAGCACCGATTGGTTGTCCTTGGCAAAGAGCATATAGTCGCTCGTGTCGAAGGCAACCAACGGCTCCGAGGTGCGCTGTGCAAGGTCGTAGATGCCCGTCTCGCTTTGGCCGATCAGCCGATCGCCACACGGCACCACCTGGTAATATTCGCGCCCATCCTGCCAGGCGACACAATTCAGCGAGCGATCCTTCAGCACCATCAGGCTATCCCCCACCGGCATCACGAGGCCGTAATTGGGGAGCACGAAGAGCGACACCGAGTCGATCTCCAGCTCGTCGTTCGCGAGTAGCAGAATCGGCTCTTGCGGCAGGCTCTCGCGGCGTTTGTGGCTGAACGAGAGGATGTTTTTCTCCTCCGAGGCCCACTGCCACTTGGTCAATACGTCCTCATCAAGCAGGTAGTTATCCGTCACATCGAGGCGCGAAGTGCCGCCCTCCGACAAACGGCCCTCCATCTTGCGAGAGGGCTCCACGAAGATAATCCTGCCTATCGGTTGCGGATCGAGCAGGCCGGCCAACTCATCGTCACTCATCGTATTTACCTTCGGCGTATTGGCCGGAGGTGGCGTAGCTACACGACGAGCCGTATATCGCTCATCTATCCGCTGTGCCTCGATGGCCATCGCCTGATCACGCTGCTGCTGCGAGCGGTAATAACCTGCCGTAGCGGCCATGTGGCGCGCATAACCCATCTGGCGATCAGCGGCATTCTCGGCAGCCTCCCTTGCGCGGCGGATTCTGTCTTGCTCGCGTTGCGCCTCCTTGGCAGCCTCGAGTTGTGCGTTGCGCTGCTCCAGCCAGGCACTATGCTCGGCATCGCGTTGCGCTTTTCGATTCACCTTTTGTTGGGCGGTGCGACTCACACGACGCTGGGGTGTGCGAATCGTGATGTTGTCGTTCGAGCTCACATAACGCTGTGTCCAACTGCCATCGCGTTGTTGTGCAGGAACGGTCCAGCTGCTCCGGTCGTTCGATCCGAGCGACATGAGCGAACGCTTGGCATGGTAAGCACCCGCTCCGGCCGAACGGGGGTCGTTGGCCAACCGTTCGCGCTCGTCATATTGCGCATGTGCCACACCCCCGAAGAGCACAAGCCCGACCAATAATAAAACTATCCGCTTCATGGCTACTCGTCTTTAGGTGTAAATTGATACGACAGGCGAACGATGCGCGAAAGCAGCTTATCCTTGCGCATCAGCTCGATCGTCAGCTCCGCACCGGCAGGATAGCTCTTGATCTTTTGCGCCAACTCCTCGGGCGTATTGACCGCAACACCCTCCACCGTGCGGATCACATCGCCCTCACGGAAACCCGCCACAAAGGCGGGCGAGGCATCGGCCATCGACTCGATCCAAAGCCCTCGATCGTCGCTCCACTTGTTTGCAGCTACCTCCTCAGCAGTCACCTTGCGCACCGTAGCCCCCAACCAGCCACACATCCGCATCCCCTCGGGAACAGCAATAATGGGCGTTTGCGAAGGATCCAACAGCCGCTGGTTGTAGATTTCCAACTGACGGTATTGTTGCGTATCGAAATCCTCTACACGTCGCGCCCTTTCGATTGCACCCAGTTCCTTCAAGGTACGATACCATTGTACATAATAACCCGACTTGTCTTGTTTGATTGTCTGCTCCTCTTCGCGGTTGTGGCCTACAATTGGAAAACCGAGACCTCCTCCCCAGAAGAAAAGCACATTACTCGCCTCATCCCATCGGTGGAAAGTCACAGGGTAGTTCCACTCCGTCACTTGGGGTGCGCCTGAGGTCGAAACGCGACACTGATAGTAGTGCAGTGTGCCCCGATAAAGGCGATCATTGATGCGTTTTAGGCGCGCTTGGGTCAGGGTAACTGTCTTTTTCGGGTTAGAAAGAGAACTGATCAACGAATTGATTCCCATTTCAGCGATATTGACCAACAATCCACCAGCCAACTGCTCTGAACTACTATACCGATGTCTCTGCGATAGAGTACCTACCGCTTGTGCCGAAGTCTCACGGACCAGGTTGCGATACGAAGCTACCTCTTCGGGGTTGAAGTTGCGCAGTTGCTCTGACGACCAGCAGATATAGAGCGAATCGACCGAAAAGGGGATTACCATGCGCGAGATGAGTTGTTCAGCGTTGGGATCTTCCACCCAATATTCGCTAACAGGTGAGGAGTCGAGTAGCACCAGCTGTGTCGCGACCTTCTTTCGATCTACTCGAAACCTGCAAAATGGAGTCCATGCAAAGGTCATCTCTTTATGAGTATACGTTTTACGCACATCCGACACCCAATACCCCTCCAAATATTTATCGGCCGGAACGTAGTTGCGCATCTGCTCCAAATAGCCATTCAGTCGCTGCAACATCGCCTCACCACGTCCCAATGCTTCCAATTTTGCAATTGATTCTTTGAGGCGAACCGAATCGTTTTGTCGGCTATGGATTGTACCCTCGATCAGATAGAGTTCAGGAGCGCGATTTGTCGACTCCGGAACCAGAAAGTCATAGAGGTTTATCAGCTCCAAGGCCTGACGATTCTCATTCGCACGCAACGAGGTTGCCACCGCCTGCTTGATTGCCTCGCGGTAATTACTTTGCGCCGCATCGTCACCCTGCTTGTAAACATCATTAATGCGCACGAGCGTGAAGGCTGCATCTTCGCCCGCCACACGCGCCTCGACATAGTTTTTCAGTTGGGAAGCGAACCCCTCATCGGGTGTTTGTCCCCACACCGCAACGCTCCACAGAAGCAGGAGCGCACTTACCAAGTAACTCTTTTTCATCCCTCTCGGTTTTTAGGACGACAATAGACTATCTTCTTTTACAAATGTAAGAACTATTTATTTAATTTACAACTCATCACGCCCGATTGCCATCCAAACGAGCTTCACGCCGCCATCCATTGCACTTACACTTTCGCAGCTCATCATGCCCACAACGCTTTCTGCACTCATTTTGCGCACTTTCCGCTTTTTTTTCTTCGGTTTTTTTGCCAAAATCCTTTTTTTGTTTACCTTTGCACCGCTAAAGTAGCGCTTATACTACGCCAAATAGCGGTAAGGCCCATTCGTCTATCGGTTAGGACGCAAGATTTTCATTCTTGAAAGAGGAGTTCGACTCTCCTATGGGCTACAACGACGGGACCAAGCAAGGGCCGGGGGCTGAAGATGGACGGAGGTGTCAAAGAGAGGCGCAAGTTCGGCAGTCATTCGGGACGAGGGAGGTTCCTACGGGTGAAGATTTTTTAACGGAGCGGGCTGTAAAGCCTATCCCAAAACGGCCAAGGCCGCACGAGAGGTAGTCGGAGGAGCGAACAAATCGCACTACCCCAAAAGAATCCTCCAAAACGAACAAGCAAACTACAAAAGTTAAAAAATAAAAAACATTAATTAGATTATGGCAAACCATAAGTCTTCGAAGAAGCGCATTCGCCAGACCGCAACGAAGCGCGCACACAACCGTCTGTTCCACAAGACGACCCGCAACGCCGTGAAGGCTCTGCGCAACACGACCGACAAGAGCGCCGCTGAGGCACTGCTCCCGAAGGTAACCGCCCTGCTGGATAAGATTGCTAAGCTCAACATCATCCACAAGAACAAGGCCGGCAACCTGAAGAGCGCCGCTCAGCTCCACGTTAACTCGCTCTAATCGAGTCATCGAGCAAAAAGATGAAAGCATCCCCAAAAGGGATGCTTTTTTGTTGGCTACTGATCAGTGGGATCAGTGGGCTCAGCGGCCTCAGTAGCCTCATACCCACCCTTGCGCGAAGCCGTATGATGAGGCGAGTGCAAGGCTTGCAAAGAGGCGAAGCGCGCAGCATACTTAGCGTATGTGAGCAGCTTCGCCTCTTTGCGTAACGCGGCAATCGCCCGTCAGACGGCTTCGCCTTCCTTAAAAGCGGATTTTGGTACCTATGAACCAACTCCTCGGCATCAACGGACCATAGACATAACCGGAGTCACGCTCGGCACCGGTATCGAAGTCGTCCTGGTAGGCGTTGAAGAGGTTCTTCATACCACCGTAGAGCTCCATCTCGACATCGCGGAAGAGCTTGAAGGTGTACTGCAGGCGAAGGTTGGCATCGAAGAAGTGCGGAGTCTCGACAGCCACATCGACATCGGTACCCGAGCCGGCATAGTGTTGCACAAGCATACGACCCGTATAGTTACCCGTCAGGTCGATGCTCAGGCGCTTGGCGGGCTTGAGGGTCAGGGTAAAGTAGCCATAGGTATCGGGGGTGCGGAACATGCGTTTCGAGGGGGCTACGGACTCATCCTCGCTCCAATACTCGGGCTCCTTGTAGCGGCTATCCTGCCAGGTGAAACCTGCCTGCAGCTCTGCCCACTCCGCGAAGGCGGCACGTCCCTCGATATTGACACCACCGACCGTGGCACCCGAGCCGTTGTAGCGCTCCTGGATCGTAGCGCCATCCGCATCCGAGCCGATCTCACGCAGGGCAAAGACATCGTTCAGCGTGGTATAGAAACCCTCCACGATGAGGTTCGTGGCCACCTTGCCAAAGCTGTGTGCCCACTCGGCCGAGGCGCTCCACGAGCCCGAGCGCTCCTCCTTCAGATCCTCGGCCAGGCGAATGCGGGTACGCTCACCGCCCACGATGGCAATGTGCAGGTCCTCATCATAGGCCTGGGGAGCACGGTAGCCTCCTGCATAGCTCACACGCAGGCTCAGCTCCTCCAAGGGGTTGTAGCGCAGGTTCACGCGGGGCGAGAAGATCACATCATCGACCAGGTTGTGCTTATCGAGACGACCACCCAGCAGAATCGACCAGCGCTTATTCTTCCACTCGTTCTGGAAGTAACCGCCGTAGAGGTGGACATCCTGGCGCGTATCAATCCCATAGCCCGTCGATTGATCGTGCAGGTCGTTGTGGCTGTACTCCGTGCCGATGGTCAGCTCCGAGGGGAGGAACAACAATTTCTGAAACTCATGCACATACTGCAGACCGGCTGCCGCCGTCAGGTCGTGCGTACGGCCATAGGCATTGGGGTCCTGGAAAGCTCCGTAGTAGCTCGAACGTGCCGTATTTTGGAACGATGCATAGGCATTGAGGCGGTTGGCGCGGTCATCCGACGACCAATCGAACGAGAGGCTACCACCGTCAATCGTGTGGTCGGCCTGCTCACAGGTCATCGCCTCATGGGGAGGCAGGTCGAGCTGATCACCGCCACGGCGATAATCCTTGATGCGGTGGTACTGGGCCGTGAGGCGCGAGTAGGCACCCGTGCGGAAGTAGCCACGCATACCGAGGGCCTCGGAGTTCTGCTCCAGCATCTCGGTAAAGCCATCCCCGTTGTCGTCATAGCCATCCGCCGTGCGGCTCTGGGCAAAGACCGCAATGGCCGCCTTGCCGCTATCCGAGACGAGCGATGCGTTGAGTGTCGTCGTATTGTCAAACGAGCTGCTGCAACCGAGCGAGGTGATCGTATGGGCCATCTCGGCCATGCTGCGCGTAGGCTCCTTCGTGATCACGTTGATCGTACCACCGATGGCCGACGATCCGTAGAGTGCCGAGCCACCACCGCGCAACACCTCCACGCGCTCGATCATGTTGGCCGGAATCTGCTCCAGGCCATAGACACCCGTCAGGGCCGAGAGCAAGGGGTGCGAATCGACCAGAATCTGCGAATAGCGACCATCGAGGCCATTGATACGCACCTGCGGAAAGCCGCAATTCTGGCAGGTATTCTCCACGCGCACACCCGGCTGATAGGATAAGCCACCACCCAGAGAAGCGGTCGAAACACGGTCGAAAAGCTCCGAATCGAACACACTCACGAGCGAGGGTGCTTCGCGCTTGAGGCGCTCCGTGCGGCTGGCCGACACGACCACCTGATCCACGGCTACAACCTCCTCCACGACCTCGAAACGCAGCTCCACCGTACCGCGTCCATGCAGGCAAACCTCCTGGCGCTGTGCGGCATAACCTACGGCACGCACCTCGACCGTATAGTCCGCCAGGGGGAGGTTCTTCAGCAGGAAGTGTCCCGTGGCATCGGTCGTCGTGCCGATCGTTGTATGGAGCAGCACCACCGTAGCGTAGGGGATATGTTCGCCCGTCGCGGCATCCACCACATCACCGAAGATATGGGCATCGGTGGGTTGTTCATGTCGTTGTGCCACGGCCACCGTGAGGGTCATCGTGAGCGAAAGCATCAAAAGTAAAAGTCTCTTCATCGTACCTATTCTATATTGTGATTTTTGTTTTCCGTTTTGCGGGAGCAAAAGTACAGCTATTCATTTGCTCCGACAATACCTAAAAGGTGCGATATAGGCACAAAAAAAGGATGCCCGAAGGCATCCTTCTTAACCTCTTATAGGTAGTTGTTTAGAAGTAGAGACCGCGCAGATCCTTGATCTCGGCCATCTCCTGAACAGCCTGCAGAGCGCTCTGCGTTACCATGCTCTCCTGAACAGCCTGTGCGCGTACACGCTCAGCCTCCTCGGTCTGCGTAGCAGCATCCGTAATCTCCTCAACCGTGAAGACATAGACACCGTTCAGACCCTTCACGGGAGCCGAAACAACGCCCTTCTCCGTGGTCGAAGCAATCGCACCGATGAGCTGCGGCTCCAGACCCGGACCGGCCAGGAAGTAAGCACCGAACGTAGCATCCGTGTACTCGTTTACCTCCGTCTCAACAGCCTTGGCAACCTCCTCGATCGTGGCACCGGCCATCTGACCCTTCAGGGCCTCGAACTTCTTCTCACGCATGAGCTGCATGCGAATCTGGGGAGCCACCTTCTCAACAGCCGTGAACTCATCCTTGTCGATGCCCGTCAGCGTAGCAATTACATAGTCGTCGCCTACGGTGAAGATCTCCGACAGATCGCCCACCTTGGCACCATAAGCCCAGCGAGCCACCTCACGCGAATCCTCCAGACCGCGGATCGTGCGATCGCCCTGTGCGATGGTAGCTACGCGCGGCGTAACGGCAGCAGCCGAAGCAGCCTCCGCGAAGTCCTCCTTGGCAGCGAGCGTGAAGCTACCGGCAGCCGAGTGAGCCTCGCGACGCGTCTCGCTCGAAGCGAGTACGGGATAGGTAATCGAAGCCACCTTCACATGCTTCGAAGGCTTGTCGGCACGATATACCTGCATGAGCTGAATAGCATCACCCGAAGCGATCTTCACGATGTCGCCCTTCTTGGCCGTTGCAAGCACCTCGGCGAACTCGTTCGTGAAGGCTGCGAAGGGCATTACGCCTACCTCGCCACCAACCTGAGCCGTCTGGGCAAATACCGAGTACTGGGCAGCAGCCTCGGCGAAGTCTGCACCACCCTTCAGGGCCGTCAGCAGGCTGTCAGCCAGCTCCGTCTCGGTGTAGGGCAGTACGATGTGACGGATGCCGAGCGAGTCGGGAGCCATCTTCGTATCCAGCACGCGGGCCATCGTCCACTCGTTGTTCTTCAGCACCGGACCATACATCTTACCGGCCATCAGCGCCTCAGCCTCCTCGGCCGTGAGCTGCGAAGCGTTTACATAAGCCTCGGCAATCGAACCGTTGCGGTTCTCACGCGCGAAGGCCTTCACATCCTCCGTAGCGGCGAACTCCTCGCCTACCATCTTCACCTCCTGCTCCAGGGCGGCCATATCGCCCTCCGTGGGGCTAACCTCGAAGACAACATACGAAATCTGACGGTTGGGCAGCTGCTTGTAGCTGTTCTTGTTGGCAGCGTAGTAAGCCTTGATCTCGCTCGACGAAACCGTGTAGAGCGAATCGGGCATATCGGCATAACGCTTTACAACCCACTTACCCGAGCGGGTCTCGTTCTGGGCCTTCTGACCCTGAGCAACCTCCAAGGCGTTTACATAGACACCACCCTTTACCAGGCCGTAGTACTTCTGCATGGCATTCTCCAGCTGGAGCTGCTCGATGAGCTGTGCCCATGCAGCGGCAGCCTGGGGATTCGACTCCGACTCGGTGAGGAACTGGCTTACGGCAGCCACGTTGTACTCGCCCGTTGCGGGATCGGCGAAGGCGTTGTAGAGCGTCTGCGAGAACTGCTCGCCGCTCAGCAGCGCCAGGCGCTCGCCATCGGTAAACTGCAGACCCATCTCCTGGAGCGAAGGCTCGAAGAGGTGCTTGGCCACGAGCGACTGCCATACGGCGTTAGCCAGCATAGCCGACTGCTGCTCGTCGGTCTCCTGAATACCCGACTGGGCCTTTACCTGCTCATACTCGTTGTAGTACTCCGAATAGTTGATATTCTCGCCGGCGATCTCACCGACCTTAGGATCCTGACCCGTGAAGCCCATCTCGGTCTTCAGCGAAAGGATGAACGCCAAGAGGGCTACGCCGATCACTACCGACAGAATCACGCCGAACTTGGTGCGAAGTGTGTTTAAGCTAATCATATTGAAAGTGTTTAATTTTTGTTGCTATTTTGCGTTTAAGCCTCCAAAGGTAGTAAATTTATCCGAATCAACGAAAAACTACCCTATTTTTTTCACGCGCGCCAACTCAAGACGCGATCTTGTGGTCCTCAGGATACGGATTTGGAGCTTGCCGATCACCAGGGTCTGCCCCGCCGTGGGGATTCCCTCGTAGTGGTAGATGATCAGTCCGGCCAGCGTATCGTACTCCTTACTCTCCTCAATCTCAAGGTTATACTTCTCGTTCAGGTACTCCACTTCGAGACGGCACGAGAGGACAAACTCTTCGTCGCCCACCTGCTTCTCGATCTCCTCGGCCTCATCGTGCTCATCCTCGATTTCGCCGAAAATCTCCTCCAGCACATCCTCCATCGAGATAATACCCGCCGTACCACCGAACTCGTCAATCACCACGGCGATATTCGAATGGTTGCGGATAAAGGTCTGAAGCAGCGCCTGCAGGGGCATTGTCTCGGGGACGAAGTCCACCTTCATCATCACCTCCTCGACCGATTTCGGAGCGAGGAAGAGGCTCTTCAGATTGACATAACCGATGATGTTATCCAGGTTGTTACGATAGACAAACAGGCGCGAATATTTCGACTCCACGAAGCGCTCCACCAGCTCCTCGATCGTCGTCTCGTCGATATCGACCGCCTCCACGTCGATACGCGGCACCATGCAGTCGCGCACACGCTGATCGGCAAAATCCAACGCATTCTGGAACAACTTCAACTCATTGTCGGGATCCTCCTGCGGCTCGGTATTGGCATTGAGCAAGGCCGCCAGGTCGTCGTGGTTGAAGCTCGCAATCGGTGCATCGGGCTTGGTCTTGTGCCCCAAGAGGTAGAGGATGCCCTGCGAAAGGAGGGTCGTCAGCCGTGCAATGGGATACAACACCAAGTAGATCAGATAGATCAGCGGTGCAAAGGTGCGATAGTAGAAGTTCGGATTATTCTTAAAAATCGACTTCGGGATAAACTCGCCCATGAAGATAATCAGGATGGTCGATACGGCCGTTTCGATCAGTACCGACCCTTCGGTGGCCATCGACTCCCAACCTGCCAGGCTAAAGAGCGTGCGCAGCAGGATCGACATGTAGAGCGAATAGAGCACCAGCGCGATGTTGTTACCCACCAGGATTGTCGTGATATACTGCCCCTGATGGCGCTCAAAGATCGCGGCAATGCGGTCAAAAAGACGGCTCTGCTTACGGTCGAGCTCCAACTTCAGGCGGTTCTTGCTCGTGAAGGCGATCTCCATGCCCGAAAAGAAGGCGGAGAACAACAACGTGAGGAGTATCAACAGAATAGAGTGTAACATCACAGCTTTATTTTAGTACTGCTATCGCATCACGGGAGCCGCTTCGGGAGCCAACATCTCCTCGCTCCGCGCAGCAGGCTTCATCGGTTCGGCATTCAGCGTAGCTCGCCCTGCGCGAGGCTCCAGCGTAAGGGGTCGCACGGGTGTCGCAGGCTTCACGTTACCCGAAGGTTTAGCCGCGGGTCGCCTCAACGGCGCATTGCGTTTCGCGGGGCGCGGAGCGGTATTCTCGCTCTGCTTGCGCTCCTTGACCTGCGGCTTTTCGCTTCGTCGGGTCGAGTCGCCACCCTCGCCGGGGGCATACTCCACCTCGATACGGCTCTTCTGGTAGCGGAAACGCCAATCCGAAAGGTCCTCCGTAGCCTCAAAGCTCTCGCCTACCGAGACATTATTGCCCTGCACGAGTTTCGTATCCACATTCGAGTAGATCTTCTGCGTGCGGGCATCCCAAAAGAGCTGCTGCGTGTAGAGCTGCTTGCCGTCGAACTTACGTCCCACGACATCGCCCTTCGCCTCCCACAGCTCGCGCTTCTCGTAGTAGATGGCGTAGTTGGCCGTCAGCACCATATCGACCCGCGACAAGGAGTCGTCCTGGTAGGTCGTGATTTTTATACCCTTACGGAATTCGCGGTAGGGCTCGTTTCCGAGCGTATAACCCTCCAAAAGGGGCGTTTCGAAGAAGTAGGAGCGTCGTCCGTTTTGCGACATGACGATCGAGAGATTCTCGCTGTACTCGGTCATCATCGCCGTCTCGTTTTTACGCTCCACCTGTTCCGGTTGGCTCTCGCACGAGAATAGCAAGATAGCACTCCCCAACATGAGGAGTGCTACCTGCACCTTTCGCGTGAAAGAGTATCTCATCTCGCCTGGTTAGATTTCAACCCAATTAGCGAGGACGAACCGTCGTCACCGTACCGGCAGCCAGACCGCAATCTACGCGGTACGAGCTACCTGCCTGCAGGTCGCGCATGAAGCACTCCTCCTGGCTGGGGAAACGGTTGCGGAAGGCCGACTGAGCCGTGCGGGCAGCGTCGAGGTACTCCGAATCCTCACCCAGTAACTTGATAGCCTCGCCCATCTTGTCATAGGCAGCCCAGCAAGCAGCCTGGCGCGAGAACTGCTCACCGCAGTTCGAAGCCGAGATACCGTAGCACTGAGCCAGTACGAATACGGGCACACCATCCTCGGGATTGAGCTCGATAGCCTCACGAGCAGCCTTGGCAGCAGCCGAAATGTTGTTGGCAACCAGCTCAACCACAGCGATCTGCGTCAGCAGCTTCTGACGACCCTCGGGGGTCTCCTCCGTAGCCAGCGAAGCGTTCAGATACTTCGAAGCCTTGTCGTAGTCACCCTTGTTCTTGAAGGCCTGAGCCAGGTAGATAGCCATGTCGGCCGAAGGCGATACGGCATACGAACGCTCGGCTACCTCGAAGTAGTAGTCGCTCGTGCACTGTGCACGCGTCATGAGCGATACGGCCTGCTTCAGGATATCGGCATCGTCGGGGTTCGAAGCGAGCTTCTCACGGAAGAGCTTCTCGAGGTTCTCGCAGCTGGCAGCACCACTCTGACCGAAGGCGTTGTCGAACTGCTTCTTGAACTCGGCGTTAGCCTCCGTATCGAGGTAGGGCGAGAGGCGGTCGTACTCGGCGATGATCTCCTCGGGCATCACCTCGTCGGTATTCTGGTAGTCGTCGCACAAGTTGGCGAAGTAAACCACGATCGTCTCGGGATCGGTAGCCTCACCACCGGCCTCGATAGCGGCACGGAAAGCCTCACGGATGGCGGCACGGTCGTTGCGCTTGAAGTTCAGCACGTCACGAGCCTTTACATCCAGGATATAAGCCTTACCCTCCTTGGCGGCGTTGCCGAAGTGCTCTACGCGCAGGTCATAAACCATGAGCAGCGAATCGACCATCGTATTCTTCTCGGCCATCGACTGAGCGCGGGCAATCTTGTTACGATAGATAATAGCGCCATACTTGTAGATGTTTACCGTAGCGGTCGGACGGTCATTAACCAGCTGCTGGAAATAGTAAGCAGCATGGTTGTAGTTCTTGCTCTGGATCTGCTCCTTGAGGAAGTTACTGTACTCGATGTTACGCTGACGCTGCTCGGGCGTATCACCCCAGCGAGCAAAACGCGGATCGCTGAAATCCTGCTGTGCCGTCGCGGCCACTGCCATCATTGCAAAGGCAGCCGAAAGAAGAATTTTGATACTTTTCATGGTGATTAAATGTTTGGTTTTTCTATTTTGTTTCGTGTTTAGGTCGCTACTCTTTTAGTCGTACTTGGGTCGCATGAACCAGTACTCGTTATTCTCCGTACCCGATGCGAAGAGGCGGAAACCTACGGCGAACTTGAAGTATTGCTGGCGCACCAGGCCGACATTTTTATTCACATTAAAGCCACGCATACCATACTCGAAGCCGACATCCACGGCCGACATACCGAGGAACTTAAACGGTACACCCACACCGAGCGTCACGGCCATCTCATTCAGGTCATGGCCGTCGAAGCTCTGCTGGAACGATCCGTAGCGCACACCTGCACGGTAGGACCAACGGCGCCAGAAGCGACGTACATCGTAACGAGCCGGCGTAAACTCGACACCCGCCTTGATCGTGTGCGTATCGTGGTAGGCCACCTTGAAGGCGGTACCCGTAGCGGCATTCACGCCCGTCATTTCGCTCTGCTTGTTGCTCGAGCCCCAATCCTGGTAGTCGTAATCGACACCCACGGCCCACTTGGCCGTCTGGTAGAAAGCGCCCACCGAGATCTTTCTCGGCAACGAGAGTGCCAGGTGCGGCGTATCGCCCTTGACGGTCGTCTGATAGAGGTCATCCCCCACAATCGAGTTCGTCACATCGGGCTTCAGGTCGCCACCCAGGTCATACACCGCACCGAAGGTCAGGATGCGCTTATCGTTCAGGATCGCATTCCACTGCAGACCCACCTGCGCCTTGAAACGCGAGATGCTGTACTCGCTTTGGCCCGAGACCGTACCAAAGCTGCCACCACCCGAGATGGGCACGGGCACCATCACAAACGTACGATCGATATCGCCCCAATAGTACTGGGCAGCTACACCGATCGAGAGGTTCTTCCACAGCTGGTAACCCACGCCGAACTTTACCTCCGTCACGTCACCCTCGCCCTGATACTGGTAGTTGATGCGACCCACATTGCCCCACACCGGATCGTTCGGATCGAAGGCGTGGTCGTACATCATCTGGTAACCCACCGAACTATAAGGGGTTACGCTCACCGAAAAACCGAGGCCCTTATGCAGGGGAATCAGCACGGCGATATCGCGGATGCTGAAGCTGTTGTGTGCCGACTTCTTATTTTCGCCACCGAGCGTCTGGTAGTTGTAGTAGTTCTGACCCTCGCCGCCAAAGTTCAGCAGGAAGCTCTTGCGCGAGACCATGCTCAGGCCGGCCGGATTCAAGAGGTTGATCATACCTGCCTGGCGGGCAGCCACGCCCACGCCGCCCATCGAACGCTGGGCGAGTGTTCCCGGCGTGTTGATCTCGCCGACTCCGTACATCGTATAGGGCGAGAAGGCGTTAATACTTCCCGACTGTGCCCGGGCCGACACACCGACCAGTAGCATCACGGCTACCATCCAAAGTGCCAACAGGCTATTTTTTTGTTGTTGCATTCTTCGCTAAATTGTGCTCTAAAATTCGGTTCAAACCGCAAAACACCAAATTGGGTTCTGCAAATATCGCATTTTTAATTTGTTTCTCAAAATATTTCGCCTCTCCGCCGGTAACAATTACGCATAAATCGGCAAAATCGGCCTCCAAACGGCGCTGATAGCCCTCAATTTCGAAACAAATCGAGTGAAAAACGCCCCACTCGATCGCCTCCTTCGTACTCTTTCCCTGTAGGGGAAAAGGCTCCTCGCCACTCATTAGCGGCTCACACAGCGGCAGCGTCGCCGTATATTCGTTCAAGGCGCGCAGGCGGTTCGAGTAGCCGAGCGAAATCGCCCCTCCGCGAAACACCCCGTCGGCACTCACCAGGTCGAGGGTCATCGCCGTTCCGAGGTCCACCACCAGGCAGTTACGCCCCGGATAGCGCACCGCAGCGCCCACGGCTGCCGCCACGCGATCGAGCCCCAGCGTTTGGGGCGTACGATAATCAATGGCGATCGGGAGCGGTGTCGAGCGATCGAATCGCACCACCTCCAGCCCCGCCTCGCGGAGCAGCCGCTCCTCCTTGTCCGTCCCACCACGCGTCGAGCTGAGGATTGCACTCCCGACGGCATACCGCCCGAGAAGATCAGCAACAAGCTCACGATCAAACCCTTCGGCCACAGCCACCGGTTCGATCTTTCCCGCCCGATCGGCCACTGCCACCTTCACACGGGTATTGCCTATATCCACTAAAAGTCTCACAGCTGTTGCAGAATTTTGTAGGCCGCTTCGACATCTTTCGCTTGTCTAACGGTCATTCCCAGTCTATTATTGTGTTGTTTGAGCACAAAGCGCTCGGGCTGCTGCATGATCTTTTGCAGCAGGGTACGGAAAATCTCGCTCTGGTAGTAGGGCGAAGACTCCTCCCCCACGAAGTGCACGATCATCAATCCGTTCTTCACCTTCACGCGCTCCATGCCGAGGCGGATCGCCTCCCGACGCAGGCGCACCACATTCAGTAGCTCCTCCGTAGCACGCGGCAGACGACCAAAACGGTCCTCCAAACGGGCCGCAAAGGCTTGCAGCGCCTCCTCATCCTTGATCGAATCCAGCTCGCGGTAGAGTTTCAGGCGCTCGGCCTGTTGCTGCACATAACTGTCGGGCAACGATGCCTCGACCTCGATGTCGATATGCGCATCGTCGATAAAGTGCAGACCCTCAACCACCTCACGCTCTTTAGCGCCCAACTGCGACACATCCACGCCCTCGTTTCGGAGCTCGGCAATCGCCTCGTTGAGAATCTTTTGGTAGGTCTCAAAGCCGATGTCGGCAATAAAACCGCTCTGCTCGGCACCCAGCAGGTTCCCCGCACCGCGGATATCGAGGTCCTGCATCGCAATATTGAAGCCCGAACCCAACTCCGAGAACTCCTCGATGGCACGCAGGCGACGACGCGCATCGCTCGACAAAAGCTCATCGGGGGGCGAGAGGAGGTAGCAGTAGCCCCGCTTGTCGCTTCGTCCGACACGGCCACGCAGCTGATGCAGGTCGCTCAAACCGAAGTTTTGGGCGTTGTTGATGATGATCGTATTGGCGTTGGCAATGTCGATGCCGTTCTCGACAATGGTCGTCGAGAGCAGCACATCGAACTCGCCGTAGATAAAGTCCATGATGAGCTTTTCGAGCTTCTCGGCCGGCATCTTGCCATGCCCCACCCCCACGCGGGCCTTCGGGCAGAGGCGCGTAATCATCCCCTGGATCGTCAGCAGATCCTCCACGCGGTTATGCACGAAGTAGACCTGTCCGTCGCGCGAGAGCTCCTGCTCGATCGCATCGCGGATGATCTCCTCCGAGAAGACATGCGACTCGGTCTGGATCGGACGGCGGTTGGGTGGCGGTGTCGAGATCACGGACAAATCGCGCGACCCCATGAGCGAGAATTGCAGCGTGCGCGGAATGGGCGTAGCCGTCAGGGTCAGCGTATCGACCGAAACCGAGAGCTCGGTCAGCTTCTCCTTGGCCGCCACACCAAATTTCTGCTCCTCGTCGATAATCAGCAGTCCCAGGTCGCGGAACTCGATCTGCTTGCCGAGCATCTTATGCGTACCGATCAGAATATCAATCTTTCCCGACAACAGATCCTCCCGAATCTGGCGCACCTCCTTGGCCGTCTTCGTGCGGTTCAGGTACTCGATCGTCACGGGCAACCCTCGCAAACGCTCCGAGAAGGAGCGGTAGTGCTGCAGTGCCAGGATCGTCGTCGGCACCAGGACGGCCGTCTGCTTCCCATCCACGGCTGCCTTGAAGGCGGCACGGATCGCCACCTCCGTCTTGCCGAAGCCCACATCGCCACACACCAGGCGATCCATCGGCTCCGCAGACTCCATATCGCGCTTCACAGCCTCCACGGCTGCATGCTGATCGGGCGTATCCTCGTATTGGAACGAGGCCTCCAACTCGTGTTGCAGGTAGCTGTCCTCCGAGAAGGCGAAGCCTTTCGAGGCTTTACGACGGGCATAGAGGGCGATGAGCTGGCGCGAGATATCCTTCACGGCCTTTTTCGTGGCCGTCTTGAGCTTCTGCCATGCCCCCGATCCGAGCTTATGAATCTTCGGCGGCTCGCTATCGCCCGCCTTGTAGCGCGCAATGCGGTGCAGCGAATGGACATTGACGAAGAGCACATCGCCATCCCGATAGACCAACTTGATCGACTCGTGCACCTTGCCGTTTTCGGAGATCTTCACCAAGCCGTCGAAACGACCTACACCGTGGTCGATGTGAACCACATAGTCGCCCGGGCGCAGCTGATTGAGCTCCGCCACGGTCATCTGCTCGTCGCGCTTGATCTCGCCATTGATGCGGTAACGGCGGTAACGATCGAAGATTTGGTGGTCGGTATAGAGGCAGATTTTCAGG
Source organism: Alistipes sp. (assembly GCA_017624955.1). Taxonomy (GTDB): domain Bacteria; phylum Bacteroidota; class Bacteroidia; order Bacteroidales; family Rikenellaceae; genus Alistipes. The sequence goes on from JAGAMA010000027.1 coordinate 24,813, forward strand.
TCGTTATCCACAAATCCCTCATGGAGCGTGGTCGAGATCGAACGCACCTCCGCCTCGCCACGGCCCACCTGGTGGAAGATATTCTCCAGGCGCTCGACCTGCACCTTGTTCTCCGAGAGGATGAAGGTGCGGTAGCCACGCTGGCGGTTACGAATCATATCGTCGGCCAGCAGCTCGAAGTTCTTGTTGAAGGCGGGTTGCGGCAGGGTCGAGAACTCAATGACGCTGCTCGGCTTGCGCTCGGGCAGGTTGTCACGCAACATCACCACACGCGCCAACTCCAGGTCGGTGGTCAGCCCCACGCGCGAGGTCAAGAGACGATCGATCTGCGACGGATCCTCCAGGTCGGTCAGCGTGCGACGACGAATCTCGTTCACCTTGCGCAGAATCTGATCCGCATCGTAGAACCACCAGGTCGCCTCGCGCCCCACGAAGTGGGCCAACGATACACGCGACCCGCCACCGGCTCGGCGCTTCAGATCGGGCACAATCGAGATCCTTTCCAGGCGATCCGTAGAGAGCTGGCTCGAAATCTCGAAACGGCGAATCGAATCGACCTCATCGCCAAAGAAATCAATACGATAGGGCTTATTTTCGGCATAGGAGAAGAGGTCCACCAGACCGCCTCGCACGGCATATTGGCCCGGCTCGTAGACAAAATCGACGCGCGTAAAGCCCGCCTCGACAAGCGCCTCCTCCAGCACCTCGATCGAGATCACATCCCCCACCCGCACCTTCAGCGTACTCTCCTCGAGGGCCCTCTCCTCGGTCACCCGCTCGGCCAATGCCTCGGGGTAGGTGCAGAGGATGCGATACCCCTTGCCGTCAAAGTTCGTGAGGGCCGTCAGGGCTGCCGTGCGTTGCACCACCCCCTGCGGATCCTCGGCTCCATAGGCTGCCGAACGCTTGTAGGAGGAGGGGAAGAAGTAGATATACTGCTCATCGAGCAGGTTGTAGAGGTCATTCATCAGGTAGGCCGCCGCATCGCGGTCATCGGCCACAAAGATATGCACCCCCTCCAAACGCGCCACAGCACCCGCCGCATAGAACGAAAGAGCCCCGCCGACCAACTCATTGAGATGGACGGTAGAGCCCTCTTGCTTCAAACTGCGACACAGCGTGGCCAACGATCGGGACCCGGCCACCAGCTGCGCCATCTGCTCGCGTGGTGTCACTACTTCTTAATCAGCTCGTTATCACGCTTATCGTGGTAGTGTACATCGATCAGTCCCATCGACTGATCCTCCACGATGTCGATTCGTACTTTATAGCGCCACTCCCAGCGACGACGCAACGAAAGGAATCCGCGCTTGAGGAAGGCCGCCACATAGGGGCTTACGACCAGCTTGATGTACTTGTGGCCGCGATCGAGCGTCAGGAGCGAGATCTGGTTCTCGATCTTCTTGTCGAGCAGCACCGTCGGCTCAACCTTACCCGTACCGTGACAGGTCGGGCAGACGTCCGAAACATCCTCAATGGCCAACGGGCGTACACGCTGACGGGTGATCTGCATCAGGCCGAACTTCGTCAGCGGCAGGATCGTATGCTTGGCCTTGTCGGTGGCCATCAGCTTACACATCTCGTCATACAGCGCCGTCTTGTTGGCCGACTTATGCAGGTCGATGAAGTCGATAATCACAATGCCGCCCATATCGCGCAGGCGCAACTGGCGGGCAATCTCCTTGGCCGCTGCGAGGTTTACCTCCATAGCCGTCTGCTCCTGGTTATCCTCGGCCTTGGTGCGGTTACCCGAATTGACATCGATCACGTTCATCGCCTCCGTGCGCTCGATGATGAGGTAGGCACCGCGCTTCAGGGATACATACTTGGCAAAGAGCGACTTAATCTGCTTCGAGATGTCGAAGTTATCGAAGATGGGCACCTGACCCTTGTAGAGCTTCACGATCTTCTCCATCGAGGGGTCGATCTCGTGTACATAGCCCTGAATCTCCTTAAACATCTCCTCGTCATTGACCACAATCTGCGAGAAGGAGCCGTTGAGCGAGTCGCGGATGATGGTGTTGGCGCGGCTCATCTCGCTGAGCAGCTGCCCGGGAGCCGTAGGTGCCTTCTTGCGGATCGTTCCGCAGGTCTTAAACCAGCGGTCGAGCTGCTGGCGGATATCGCGCTCGATCTCCTCATCGGTTGCCTCGACGGCTGCCGTGCGGATAATCACACCGAAATTCTTCGGCAAGACCGACTGTGCGATGCGCTTCAGGCGGCGCTTCTCCTCCGAGGAGCGGATTTTTTGCGAAAGGAATACCTTCTGCGAGAAGGGGACAAGCACCACGTTGCGACCCGGCAACGAGACCTCGGCCGTCAGACGGGGACCCTTGGTCGAGATGGCCTCCTTGGCCACCTGCACCATCACAAGCTGCCCCACCTGGAGGTAGGAGGCAATCTTGCCACCCTTCTCCATGGGCTCCTCGAGTTTCATCGTCTCGACCCGAAGACCACGCTTGCCGGGTTGGAACGACGAGACGAGTTTATGGAGCGACGGGAAGTGTGTTCCGAGGTCGGAATAGTGGATAAAGGCATCTTTTTCATGCCCTATATTGACAAATGCCGCGTTCAGACCCGGCATAATTTTACGCACCTTGCCCAAATAGATATCTCCCACGGCGAAGCCTGTCTGGCACTGCTCCTTATTGAGCTCGACCAGCACCTTGTCTTCGCAGAGGGCAATCTGCATTTCGGCAGGCGTTACATTTACAATCAGTTCACGATTCATTGCATTGGCGGGCCACCTGCGACCCTCGATATATTGGGTTCGAATCCCCGACGGGATCCGTATGATAAATATTAGCGACCGTTTTTATTTCATCGAAAGTATCGGTCAAACTTTCAAGGTATATTATCAACGACTCTAAAAAAAACACGGTCGTCGATGTGTTAAAATTCATAGTGTGAGGCGATTTTCAGGCTTGCGCCTAAAAAAGCCCGCAACTGCTTCATGACCCTTTAGAATTCGGTTAAGTGTGGATTTTCAAGGCTTGTGAGTTTTCGAACACCGGAGCATACTGCCGTATGTGAGGATTTCGAAAACGAGCGTAACGCAGAAAATACCGCTTAAACGGATTCTAAAATAGGTAAAGGTAAAGGGGTAAACCCTTTACCTTTATCCTTGCAAGGCGTACTACCCTACTACTTGTTCTTCTTGTGACGATTCTTGCGAAGACGCTTCTTACGCTTGTGGGTAGCCATCTTATGACGCTTATGCTTCTTTCCGTTGGGCATAGTCTTGATGTTTTAAGAGTTAGACAATTATTTTACCTTGGCTGCGAAGCTCTTAGCGGGCTTGAAAGCCGGAATGTTGTGCTCGGGGATCGTGATGGTCGTGTTCTTCGAGATGTTACGAGCCACCTTCGTTGCACGCTTCTTGATGATGAAGCTACCGAAACCGCGGAGATAAACATTGTTACCGTTTACAAGCGAACCCTTCACGCTGTCCATGAAGGCCTCAACGATAGCCATAACCTGCACCTTCTCAACACCGGTGCTCTTAGCGATTTCGCTTACGATATCTGCCTTAGTCATATCTTTTAATGTTAAATTTAAGTAATTAATCTCTTTTGAGTTTGCAAATATACACTTAATTTGCATATCCGCCAACTTTCCGCGGATTTTTTTTGCGCTAATAGTCACTCACTTATCCGAGCGAAATTTTGTTTCGTCACGCTCGGATCGGCTTGCACCGACCTACCGCATGGCATTCGAGATACCCTCCACGATCTGGTCGAGGGCCCCCTGCAGTTTCGAGCCGATGAGCATCTTCATCATCATATTGAGCTCGGCATGGAGCACCAGGCGCAGGCGCGTATCGTTCGTGTCCACCTTGTGCAGCTGCACCCAGAAGGCAAAATCCATCGGCACGCCGTCGCCAATGATCTTCACATGTTTCGGTTCTACACGCTCATCCATCAGCAATCTTACCGTGAAGCCCTTGGCCTTGAACGAGCAGGTCAGCTCCGTGGCCTCCCAATCCTCGACACGACCCTGCAGGGCAGGGGTAAGGTTGTCGAAACGGCTGATTACTTGGTAGATCTGCTCGGCAGGTCGCAGGATCTGCACCTGCTTCGATATATACTCTTGCATAGTTTTCGTATGGGTATAGTGGTTAATTTCGCTAATATTACAATAGGCATTTTGTTACTCGATCTCGAAGCTGCGCTCCGTGGGGCCCTCTACCGTGATACGAACCTCCATGACGGCATCGGGCATCAGCCCCTCGATCTTCTCGGGCCACTCCACAAAGCAGAGATCGCCCGAGTAGAAATACTCCTCGTAGCCCAGGTCGAAGGCCTCGCGCTCATCCTCGATGCGGTAGAAGTCGAAGTGGAAGATGCGCTCACCCTCCGCCCCCTCGTACTGATTGACCAGGGCAAAGGTGGGGCTGGTCACCTGATCCGAGGCTCCGAGTTGCTCGGCCACGGCGCGTACCAGGGTCGTCTTTCCGGCACCCATCTCACCACGCAGGGCCACCACCGTGCGCCCATCGAGCGAGTCGAGGAGCGCCTCGGCTACCTCATGCAGTTGATCTTCAGAGTCGATTGAGAGTCGTTTCATCGTTTTTATCGGGTTACTTTTTGGGGTTGAGTACAATGTAAGGCACGATCATCTCCTCCATCGAGATACCGCCGTGCTGGAACGTGTTGCGGTAGTAGCGCACAAAGCGATTCGCATCGTTGTTATAGACCAGGAAGTCGCTGTTGTAGGCGAAGATGTAGCTCGACGAGAGGTTCCCTGCCGGCAACTGGATATCCTCGGGGCGCTGCACCTCATAGACCTCGCGCGAGTTGTATTGCAGGTTGCGACCCGTCTTGTAGCGCAGGTTCGACGAGGTCTCCCGATCGCCCGTCACGCGCACCGGATTATCGACACGAATCGTACCGTGATCCGAGGTGATGATCACCGTGTGACCCTTCTCGGCCAGAAGCTTGAGGATCGTGTAGAGGTCCGAATGCTCGAACCAGGAGCGGGTCAGCGAGCGGAAGGCTGCCTCGTTCTCGGTCAGCTCACGCACCACATCCGTTTCGGTGCGGGCATGCGAAAGAATGTCGAGGAAGTTGTAGACAATGACCGAGAAGTCGGCCTCGTAGACCCGTCGGATATTCTCGACGAGCTTGCGACCCTGCTCGGGGCGCACCAGCTTATCGAAGGTCATCTTCCACGTCTTGCCGCTCTGGGCCATCAGGCGACGCAGGAACTCCTCCTCGTATTGGTTTTTACCCCCCTCCTCGTTGTCGTTGAGCCACTTATTGGGCATCAGACGGTCAATCGCGCGCGGCATCAGACCGGCAAAGAGGGCGTTTCGTGCATATTGGGTTGCCGTGGGCAGGATGGCGCAGTAGAAGTCGTCCTGCGCCACATCGTAGTAGCCGCGCAACATCGACGAGATGGCGCGCCACTGATCGTAGCGGAAGTTGTCGATCAAAAGCAGCGTGGTCTTCTGATGCTCCTCGACCACGGGGAAGATCGACGAGCGCATCAGCGTATGCGACATCTGCGGAGTCTCGTCGTCGCGGTGGTTGATCCAGTTGTAGTAGTTGCGCCTTACGAACTTCGAGAAGGCCTGGTTGGCCTCATTCTTCTGATAGGCAAGGATCTCCTTCACGCTCTGGTCGGTCGAATCCTCCAACTCGATCTCCCACCCCGTCAAACGGCGGTAGAGTGAGCACCAATCCTGGAACGTGTCGGCCATCTGGAGCGATGTGGAGAGGCGGCCAAACTCCGAGCGGTAGTCGGCCGTCGTCTGCTCCGTGACGAGCTGCTGCTGGTGAACATTCTTCTTGATCGACAACAGCACCTGGTTCGGATTGACGGGTTTGATGAGGTAGTCGGCAATCTTCGAGCCGATCGCCTTGTTCATGATGTTCTCCTCCTCGCTCTTCGTCACCATAATCACGGGGGTCGTCGGGCGCACCTCCTTGATCTTGGGCAGGGTCTCGAGTCCCGTCATGCCGGGCATCATCTCGTCGAGGATGATCAGGTCATACGCCCCCTCGGCGGCCATGTCGATTGCATCATAGCCGTTGTTGCAGGTATCCACCTCATACCCCTTGCTGTTGAGAAACAGCAGGTGCGGTTTGAGGAGTTCCACCTCGTCATCTACCCAAAGAATCTTTACCATAGCTCGTGTAGTTATCAGTTACAAAAGTAATTATTTTTCCTCTCAAACGCAAAATCGCCCCCTTTTATTGAGTGAGAAAGCCAAATCGCGTGCCCGAAACAGAAAAAAGGCGCCAACAAACGAGCGCCTTATACTTTAGATGGATTGTATGCTGCAATGGTAACATGCCACCACGCTCAGGCCCGCCAGCAGTGGGAGAGCGATTCGATCTCGTCGGAGAGGCGATTCAACTCACGGTCGAGGTGCGAGCGGGTGATCGTAGCGTAGATCTGCGTGGTACGAATCGAGGTGTGGCCGAGCAGTTTCGAGATCGCCTCGATGGGCATGCCGTGCGAGAGGGCCAGTGTCGTGGCAAAGGTGTGGCGGGCACAATGAAATGTGATGCGCTTCTCAATCTCGCACAGCTGCATCAGTTGCGCCAGACAACGGTTACACCAGCTGTTGCTCGGCAGCGGAAAGATCGCGCTTCGAGGATCCTTTGGCGCGTACTTATCCAAAATTGCCCGTGCCACATCAAGCAGGCGCACCTGCACCTGCGAACCGGTCTTGTGGCGCACGGTCTCGATCCAATGATGATCGCCGAATTGCGAAATATGGGCGCGTGTGAGGCGCTTCAGATCGATGAACGACAACCCCGTAAAACAACTGAAGAGGAAGGCATCGCGCACGAGGGCGAGCATCGGATTCAGCCCTTCGAGCGACATGAGCCGCCTGAGTTCCTCCTCGCTGAGCGCGGTGCGCTGCACAAACTCGCTACGCAGCCGATAGTCGGCAAAGGGATCGCCGACCGCCACCCCCTGCTTGCGGGCCCAGCCGAGGATGTGTTTCAGCGCCGTGAGATAGACCCAGGCCGTATTGCGCCGATGGCCCGCATCGCGGAGCAGGTAGCGGTGAAAGGCGGTGATGAAATCCCGATCGAGCATCGTGAGGGGCAGATCGGGCTTTGCCCAATCCTGGCGGATAAAGGCCTCGACGTGCTGCTGCACACTTCGGTACTTGTAGAGGGTCGAGGGGCTTCGATCCACCCCGACCTGCTGCTTGAAGGCCTCGTTGTGGCGCTCGATGAGTTGCAGGATGTGCTCCTGACGGGTCGTGGTGGCGAAGAAGCGATCGCGCACCCCCTCGGGCGTAGGTTCGAGGCCCCTACCGAGCATAGTTTCGTAGGTGGTCATCAGCCCCAGGCGCAGCCGATCCAACTCGCGGTTGATGCGCACCATCTCCAACGAGCGCCCCACGGCTCGGTTTTGCGCCACATCCCACGCCTTGGGTGGCAACGCCAGGCGTGTCGAGAATTGCGCTCTACACCCATCGATCGAGATGCGCCCCATGATCGGGACATCGCCACTCTTCAGCAGCGCACCTCGCTTGAGGTAGAACAAGACATTACATCTGTGTTTCATAGCGGTAACTATTTATCGGACAGGCGACATTGCCCGCCCAACACGAAGTTACCAAAAATTTAAGAACGCAGAAAAACCTTTAAGCTCCCTTAAGCAACCATCCTCCACACCCTTCTCGCCTTTCTCGCCCTAAACTCTAAATTCCGCATAAAAAAACCGCTCCCCGAAATCGGGAAGCGGTTTGAAAAGTTATCGTTTATATTAACGATTTGCAAAGGGAACTTTTGCAGCCTTGATGCCACTGTACTGCATCATCTTCATGCCCATCATAGCCTGCTGAGCGGGCGTAGCGGCTTCTGCGACATAAGCATCCTTACCACGAGCGATCAGCTTCTTCTGACCATAGCTGTTCTCGCCCTCTACGAAAAGCGTGCAAGGATAACCCTCGGGCAACTCGTCGAAGTACGAACCAAGACCCTCACCGTTGATGTCAGCAACATACTGGGCCGGAATAGCTACCATCGGGTCTTTGCCGATTACAGACACAACATAGTCAAGAGCGGCCTGAGCCTCTTCGCCCTCGAGATCCTCCTCGAGTTGCAGACCCGTAATAAAACCATACTTAGCGGCAACGATGTCCTCACCCCAGATTACCATAGCCATGGTCGTTGCATCGGGGTACTGAGCCTCGTAACCGGGGCCATAAACCTCGCTAAACCAACCCAGGAAGGCATCGATCTCACAGGCGGGCAGCTCACCGGCACCGCAACCTGCAAAGTAGAAGGTGATAGCTACAGCATCCTCGGTCTGAGCAACACCGTTGGCATCGAAGGGAACGACAACAGCCGTTACCTGACCTGCCTCCATCGGCTCTGCATTGGCAACCGTGCAAGCACCATCAACAACAGCCGTGTAGTTCGGCTTCTTGGCGGCAACCTCAGCCAATACCGAAGCATAGTCAGCCGTTACATCACCGGCAACGAAACCAACAGCAACACCTGCAACATCAGCACCTGCTACCACATTTACAACGGGGCTTGCGTTACCACCCTGGTCAGCCACGTGACCGGCAGCCTCAACCTCGAGCGAGAAGTCGGTCAGCACAGCCCCCGGCAGAGCGATCTTGAAGCCACCCGTCGAGTTACCATAGTAGGTGCCCTCATCGTCAGCGATGATCAGCGTCTTGGGCGGGAAGGTAATCACGCCATTCTTAAGCGTACCGGCGCAATCCTCCACGGTAGCTGCACCTGCATCGCTCAACATACCGGCTACCATCTCACCATAGCTGCAATTCAAACCAAGCGACTGAAGCGGCAGAATCACGCAGTTGGGATCCGTAACATTGAGCACGAAATAAACATCATCATCGGGATAGCTTACATACGTCGAAATCATATCCTCAGGCATACCGAAATCCACGTAGAACGAGGTCGGATACTCCTTCGTATAGGCATTCTTGAAGTACAGATTACCGGGGTAGTTCAAGTGCTCATAAACCTCCACCTCATAGGGCTCCGAAACCTCACCCGTGAAGAGGGTATAAACCAAACCGTCCCAAATAATTGCCTTACCGAGCAACACATAGGGCTCGGGAACGGCAAAGTTCAGCACCACCGACGACGAACCATAAGGGGTGGTCATCGTGGGATCGTCGAGCGTAAGGGTTACGCTGTACGACATACCGTCCTCCATCGAATCGCGGTCGAAAGCAACCTCGATCGACGACTCCTCCTCGCCATCAGCGAATACCACTACGCTGGGAATCGTGAAGAGTTCAACATCCTCCTCGGCGACAACAGCCAATACGGGAACCTCGAGCGAACCCGCCGTCTCAACACGCACTACGGGAATCTCAACAGCCGTATCATCTGCCGTCAACGAAAATTGCGTGACAGCATCCGACGAGAAGTGCACCTGGGGACCCTCGGCGAACTCACCGGGAGCAAGCTCGGAATCCTCCACACAAGCGGTGAAGAGACCCGCAATTGTTACGAGTGCGCTTAAAAAGAATATCTTAAAGTTTTTCATCTCTTACTCGTATTTAGTCGTTAATAGGCAAATAAGTTTGGCAAGGATCGGGATTGTTCATATCCTTCAGACCCGTGTTCTTCTGAACGGCATTCAGCGGAATAGGTACATTCCACCAAGGAGCACGACCATTCGTCTCGTAACGAGCATCAATGGGAGCATTCGAGCCCTCCGAACCGGTGATCATGCCGTAGTTCAGACGCTTCAAATCGAAGAAGATCTGACCCTCACCCCACAGCTCCATACGCTTTTGGAAGATAATCTCATCAACCACATCCGAGCCATAGAACTTGTAGCTCGAATCACGGTGAGCCATGAAGCTCTCCAAGAGCGACTTACCCGTAGCTGCATCGTAGTGAGCCGTAGCCTCGGCCTCGATCAGGTACATCTCCTCAACACGCATCAGCGGAATATCGGTAACGTTACCTACCGTATTATCATACTTCTCACCGTTGTTGGTGTGGAACTTGAACCACGCATAGGGAGCGATCGGGAACGAGCGGTTACCATCGGTGTTACCCTCGAACTCCTCCTTGGTCAGCTTCGTGTAGTTCTTGATTGCCTCCCAGCTCTGATCGGGCGTTACGATGTTCTTCTTGCGGAAGTCCGTATCGCTCATACGAGCATAGAGAATAGCATTCATACCGGGCTGCGCCAGCGGGCCATAACCCCAAACAGCATCGTTCGAGGCGTGAGCCGTCCACGAGTGGAGGTTACCCAGCACCGTGTCGGTCGACTGCGACAAAGCCCACATCCACGACGGAGCAATCTTGCAGAAACCGGTATTGGGATCCAACCACTCAGCCTCCGTCAGGATGCGGCAACCCGAAGCGTCGATAGCCTTGCGAGCATATTCGGCAGCCTTCTTGTAAGCCTCTACACCGGTCGGCACGTTTACCGTAACACCAGCAATCTCAACATCGCCAATAGGCTCATCGTAGCCACCCAACCAAAGGTAAGCACGAGCCTTCAGACCATAGGCAACGGCCTGGCTGGGCATTACTACCGGACGATTCGATACATAACCTTCAAGCATCGTCTCTGCCTGATTCAGGTCGTTGAGGATGAAGGCCCACATCTGATCACGCGGCAGACGCGGATTATTCTGCAATTCCTCCATCGTCGAGGCCTCAGTTACAAGAGGCACGGTCAAACCCTCAATCTCGGGAGCGATCTCATAGTCAATCGTACCAACCTCACCCGAAGCAACAGCGGGAAGTGCCTCGAACAGACGAGCCATATCCATATAGTTCGCTGCGCGATAGACATTTGCGATACCCCACTCGGGCGAAGGTTCACCCGTCGAGCTAAATGCCGAAACAGCTGCGTTGGCAGCAAAAATGAACTGATAGTAGTTGTTGTAGAAGAACATCGTCCAGTTCGAGTGTGCATTCATCATCGTAGAAACACCCACATACATTACAAACTGGAAACGGTCGTAGTACTGGTTACCACCCTCTACATTACCCGATACGGGGAATACCTCACCGGCCAGGCGATCCAAATGGCCCATGATACCCGGATAACCGAAGTCAGTGTGAGTACCGATATCGAGATAATTGTTCATCATAATCGTAGGCATGGCCGTCAAGATACCATCTGCGGCAAAAGGCGACTGACCAACCTGCTCAATCGTAGCCGTACTACCCTCGGGGAAGGTCTCCTCGATACAGCTCGTCAGCATTACAGCCGAGCCGAGTACGAGTGCAACAAAGCTCTTGAATATCATGTTTGTTTTCATAGTGTTCATATTTTATTAATTAGAACGTAACGCTAACACCGCCCGAGAACGTACGGATAGGAGCATAGTAGAAGGGGTTCGTACCACCACTGATCGACTGACGAGGATCGAGCCCCTGACGCTTCGACCAGTACCATACATTATCGCACGCTACATAGATGCGGAACTTGTTCACCAGGAACTTCTTGGTCCACTTCTGGGGCAGCGTGTAACCAATCGTGATATTCTGAATATTCAGATACGAAGCATCCGTAAGGAAGCGATTCGACGAAGCATTCGAATAGTTATCGTTCAGCGCGAAGCGAGGAATGTTCGAATCGGCATTCTCCTTCGTCCAAGCGTTCAACAGATCCATGTGGAACGGAACAGCGTCCTCGGTCGTGCTGGGCGAAGCCATGTAACGAGCATAACCCGAGTCATAGGTCAGACCGCCGATCTGATAGGTGAACTGAGCCGAGAAATCGAGACCCTTCCACTGCAAACTCGTACCGAAACCACCATAGAGGTCGGCGAGAGCATCACCCTGGAACTCAAGACCATTCTCCGAAGCAACACCGTACTGATCCGTCACATCGCGAACCATGTGAGTCTCATAAATGAAATCGCCATTATCATCCTTCATCGGCTCATTGGTCTCGGGATCGAGCTTCTTGATAGGATTACCATTCTCATCCTCCTTGACGCGTGCCTCCCAATAGTACCAAGTCGACTTACCCTCATTGTTTACACCGGCAAACGAAGGCATGTAGAACTCATACATCGAAGTACCCTCAGCGAGGAACTTGTTACCCGAGTAGCGACCTACGCTCGAACCATCGCTCGAGGTGGTCTGCTTGTACTGGTCAGGAAGCGATACAATCTCGTTCTTGTAGTGCGTCATATTGAGGTTCACGCTCCAAACGAAATCCTTCTTACGGATGATGTCACCACCCAACTCAATCTCAATACCACGGTTGGCCATATCACCAATGTTGGTCCAAATCGACGAGAAACCGGCCTCGGTCGGTACACTCAAAGCGAAGAGCATATCCGAAGTCTTGCGGTTGAAGACATCGATACCACCATAGAGGCGATCGCCCCAGAAGCCAAACTCAACACCTACGTTCAGGTTCGAGTTGGTCTCCCAGGTAATGTCCTTATTACCCTTGCGAACAAGTACATTGGTTACACCGTTGTTACCATCGTTCTCAATCGAATAAACATCCGTATAGAGGTTGTAGTACGGCAGGTTATCGTTACCCTGCGAACCATACGAAGCCTTTAGCTTCAACATATTCACCCAATCGGCATTGAACCAGGCCTCCTCGTTGATAATCCAAGCAGCACCTACCGACCAGAAGTTACCCCAACGGTTATCGGGGTGGAACATCGACGAAGCATCGCGACGGAACGAAGCCGAGAAGTGGTAACGATTCTTGTAGTCGTACATAGCACGGAACATGTAACCCTCGTTGTTGTACTCCGATACCGACGACGAGCTGGATGCACGGTCGGTGATAGCACCCGAAAGCTCCGTATTGGTGGGCGAGAACATACCACCCTTCGATGCGCCCAAACCATAGCTCTTACGGTTGTACATCTCATGACCAACCAACAGGTTTACATTGTGGTCACCAAACGACTTAACGTAGGTCAAAAGCTGCTGGAAGTTGTACGCGATGTCACGGCCGTGGCTCTTACCAATAATACCGCCATTCTCAGCGAACTGACCATAATAACCATTCTGTACCGTGGTCGAACGCTTCTCATCAATCGTCACATTACCATTTACCGTCAGCTTCAGGCCATCATAGATAGTAACATCGGCAAAACCACCGGCCGTGAAGGCATTACCCTCCGAACGGTTCATGTTCAACGACATATCCTGCAACGAATTCGACGTACCGGCCTGACGACGCTTCATACCGGCATTGTTACCGTTACCAAAGTCGTAAACCTTGAAGCCGTGCTTATCGATCATGATATTACCCTCACCATCACGGATATAGAGCGGATAGATCGGAGCGGTCAGCATTGCATCTGCAAAAGCGTTACCACCATCCGAAGCACCCTCATCATCGGGGCTGTTACCATTGTTCCAAACAAAGTGGGTATACGAGAAGTTACCACCCACCTTCAGCCACTCCTTGGCCTGATAGTCAGCACGCAGACGAGCCGTCAGACGCTCCATGTTCGAACCATCAACGATACCCGTATTATCCAAGTAACCCATCGAAGCATAGAAGTTAGCACGATCCTGAGCTGCAGCCACATTTACGTTGTACTCCTGACGGAACGTAGCGCTCTTGTAAATCTCGTCGAGCCAGTTGTCGGGCTGGAGCCAGTAGTCCTGACCATTGTAGTGCACAAGGCGACCCTCCGTAGCATTAGGATTGATTTTGCCATTCGTACCAATGAGATTCTCACCGGCAGGAATCGTCATCACGTTGTAGCTCAAACCACCCTCGTTGGTCGTAAGCATGTTCTTCGAAGCCCAAGCATAAGCCTCAGCATCCGACTTGCCCAATGCCATCGTCTGATAGTTCATCATAGCGGCGTGATACATCTCATAGTGCTCGCTAGCCGTGTTCGTTACGTCGTACGACTGCAGGGCCTTCGTGTTGATACCCCACTTGCCATCAAACGTAACAACAGCCTCACCAACCTTAGCTTTCTTGGTCGTGATCATGATCACACCGTTGGCACCACGAGCACCGTAGAGGGCGTTCGAAGCGGCATCCTTCAGGATCGTCATCGACTCGATATCGGCCGAGTTCAGGTTGTTGATGTCACCCTCGTAGGGAACACCATCCACTACATACAGCGGCGAGCTACCGGCATACATCGAACTGACACCACGCACGGTCAGCGACTGACCGGCACCCAGACGACCCGAAGCCGACGTAAACTGCACACCGGCAACCTTACCTACCAATGCATCCGTCAGGTTCGACGACTGCGTCTTGGCGATGTCGTCCGACTTGATCACCTTAGCCGAACCGGTGAAGGCCTCTTTCTTGGCCGTACCGAAGGCTACCACGATCACATCATCAATGGCCTGCGTATCCTCATGCAGCGTAACCTTGATGCTGGTCTTACCGGCAATAGCCACCGTCTCGGTCTGATAACCGATGAACGAAACCTGCAGCGATCCGTTAGCCGGAGCCGAAACGGTAAACTCACCGCTCGCACCGGTCGTCGTACCGGTCGTCGTGCCTGCTACGATTACCGTAGCGCCCGCGATCGGCTGACCATCGCCGCCTACAACTGTACCTGAAACCTGCTTATTCTGAGCAATCGCAAATGCGACAACACTCAAAACAGCCACTAACGATAGTACAAGTTTTCTTACCATAAGCGTTAATTTTAAAGTGTTTTTAGAAAAAAGTTCAACGACAAAGGTAAAACATTAAAAAATAATTTACAAAATAATTCATAAAAAAATTAACAAACGTGACATATCGCCCATAAAACACTATAAAGAGTGGCGTTTTGTCGCCATGCATAGCCGCATAAGTTACGATTTATAACCATAACTTCGATACATTTCGATCCAAACGGCAATAATACGGGTAGGTTTGGAAATCAGCTAAAAAGGATTCTGAAGAGGGCTATACCTATATTATATATAGGGCAGTTGCCTTATTTTCAGCCATTAAACGCGTGCTTTCCGACGCTGAAGGGCCTCCGGTGCGGTTCGAGGGGTTGTGTTTTGTCACTTTCTATCTACCACAGGGCCTCGTGAGAGGCGATTTCAACAGCCGGATGCGCCCTTTTTAGCCCGTTTCACGCCCCTTTTCGAGGGGCTTCCAAGCGACAAAATGCGCTTTTTTCATTTTTTTTCGGCGGAAAATTTGCAGATATAAAAATTATGCCTACCTTTGCATCACCAAAAACGATGGTGCCATAGCTCAGTTGGTAGAGCAACGGACTGAAAATCCGTGTGTCCCCGGTTCGACTCCTGGTGGTACCACGAAAGCGACCTGCGAAAGTAGGTCGCTTTTTTTGTGCTTATATAGGCTGCCAACCATTTGTGTTGCAGGGGAATATAATAGGCTTATTGGTCAAAATAGTAGATAAAATCGGGGCAGTTTTTGTTTATTGGTCAAAATTAAACGTTAAATGCGGGTATTTGCCCGCATTTTCTACTTGTATTTGAGCTTGAAATATTCATCTATAAAGAGCTTTCGATACCTCTTTGACATTCCATTATGCACTCTTAGCTTAGTTTTCAAATCAGTGTTAATAGCTTCGA
>JAGAMA010000028.1 GCA_017624955.1 Alistipes sp.
ATTTCGTTGACTGACAAAACACGCTTAAAAGACCTCTTCGACAAAACTAAATTTCAATATGACAAAGAACCTACCGACCCTAATGGGCAAAATTTATTTAATGTTTAACCAGTCCCAAATTTTTATGGGACACTAATGATTCGTTTATTATTCGTTGAGTTTTTCGTGGTCGGTCAGGAACTCCTCAGGCGTGAGAGCCTTCGGCGTGATGCGGATGCGGTACATATCGCCCTTGAACCAGCAGACCTGATTCTGGCGCACACCCACCGAGGTAATACCCTCCACAATCTCGCGGTAGGGAATCTCGCCCGTGAGCTGCTCCACACCATCAACATAGCTCGTAGCCTTGCCATCGGCCACAACCATCGCCAGGTTATACCAACGGTCGGCCGGGTGGGTCTGCTCGGGGTCGATCAGCACCAGGTCGGTCTCCTTGTCGAGGCGGATAAAGGTGTCGAGGTACCAGGTTGCATCGGGATTTACGCGCGTCTCGAAGAGGATGCGGGCTCCGCGCACCGTACCCATGTGGAGGAAGCGCTGCTCAAAGGCGGCATCGCCCGCCTGGCGGAAGATGACCTCCACGGTCAGCTCCTCCATCCCCTGCAAGGGGTTCTCGCCCAGGAAATAACCATCCGTCTCGCCGTTGAAGTGCACGGCCTTGCCGAGCTTCGTATCAATGAGCGTCGGAGCGCCTTTGATGCTGTCGATCGAGGGGAGGTCGGCCACACGCCAATCGACGGTGCCGGGAATCGGTTCGGGGCTTGAGCAAGCCACCGCCATCAAGAGTGCCACAAGGGCAAAAAAGGTTCTTTTCATCGTTATAAAAGTGTTAAGGTAGTTCTTTCATCAGTCGGTCGAGCGCCTCACGAATCAGCAGCACGCTCTCCAGGATTTCGGCCTCGGTGATTACCAGCGGAGGCGAGATACGGAAGGCCGTATCGCAGAAGAGGAACCAATCGCTCAGGATGCCCACCTCCTTGAAAATCTCCATAATGCGGTAGAGGCGATCCGAGCGCCCCAGCTCCACGGCCAGGAGCAGACCCGAGCGACGAATCTCCTGCACGGCAGGATGCCCCTTGAGGAGCGACTCATACAACTCGCCCTTGGTCTCAACCTCGGCCAAGATGTTGTTGTTCAGCAGGTACTCCATCGCCGCCAAGCCCGCCGCACAGCATACGGGATGGCCGCCGAAGGTGGTGATATGCCCCAGCACGGGGTTGGTTTGGAGCGTATCCATGATTTCGTGGCGCGCGGCAAAAGCTCCGAGCGGCATGCCGCCTCCGAGGGCCTTGGCCAGGCAAATGATATCGGGCGTAACACCCAGCCGTGTCGAGGCAAACATCGCACCCGTGCGCCCCATACCGACCTGGATTTCGTCGAAGATGAGCAGTGCACCCACCTCGTCGCAACGACGGCGCAACGCCTCCAGATACCCCTTCACAGGGAGGCGCACTCCCGCCTCGCCCTGAATCGGCTCGACCAGCACACACGCCGTGCGCTCCGAGATCTCGGCCAGCGCCTCGAAATCGTTGAATTCGATCGCCTTCGTGTCGGGCAACAGGGGGCGGAAGGCCTGCTTCCACTCCTCCCCCTCGGGTTGGCCCATCATGCTCATCGCCCCGTGGGTCGAGCCGTGGTAGGCGCGCCGCATCGAGATCAACTCCGTGCGACCCGTAAATCGTTTGGCCAATTTCAGCGCCCCCTCGACCGCCTCGGCACCCGAGTTGAGGAAATAGATGCTGTCGATATCCGCAGGCAGGTGGTCGGCCAGGAGCTTGGCATAGCGCACCTGGGGTGTCTCGACCAGCTCGCCATAGACCATCACATGCATATACTTGGCCGCCTGCTCCTGCACGGCCTTCACAACCGCCGGATTGGCATGCCCCACGTTACTCACCGAAACACCGGCAATCAGGTCATAGTAGCGCTTCCCTTCGGGGGTGTAGAAGAAGACCCCCTCGGCACGCTCCACCTCGACCAACATCGGCGAGGGCGAGGTCTGCCCCACATGGGCCAGGAATTGTTTGCGTAAGATATTCATTACAAGCCAAATTTTCGTTCCAAGATACGCCCTGCATCCTTCACGCTGAGGCGTGTCCAATCATAGAGCAGGCGTGTCTGCTCCTCCTCCGAGAGTTGCCACCCCTCGACCTGCGCCCTGATACGCTGGGCGAGCTGGTAGATCAGAATCGCCGCCGAGGCCGAGACATTGAGGCTCTCGACCATGCCGCACATCGGGATGCGCAGGTACTCATCGGCCGCTGCCATCGCCTCGTCCGAAATACCGGCATGCTCCGTGCCGAAGATCAGGGCAAACTTACCCTTCTTTACATCGAAGGTTTCGGGCGTGCAGCTCTCGCGGTGGGGCGTGGTGGCCACTAAGCGGTAGCCCTCGGCCTTGAGGGCCGACAGTGCCTCCGAGGTGGAGCTGTGGCGCACGAGGTTCAACCAGCGATCCGACCCGCGCGAAATATTCTGCGAGGGGTCGAACTGGCAGCGGGTCTCGATCGTGTGCATGCGCTGCACGCCAAAGGCCTCGCAATGGCGAATCAACGCCGCCGCATTGTGCGGATGGAAGGTATTCTCGGTGAGGATCGTGAGGTAGGTCGTGCGCATCGAGAGGGTCTGCTCGAAGAGCGAGAAACGCTCCTCGGTCATAAAGGTTGCGAGGTAGTCGATCCGCTCACGATACCAGGTGAGCGAACGCTCCTCGGTCGGCAGGGCAGGGATATTATTTGCGATATTTGTCATCGTCGTCCATCATTTTGAGGTAACTTTCGTAGCGCATCGGCGAGATTTCGCCCGCCTCCAAGGCCGCCACCACGGCACAACCCGGCTCGTGGGTGTGGGTGCAGTTGTAGAAACGGCACTCGCGACCGTAGTGCATCATCTCGGGGAAGTAGTGCCACAGCTCCTCCTCCTCGATGTCGATCAGGCCGAAGCCCTTGATGCCCGGCGTGTCGATCAGCGCACCTCCCTCCGAGAGGGGGTACATGGTCGAGAAGGTGGTCGTATGGCGACCCTTGTGGTGGCTCTCGGAGATATCGCCCGTGCGGATGTCGAGCGTGGGATCGATGCGTTGCACGAGGGTCGATTTGCCGACTCCCGAGTTGCCCGAAAGGAGCGTCGTGCGCCCCACCAGGAGGTCGTGCACCTCCTCCACACCCTCGCCCGTCACGGCCGAAACCTCGACCACGCGGTAGCCGATCGGCTCGTAGGTCGCACGGAAAAAGTCCACCTCTTCGCGCTCCTGCAAGTCGCTCTTGGCCAGAAGGATCACCACGGGAATCTTGTACGCCTCGCAGGTCACCAGGAAACGATCCACGAACTCCCACGCCGTCTCGGGTTGGCGCAGCGTGACGAGCAACAGCGCCTGGTCGATGTTGGCCGCGATGATGTGCGACTCCTTCGAGAGGTTCGAGGCACGACGAATCACATAGTTGCGGCGGGGCGTGATGTCGATGATAATGTGGCTCCCCTGCTCATCCGTCAGGCAGCTCACCTCATCGCCCACCACGACCGGATTGGTCGAGCGCACCCCCTTCAGGCGCAGCTTACCGCGAATGCGGCATTGCAGGCGCTCGCCACCGCTCAGCACCTCGTACCAGCTACCCGTGGCACGCACCACGACACCCGTAAAGTAGTTCTCTGCCATCGTTACTCCTTGTGTAATTTTTCCACCTCGTCACCCAGCCAATCGACAAAGGGCAGGATCTGCCGCGAGAGGTTGCGCACCGGCTCGTAGCCCTTCGAGGCCTCGATCTTCTCCTTCGAGAGGAGCGAATAGTTGATGTTTATCTTTTCGAAGGCGGCAAAGGCCAGGCTGAGCAGCAGGAGGTATTTCGCCGCAGCAACGACAATGCCGAGCAGCACATCCACAAAGCCGAAGCCGGCAAAGTGGAAGATTTTGCGCACCAGACGGGCCGCCACACCGATCAGCAGCACCGCCACCAAGAGCACGACCACAAAGCCGCCTGCCTCGGCATATTGCGCATCGAGGCGGAGCATCGCCCCCGCCTCCGCACCGTAGTGCGAGGCCAGAAAGATGGCCGCCACTACCGCCACCAAGGAGCAGAGTTGCAAAATAAAACCGCGCCGCCAGCCGTTAATAAGTGCAGCAAGCAACACCACGCAGACGATTAAATCGAGTATATTCATCCTTAAGATCGGGTTATTTTGGACAAAAATAACAAAAAAAGAGGAAAGAGGCAAGAGGAGAGAGCAAAGAGGAAAGAGGAAAGAGGAAAGAGCGAAGAGATAACTTTGCGATTAGGGCGAGCGCACACGCTTGCGTGATGCCGAGCCGGAGCAAAGTCAAGCCACCGAAGGTGGGTTAAAGAG
>JAGAMA010000029.1 GCA_017624955.1 Alistipes sp.
CCTTTCTCGCATTTAGCTTCCTTTAGTTCCCTTTTCCTCTTTCCTCTTTCCTCTCTCCACTTTCCTCTTTCCTCTTTCCTCTCCCTTTAATCTCCTTTACTCTCTTTGCCCCACAAAAAAAACAACCACCCTTTGTGAGAGTGGTTGTTGTGAAAAATCGGTGTTATAGGATTATTCGGCGTAGGTAACCTCTATATAGGTTATGCGCATTTGTACATTCTGATCCGTGCCATTTGCAAAAGTTATCGAATTGCTTGAACCAGTCCAAGTGCCGATATTGCCAGACACTGCGTACTCTCCAGTATTGGCCGATACATTATAACCAATGTAAGTAGTCGTTGAGCATGTGAATTTAACACTGGTGATAGTCTTCTCGCTGCTAATGGTCATTGTAGAACCTTTATAAACGCGAATGGTGTTATCTTTGTTGTAGGCAGGGCAGCTCGTGTTGGTGCCTTTGTCAAATGTGAGAGTAAACGAACCATATGCGTAACCATTGGCGTTATCAAGAGTTGTTGTAGTTCCACCAAAGCCAAGGGCGGTAGCCCAATTGCTAATGCTGGTCTCCTCGACATTATTAGCACCGTCGTCACCGGGTTCCTCATCTTCTACCAACTCAATGTTGGTGGCGATAAAGTAAGCGTAGTATTGTTGGCCGTACAGCGAATAGCCGGTTACCTTGATGTTCTTACCGCTCCATGCCGTGATATCCATATAAGGCGCAACGAGGGCAAGCGTCTTCGAAAGACCCTCTACCGTAATGTTGTAGTATTTGCCACTAGTGAATGAGAAAGCACCCTCAAACTCTACATATCGACCGACGGGGAACGTACTGTCATACATGCTGAAGTTCTCCTCAAAGATAGTGCTATCCAATACAGTCGCAGTCGGATGCGTATAAGCCGATGACGAATTGATCTTGCAGGAGTTATACGATGTAAGCTGGCGTTTGCCGTTATAGGATGTGGTGGTTGCACCCTCAATCGTGACTACATCGCCAACCTTGACATTCGTGCCATTATCCGAAAGCACCGTGTTGTACACATACAAGAATGCATCGTCGCTACCCTTAATAAGGCTGCAATTTGCGCCGATAGCAACTACGGTTACATTCTCGATATTGTAGGTGCCCTCTTCGCTTGCAGCGATAATGTCGCTGAGCGAGGTATATACCATCGAACCCTCCGTTTTTACCGTAACGATACCAGCCTCGGAGTTGTTATAGGTCTCCGTATCATTGGGAACAGCCACTACCGAGATCGTGTACTCCGTGCCGGGATCCAGACCCTCCAGCGAATAGGTCGTCTCGGTGGTCGTATAGCTCTGACCATCGCACGATACAATATAGCTGGCGGCATTGGCAACGGCCTCCCACGACAGCGTGATGGTCGTGCCCTCAGCCTCGCCAGTTACTACGGGCGTAGCAAGAGCCTCCTTGGTGATGCCGTCAATGTAGTAAATGGCAACTGCTTTTTGCGAAGCGCTGCCGTAGCAACTGAAAATCGTGCTGTTCAGATTGTATTGCAGGGTGCTACGCGTATTGCTACCCTGAGCAACAATAGTTGCTACGCCATCATTTACCGAAACCTTCCACGACGCGTTACCATCCAAAGAGGCTTGCGTTCTCAGGTAGTTGCTCCCCGAGCTGGCGGCATAGATATAGCCACTGCCCGTGTTGAATGCATAGGAGCCAGCAACCGTACCGGTTTCAACCGTGAAGATTTGAACGGCCGAGCTCGGGTCAGCGATGTAGGAACCATCCTCGCTCTTTGTGATAGCCGTCTGGGCGCGGTTGTTGTTGTTCTGCGTGGTGCTGATTGCGAAATCATAATCAGCAGCAGCGATGATTACCTGATCACCTGCGGTCAGGTTGGCTACATCGGTCAGCTTGTTGTAGATTACGGGACCTTCAATCGAGACCCCCTCCATATTAATCGCCATGTTGGCAATCACACCTGCCTTAAACTCGCAACCCTCGGGAACCTCTACCTCCTTCGTGAAGGTACCCTTGTCAGTCGCTACAACAACTGTCAGCGCGCTGGTAGCCAGGTTGCAGGGACGAATGGCGAACCAAACATCCTCGGTCTTGTCGGTTTTAATGGTCAGTGTCGTGCTACCCGAATTGTTGGAAACCTCATTCGACTCGAAGTCGTAGTTGAAGCGACCAACAATAAAATCCTCAGCCGTCAGTACGATGCTCTGTACCTTAGCATCGCCAAGATTCAGATTCTTCAGCGTCAGTTTACCATAAGCGGTCAGGTGCTTGAAGTGCATCTCGACGCTCGTGGGAAGTTCGGTTGTAGTTGCGCTTTTGGCAATAATGATCTGCGCTGCCTCATCACACGATTTCTCACTCGGCGTTTGCTCTACGGGAATCGTTACGCCCCAACCATCTTTCTGGGTCGAAAGGTAAGCCGATGCAGGGCAAAGCGCGTAAAGCGTGTAGCTACCGCTCTTATCATCCTCAATCTCGGCCGTCCAAGTAGCCGTCTTGCCATCCTCCGAAGCGGTAACGGTTGCCTGAGCCGACTTGCTGTCCTTGGTTGCATTGTTGAGACCGATTTTGACCGTTTCATTGCCCGTCCACAAGGTGGGGTAGCTATTCTCAGTAGGCTCGCCGAAAGCGGTACGCGTTACTACGCTCGAAAACGAAATGGTCTGATTCTTCGATGCTGCAACATCTTCGAACTCATCCGTCGAGCAACCCGTAAATGCCATTGCAACTGCTGCAAGGCACATAAAAGTCTTAAAAATCTTCATGGTTTGATTCATCTTTTAATTACATTTCAGGCCAATCTTCGCCCGTGCCGGGCTCAATTTCGCTGCCGTCGCCATTGCTCGTGGCAAAACCCTGCTCAACAGCGATGTCGAGCACCTCTACCATGGGGGCCTCGTAAGCCTCCGTCATCATCTTTTTGATCATTTTGTTTGTTGTTTATTGGTTTTTATTTAATGAGTTTTTAGTCGTCATTAAGGGCCTATAGGTCTTATAGGTCCTATAGGTCGCTGTTTAGTTTGCACTTAAGGGTACAAAGATAGCCTATTTAATTGACATTGTGTGCCAAAAAAGCAAAAAAAATAGCAAAAATCATCTTTTTGCTATTCGTTTCGTAATTTGAGCGTTAGCCCCTTTAGCTCCCCTTTCTCGAATTCTAACTATTTTTCCCTTTCCGCCCTTTCTCTCTTCTCTCTCTTCTCTCTCTTTGCTCTTCGCTCTTTCCTCTTTCCTCTTCTTTATATCTTATTCAGGCCGAAATGGCGGGTCGAGGCATCGAGGCGGATGGCGATAAAGAGCAGGATCGTGAAGGCGATGAGCGACGAGCCACCATAGCTCATAAAGGGCAGCGGAATACCCATCACGGGCATCAGGCCGATGGTCATGCCGACATTGACCAGGACGTGGAACAGCAGAATCGAAGCCACGCAGTAGCAGTAGATGCGGCCGAAAGGCTCCTCCTGCCGTTCGCCCATCTTCATCAGGCGCAGGATCAGGCAGGCAAAGAGCGTGAGGATCGTGAACGTGCCGAGGAAGCCCCACTCCTCGCCCACGGTGCAGAAGATGAAGTCGGTATGTCGCTCAGGGACAAAGCCGTACTTAATCTGCGTGCCCTGCAGGAAGCCCTTGCCGAAGAGGCCGCCCGAGCCGATGGCGATCTTCGACTGATTGACGTTATAGTCGGCACCTGCCGGGTCGTTGACGATGCCCATAAAGCTCAGAATGCGGTTCTGCTGGTGCGGCTCTAAGGCGTTGAAGACCTGCTCGACCGAGAGCAGGAAGAAGACCGAGCCGATGTAGAGTGCCAGGGTGATGAAGGTGTGGGCGATCTTG
Source organism: Alistipes sp. (assembly GCA_017624955.1). Lineage (GTDB taxonomy): Bacteria > Bacteroidota > Bacteroidia > Bacteroidales > Rikenellaceae > Alistipes. The sequence goes on from JAGAMA010000029.1 coordinate 3,830, forward strand.
AAGCGCAGGGCGTAGATCGCCAACCCCACGGCAGCCGTGAGCGAGACGATCAGCAGCGAGGCGTAGAAGCTCAACCCCTCGTCGAACAAAAGCCCCGTGAGCACCATCAGCACCATAGCGCCGAGCAGCAGCGAGGCCACGAAGATAATGCGCGAACGCACCTCGCCACTCATCATCACCTCCGAGAAGGTGTAGAGCCCGATCAGCAGCAGAAGCAGCGCCAGGGGCGAGAGCAGGAACGAGGCGATAAAGAGCGAGGCAAGCATCAGGAAGGGGAGGCAGAGCCACTTGTTCAGACCCTCGCGGTAGAGCACAAAGAGGAACGAGCCGAGCACCAATCCCGAGCCCGTATCGTTCTGCAGGACGATGATCAGCAGCGGCACGGCAAGCAGCATGGCCACCTTCACCAGGTCGCCGAGGCGCGAGATCGAGAAGGTGTATTCGCTCATGAGGCGCGCCATGGCAAGCGCCGTTGCAATCTTCGCAAACTCAACGGGTTGCACATTGAACGAACCAAACGAAATCCACGCCTTGGCACCGTTGATCTCCTTGCCGATGGCGAGTGTCGAGAGCAGCAGCAAGAGGCCGATGATGTAGGCCGGGTAGGCCCACATGTGGTAGTAGCGGTCGTCGATCAGGAGCACCGTGATCGCCACCACAGCCGCCACGGCGATCCACACCACCTGCTTCATGTAGAAGTGGGCAAACGAGAAGACGTGCGGCACCGTCTCGTCGTAGGTGGCGGCCGCAATCGAGAACCAGCCGACCAAGACGATCAGTGCGTAGAACAGCACCGTCCAGCGGTCTACACCGCTAAAGAGTGATCCTGTGCGATTACTTGTCATAGGCCGGGTAGTAAATTTTCATATCCTTGATGCGTTTCAGCAGCTCGGGACGACGGATCGTATCCGTCAGGTAGAGCTCCTCCAGGAGGCTGGCGATGGGCAGTGCGGCCGAAGCACCGAAACCACCATTCTCGACATAGACCGAGATGGCGATCTTCGGGTTATCCTTCGGGGCAAACGAGAGGAAGGTCGAGTGGTCCTTACCGCGCGGGTTCTGGGCCGTACCCGTCTTACCGCACACGTCATACCCCTCGAGGCGCGCCTGGGTCGAAGTACCACCCACGTTTACGCCCTGCCACATACCCTCCACGATGGGCTCGAAGTGCTTCGGATCGACCTTTGTGTACTGCTTCTCGTAGAAGCGGCGATCGAGCGAATCGGCCCCCTCGACTGCCTTGACGATGTGGGGGATGTAGTAGTAACCGCGGTTGGCGATGATCGCAGCCAGGTTGGCCATCTGCAGGGGCGTACAGCCCAACTCGCCCTGACCGATCGAGAGCGAGAGCACCGTGAGCGAATTCCACGAATTGCGATAGACACGGTCGTAGAACTCGCGCGTGGGCACATAGCCGCGGTTCTCGTCCAGGAAGTCCGACTCGAGCTGGCGGCCGAAGCCGAAGCTCTTCACATAGTCGTACCACACCTCGTAGCCCTTCTTGATGCTGCCGTATTTCGGGTTCTCCAAAATATCGCGGAAGACGTAGCAGAAGTAGGCGTTGCACGAGGTAGCGATGGCAAAGCGCAGGTCGGCCGGCGAGGCGTGCGCATGGCAGGCGACACCGCGTCCGATCTTGTAACCGCCGTGGCAGGGGTGGAGGTCGGAGGGCTTCAGAACCCCCTCCTGCAGACCAATCAGACCCTGCACCAGCTTGAAGGTCGATCCCGGGGGATACTTACCCTTCACGGCGCGGTTGAACATCGGGTTGCGCTTGTTGTTCAGGTGGCGGATGTAGTTGTTGCCACGCTCACGACCCACCAACTCCTCGGGGTCGAACGTGGGGGAGGAGACCATCATCAGGATCTCGCCCGTCGAGGGTTCGATGGCCACCGCGGCACCCACCTTGCCGGCCATCAGCTCCTCGCCGAGGCGCTGCAGGCGGGCATCGATCGTGCTCGTAAGGTAGCGACCCGACTCGGGCAGCGAGTCGTAGAGACCATCCATGTAGGAGCCCTTGATCGCTCCGCGCGGGTCACGCTCCATGATCTTCACGCCCTTCTTACCGCGCAGCTCCACCTCATAGGCCGACTCCAGGCCGCCGATACCGGCGTAGTCGCCCTTGCTGTATTCGGGGTGGCGGTCCAGGTAGCTCTGGCTCACCTCCGAGAGGTGCCCCAGCAGGTTACCGCCGACATGCAGCGGATAGTGGCGCACGGTGCGGCTCACGGTGTAGAAACCGCGGAATCCCTCGGCATCGAGGCGCAACTTCTCCTCCTTCGAAACGTAGTTCGCCACGCGCTGCGGGGCGCGGGGATAGAGACGTGCATCGTTCAGGCGTTGCTTCAGGCGGCGCGGCTGCATATCAAGGATTTGACACAGGCGCATCGTGTCGAAGCCCTCCTTGTCCATGTCGCGGTAGACCACCATCAGGTCGTAGCACTCGCGGCTTTGGGCGAGGTACTCGCCTCGACGGTCGAAGATCTCGCCACGCGGCGGATACTGCACATCGACACGCATCACGTTGCGTGCAGCACCGCGCTTGTAGTCGGCATTGAAGAATTGGATGTAGGCGACACGCCCGATGAGCATCGTGAAGATCAACAGCACGATGAGCTGCAGCGTGCGCATGCGGACGAAACCTTCGTTACGATCGATCATGCGCGGGCCGAGATTTTAGCGGTGAAGAGGCGCTCGGTGAGCCATACGAGCAGGATCGTGGCGGCGCTGCTTGTGAGAATGCGGGCCACGGTGCGCAGCAGATGACCCCACGAGAGGGCCTCGAGCGTAAAGAAGACCGTGTGGTGCAGCAACACCATCACGACAAGGTAGCTCCAGAAGAGAGACGTTCCTATGCGTTCGGGCGACGGAATGCCGTCGTCGCGCCACTCCTCGCGGGGCGAAACAAGGCGAATCAGTGTCGGGCGCAGGAAGGCGATGAGCAACGTGGCGATCGTGTTGATGCCGGCCACGCCCATCGTCAGGTCCATCAGCGTACCCATTGCAAGGCCGCAGGCCAGCATGACGATCGGCATCGTGTCGAGGCGCATCAGGATCAGAAAGGCCACATAGATCAGCGGGCAGAGGAAACTCCCCACAACGAGGTTGTTGAGCAGGAAGATCTGCACCAGGCTGAGTGCGATGAAGAGCAGTATGTAGGCGGGAACGTGGTGCATGGTTTAGTTCATTTCAAGGTTTTTGATCACCTCGCTGCTTTGGAGGTCGTTGATCTCCTGGTGGTCGAGGTTTTCGATGATAACCAGGTTGTTCATGGCCGAGAGATCGGCTGCCAGGCGTACGCGTACCGTGTAGGTCGTGCCCACCTGGTCGAGCGTGGCGCTTTCGATCGTGCCGATGAGCAGCCCTGCGGGGAAGTAGCTCTCAAATCCGGTCGAGAAGACCTTCTGCCCAACCGCCGGCTCGGCATACTTCGAAAGCCCCTCGAGCGTGACGAAGTGGGGATTCTTGCCATCCCAACGAATGGCACCCTGGTAGGCAGTCCCCTCGGGCGTTCCACTGCCGCGGAAGACGGGGTTGAGGATCGACACGGCCACGGCGTAGTGCTCCGAGTAATCGACCACATAGCCGGCAATGGCCCCATCGGGGGTGATGACACCCATGCCGTTCGTGATGCCGTCGGCACCACCGCGGTTCAGCGTGATGTAGTTGTGGGCGCGCCCCACCGTGTTGCTCACCACGGCCGCCTCGGTCATGCGGTACTTCGATTCGCCCATTGTGCGCAGCTCCACCTTCAGCTTACCCGCCTCATCCGCTTCGCGGTAGCGGGCCAGCTCCTCCTCGAGCGTGGCGATGCGTGCCGTGAGGGCGCGGTTTTCGCGGCCGAGCAGGAAGAAGTTACCGATGTCGGTCACCAGCTTGTTCAGCCCGCCCACCATGCTGTTCGTGCGCGCCAACAGACGCGCCTCGGTGTAGGCCGTCGAGCGGGCATAGTAGCTCACGGCGGCAATCTCCAGCAAAACGAAGAGCACCACCACATAGATACTACGGATGAATTCGACTAATCGGCGCATGATTCTTAAACGGCAACTTTAATAAGAATTGCGAGCCGCCGGGCCCGCAATTCGTTTATCGCTTGTTTATCCCTTGATCAGGAACGAGAAGTTGTTCATGTTCTTCAGGGCGATACCCGTACCGCGAACGATGGCACGCAACGGATCCTCGGCGATGTGAACCGGAATGCCCGTCTTCTCGTGCAGGCGGCGATCCAGACCCTTGATCAGGGCACCACCACCTGCCAGGTAGATACCGTTCTTCACGATGTCGGTGTAGAGCTCGGGCGGCATCGACTCCAGCACCTTCATCAGTGCATCGTCGAGCTTCACGAGCGACTTGTCGAGGGCGTAGGCGATCTCGCTGTAGGAGAGCTCCACGGTCTGCGGCAGTGCCGTCAGCATGTTCGGAGCGGTCACCTTGAAGTCCTCGGGCTCCTCCTCCATATCGGGGATGGCGGCACCAATGGCACACTTGATGGCTTCGGCCGTGCGCTCACCGATGCGGATGTTGTGCTGCTGGCGAACATAGGCCTGAATGTCGGCCGTGAATACATCGCCGGCTACGTCGATCGACTCCGAGCATACGATACCGCCCAACGAGATGCAGGCGATCTCCGACGTACCACCGCCGATGTCGATAATTAGGTTACCCTCCGGAGCCTCCACATCGATACCGGCACCCAGGGCGGCAGCCATCGGCTCGTAGATCATGAAGACCTCACGGCCACCGGCGCGCTCGGCCGAGTCGCGCACGGCGCGAATCTCGACGTTGGTCGAACCCGACGGGATGCAGATTACCATGCGCAGCGAGGGCGAGAACAGCGACCCAGAGGTCTTGACCATCTTGATCATGCTGCGCAGCATCAGCTCCGTGGCGTTAAAGTCGGCAATCACACCGCTCTTGAGCGGGCGGATCGTCTTGATACCCGGGTTGGTGCGTTCGTGCATCTGCTGTGCCTTTTTACCCACGGCCTTCAGTGAACCGGTGTGGGCATCGACGGCAACGATCGACGGCTCGTCCACGACGACCTGACCGTTGTAAATGATGAGCGTATTGGCCGTTCCAAGGTCAATCGCCAACTCTTGAGTTAAAGAGAAAAGTCCCATATCGCGTTTTATTTATTTTTCTTTGTAAAGCGTTGATTATCACGACTCCTGGCGTTGGATTCCGAAAATCTGTTCCGAGCAGTCAATACAACATGACAAAGGTAGTAAAAAACGCGCGATCTTTTGGCAAATTATTTGAGATTTTTTTGCACAAAAAAAGCGGCCCGAAGGTCGCCTTTTTTTAACCCTGTTTCGGCGAGGAGTTATTCGCCGAATTTGGCCCTTGCCGATCGGAACTCCTCCTTCAACCCCTCGATGAGCTCCCTGACCTGCATGATGCGTTCCGTGCGCCAGGCGTTCGAGCCGCAGAAGGCGTAGCCGTGCTCCAACTGCCCGCGGAAGGCGTTGAAGAGGGCCGTCATGATGCAGTAGGGCGACTCCTCGACCTTGCAGGTTTTGATGCAGTGGAAGGGGCAACTCTTCGGATGCTTCAGCCCCTCTTTGACCTTCTGCAGGAAGGAGTTATGGATGGCTCGTCCGGGCATCCCGACCGGGCTCTGGATCAGCTCGATATCCTCCTCTTTGGCATCAATATAGGCCTGCTTGAAGCCATCCGATGCGTCACACTCCTCGGTAGCCACGAAGCGTGTACCCATCTGCACGCCGTCAGCCCCGAGTTGCATGATGTTGTAAATATCCTCCCCCGTGTAGATGCCGCCGCCGGCGATGACGGGAATCTTGCGACCGTGCTCCTGCTCGATCTCGCGCACGGCGGCCACGACCTCGGGGACAAGCTGCTCGAGGCTGTAGGCCGGATCTTCGATCTGTTCGCGCGCGAATCCGAGGTGTCCGCCCGCCTTGGGACCCTCGACCACCACCGCATCGGGTACATAGCCGTACTTGCCGATCCAGTTGCGGCAGATCACCTTCAGGGCGCGTGCCGAGGAGACGATCGGGGCGAGCTTGGTCGTAGCCCCCTCGGTGAGGAATGTGGGGAGGCTGAGCGGCAGCCCCGCGCCCGAGAAGATGATATCGACCTTTTCGCTGATGGCCGTCTTTACCAGGTTGGCAAAGTTGGTCATGGCGACCATGATGTTCACGCCAATCAGTCCCCCTTTACCACGCGAGGCCTCGCGCGCCTTGCGAATCTCCTCCTTCAGTCCCCAAAGCGTTGCCTTGTCGAAGTCGGGTGAATAATCCTTGTATACCAACCCCAGTCCGGCTGCCGAGATTACCCCGACACCGCCCTCGTTGGCTACGGCAGAGGCCAATCTCGACATCGAGATACCTACGCCCATACCTCCCTGCACGATGGGTAGTTGCGCCAGGAGGTTACCAATTTTCAATGCTTTCATAAATGCGAAGTTTTGTTATAGAAATTCCGTTGTTTAGTACAACGAATTGTGCAAAAGTACATATTATTTGGTAAAAAACCTCGCATATCCATCAAAAAAAACGACCACCCGAAAGGTGGTCGTTCAAATCGATTTTGCGAACCGCTTAGTTGGCAGCCGGGGTCTCCGTGATACCCAGCTCCTTCTTTACGAGCGGCGTGATATCCGTAAGCGTAGCCTCATCGAAGTAAACCAGCGAACCGGTCTCGAAGATCGCCGTGAAGGCACCGGCCTTGCTCACTGCCTTGATGGCGTTCTGGGCCTTCTCGATAATCGGGGTCATCAGCTCCTGCTCCTGCTTGGCGAGATCCTGCTGAGCCATCTGCTGCATTTCGGTACCGCGCTGGCGCAGGTCGTTCAGCTCCTTCTCCTTGATCTGGCGGGCAGCATCCGAGAGCGAGTTGAGGTTCTTCTGGAAGTCCTGCAGCTTGTTGTTAAACTCGACGTTGATCGTCTCGAGGTTCTCCTCCCAATCCTTGGCTACGGCCTGCAGCTTGGTCTGCATCTCGGTCGTCTCAGGCATGGCGAGCATCACCTCCTGCGAGTTGATGCGGCCGAATTTCTGGGCGAAGAGCGTCGTGCAACTCAGCATCATAGCGAGTGCGAGCGTCAGTTTGAGTGCGTTTTTCATGTTGTTGTTTTTCAGTTAATTATTTGATGAATTTTAGTTGCTTATTTCAGGGCTGCAATCACCGCATCGGTGCGATCTACGGCAGCCGAGCGGTAGAGCAGGGTGGGGTTGTTCGACGAGTCGATCACCACATCGGCACCTACCTGCTTGGCGTAGGCCTCGATGGCGGCGAAGACCTTCTCCTGGATCGGCTTGATCTTCTCCACGCGCTGCTTCATCAGCGTACCCTCCTGACCGAAGAGCTCCTCCTGGTACTGGTTAGCCTGCTGCTCCTTCTCGAGGATCACCTCCTCCCACTGTTGGCGGGTCGTGGCCGAGAGCGAAGCCTTCTGCTGCTGGTAGCTGTTGTAGAGCTTCTCCACCTCCTCGAATTTGGCATCTACCCACTCCTGGTAGTTCTTGGCCAGGTTGTCGAGCTCCTCGATGGCCGTGTTGTAGGCGGCGATCGACTTGAAGACCTTCTCGCTATTTACTACGATGCAGTTCTGTGCCATGGCGGCAGCACCTACGAGTACCAGCGCCAGCGTTAATACCATCTTTTTCATCCCTTTTCTCATCTTTTAAGGTTCATTCGTTCGTTTTCTGTCGGTTGCAAGAAGCATACCTATATAGATAACGCGCGTAAGGTTGTTTTATTGTGTTGTTTCACTTTACTACAACACGCAGTCCTGAATCTTTAATTCTTAATTCTTAATTTTTAATTCTAAATTAGAACTGCTGACCCATCACGAAGTGGAACTGCGAGCCGCTCTTGGCGGTCGAGCCTGCCGGGGGATCGAAGCCGTAACCCCAGTCGATACCGAGCATACCCACCACGGGGAGGTAGAGGCGTACACCGACACCGGCCGAACGCTTGATCTTGAAGGGCGAGAACGACTTCCACGAGTTGAAGGCGTTACCACCCTCGAGGAAGCCCAGCACATAGATCTGCGACGAGGGCTTCAGGATCACGGGGTAGCGCAACTCGGCCGTATATTTATTATAGGCCACCGAGTAGTACTCGTCCACCGGATCGAGGGCGCCATCTTCGTAACCGCGCATGGCGATAATGTCGATACCGTAGATGTTGTAACCCGACATACCGTCACCGCCGACTTCGAAGCGCTGGAAGGGCGATACCTTATACTTGTTGTAGTTACCCAGGTAACCCATCTCGGCCTTGAGCATCAGGACGAGCTTCTGATTCGTAGTCAGGGCCTGGAACCACTGGCCTTTGAGCTGCCACTTGTGGTACTCGATCCAGCTGTAGCGATCCTTGTCGCTCATCGTGGGGTCGGAGTAATCCTTGCCATCCCACGCCGAGTAGGGGGGCGTGAACTGTACCGAGAGGCTGATATCCGAACCGCGACGGGGGTAGATCGGCTGATCGACCGAGTTGCGGCTCAAGACAAACTTCAGCGAGAAGAGGTTGGCCGCACCGTTGCGCATGATGAACGACGACCAGTTCTTCAGGTCGTAGCGCTCGTAGCTTGCCTCACCGTAGAAGGTGAAGTAGGGGTCGGGCCAATTCAGACGCTTACCCAGGCCGACAGCCAGACCATAGGTGCGGAAGTGCATCGTCGAAGTCTGCCAAACGTAGTAGGCGTTGTTCTGCTCCGAGATGTGGGCCGAAATGGTAAACGAGTTGGGCTTCTTACCACCGAGCCAGGGGTCGGTGAAGGAGAACGAGAAGGCCTTGTAGTAGGTACCGTTCGTCTGGGCGTTGATCGACAGGCGCTGGTTCTGGCCCATCGGATAGGGGCGCCATGCACCCTTCTTGAAGGCGTTCTTGATCGAGAGGTTGTTGAAGGTGATACCTACCGAACCTACGAAGGTACCCGAACCCCAACCGCCGGCGATGTTGAACTGGTCGGAGGCCTGCTCCTCGAGCGGCCAATTCACATCCACCAGCTCGTTCGATACGGGCTTGATGTCGGGCATGATCGCCTCGGGGTTGAAGTGACCCATCGAGCCGAGCATACGGATCGTCTGCATGAGCATCGAGCGGTCGTACAGCTCGCCCGGGCGGGTGTAGAGCTCACGACGAATCACCTCGTCGTCCACGCGCACGTTACCCGTGATGCCTACGTCGTTGATCGTAAACTGCTTACCCTCGAAGATCTTCAGCTCCAGGTCGATCGAGTCGGTGCCGATGATCGTCTCGGCAGGCTCGATCTGCGACATGAGGTAACCGCTGTTCTGGTAGAGCGACTTGATCGACATATCCTCGGGGTTCTCCTCCTTGCCGATACCGAGGCGCTTGTGCATCGACTTCTTATCGTAGGTGTCGCCCTTCTTCACGGCAAACATGTTCTGCAGCTGCTCGGTCGAGTAGACCGAGTTGCCGACCCACGAAATATCGCGGATGTAGTATTTGTTACCCTCCGAGAGGTCGATATCCACGGCCAGGCGGTTCGGCTCGTACTCGTAGATCGAATCCTTCAGGATGTGGGCGTTGCGATAACCCTTCGAGTTGTAGAAGTCGATCAGCAGGTCTTTGTCCTCCTCATACTCCTTGTCCTTGAGGCGGGTGCTCTTGAAGAAGTTGATCGACTTCTGGTGGGTCTTCTTGAAGGAGCGGCGCAGGCGCTTGTCGTCGAAGACCTCGTTGCCCGTGAAGTTGATCCGGCCGATCTTTACACGCTCGCCGCGGTCGATCTCGAAGATGACATTGGCATATTGGTCGCGCACTGAATCTTGCTCGATGCGGTAGTTTACCTGAGCATTACGAAAACCCTTCTCGCTCCAATACTCCTTGATGAGTTTGACATTCTTGTCGAGGATGTAATCCGAGAGCTCGCTGTTGCGGCGCAGCTGGAGCTTCTCCATGATATCCTTCTTCTTACCGGTCGAGATACCCTCGAACTCCCAGTTGAAGACACGCGGGCGCTCCTTGAGGAAGACCTCCAGATCGAGGCTGTCGCCCTCGATCTCGGCACCGATCTTTACGTCGGCAAAGTAGCGCTGACTCCACAGGCGCGAGATGACGTTCGAGATGAAGTTGCTCGGCAGCAGGATCGAATCGCCATCCACCAGGCCGGCCGAAGCCTTCACCAGATCGGGATCCAGGTGCTCCAAACCGCGCACATTGACCTTGCGGATGTAATATTGTTGCTGCTTGCCACCCGCGGTTTGGAACATGGGGGCATTCTCGTCAAAGTATCGTTCGACTTTAGTCGTATCGGCCTGCGGCTCGGAGCTCTGCTCCTGGGCTGCAAGGGGCCATGCCAGCGTCATAAACGCCAGGGCGAGGGCCGATATCTTGTGTAAATAGTTCATCTATTTCGTAAAAAAATCGTTCTTCAGGTTTTCGGGCATGCGTTACTTAACCAATCCGTAGCGGCGATCGCGCGAGGCGTAAACCTCCAGTGCACGGTGGAACTCCTCCTCCGTAAAGTCGGGCCACAGCACCTCGGGGAAGTAGAACTCGGCATACGAGGCCTGCCACATCAGGAAGTTGCTCAGGCGCTGCTCGCCGCTGGTGCGGATCACCAGGTCGGGATCGGGCATGAAGGCCGTGTCGAGGCTCTCCGAGATACGCTTCTCGTCGATCTCCTCGGGCTTCAGTGTCCCCTCGGCGACCTGCTTCGAAAGGTGCTGCACGGCGCGGCGCAGCTCGTCACGCGACGAGTAGTTGAGCGCCAGGACCATCGTCAGGCGGTCACCCTCGCGAGTCTCCTGCTCGATCTGGTTCAGGTAGTATTGCACCTTCTCCGAGAAGCGGCTCCGATCGCCGATCGTGCGTACGCATACCCCCTGCTTCTTCAGCTCGGGTGTCTCCGAGATGACGCTCTTGCACAAAAGCTCCATCAGGGCATTGACCTCCGCCGCCGGACGACCCCAATTTTCGGTCGAGAAGGCGTAGAAGGTGAGGTAGCGCACCCCCTCTTTCATAGCGGCACGCAGCGTGGTGCGGATCGTCTCGACACCGGCGATGTGGCCTTCGGTACGCTCCTTTCCTCGTTGCTTGGCCCAACGGCCGTTGCCGTCCATGATGATGGCAACATGTTGCGGTATCGGTTTTGCGATGCTCATAATAGGGTGCAAATATAGGGATAAAAAATGAAAATCGACACTTTACGGAGTAAAGTTTTCGTTTTTAGCCGCGAATATCGATTCCCCACATCATCTTATTGCGTAACGTGTCGTAGAAAGAGATATTGTGTGGCACGGCCAGAAAAATCGACTTTTCGGCCTTCCGCAACGTAAATTCGCAGTTGCTCGGCACGGCGTAGGAGCGGTTGTCGAGCGTGAGGAAGGCCTCCGAACGGCGCGCCTGTACCTTGAGGCGGATGCGGCTCGTGTCGGGTACGACCACGGGGCGCATCGTGAGGTTGTGCGGTGCGATGGGGGTAATGACAAAGCAGGCGCAGGTGGGGGCTACGACCGGGCCTCCGGCGCTGAGCGAATAGGCGGTCGAACCGGTGGGGGTCGAGACAATCACGCCGTCGCCGTGGCAGGTGGCGACCATCTTTTCATCGACATAGAGTTCGACGGAGAGCATGCCTGCACCGTTGCGCTGTACGGAGAACTCGTTGAGTGCCAACGGACTGTCACCGTTTGTCGGGAGGTTGCTGCCTACCTCGATCAGCGAGCGCTCCTCGAAACGCAGCTCCCCGTCGTTGAGGGCGGCGAAGATGCGCTTGAGCCCCTGGCGCGAGTCGGAGGTGAGGAAACCCAGGTGGCCGGCATTGATGCCCACCACGGGCAGTTGCTCCTCGCCGAGGCGATGTACCCCCTCGAGCAGCGTGCCGTCACCACCGTAGCAGACCAACACGGCCGGCTCGGTCTGGTGCCCGACCGTTGCACCGTATTGAGCCTTTGGGGGAATCGTCCAACCGATTTTCTCCTGAAGAATTTCGGCAAACTCCTCATTTACAGCGCAGTTGAATCCAAATTCGGCGATCGATTCCCGCAGGAGTTTCAGCTCCTCGGCCTGAAAAGCGAGCCCTCGACGGGAAAAAAGTATGATTTTCATCCGTTAGAAACAAAAAAATGAGTAACTTTACCCTGCAAATATAACGAAATTGTGACAAAGTTAAGTGTAAATATCAATAAGATTGCTGTTTTGCGCAATTCGCGCGGCGGCAATTGCCCCGATGTGCTGCAGGCTGCACGCGACATCGAGCGTTTCGGTGCCGACGGCATCACGGTTCATCCGCGCCCCGATGCGCGCCACATTCGTTACGACGATGTGCGCCAACTCAAGGCCGAGATTCAGACTGAACTCAATGTGGAGGGAAATCCGATCGAGAGCTTTATCGACCTGGTGCTGGAGGTGGTTCCGGCGCAGGTGACGTTGGTGCCCGATGCCCCCGATGCCCTCACCTCGAATGCCGGGTGGGATACGATCCGTAACCGCGAATTTCTGACCGAGGTGACGGCCCGCTTCCACGAGAAGGGGATTCGTGTCTCGATCTTTGTCGATCCCGATCCGGTGATGGTGGCCGGTGCGAAGGCGTGCGGTGCCGACCGCGTGGAGCTCTATACGGAGAGCTACGCCCGCCTCTATCCGCAGGGGCGTGAGGAGGCCGTTGCCCCCTTTGTAGCGGCTGCCGAGGAGGCGCGCAAGCAGGGCCTTGGGCTCAATGCGGGCCACGATCTTTCGCTCGAAAACCTCGCCTACTACCACGAGCGCATCCCCTGGACGGATGAGGTCTCGATCGGCCATGCCCTGATCTCGGATGCCCTGTATCTGGGTCTGGAGAATACCGTGCAACTCTATCAGCGTCAGCTTAAAGAGTAATCGCTGTGCCACTTTCGAATCCCATATTTCGCCGCATCGCCCGTATCGCCAAGGAGCAGGGCGTAGATGCTTATGTCGTTGGCGGTTATGTGCGCGATTACTACCTGCACCGCCCCTCGACCGATGTCGATGTGGTGGTCGTCGGAAGCGGCATTGCGCTGGCCGAGGCGCTGGGGCGCGAACTGCGCACGAAGGTTTCGGTCTATAAAACCTTCGGTACGGCCATGCTCCGCACCCGCGACGGGGTGGAGGTGGAGTTTGTCGGTGCGCGCCGTGAGAGCTATAGCCGCGACTCGCGAAAACCGCAGGTCGAGGCCGGTTCGCTCGAAGATGATCAGCGCCGCCGCGACTTTACGATCAATGCCCTCGCCTGGTCCCTTTCGGAGGAGCGTTTCGGGGAGTTGGTCGATCCCTTCTACGGGATGGAGGATCTGGAGGATTGCCTGATCCGCACCCCGTGCGATCCCGATATCACCTTCTCGGACGATCCGCTGCGCATGATGCGCGCCGTGCGGTTCGCCTCGCAGCTCGGCTTTACGATCGACGACGAGACCTTCGAGGCGATTCGTCGCAATGCCGAGCGCATCCACATCGTCTCGCGTGAGAGAATCATCACCGAACTGAATAAGATTGTCCTTTCGCCCGTCCCCTCGATCGGCTTCACGCTGCTCGAAAAGTCGGGTCTTCTGCCCCTGATCTTCCCCGAGCTGTCGGCTTTGAAGGGGGTCGAGAAGCGCGGCAAACATGCCCATAAGGATAACTTCCGCCATACGCTCCAAGTGGTTGATAATGTGGCGCGCCGATCGGATGATCTGTGGCTGCGTTGGGCCGCCGTGCTGCACGATGTCGGCAAGCCGCAGTGCAAGGGCTACGACCCGAAGATCGGCTTCACGTTCCACGGCCACGAGGTGGTCGGTTCGAAGATGGTGCCTGCCATCTTCCGCCGCCTGAAGTTGCCGATGAACGAGCACATGAAGTTCGTGCAGAAGTTGGTCTTCCTGCACCTGCGCCCGATCATCTTGTCGGAGGATCTGGTGACCGACTCGGCCGTGCGCCGTCTCCTGTTTGAGGCGGGGGACGATGTCGAGAAGCTGATGCTGCTGTGCGAGGCGGATATCACCTCGGGCATTGACGAGAAGGTGCAGCGCTACCTGAAGAATTTCGAGCTCGTGCGCCACAAGATGAAGGACCTGGAGGAGCGCGACCGCATCCGCAATTTCCAGCCCCCGATCACGGGCGAAATCATCATGCAGACCTACGGAATCCCTCCCTGCCAGGTGATTGGCGAAATCAAGGAGCAGATCAAAAACGCCATCCTCGATGGCGTGATTCCAAATGAATACGAGGCGGCTTATGGCCTGATGGAGCGCCTGGCCGCGGAGCGTGGATTAACGAAACAATAAGCTATGCGACAAGAGAATAGAACTCAAAATCGGGGGCAGAACAAGCCCAATGCGGCGCTTGCGGCAGCGGTGGACGAAGCGGTAAAGGTGCTTCGTGCGGGCGGCCTGATCCTCTATCCCACCGATACGGTGTGGGGCATCGGCTGCGATGCCACGAACGAGGAGGCCGTGCAGCGCATCTACGCCCTGAAGCAGAGCGAGAACAAGCACGCGATGCTCGTCCTTTGCCCCTCGGCCGATGAGATTGTGCGCTATGTGAATCGTGCCCCCGGCATCGCCTTCGAGGTGATGGAGATGGCCACATCGCCCCTGACGCTCATCCTGCCCGGTGCGGTGGGTGTGGCGAAGAACCTCATTCCCGACGAGGGGACACTCGGTGTGCGTGTCCCGGATCACGCCTTTTGCCAGCTCCTGCTCCGCAAGCTGGGTCGTCCCCTGGTATCGACTTCGGCCAATATCTCGGGCGAGAAGACACCCCGCACCCTCTCCGAGATTACGCCCGAGATTGTCGCAGGGGTCGATTATGTCGTCAATCCCCGCTTCGAGGGGCGACCGACCGGCAAATCGTCGTCAATCATCGCCTTTGGCGAAAACGGCGAGGTGCGAGTGATTCGCGAATAGCCTGCACCGAACGCCGATACCCAATCACCGTTAAGAGTATTCCCACAAAGATCAGCACGAGCGCCGTGAGGTTCGTGCGGTCGAATTGTGCCTGGTGGCGTAGGTGGGCCAGCGTGCCGGCGATGAGTGGCTGGATGTAGCGGTAGAGGGCGGTGTGGGTCGCCGTGAGGTGCTCCGCACCGCGGTAGAGCAGCCACATGGGCCATACCGTGCCGAAGAGGAGCAGGTAGGCGAGCTCGCCCTGCACCAGGAGGGGAAGGCGCAGCAGCTCGTCGATGTTGAGCCGATGGCCGAAGTGGGGGAGAGCGATCGCCAGGCCGATGAAGTAGTACCACCCCATCACGACGCGCGTTCCGAGCCGTTCGAGGGTCGGTTTGATCAGCACCGTGTTGGCTGCAATGGCTACCACTGCCCCCAGGACGAGCAGGTTGCCCCATGCCGCGGTGCCGCGTGTGAGCTGAAATCCCTTGTCAAAGATCAACAGCCAAGCCCCTAAGAATGTAGCGCCAAGCCCGATGAGGCGCGAGCGGTTGAACCGTTCGCCCCGATGCAGGAGCCGATCCATGAGGAGCGTGAGCGAGGGGCCGAGGGTGGCGATGATGGCGCTGTCGATCGGGTTGGTGTAGGTCGATCCCCAGAGCAGGAGATACATCCAGCCGTAGATGACGAGCACCGAGACCCCGGCGATGCGCCCCAAGTCGCGCCAGGCGATGCGGTAGGTGCGGGGCGAAAGGAGGGCGGTCGGGACGAAGAAGAGCGCCCCGACGACCACCTGCCAGATAAAGAGGGTGCGAAAGTCGATCCCGGAGCGCACCAGGGCGACCAACATCGAGAAGTTGGCCCCGAAGAGGAGGTTGGCGGCGATCAGATCCCAGTTGTAACGGATTTTTCCCACAAGGGGGCGTAGGTTGCAACTTTTATGCAAAAAAGGATTACCTTTGCCCCGAAAATCCGCTTTAAGGCTATGGATCACGGAAAATGGAAGGGCCACATCGCGTTGTGGGTGGCCAACATCATTTGGGGACTCAATGCCCCGATATGCAAGCAGGTCCTGCAGTCGGCCACCAACCCCGAGGGAATCAGCCCCTTTGCACTCAGTGCCTGCCGTATGGCGGGTGCCGCCGCACTCTTTTGGGGCGCTTCGCTCTTTATGCCCCGTGAGCGGGTGCCGTTGCGCGATTTGGGATTGCTGCTCCTGGCCTCCGTCTTTGGCATTCAGTTCAACCAGCTGCTCTATTTGTGGGGCTTGTCGCTCACGTCGCCCATCGATGCCTCGATTATTTCGACCTTAGTGCCGATCCTGACGATGGTCCTGGCGGCCGTCTTTCTGCGCGAGCCGATCACCTGGCTCAAGGTGGGTGGTGTGGCGCTGGGTTGCGTGGGTGCGGTGATGCTGGTAGTGATGAACCACCGGACAACGACCGTAGCATCGAGCCTCATGGGCAATACGCTCTGCATCATTTCGGCCATCAGCTTCGCCTTCTACCTCACGGCCTTCCGCAACCTGATTGTCCGCTACTCGCCCTTTACGGTGATGAAGTGGATGTTCCTCTTTGCGGCCGTCGTAGCGTTGGTAATCTATCGTAAACCGCTGGCCGAGACCGACTTTGCGGCCCTCCCGACCTCGGTGTGGACGGGCGCCGTGTATGTCATTGTCTGCTCGACCTTCCTTTCGTATCTCTGCGTGCCGATCGGTCAGCGCTTCTTGCGCCCGACCGTGGTGGCGATGTATAACTATGTGCAACCCGTCGTGGCGGTGCTCTTCAGCGTGGCGCTGGGGTTGGATGTGTTCGGTCTTCCGAAGGCTGCCGCCGCACTGTGTGTCTTTACGGGCGTGTGGCTCGTCACGCAGTCGAAGAGTAGAGCCGAAATAGAAAAAAGTTGAGAGTAAGCAACTCTCAACTTTTTCTCTATCAGTCTGGCACCCTATCGTTTGATCGGCAGAATCTCGATCCAATAGTCGTCGGGGTCGTTGATGAAGTAGAGGTTCATCTTGTGGTTCTCATAGCAGAGGCAGCCCATCTCGCGGTAGTACTCGCGCAGGGCCTCGTAGTCGCCCTCGACACGGAGGCAGAGGTGGCTCTCGTTCTCGCCCAGCTCGAAGGGCTTATCGGCGTGGTCACGCAGCCACGTGAGCTCTAACTTAAAATCCGTGATGCCGTCACCTAAGAAGGCGATGATGTAGCTCCCGTCCTCGGCTACTTTACGGTACATCTCTTTGAGGCCTAACGCCTTGTCATAAAACTCGATGCTGCGCTCCAAATTCTGAACATCGATGTTGAAGTGGTCGAATCTTGCTCCGATTTTCATGGTAATTGAATTTAAGTACAACTCAAAGATAGTAATTTTATTCGTATTTTTTCATTTTTTAATTTTTAATTGTGTATTTTTGTCGGTTGAAAGGTTTGGTTGCACGCGCGCTTCGCCTTTTGTAACAAAGGCATAGCGACTAAGCCCCTGCCTGAGGCGGGGGTTTGGGGGTGGGTCAGATCTGCAAACACCGCGTAGCGGTGGAGACGGCGGCCGATAGCGGATCGCGGTTAACGAACGAAAAATTAAAATTTAATAGAATTATACAATCATGGGAAGAGCATTTGAGTATCGCAAGGCGAGAAAGATGAAGCGTTGGGGTCACATGGCCCGCGTATTTACGAAGCTGGGTAAGGAGATCGAAATCGCTGTGAAGGCAGCCGGTCCCGATCCTTCGGCCAATACGCGTCTGCGTCTGTTGATCCAGAACGCCAAGGCAGAGAACATGCCCAAGGAGAATGTGGAGCGTGCCATCAAGCGTGCCACCGAAAAGGATGCAGCCGACTATAAGGAGGTTGTATACGAAGGCTATGGCGCACACGGTATCGCCTTCCTCGTAGAGACCGCTACGGATAACACGAACCGCACGGTGGCCAACGTGCGCATGCACTTTAATAAGTGCGGCGGTACGCTGGGTAACAGCGGCTCGGTGGCCTTCATGTTCGAGCACAAGTGCGTCTTTAAGTTCCGCGCCGAGGGTGTTGATCCCGAGGAGCTGGAGCTCGAGATGATCGACCTGGGTGTGGACGAGTTCTACGCCGAGGAGGACGGTATCACGGTATATGCCGCCTACGAGAACTTCGGTGGCATCCAGAAGTGGCTCGATGACAATAACTACGAGATCGTATCGGGTGAGGGTGTTTACATCCCGACCGACACGAAGGAGCTCGATGCCGAGGGTCGCGAGGCGATCGAGAAGCTCGTGGAGCGTCTGGAGGAGGATGACGACGTGACGAACGTCTACCACACGATGAAGGAGGTTGACGAGGAGTAAGCCTTCGGAGAATCCAAATCAAAAAAGAGGGGCTGTGCTCCTCTTTTTTTGTCTTTTTTTGACCAATAACCCCATTTTTTTCTGTAACTTTGTTGCAAATCAATCCAAACGACTATGAAAAAGATGTTGGTAACATGGGTGCTCCTCTTTGCGGCACTCGCAACGGCCGAGGCGCAGGGCCTGGGTCAATTGTACGATAACGGCCAGGTGCGCGGTATCGTCGTGAAACTCGCCCCCGACGGACAGCCTGCGGTCATCGCCTCGTTGCAGAGTTGCAATGATCGTTTTTGTGATGATAAGGATGCTACCACGATGCCTGCGGCTTATTCAGTGAATGATGGTCGCCTAAATATGCAGGCCATCGAGCAGTACATCGCCCAGCATGGCGGTTCGTTCCCGGCTTACGATTGGTGTAAGTCGCTCGGCCCGGGTTGGTATTTGCCTGCCCGTAATGAGGTCTATGATGCTTGGATTGTTACATTTGGTGGTGAGGATGGCCTCGACAACTATGATCAAGACCTCTTCTTGGCTGCTACCGAGGTGGTCGATAAGGCCAAAGGCGGTAAAATGGTTTGGGATAAAAACGAGCCTATTCCGTGGATATCATCCACGATGGAACAGTTCAAGCATCCCAAGAAAGGACATACAGTCTTTTGCCTTCGAGCTGTTTATTTGCATGAAAGTAAAGGTAGTATGGTTGGCGGATTTGCCATGAGCGGCATGAGAAATGCTATTGGAGGCGTTGCCGGTATTGTTGTGGATAGTAAGGTGCGTTCGCGTAAGGGTGGTAAAATCGGCACCTCATATCGCGTGCCGACCATGAAAGGTGGTACTGTTGGTGCTTTTCGCGCCTTCTATCGTCTGCGCGAGGATGCGTATGCAGCAGGTATTTATGAGGCACCCGAGCCGGATCGTAAGTTTGCGACTGATACCTCTGATGCTGCATCTACCCAGCTGACTTCGGCTAATGAGCCTGCCCCTGCACCCCAGGCAGCAGCACCTGCTCCCGCTCCTGCACCTGCTCCTGCTCCCGCTCCCGCCCCTGTGCAACAGCCTGCTCCTGCGCCGCAACCGCAGTATGTGCCTCAAGCTGCCCCTGCCCCTGCGCCCCAGGCAACTCCTGCACAGCAGCCCGTGGTCTATGCCAACAACTCCGGTTGGGACATCATCGTTGCTCCCGGCCAGGATATCCAGTGTCGCGTTACCCGCGTAGGCGAGAAGGAGATCGAGTACAAAAAAGCCGGTTTTGAGAACGGCCCGACCTACACCATCTCCCGCAAAAAAGCCGAGAAAATCATCTATGCCAACGGTGTCGTGGAGGAGGTGAAGAAGTCGATGTTTGATTTTATTAAAAAGAAATAACCGCTCTTTTCCATTTTATGCGGAACCTTCCGCACTTCGCTTGCAAGCCCCGAATGGGACGTACGCCAAGTACTACCCATCCGGGGCTTACTGCACGAAGCCCGAAATCTTCTCGCCTAAAATGAAAAATCCGTGGTGCTGATATACCCCCCCCTTACCTCTCCCTCTTGCATACAAATAAAGCCCTGCTCGTGAAAGCAGGGCTTTTGTCTAAACGGTCGATCGCAGCTTAGAGACGGGCCTTGATCTTCTTCGACTCCTCCTCGTAACCCGGCTTGTCCAAGAGGGCAAACATATTCTTCTTGTAAGCCTCTACGCCCGGCTGGTCGAACGGATTGACCCCCAGGATGTAACCGCTGATACCGCAGGCCTTCTCGAAGAAGTACAGCAGACCACCGATCGTCTCGGCCTCAATCGTCGGGATCTCGATGCGGATGTTGGGCACACCGCCGTCCACATGGGCCAACTGCACGCCCAGCTCGGCCATACGGTTTACCTCCGAGATACGCTTGCCGGCCATGAAGTTCAGACCGTCGAGGTTCTGCTCGTCGGCCTCGATCACCACCTTGTGCTTCGGTGCGGCTACCGAGATGATCGTCTCGAAGAGGGTGCGCTCGCCCTCCTGGATGTACTGACCCATCGAGTGCAGGTCGGCCGTCAGCGTTACGCTGGCCGGGAAGATACCCTTGCCCTCCTTGCCCTCCGACTCGCCGTAGAGCTGCTTCCACCACTCGTTGATATACTGCAGCTTCGGCTCATACGAACCGAGGATCTCAATCTTCTTGCCATCGGCATACAACAGGTTGCGCACGGCGGCGTAGATCGCCGACGGGTTCTCCTCGAAGGCTACGCCCTCGGCCGTTTGGGCCTCCATCTGCTGGGCACCCTTTACCAAGGCGCGTACATCCACACCGGCCACAGCCAGCGGCAGCAGACCTACGGGGGTGAGTACCGAGAAACGACCACCTACATCGTCCGGAATTACGAACGTCGGGTAGCCCTCGTCGGTCGAGAGGGTCTTCAGCGCGCCGCGCGCCTTATCCGTCACGGCTACGATGCGCTCGGCTGCCTCGGCCTTGCCGTAGCGCGCCTCCAGCTCAGCCTTGATCAGGCGGAAGGCGATAGCGGGTTCGGTCGTCGTGCCCGACTTCGAGATCACGATAGCACCGATCGAGTGTTCCTTCGCAGCCTCCATCAGCTCGTAGGTGTAATCCTCCGAGATATTCTGGCCGGCAAAGACTACGGTGGGGTTCTCCTGCTCCTTCTTCAAGAGCTGGAAGGGGTTTGACATCGCCTCCAGCACCGCCTTGGCGCCGAGGTACGAGCCGCCGATACCGATGCAGATCACCAGGTCGCACTTCTCGCGCAACTTGGCGGCGGCAGCCTCAATAGCCGTCAGCTGCTCGTCGTCGATCGACGAGGGGAGCTTTACCCAGCCCAGGAAGTCGTTTCCTTTACCCTCGCCCGAGTGCAGCAGGGCGTTGGCTGCCAATGCTTTGGCTTTCATTTCGGCCGAAATCTCATAGCCGGTCTTCGAATAATCGATTTTCATGTTCGTATAGGTTTTTTATTGGTTTAGATCAATTTTGCGCAGAGCGCCTTCATCGACTTGCGGGCCGAGGCACCCTCGTAGAGCACCTTGTAGACCATATCGGCAATCGGCATCTCGACCTGGTGGCGGAAGTTGATGTGGCGGATGCAGTCGGCAGCAAAGTACCCCTCGGCCACCATCGTCATCTCGTTCAGCGCCGTCTTGACCGAGCATCCATGGCCGATCATCAGACCCAGACGGCGGTTGCGGCTATGGATCGAGTAGCTCGTTACCAGCAGGTCGCCCAGGTAGGCCGAGGCCTGCGTGTCGCGCTCGTAGGGGTAGCTCTCCTGCAGGAAGCGGGTCATCTCGGCAGCGCAGTTCGAGATCAGCACGGCCAGGAAGTTATCTCCGTAGCCCAGACCGATCGCCATACCGGCCGCCAGGGCGTAGATGTTCTTCAGGATGGCGGCATACTCCGTGCCGTAGAGATCCTGCGAGTAGCTCAGGTGGATATACTTCGTCGAGAGCTTCTGGCCGATGCACTGGGCATTGTCGGGGTCGGTGCAGACCACCGTGAGGTAGGACATGCGTTCGCGTGCCACCTCCTCGGCATGCGTGGGTCCCGTAATCAGGCCGATCTGCTTGTACGACAGGTCGTACTGATCGTGCAGGTACTCCACGACGGTCTTGTAGTCGCCCGGGACGATACCTTTGACGGCCGAGACGATGAACTTATCTTGGAGCGATACGGTGAGCGGTTCGAGGAAGGTCTTGATGTAGGCAGAGGGCATCGCCATCACGATAATATCGGCCTCCTCGACCACCTTGTTCAGGTCGTCCGAGGCCTCGATACGGGCCATATCGAGCTCCAAATCGCTCAGGTAGCGCTGGTTGCGCCCCTCGCTTTGGAGCGAATCCAACACCTCGGCATTGCGCACATACCACCCGACTCTCTGTTCATTCTTCGTCAGCACATCGACCAGCGCCGTAGCCCAGGTGCCATAGCCGATCACGGCGCAACGGGCCGAACTTGCTATCTTGTAATCCATTGTGGAACTTTTTTCGATTGATTGTGTTTTACAAAGATACACCTTTTCCCGCAAAAAACAACTCCTCGGCCTTCAAAACCGCTATTTGCAGTGGTTCTTCATCCACTCGATTGCCTCCATGTGCACCTCGCGGTAGCGCCAATGGTAGGAGGCGGGGTTCTCGACGACGAGCTTCGGGGCTTTGATGACATTCACCACTGCGCATACCGAGGTCGGAGGGCAGGTGTTGTCATTGTAGCCGAAGTTGTAGAATCCGGGGCACTTCACGCGACGTGCGAAATTGACCACGTCGTAGTAGCCCATCACGCGCAATGCCTTCTTGCGGTTGATCTCGGGGTGATCGTCAGCCGTGGCAAACATGCGCGGCCAGCCGCCGGCACGTCCCACCTGGTAGCCGCTTACATCCGACAGGGCGGGGTAGAAGGCGGCCACAAAATCGACCTCGGGGTGGAGGGCTGCCGTCACGATCGAGAGTGCTCCGCCCTGGCTGCCACCCGTAACGCCGACATTTTTGCCGTCCCACTCGGGGAGCGACATCAGGTAGTCGATCGCGCGTACGCAACCCGTATAGACACGCTTGTAGTAGTAGGCATCGCGCTCCTCGATGTTCGTGTACCAATAGTCGCCCAGGCGCTCCTTGTCGGCGGCAATCTGCTCATCCGAAGCGTTCATCGGCATACCGTGAATCTCCATCGTGAAGGTGATGAAACCCTCCTTGGCGTAGATCTCCGAGGGGTTCACGCGCTTTACACCCGCCCCGGGAGGTACGAGCAATACGGGGTGCTTCTGCCCGTCGTTCGGAATCGACACATAGCCGTAGATCGAGCCGCCCTCCTCGTCGCAGGGGATCTGCACCATGAGGGTACGAATCTGCTCGTTGCTCCACGCGGGCATCTCCTGCACTTCACTTGTGAGAGGCAGATTCGAGGCCTTCTTCAGGGTCAGCTTCCAGAAGATGTCGAAGTCGAGCGGATTGGCAATCGTCGGCTCGATCTCCTTGGGCGAGAAACCCACCTTCACGGTCTCGGTGTAGCTTTGCCCCTTGTGCTCGAAGCGGATCTTGCAGTAGCGGAATCCCGGGGTGGTCATCGTCCCCACAGGCACCTGTGCCTCGCCCCTCAGCAGGGTCTGCGTACCCTTCATGTCGGGCTCCATGCGGTCGTTGCCCGCCTCGTAGTGGATCTGCACCCCGTTGAGACCGGCACCTCCGCCCTTGGCGAAGATTCGCAGGCGCGGCTCCTCACCGATGCGGTAGAGGCAGTCGGCATGGTCGGCCAAAACGGTAAAATCGACATAGGGGGCTCCGGCCTTGACCTGAGCCATCAATACGGTAGCGCAAAAGAGCGCCAGAAGGGTCAGCAGTGTGCGTTTCATGGTTTTTGATAGTTACATTTTCCCAAAGATATGAAAAAAAAGTTGAAAATGCAAAGCGGTAGATGGAAGTCGAATAACAAAAAAAGGATGCTCCCGCAAAAGGAGCATCCCAATGTTGAATTCAAATTCTAAATTTTGAATTCGAAGCCTTACTCTGCCTTGCCGGCCGAGCCAAGCACGTTCTCGCACTTGTGCATGTAGAGCTTCTTCAGCTCGTCACGAGCGGGACCCAGGTACTTGCGGGGGTCGAACTCGGCGGGCTTCTCAACCAGCACCTTACGCACGGCAGCGGTCATAGCCAGACGGCCGTCCGAGTCGATGTTGATCTTGCAAACGGCGCTCTTGGCAGCCTTGCGGAGCTGCTCCTCGGGGATACCGATAGCATCCTTCAGGGCACCACCAAACTCGTTGATGATCTTTACATACTCCTGGGGTACCGACGACGAACCGTGCAGTACGATGGGGAAGCCGGGGAGCTGCTTCTCGATCTCGGCCAGGATGTCGAAACGCAGTTCGGGCGGTACGAGGATACCCTCCTCGTTGCGCGTGCACTGCTCGGGCTTGAACTTGTTGGCACCGTGCGATGTACCGATCGAGATAGCCAGCGAATCCACGCCGGTCTTCGTTACGAAGTCGATCACCTCCTCGGGACGGGTGTAGTTCGAAACCTCGGCCGAAACCTCATCCTCTACACCGGCCAATACGCCGAGCTCACCCTCAACCGTTACGTCGTGGGCGTGAGCGTACTCTACCACCTGCTTCGTCAGAGCGATATTCTCCTCGTAGGGCAGGTGCGAACCGTCGATCATGACCGACGAGAAGCCCATGTCGATGCAGCTCTTGCACAGCTCGAACGAGTTACCGTGGTCGAGGTGCAGCACGATGGGAATATTCTTGCCCAGCTCCTTGGCGTACTCAACGGCACCCTGAGCCATGTAACGCAGCAGCGTCTGGTTGGCATACTTGCGGGCACCCGACGAAACCTGCAGGATCACGGGCGACGAGCACTCTACGCAAGCCGAGATGATGGCCTGCATCTGCTCCATGTTGTTGAAATTGAAGGCGGGAATGGCGTAACCACCCTTGATGGCCTTGGCGAACATCTCGCGCGTATTCACCAGACCCAGCTCCTTGTAAGATACCATAATCGTTTGTGTTTATGTAAATTAAACTAATTGTTTCGTACTTCGCGCTCTGCGCGACGCAAAGTTACAAAATAAATGCAAAAAAATTAAGAATTATGAATTAAAATTTAGAATTAGTTTTTTAGCGGTCAGCTATCAGCCATCAGCTATCAGCCATCAGCTGGGGGACGAAGTAGAACCATAGGTGAACAATGATAGCTCTATCAGTAGCCCCGGTCGCCCCAGCCGGCCCAACTGCCCTTGCTAATCATTAATCACTAATCACTGACCGCTGACTGCTGATTGCTGACGGGCGGTGGGGTTGAATGGGGTAATCAATCACAAAAATCATCTTATTCCCAACACTCCCAACACTCCCAACACTCCCATCGCACCCATCACTTTCATAGGACTCATAACTCCCATAACTCCTGGTGTTTGAAGACCTCTTTTTTTTATAAAAATGCTTGTGTTTTTGCTGAAAAAATCGTATATTGCAACGTAACCTTAAAACTTAACGCTATGAAAAAGATTTTCTATCTGGTTGTTGTGGCGTGCTTGCTCTCCTCGTGTTCTTCGATGCATGTT
Organism: Alistipes sp.; assembly: GCA_017624955.1. GTDB lineage: Bacteria > Bacteroidota > Bacteroidia > Bacteroidales > Rikenellaceae > Alistipes. Next base: position 28,999 of record JAGAMA010000029.1, read on the forward strand.
TCGGGTAAGGCGGTTGTCGATGGCTGGGAAGAGAGAGGATATTTGGTTCCCAATGCGGAGGTGCTGTTGGTACATAAAAAAGACACCTTACGGACAAATACCGATGAATTGGGCCGCTTTGATTTCGGACAGGTAAAATACCGCAGTTATTTTATCGATGGTCGTCATCCGAAATTGGGGGTGGCTGAGTTAAGAGCAGTGAATCGTGCGCGAATGCGGAATAGAACTCGCACTCCGTTGCTCAACTTTGAGTTTGCGCGTGTAGTGCCGGGGCTTTTTGCGCCCGATACTTTGGAGCAATATTCAGTTAGCCCGATACGCCATACTTATACCCGCGAGGAGATGGAGGCGCATAACCGCCGCCGGATGCCCCGTTGGGTGGTGGTGGGTTTTGTGTACGATGCGCGAACGAATGGTAATGAAGTAATTCCGAAACCATTACCCGAGGCGAAGGTCTATGTGGCGAATAAGCGCGATACGGTGTGTGTCAATACCGACCAATGGGGGCGCTACGCCGTTTGGGGTATGCGTGGCGACGAGTGTCATGTATGGGCCGAGTGTGAAGGGTTTCACCCCTCGCGTCCTCGCCGTGTACGAGGTGATGTGATGTATGCGACAATGACCCTGGAGCAGATGCAACAATTGGTGCGGGTGGATGAGAAGAAACTCTGTTACCGTCAGGTGCATCAATTTGAGTCGATTCCTTTAAGGCCGATTAGTGAGTGATGTAAATTTTATGAGGGGGCTGTCCAATAAACATGTTGCGACAGCCCTTTTGTTTTAAAAACAATCCGCCGTAAAAAGTTGGGCAAACGGATTGTTTTTTGTATTTTTGTCGATTAGATGTTACGCATCCGCCTGAAGCGAACGAAAAACAACAAAACAAACAATAAAAACACAACATTATGGCTGATTTTATCTACCAGGAGCCCTTCCCGATCGTGGAGGACAAAACCGAGTATCGTCTTTTGACGAAGGAGTATGTGAAGGTCGTTGAGTGCGATGGCCGCAAGATCCTCAAGGTCGATCCGAAGGGTCTCGAGCTCCTCTCGAAGGAGGCTTACAGCGACGTGTCGTTCTACCTGCGCGCATCGCACCTGCAGAAGCTGAACAACATTCTGAACGACCCCGAGGCGACGGACAACGATAAGTTCGTGGCTTACACGATGCTCATGAACCAGTGCGTGGCTGCCGAGGGCGAGCTGCCCACCTGCCAGGATACGGGTACGGCGATCTGCATTGGCCACAAGGGTGAGGATGTATGGACGGGTGCCGACGATGCCGAGCACATCTCGCGCGGTGTCTATGAGACCTACAAGGAGCGCAACCTCCGCTACTCGCAGGTTGTTCCCTTCACGATGATCGAGGAGAAGAACTCGGCTACGAACCTCCCTGCCCAGATCGACATCTACGGCGGTAAGCCCGGCATGGAGTATGAGTTCTTGTTCATTACCAAGGGTGGCGGCTCGGCCAACAAGACCTTCCTCTATCAGCAGACGAAGGCCCTCTTGAACGAGCAGTCGCTCACGAAGTTCATCACCGAGCACATCAAGGACCTCGGTACATCGGCTTGTCCCCCGTATCACCTGGCCATCTGCATCGGCGGTACGTCGGCCGAGATGTGCCTCTCGACCGTGAAGAAGGCTTCGGCCGGTTACCTCGATGAGCTGCCCACCTCGGGCAACGAGGGCGGCCGCTGCTTCCGCGATCTGGAGTGGGAGGAGAAGGTGCTGAAGATCTGCCGCGAGAGCGGTATCGGTGCCCAGTTCGGCGGTAAGTATTTCGTACACGATGTACGCGTGATCCGTGCTCCGCGCCACGCCGCTTCGTGCCCCGTGGCTATTGGCGTAAGCTGCTCGGCCGACCGCAACATCAAGGCCAAGATCACGCCCGAGGGTATCTTCCTCGAGCAGCTGGAGAAGAATCCCGCCCGTTTCCTTCCGGCCGAGGCTCCCGCGATGAGCCCCGCCGTAGAGATCGACCTCGACGAGGGTATGGACAAGGTGCGTGAGACGCTGACGAAGTATCCGATCAAGACACGCCTGAACCTAAAGGGTACGCTCATCGTTGCCCGCGATATCGCCCATGCCCGCATCAAGCAGATGGTCGATAACGGCGAGCCGATGCCCGAGTACTTCAAGAAGCACCCCGTGTACTATGCCGGTCCGGCCAAGACCCCCGCAGGCATGGCTTCGGGTTCGTTCGGCCCGACGACGGCCGGCCGTATGGATCCCTATGTCGATCTCTTCCAGTCGCTTGGCGGCTCGATGGTAATGGTGGCAAAGGGTAACCGTTCGCAGGAGGTGACCGATGCCTGCCAGAAGCATGGCGGCTTCTACCTCGGCTCGATCGGTGGTCCGGCTGCCATCCTGGCCAAGAACTCGATCAAGTCGGTTGAGGTGGTCGATTTCCCCGAGCTGGGCATGGAGGCCGTGCGTAAGATCTATGTCGAGAACTTCCCCGCTTTCATCATCGTAGATGATAAGGGCAACGACTTTTTCGCCGATTTCAAACACTAACAAGTGAGCTTTGCACGTTTCCTTTACGGAAACGCACCAAGTATGAAAAAAATCACGATTCGTATTCTGTTTACGGTCTTGCTGGTGGTTCAGGCCCTTTCGGTCTGGGCAGCCGGCAAGCCCGTTTTTGAGGCTTCGTCGCCCCTGGTGGTGGCGGTGGGGGAGGCCTTCCGTGTCGAATTTGCGCTCAACGCCAAGCCCGACGAGGATAGCTTCCGCGCCCCGTCGTTCGATGGGTTCGATGTGTTGGCCGGACCGGCCGTCTCGACCGGTTCGTCGATTCAGATCGTCAATGGCTCGATGACCAAGAGCGTGAACTGCACCTACACCTTTGTCCTGCTCCCGAAGGAGGCCGGAAACTACACGATCGGTGTTGCCGAGGTGGCGGTGGATGGCGAGGTGGTGCGTACCAACTCGCTCCCGATTCAGATCGTGGAGGAGGGCTCGGCCCCTGCCGTGCAGGGTTCGACCGGTGAGCGCCGCCAGCAGCGTGAGCAGAACCAAACGACGGCCCAAAATCGCATCGCCGAGGATGATGTGCTGTTGCGTGCCGTCGTGTCGAAAAGTTCGCTCTACAAGAATGAGCCGCTGCATGTGACCTACAAACTCTACACGCGTGTCCCGTTTGTCGATTACTCGTTTGAGGCTGCCCCCACCTTCAACGGTTTCTGGGCGCAGGACCTGATGAGTAAGAAGACCAATGCCCAGTCGAGCCGCGAGACCTACAACGGCAAGGTCTATGAGACCTATGTGCTGGGCGATTGGCTGCTCTATCCGCAGCAGGTGGGTCAGCTGCGCATCGACCCGATGGGGATGACCATCGTGGCGCAGGTGGTGGTGCAGAGCCGCAACTACGACCCCTTCTTCGGGTCGGGTCACGAGGTCTATAACGTGCCGCGCAAAGTGCAGAGCCAGCCGATGACGGTGACCGTAAATCCGCTTCCGGCGGGTGCTCCGGCGAGCTTCACGGGGGCTGTGGGTCAATTCACGATGGAGTGCACCCCTCCGGCCGAGCACCTGGCAGCCAACTCGGCAGCCACCTATACGGTGCGCCTCTCGGGTACGGGTAACCTGACCTTTGTGCAGGCTCCGACCCTGCAACTTCCCTCGTCGTTCGAGCAGTACAACGTGAAGACCACCGAGGCAATCAACACCTCGGCCTCGGGTATCTCGGGCTATCGCCAATTCGAGTACCCCTTCATTGCCCGCGCCGAGGGCGAATTTGAGATTCCCGCCGTGGAGTTCTCCTACTTCGATCCTGCGCGCCGTCAATACCACACGCTCACCTCGAAGGGACTTTTGATGGAGGTTACGCCCGATGCCAAGGGTACTTCGTCGGAGGCGGTCGTCCTGCCCGGACGCGGCCTTTCGAAGGAGGAGGTGAAGCTTCTGGGCGAGGATATCCGCTTCATCAAGCTGGGCGATTCGCGCCTTGGCAAGGAGCGTGAGCCGCTCATCTTCAGCCGCCTCTATTGGGCACTGCTGGGGGTGATCATCATGCTCTTCGGCATCACTTATCTCGCCCTGCGTCGCAAGATCCGTGAGTCGCAGAACCTGGTTCTGGTGCGCGGTAAGCGTGCCAATAAGGTGGCTTTGCAACGCTTCCGCGTGGCTCGCCAGGCGATGGAGGAGCAGAATCGTCACGCCTTCTACGAGGAGATGCTCCACGCCTTGTGGGGCTATATGAGCGATAAGTTCAACATTCCGGTCTCGAACCTGACGAAGGAGTCGGTGCGTGAGGAGCTGCTCAAGCGCGGTATCACGCAGGAGGAGTGCCAGCGCTTCTCGCAGATCATTACGCGTTGCGACGAGGCGCAGTACTCGCCCATGGCCACGGCACAGATGCAGGAGGTCTATGAGGAGGGTGTGGCGTTGCTTTCGCTCGTAGAGCAGCGCGTAAAACGGTAATGAAAGCCGCGAAAAATTAAAATGCAGAATGACATGAAACGATTTTTCATCACGATATGCCTGCTGATGGTGGCGGGGGTGGTTTTGGCTGAGGAGGATACGACGGCACAAGCGGTTGTCGAGCCGGTGGAGGAGGCCCTTCCTGCCTCGACCGAGGCGTTGTGGGATATGGCCAATACGGCCTACATCAACAACGAGTATAGCCGTGCCGAGGCGATCTACAACGAGATTCTCAAGCGGGGCGAAAGCTCGGCCAAACTCTACTACAACCTGGCCAATGCCTGCTTCAAACAGGAGGAGCTGGGACGTGCCATCCTCTACTACCATCGTGCGCTGCGCCTGCAACCCGGCGATGCCGACATCCGCTACAATTTGTCGGTTGCCGAGGCCCGCACGAAGGATACGATCGACAAGATTCCCGAATTTTTCCTCACGACCTGGATGCGCGCCCTGCGCCATACGATGAGCTCGACGGCCTGGTCCGTGATCTCGATCCTGGCCCTGGTGGTGATGCTCTCGCTGGTGCTCTTCTACCTCCTGGCACGTCGCCTGAGCCTGCGCAAGACGGGCTTCTACGGCATGCTGGTTGCGCTCTTTGTCTTTATCCTTACGACCTGGTTCGCCGCCGCAGGGCGCACCGAGCAGATCGGCGAGCACGAGGCGGTGGTTGTCTCCCTCTCGGCAGCCGTGAAGGCTTCGCCCGACAGCTCCTCGACCGACCTCTTCGTGTTGCACGAGGGTACGGTGGTCGAGATCACGAATCGCCTAGGCGATTGGTGCGAGGTAATGATTGCCGACGGCAAGAAGGGGTGGACGCAGCAGGGTAAAATCGAAGTGATCTAACGGCTATGTCGCAACTGTTGCAGGATGTGGTGGGGGAGTTGCAAAAGCTCCCCGGCATCGGACGAAGAACGGCTTTGCGCCTGGCGATGCACCTCTTGAGAATGGAGTGTGAGTCGGTGGACGGGATGACCCGCGCCATCGACCGTTTCCGCCACGATATTAAGCATTGTGCGCGGTGCAACAACCTTTCGGATACGGAGCTTTGCCCCATCTGCCAAAGCGAGGAGCGTGACCGCACGACGGTCTGCGTGGTGGAGCAGGTGGCCGACCTGCTTTCGATCGAAAATACCCACCAATATCGCGGCCTGTACCATGTCCTGGGGGGCGTTATCTCGCCCATGCAGGGCATCGCGCCGTCGGATCTGAAGATCGACCTGCTGTGCGACCGCATTGCCGAGGGCGAGATTAAGGAGGTAATCCTGGCTATCTCGACCTCCGTGGAGGGCGAAACGACCCTCTTCTACCTCATGAGCCGTCTGCGCCAATTCCCCGAAGTGAAGGTCACGACCATCGCACGCGGTATCGGCTTTGGCGACGAGTTGGAGTATGTCGATGAGCTGACGATTACCCACGCGCTGATGAACCGTCGCGCGCTGGAGTAGAGCGCATGTGATAGTACGAAAAAAGGAGAGCATTTCGCTCTCCTTTTTGTTTGTCGCTCGGGACGGATTTACTGCTTTGCCTGGAATACGGCCAGCAGGTCGTTCTCGGCAAAGAGCATCATCATCTGACCATCCATGTCGTAGCGCGTCACCTTGTTCAGCATCTCGACAAAGCGATCCTCGGCCTCCTGGTTGGGGCACATCATACGGGTCATACCGGCATTCTCGAGCACCAGGTCACGCTTCTCGTTGGTCGAGTAGGTAGCCGTCAGGTGGTTGCACTCGCCCACACCGGCAAAGCGGTTCTCCTCGGCAAAGAACTGGATCGTATATTTCCCCTCTACGGGCTGGATGCTCTCGCCACCCAGCTGTACGAGCTGCCACTCGGTACCCTCGAGCGGCTTCTGGTTCTTCTTCTGTACGGCGCGGCAGTTGCAGCACCCTACCAGCACGGCCACCAGGGCGGCAATGCTCAGCATCTGATAAAAGATCTTCATGTTTCTATGTGTTTAATGGTGTTTTCGTTTGCAAAGATAGTAACGAAACTTGATACCGACAAATTGTGTCGAAGGCTAACGAATAATGACGGCATTGACGAGGCGCACGCCCACCTGCTCGTTGAGGGCATCGCGCAGGGCATCGCGCTGATAGAACAGCTCTTGGCGCAAGACGGCACTGCGGATGCGCGCGTGCAGGATGTGGTTCTCCAGGCGTAGCTCGGTCGTCTCGTTGGCGATACGTTCGCCTACCACCGTGCGCCACGTTTCGGGCAGCTTCCCTTCGGCTACCTTGGCGGCGATGTAGGGGCGGCGGAAGAACTCCTCCAACAGCTCGCCCATGAGTTGGGTTTTGGTGCGACGCATCGTTTACGCTTCGAGGGTTTGGTCCGAGGCTGCGCCATCGGTGACATGATACAGGGTATATTGCGCACCGGCGCGATCGAGGATCCGGCTCAGGCGCGTGGGGTTGCAGTCGGTGATGATGATCTGGCCGAACTTTTCGTCCGCCACGAGGCGGATCAGCTGCTCGACACGCCCCGCATCGAGCTTGTCGAAGAGATCATCGAGCAAGAGAATCGGCTTCTCGTCCGCCTCGCGCGCCAGGAGCGTGTATTGCGCCAGCTTGAGGGCGATGAGGAAGGACTTCTGCTGCCCCTGCGAGCCATATTTGCGCAACGGGTAGCCCCCGATTTTGAGGCTCAGGTCGTCGCGGTGAATACCTGCCGTAGTGAATTCATTGACAAGGTCTTTCTGTCGTGCGGCCTGCAATATTTCGCGCATCGGGCGCTCCGAAAGTTCCGATTTGTAGTGCAGCTCTACCTGCTCACGATCCTCCGAGAGGAGGCGGTAGAACTCCGCCACGAGGGGTTGCAACTCGCTCACCACCTGCTCTCGGCGTGCATGGATCTTCTCGCCATGCTCCGCAAGCTGCTCGTCGTAGATCGAGAGCATCACCTCGTCGGGTTGCATCTTCAGCAGGCGGTTACGCTCCGCAAGAACGGCGTTGTAGCGGATCAGCGCGGCGAGGTATTGGCGGTCGATGGTTGAAAGAAAGGCGTTGAGGAAGCGGCGGCGCTCCTCGGCGGCATCGCTGATCAGAGCCGAGTCGGCCGGCGAGATGACTACCGCCGGAATCAGCCCCACATGGTCCGAAAGTCGCTCGTACTCCTTGCCGTTGCGCTTGAGCACCTTGCCCCCCTTGCGCGAGAAGGAGCATACGACCTGCTCCTGGCGGTCGTGGTCGGTCGTGTAGAGCCCCTCGGCCAGGAAGAAATCCGCTCCGTGGCGGATCGTCTGTCCGTCGGTCATGCCGAAGGCCGACTTACACATCGAGAGGTAGTGAACCGCATCGATGTAGTTGGTCTTGCCCGCCCCGTTGTCACCCACCAGGCAGTTGATCCCTCGACCGAAGTGCAGTTCGCTTTCGGCGATGTTCTTGAAATTCAGTAGCGCGAGTTTTCGTAGATACATAGTGCAAAGTTAAGAAAAAAGCGCTGTAAACCGCATAAAAGAGCGTGGGAAATAAATTTTAAACACTTTTTATTGCGCTTTGTGAATAGTTTTGTATCTTTGTTCGCTAATAAGGCAAATTATAAACTAAAAACAAAATAAAACTATGGCAAAACAGAACATCGCCGAGCCCGAAGCACTGGGCCAGGCCATGAACAAGACCGAGCTCTTTTTCGAGAACAACGGTCGCAAAGTAACCTATGTATTCCTCGCGCTGCTGGTGCTGGGCCTGGCCATCTATGGCTACCGCGCCCTCATCGTACAGCCCCGTGCCGAGAAGGCTTCGGAGCTGCTGGCCGAGGCTCAGGCTCGTTTCAATGAGGGGACGCCCGATTTCGAGCTGGCACTCAATGGCGATGCCAACGGTGTCGGTTTCCTCGACGTGGTTGATCAGTATGGTTCGACCGCTGCCGGTAACCTCGCCAAGCACTATGCCGGTATCTGCTACCTGCGCACGGGCGATTTGGAGAACGCCGCCGCTTACCTGAAGAAGTTCAAGGCCGTGAAGGGTCTTGCAGGTGCTGTGATCAACGCCCAGAACTACGGTCTGCAGGGTGATGTAGCCGTTGAGCAGGGTGACTATAAGGGTGCTGTGGCTCTCTTCAAGAAGGCCGTAGCTGCTGCCGAGAACAACCTCACGGCTCCCCTCTACCTGCGCAAGGCCGCCATGGCCGAGCAGGCTGCCGGTAACGCCGAGGCTGCCCGAAAGCTCTACAAGCAGATCATGGAGCAGTATCCCGCTTCGATGGAGGCCCGCGATGCCGACAAGCTGATGGGTACGGTTCGCTAAATAAAGCAGGTTACGTTATAACAATAGGTAAGATTTTCCGATATGGCTACTGCCCACCACAACCTCTCGCAGTTTGATTCTCCGCTGCCCTCGGCTGCCGATATGCGCTTCGGTATCGTCGTGGCGGAGTGGAATCGTGAGGTGACCGAGGCCCTCCTGGAGGGTGCCGTGCGCACGTTGCGCGCCGCCGGTTGCCCCGATGTCAATATCCAGATCAAGTATGTTCCCGGCACCTTTGAGCTGACGCTTGGCGCGCAGTTCTTTGCCGAATATACCGAGGTGGATGCCGTCATTGCGCTGGGTTGTGTGATTCAGGGGGAGACGCGCCATTTCGATTTCATCTGCCAGGGTGTGACGCAGGGCATTACGCAGGTGCAACTGCATTGGAACATGCCGATCGCCTTTGGTGTGCTGACGGTGGAGAACCAGCAGCAGGCACTCGATCGTTGCGGTGGTCGCCACGGCAATAAGGGCGATGAGGCCGCCGCTGCCGCGATCCACATGGTCAAGATGCAGCTTGATATGGAGGCTGTGTCGCCCAATAAGGAGCGCGACATCCACTCGGTGAACTAGGAAGCTGTCTAACAAGGCTGCTTTGTCGTTACGCTCGCCTTCGAAATCCTCACATACGCTTCAGTATGCTGCGGTTTCTCAGGCTTCGCAAGCCTAAAATCAGCTCTTGTTATACATCTTCTAACCTAAAGCGTGTCCAATGAAGTTTGGACACGCTTTTTTGTGCTTCTATCCTCGCACCTGCAACCTATACCCCACGCCACGGATGCTCACGATCTCGATGCTCGGTTCGGCGGCGAAGTGTCGCCTCAGGCGCGAAATGTAGACATTGAGCGAACGGAGGTTGAAGAAGTTGTCGTCGCCCCACAATTCGCGCAGCAGGGCCGAGGCCTCGACCACCTGCCCTGCGTGGCGACAAAGCCACGCCAGAACGGCCGCCTCGCGCGCTGCCAGGGGGATCTCCTCCTCCCCGCATCGGAGCAGGTTGCGCCCCACGTCAAAGGTATAGCGCCCCAGCGAGTAGCTCGCCTCGTGCTCATCGCGCTGCCCTAAACGACCCGCCAAGGCGCGCACGCGCACGATCAACTCGTCAATGGCAAAGGGCTTACGCAGGAAGTCGTTGCCGCCCACCTCGAACCCCTTGACGACATCTTCGGTCGAGGAGCGCGCCGTGAGGAAGAGCACAGGTGCCGTGCACCCCTCTTTGCGCAGGCGTTTGACCATCGAGAAACCATCCAGGCGGGGCATCATGATATCGCTGACGATGACATCAAACGAGCGTTCATGCGCCCGTGCATACCCCTCCTCGCCATCGTAGGCCGACGTGACCTCGAAGTCGCGCCCACCAAGCGTGTCGCAGAGGATCTCGGCCAGGATGCGCTCATCCTCGACCAGCAGCATTGCAATCTTTTTAGCCATTTGCAGGAATTTTCAGGGTGAAGGTGGAGCCCACGCCCACGCGGCTCTCGACCGTGAGTGTGCCACCGTGGCGCTCGGCTACGCGACGGGCGTAGTAGAGCCCCAGCCCATAGCCACGCACCGACTGCACATCGCCCTGCGGTACGCGGTAGAACTTCTCGAAGAGGTGCTCCAGGTGCTCACGGGCGATGCCTCGTCCGTTGTCGCGGATGGCAAGCAGCAGCCACCCCTCCTTCTCCGTGGCCGAGAGGTGAAGTGTGGGTTCGCGGTCGGTATATTTCAGGGCATTGTCCAACAGGGTTGAGAGGAGGTTTTGCAGGTGGAAACGGTCGCCCGTCATCACAAGCTCCTCACGGCAGTCGATCGTTAGCGCGGCTCGTCCCTCCAACCGAATCCCCGAGGTGACCTCCTCCATGAGCTCGCGCACGGGGATCAGGACAGGGTTATGGCTCACCTCGCGCCCCTCGACCGAGACGGAGAGGATGCGTTCGATCATCTCCGAGAGTTGCGTGAGCTGATTCTCGACCACCTCCAGGTAGCGACTGCGCCGCTCTACATCGGCCTCGGCCGAGAAGTTGCGCAGGGCATCCGTCGCGGTCACAGCCACCGAGAGGGGTGTTTTCAGTTCGTGGGTGATGTTGTTCGTGAAGTCGCGCCGCATCTCTTCGAGGGTGCGCTGGTGCATCATCGTCCGAACAAGGTAGGCCAGCACCAGGGCCAGGAGCACGACAATCGCCACGGAGGAGATGACGAGCACCCACATCTCGCCCCAGAAGCGTTCCACGGGGCGCGCGTAACAGAGGCGCAGGGCAAAGACCCCATCGTCGTCGATCTCGATCAGGGCGGTGTGCGGATGCGGAATCTCCTCCTCCGCGAGGCGGCGCATCACCACGCGATCCTCCAGCGTGCGGTCGATGATCTCGGCCTGCCACACGGTCATCGCATCCAGCTCCAGTAGCGCGGGATCGAACGTGAGGGCAAAATCATCCAGGTCGATGTTGATGCGTTGAGCCGCCACCAACCCCGGGATGGCATCCATGCGGAAACTCTTATAGACCGATTTGTAGGCGGCCGACTCAACACGGCGCTGAAAATCGCTCTCCTGCTCACGGTACATCTTCGTCACCCACCAGCACTGCACCCCCGCCAACAGGGTCAGCGAGGCTACTATGAGGAGCGAAAGATTCCGAAAATAGGTGCGATTCATCGGTCGTGTGGTTCTATATATACAAAGGTAGGGATAAAATCGGCTCGCGCAACGGAGTTAACATTAGTTAACATTTCTTAACACATTTTTGACTTTGGTGCACCGATTACGCCCTATCTTTGCTCTTGGAAAAACCGGTAAACTTCCACAAACTCTATTTGTGTAATCTAAAAACGAAACAAAACCATGAAAAAGTATTTGTTGGCGCTCGTAGCCGTGATGGGCATCACGACCTTGATGGCGCAGGAGGCAACCAAGACCCTCTACATTGTCGATGGCGTGGTCGTTGCGAAGGATGTCTTTGATTCGCTCAATCCCGACCAGATTCAAAATGTCGATATCTTCAAACAGATCGAAGGGGCTGTGGTTGTGACGACGAAGGCTGATCCGAAGGAGTTGAACGGTCTGCATGGCCGCCTGCACGTCATCAGCCTCGATAAAAAAACGGGCGATCAGAAGGAGTCGAAAACGACAACCGTGCATTTCAAAAAGCAGGAAGGCACCGCCTCGGTTGAGGAAAACGAGGAGAAGATATTGGTCATCGGCGGTGAGTCGAGCGTGGTAACCACCACCAAGTCCAAGACGACGGAGGTGGCTAACCCCCTGATCCTGCAAAAGAAGAAGGATGGCGAGATTGAGGTACTGCCTCCCGATGCCATCAAAAAGATGGACCCCAACACGATTCAGGCGATTTCGGTGCTCAAAGGCGCTGACGCGAACAGGGCCTACGCCAAGTATGGCGATGTGAAGGATGGCGTGATTGTCATCGAGCTGAAGTAGCTTCCCGAGCAGAAGATAAAGAACAGAGAAGCGATAAAAAAGCACCGCCATCCGACATCTGTCAGGGGACGCTGCTTGGTCAGCAAAAACGAAAGCGTCCCGTGACGGATGTAGATGACGGTTGCGAGAAAAGTGTCATAAAAGGGCGTGTTCCAACTTTGGGTTGGACACGCCCTTTTCATTCGGCCTTACTTCTTGCCCTTCGGTGCAAGGATCATGTTCATCTTCTTGCCATCGAGCTTGGGCATCGACTCTACCTTGGCCAGCTCCTCCAGATCGGTGGCAAAGCGCAACAGCAGAATCTCACCCTGCTCCTTGAAGACGATCGAACGACCGCGGAAGAAGACATACGCCTTCACCTTCGCGCCCTCCTTCAGGAAGTTCTGGGCGTGCTTGAGCTTGAAGTTGTAGTCGTGGTCATCGGTCTGCGGTCCGAAACGAATCTCTTTGATCACCACCTTCGTCTGATTAGCCTTGATCTCCTTTGCCTTGCGCTTGAGCTGGTAGAGGAATTTCTGGTAATCGGCGATGCGGCAAACCGGGGGATCGGCCTTGGGCGAGATCTCGATCAGATCCAGCTCCATCTCATCGGCCAGGCGCAAAGCCTCACGAATCGGCAGTACCTGTGCCTCGGGCACGTTGTCGCCTACCACGCGCACCTGGGGTGCCGTGATCTCGTCGTTGATGCGATGCGGGTTCTCCTTCTCCACGCGCCCGCCACGGGGTGCGTTTGCAGGTTTCGGTCTGTTGTTCCCGGGGTTGAACGGCCTCGGCGGGAACGGTTTCGTTGTTGCGATAGTTGTATTAATTAAAGGTTAATGAATGAATATCCCTTGTGTGGGGTTAGGCCTTGAGTTTGTTAGCCTCGATCTCCTCCTTGACAACACCGAGGATGAAATCCTTGAAGGCCTCCATCGACATTTGACCCTTGTCACCCTCGCCCTGGGCGCGTACCGATACCAGACCCTCGGCCGACTCCTTCTCGCCGACGATCAGCAGGTAGGGGATGCGCTTGAGCTCGTTGTCGCGGATCTTGCGGCCGATCTTCTCGTTGCGGTCGTCGATCATGGCACGCACGTCGTGCTGGTTCAGGTACTCGACCACCTTTTCGGCGTAGTCGTTGAACTTCTCCGAGATGGGGAGTACAACCACCTGGTCGGGCGAGAGCCAGAGGGGGAACTTACCGGCCGTGTGCTCCAACAGCACAGCCACGAAGCGCTCCATCGAACCGAACGGGGCACGGTGGATCATGATCGGGCGGTGGAGCTTATCGTCGGCACCCTTGTAGGTCAGGTCGAAACGCTCCGGCAGGTTGTAGTCCACCTGGATCGTACCGAGCTGCCAGCTGCGGCCGATGGCATCCTTGACCATGAAGTCGAGCTTCGGACCGTAGAAGGCGGCCTCGCCATACTCTACGACGGTCTTCAGCCCCTTCTCCTCGGCGGCCTGGATGATGGCCTGCTCGGCCTTCTCCCAATTCTCGTCCGAACCGATATACTTCTCACGGTTTACCTTGTCGCGCAGCGATACCTGGGCCGTGTAGTTGTCGAACTTCAGCGTGCGGAAGATGTAGAGCACGATATCGATCACGCGCTCGAACTCCTGCAGAAGCTGGTCGGGACGGCAGAAGAGGTGGGCATCGTCCTGCGTGAACGAACGTACACGCGTCAGACCGTGCAGCTCGCCCGACTGCTCGTAGCGGCATACCGTACCGAACTCGGCCAGACGAACCGGCAGGTCCTTGTACGAGCGGGGCTTCGAGCGGTAGATCTCGCAGTGGTGGGGGCAGTTCATCGGCTTGAGGAAGTACTCCTCGCCCTCGATCGGGGTCTTGATGGGCTGGAACGAGTCCTTGCCATACTTGGCATAGTGGCCCGAGGTAACGTACAGCTCCTTGTTGCCGATCGGCGGGGTGATTACCTGCTGGTAGCCGTGAGCCTTCTGCACCTGGCGCAGGAACTGCTCCAGACGGTCGCGCAGCGCCGTACCCTTCGGCAACCAAAGGGGCAGACCCTGGCCTACGCGCTGCGAGAAGGTGAAGAGCTCGAGGTCCTTACCCAGCTTGCGGTGGTCGCGCTTCTTGGCCTCCTCCAGCATCTGGAGATACTCGTCGAGCATCGACTTCTTGGGGAATGAGATACCGTAGATACGCGTCAGCATCTTGTTCTTCTCGTTACCGCGCCAGTAGGCACCGGCAATCGAGAGCAGTTTGATGGCCTTGATAAAGCCCGTATTCGGCAGGTGCGGACCGCGGCAGAGGTCGGTAAACGCGCCATTCGTGTAGAACGAAATGGTACCATCCTCCAGGTCGCTGATCAGCTCCACCTTGTACTGATCGCCCTTCTCGGTGAAGGTCTTCAGCGCCTCGGCCTTCGGCACTTCGCGGCGCTGCAGCTCCTCCTTCTGACGAGCCAGCTCGATCATCTTGTTTTCAATCTTCTGCAGGTCGCCCTCCGTAATCGGGGTGGGGCAGTCTACGTCGTAGTAGAAGCCGTTCTCGATTGCAGGACCGATACCGAACTTGATGCCCGGGTAGAGCGACTCAAGGGCCTCGGCCAAGAGGTGCGACGAGGTGTGCCAGAAAGCGTGCTTGCCCTCGGCATCCTCCCATTTGTAGAATTTGATCGAGGCATCCTGCTCGATCGGAAGCGTCATGTCAACGGTTGCGCCATTGACCGAGGCGGCCAGCGAGTCAGCAGCTAAACGAGGGCTGATGCTCGTAGCGATCTCGAACGCGGTAGTCCCTTTGGCAAACTCCTTTACCGTGCCATCGGGGAAGGTGATTTTAATCATAGTGTTAAGTTATAATTTTTAGTTTGTGGCCCCGCTCGGTGCTTCCACAATTACGAGACGGAATACACCTCCCGAGCGCCGTTGTTTGGTTATTCGTTCTTTTCGCTCTTTTGGCGATCGCGCTCCTGGTCGCGGCGTGTGCGCTCACGCTCGGCCTTGGGCAGCGGATTGGCGCTCCACTCCCGGTAGGCGCGGCGGTTGCGAACGATGTCGATGGCCGCATAGAGTGCGTTGCGCATCGACTGCTCGTCGGCAATGCCCTTGCCGGCAATATCGAAGGCCGTGCCGTGGTCGGGCGAGGTGCGTACTTCGCTCAGGCCGGCCGTCAGATTCACACCGTCGGGCGACAGGGTCTTGAAGGGGGCTAACCCCTGGTCGTGGTACATGGCCAGCACGCCGTCGTACTTCGTGTACGAGCCGCTGGCAAACAAGCCGTCGGCCGCAAAGGGGCCAAAGGCGAGGATTCCCTCCTCGTAGGCCTCGTTGATGGCGGGGCGGATGATCTCCTGCTCCTCCGTACCCAGCAGGCCGCCGTCACCGGCGTGGGGGTTGAGCGAGAGCACGGCGATACGCGGCTCTACCATGCCGAAGTCCTCCTTGAGGCTCTTCTTGAGCGTGTGCAGATCAGCGAGAATCTTCTCGCGCGTGATGTGGCGCGGAATCTCGGCCAGGGGCAGGTGCTTCGTGACAAGTCCCACGCGCAACTTCTCGCTGCACATGATCATCATCGGCTCGCCCTCCAGCTCGGCACCGAAGAACTCCGTGTGGCCCGTGTAGCGGAACGCGTCGCTCTGCACGGTCTCCTTATCGAAGGGGGCCGTTACCACGGCATCCAGCTCGCCTCTCTTCAACTCGTCGGTGGCCTTTACGAGGGCCTCGACAGCTGCTGCGCCCGCCTCGGCGGTGGGCTTGCCGACCTCGATGCGCGCCACAGAGCCGCACTCGACGAGGTTCACGCGACCTTCGCGTGCCTCCGAGGCCGATTTTACCTTCACCACCTCGTACGTCTCCACCTCGGAGAGCAGTTTGCGGTAGTGGTTCATCGCTGCCTCCGATCCGTAGATGATCGGGGTGCAAAGCTCCGTGAGGAGCGGGTTGGATATGGTTTTGAGGATCACCTCCCAGCCGATGCCGTTCGGATCACCCTGCGTAATGCCTATCTTAAGCAAATTTTCTGTCATTCGTTTTGGTAGCTTTCAACCGACAAATGTAGCAATTATTCTTCGAGTTAGCAACGACTTACGCCGAAATTTTATTTTTTAAGAATGCGTCGGCGGAACTCGGCGCAGACGATACCCGTTGCCATCGCTACATTCAGGGATTCGCTCGTGGGGCGATCGGTGGGGTAGGCAGGGATCAAAATTTTGTGCGTGACGAGTTTTTGGATCGGCTCGGAGATGCCGCGCCCCTCGTTGCCCATGATGACGATACCCCCTTCGCTGAGCGGGGTGGTGTAGAGATTTTCGCCCTCCAGGAATGTGCCGTAGCAGGGGATTTGTTGTGCTGTGGCCTCGCGGATAAACTGCTCTAAATCAACGTAATGAACCCTTACGCGCAGGATCGCTCCCATCGTGGCCTGCACGACCTTCGGATTGAAGCAGTCGGCCGATGACGGTGAGCAGACGATATCCGTGATACCGAACCAGTCGGCCAGGCGGATGATTGTGCCGAGGTTGCCCGGATTCTGCACCTCATCGAGCGCCAGCACAAGTTGCCCCTTCAGCTCGTGCGTGTGGAGTTTGTGGCGCGGAATCTCGACCACGGCCACCGCCTTCGAGGGGGTCTTGAGGAGCGACAGGCGCTCCATCTCCTTCGGCGCTACCGCCTCGACCTCCTCGCCCGCAAAGAGCCCCTCGAGGGCATAAATCTTGCGGATGCGGAGCTTCGAAGAGCGAATCTCGGAGATGAGTTTCTCGCCCTCGGCCACAAACAACCCGTGTTCGTCGCGTGCGCGTTTGTCGGCAAGCGAACGTACTAACTGTATTTCGGCTTTAGTCATGTTTTTCGATCGTATGTGTTTCGCCCTCAAGGGCTAAATGGCTCTCCGGAAAGAGTGCCCGACACTCCTCGACGAGCGGTTCGAGCTCCTTGTAGCGGGCCGAGTAGTGGCCGATCAGGAGCTTCCGAGCCTCGGCTTTTAGGGCCGCCTTGGCCGCATCGGTCGTGGTCGAGTGGCCGCGATCCTTGGCCGAGCGTTGTTCGGCGGCGGCGTAGGTCGCCTCGTGATACATCAGATCCACCCCGTGGCAGAGCGTGGCGGCCTTGGCCGAGAAGTTCGTGTCCGAGAGGTAGGCATAGGCGCGCGGCGCATAGGGGCGGTAGGTCAGTTCGCTGTTCGGAATCTGTTCGCCCCCTTCGATCCAGACATCCTCGCCCCGCTTGGCGGCCGTGATCTGCTCGATCGTGAGGCCATACTTCACAATCTTGAACTTATCGACATTGAGCGCCGGCTCCTTCTCGCGGAAGAGGAATCCGGCCGTCGGCACGCGGTGACGAAGCGGAATGCTCCACACCTCGATCGTGCGGTTCTCCATCAGGAGGCTGTGTTTCGTCGTATCCACCTCGACCCACTCCACCTCATAGGGCAGCTCCTTGTCGAAGAACTTCAGGTGCGCCTCCAGCATCTCCCCGAAGGGTGCCGGTGCATAGATCTTAAGCGGTGTCCGCTTGCCATAGAGCCCCAGGGTCGAGATCAGCGGGAAGATGCCGTAGACATGGTCGCCGTGGAGGTGCGAAATAAACACCTCTCTGATCTTCAGCGGATTCACCCCATACCGAATCAGTTGCTGCTGCACACCCTCTCCCGCATCCACCAAGTAGTATTGCTCATGGATCGAGACCACCTGCCCCGAGGGGTGGCGGTTGATGGTGGGTTTGGCGGAGGCAGACCCCAATATGGTAATACGAAAGCTCATAATTCTTGTGTTTTCGATTTTATGCGGCACCTTTTGTCCTTCCTTGTCTGCCTTGAATGGGCAGTACCCCATGTACAGCCCATCCAAGCCAACCTTCGGTCAGGCCAAAATCTGCTCGCCTAAAATCAAAAACGGGTGCTGATTTGGGTTGCGAAAGTTGAGTTATGTCCTAAAACTTTCAACTTTCAACTCGTTTACTTACGCAGGAATCGCTCGCAGTCGAGTGCTGCTACGCAACCCGAACCGGCGGCGGCGATGGCCTGGCGGTAGTGGGGGTCCTTCACGTCACCTGCTGCAAAGACACCCTCCACGGAGGTCTTCGAGGTGCCCGGCTCTACCTTGATGTAGCCCTCCTCGTCCAGCTCCAGCTGGCCGTCGAAAAGCTCCGTATTGGGGTGGTGGCCGATGGCGAGGAAGAAGCCGGCGATCTCGAGCGTGCGCTCCGTGCCGTCCGTCTTGCGCACCTTGACACCCGTCACGCCCATCATATCGTCACCCAGCACCTCGGCCGTGTTGTACTCAAAGAGTACCTCGATGTTCGGCGTGTCGAATACGCGCTGCTGCATCGCCTGTGAAGCACGCAGGAAGGGCTTGCGCACGATCATATAGACCTGGCGGCAGAGCGAAGCGAGGTAGGTAGCCTCCTCGCAGGCCGTGTCACCACCGCCCACCACCGCTACATCGCGCTTGCGGTAGAAGAAGCCGTCACACGTTGCGCAGGCGCTCACGCCCTGGCCACGGAACTTCAGCTCCGAGGGAAGGCCCAGGTACTTGGCCGAGGCTCCCGTGGCGATAATCAGGCTCTCGGCCTCGATCTTGGTGCCATCTTCGGTCTCGATGAGGAAGGGGCGCGCCTTCAGGTCCACCTTCGTGATGCTGCCCGTGCGGATCGTCGTGCCGAGGTTCTCGGCCTGCTTGCGCATCGCCGTCATCAGCTCGTTGGCATCGATGCCGTCGGCGAAGCCCGGGTAGTTCTCAATCTGCGTGGTGGTCGTGAGCTGACCTCCCGGCTGAATACCCTCGTAGAGTACGGGGGCGAGGTTGGCGCGCGAGAGGTAGATGGCAGCCGTGTAGCCGGCGGGGCCGCTACCAATAATCAGGGTCTTAATCTTTTCCATGGTACTATTTTTATTGTTTATTTGTTTTCAATGCCTCTTGTGCAGTAAAGGGGGCGATAAGCTCGCCCGTGATATCGAATGTGCCCCAGGCACCCTCCTTGCGGGCATGGATGAGGCTTTCGTAGTAGTCGTATTCCAGGATCTCGTACCGAGGCGGGATGATGTAGTGCCCCGTGCGGTCAATGAGGCCCATGCCCTCCTCCGTCTCGACGACGGCTCGTCCCTCGTGAAAATCCTCGGCCCAGAAGTATTGCGGCTCGATCTGCCACTCCCCTGCACGGTTCTGGTAGCCGTAGCCCGTGGCACTTTCCACGCAGGTCAGCCCCTCAAATTCGTGGCCGCGCCAAAGCGTTTCATGGCCGGTGGCCGAGTAGGGCGCATCGCAATCCGAGAGCATCTCCTCCTCCATATCGGAGGGCATGAGCTCCTGCAATCGGGCGAGGTCGTTATTACGATCGCCGCCGATGCGGGCATGCCAGGGTCGAATGCCCGACAGCCGCTCCCCGTCCCAGCGTAGGTTCTCGCTCTTGAGGTTGTTGTGTGTCAGGTTCAGCTCCTCCAATGCGGCCTGCAGTTGGCGCAGTGCTGCGGCCAGGCGATCGGGCTCAATCTCGCCGAAGAGCTCCCATAGCGACTCGCCACGCAGCTCCTGCAGGATGAGCGAGGCGCTCCACGGCTCCCCCGAGGGGCGATGCCAATGCAGCTCATCGGGAAGCATGCGGATCGGTGCCAAGGCAGGGTGGTGCAGGCGGCTTAGGGCGCTGATGGTGCGCTCCAGGCGGTGCGCCTCCCGCTCCGTGAGGGGTAAAACCAAGAGGTAGTGTGCTCCCTCCAGGCGAATCTCGGCCTCCACGGTCGTCGAGGTGCGTTTTAGCGCGGGCATACCTCGCCCGTCGAGGATCACTTCGCAACGACCGAGCGTGCGAAGCGAGAGTTCGGGCAGTAACAGCGCCTCCGAAAAGCTGACGATCGAGTGTTGCATCGTTATTCGGTTTTTACGCTGATAGAACCTATGTTAAGCATCGCGATCAGCTCCGCTACCGAGGCGTTGAAACTCATGCCGCGGAACGGAGGCATGGCACCAAGCCCCTTGACGGCGCGAATCGCCTCGTTGAAGCACTCGGGCAGCGGGCTCGAAGCTTCGTAGAGGGTGCGGGCGTGGCGATTCATCGGGAGGGGCTCCCCCTCCGAGGGGAAGAAGAGCGTACGCTCGTCGCCCGTGCCGATGTGGATCTGCATCACGAGGAGGTTGCCGTCGTTGGTGTGCAGCGCCTCGATTTGGCGCGCCGTATGAATCAGCTCCTCCTCGTCGCCATCCGTCGCCTCGCCGTCGGTGATGTTGAAGATAATTGGCGGGAAGCTCTCCGCGTGCTCCTCACGAGCAATCCAGCGAGCCATGAGGTCGCGTACGGTGCGCAGCGCCTCGATCATCGGGGTCTGCCCGACCGCTTTGGGGGCGATCCACTCCGGCGTTTGAATCTCGCGCAGGGCGATGCTCCCATCCGGCAGGTGCAGGTCGATCGTCTGCTGCACCATGCGCACGGGCAGGGCAGCCAGCTCCTCGACCGAGATCATCTCCGCCTCGTCGGGTAGCAACGAGCGCACCTCGTCCTCGCCCGAGTAGCCGAGGATGGCGATGTCGTAATAGTCGCGGATTCCCTCCGTGCGACGAGCCCGCTCGATCAACTCGAACAGCAACTCGTTTGTGATGATGGCCACGGCCTTTGCCTTCGAGGTCCTAATGCCGCGGAATGAGATCTCCTCGGCCATGGACCCCGACTCGTCGATCATCAGGACGAAGGCGGTGCGGTGGTTGCGCGTAACACTTTGGCTATACATCTTCTCGGTTTTGAACGATCGTTTTCTTGTTTACAGACCGCGTACGGTGCGGAAGTCGGCCATGCGCTCCTCCATCGAGTCACAGTCCAGGCCGTAGCTGACGGCCATATCGGCACCGCAGTCGCGCGTACGATCCGCATCGGTCATGCGGCGGATCGACTCGCGGGCGTTGCGCCCCGCCTCGATGGCCTCACGCACCTCCTCGATCGAGGGGGCGTGCCCCAGGAGCGAGGCGTAGACCTGCTCGGCCCAGCTGTGGGCGTAGTCGTCGTAGTGCACGGCAAAGACGCGGAAGGCGTTGTCGATCGCCTGCAGGGAGTCGAGCTTCTCCTGCTCGATCTCCTCGACAATGCGGTCGGCAGCCTGCTTGGCAATGTATTGCCCCGCCATGTCGAGCCAGCGACCTGCGCCGTTGTAACGCTCGGTCGAGGCGCCGCGTTCGAGCATCGCGCCGAGTGAGGCGACGATGGCGCGGTTGTAGAGTGTCAAACCGCGCTGCAGGGCTGCGGCACGAATCTGTACGCGGTTATAGGTATAGATCGGGCTGTCGGGATTCATCTCCTCGATCGAGTGGAGCATATCCACGGCGTGGAGCATCGACCCCGTGGTGTAGGGGTTGTGCTCCTCGAAATTGATCACATCGCGCATCACGCGGCGCTTGTCGCGCTTGGGCCACTTCTCGATGTCGCGCACCGTGCCGTAGCTCGTCAGATTGACCGCCGGCAGGAGGAACGAGCGCTCCTCCTTCTCCAGAAGGTAGGAGTAGGGGAAGGCCGAGATGTCGTGGTGGCGCGAGTGGTGTCCCATGACCATCGTGAAGGCCCCCTCGAGGGCCGGAGCCATGATGTAGGCACCGCTGGCAAATTTGCAGCCGCGCGGATGAACCGCCTGGTGCACGGCACCGCTCTTGAAGAGGTGGTTGCTCTGGTTCGAACCGCTACCCGCGTTGAAGAAGGAGAACATGCCTGCAATCAGGAGCGAGGATTTGTGGTGCGAGACGGTGTAGGGGCCTGCAAAAATCGAGGCGGCCTCGCCATTTTCGCAGTGCGAGTTGGCAAAGAAGAGCGATTCGGCAGCCGTGAATCCCTTGTCCAGGATGCAGCTCTCGCCGATGAAGCAACGCTCGATCGTCACGCCGTTGGCCACCTTCGCCCCCTCGCAGAGGATGAAGTCGTAGGCCTTGACATCCACGCCGACCGTGGCATCGTCGAGAATCGTGCCATTGACGAGTGCCGACGATCCGTCGATCGTGACACGGTTACCGATGCGCACCTCGCGCAGGAATCGGGCACCCGAGATAAAACAATCATCGCCCACCGTGCCCAGCGTATCGCGGTGCGCCTCGGCCTCCTTTTCGACCAGCGCTTCGAGCTTCTCGATCAGCGTGGGGCGGTGGCGATAGAGGGCCATCATGTAGGCCACCTGGGCGCTCATTCGGTCGCAAATCTTGACCTTGCGACCCTCGCACTCGTTCATCGTGGCTACCTCGACACCCCCACCAAAGGTGGAGCTTTCGCGACATTGCAGGGCCGTGATCTGCTCGACCACGGTGCGTGCACCGATGCGGTAGTTGGCGACATAGGAGCGTATGATGCGGGCCCCGCTACCCAGCTCGATTACACCGCCTAAGCGGCTCTGTTGCAGCTGTTCGGGGCTGAAATCCTCCGTAACGAGGATCTTCGACCAATCTTCGGCGGTGGTGCCTAAATGCTGCACCGCCTCGATCTCCGCAAGAGTCAGTTTTCTCATACCGTATTATTGGTGGCTATTAACACGCAAATATAGCGGTTTTGCCTCAATTTTCAAAGCGATTTCCCGCCAAGTCGATTTCGTACATCGAATCCTCGGTGTAAACGCGTGCCCTGCCTGATCGAAAGGGCTTTACACTGTGCCCCGTCGGGAGGCTCAGGGCGATCGCTCCGTGGCGGTCGATGAAGTGCCAGGTTGCGCCGAGTTGCACGGCGGCAAGCCCCTCCGTGAAGTCGCGCCCGTCGTCGAACATGGGCGGAATGACGATACGCTCCTCGGTGCGAAAACCGCACAATCCCTCGCGGGCAAAGTAGAGTTCGGGCGCCTCGCCCTTCACTGTTGCAAAAGTTTTGCCGAGCAGCTCCAACCAAGGTTGGGCGCTTAGGGTCGAGGGGCCTCGGCGAAGCAGTGTGCGGGCGATGCGATAGCGCACGGCCAGCCCCTTCACTTCGAAAAGATGAAGGATCTCTTTGAGCGCTTCGTCTGTTTCAAGGTGTTGGGTGTCAATGAGTAGGCCATCCCGCTCGGCATAGTGTTCGTAGAGCGTCGGATCGAGGCTCAAGGCGTGGAGTGCGGTCGAAAGAAGCGCCACCGAGAAGTCGTCCATCGAAGCGTTGAAATCCTCGGCCGTGCGGCGCGGATGTTGGTAGGCTGCCGTTCCCAATTCGGGCGAATGCTCGCCCTGCATTTCGGGCAGGAACATCGCATCGCGGTCGATCAGGTGCAGCGTTGAGTCGGGTGCGACGAGGATATTTTCGGGCTTTAGGTCACCATGTGCCCACGGGGCACGGAGTAGTTCGAGGGCGAGCCGATCGAATTGCTCCGAGAGGGTGCGAAGGGTCGTCTGATCGCCCGCCTCGGCAGCTTCGCGCACCGCTTTGCCCAACTCTTCGCCCTCGATCCAGGGGATCAGCACCACATCGACCCAACGGCCGTGGGGTGGTGCATCGTAGAGAAAGAGCTCCCGCTCCAGGTAGGCCTCGCCGTAGATGCGCCGGAGCTGCTTCGTGGGGCGAAAGTAACAACGCAGGGCATGCTTCGCGCCGTTGTGCCACACCGGAAAGGTAACGGCCGAGTTGCCGATCCGGTAGCTGATCCTGCCCGCTTTGTCGTGCTCGAACCGCAGGTCGCAGAGCGTGCGAAACAGCCCGTAAGGATCCTCCACCGAAAAGAGATATTGCCGTAAGGTAAACATGGCTCGGTGTAATTAAAAAGAAGCTGTCTAACAAGGTGATTTTGGCGTTATGTTCGCCCTCAAAATGCTCATTTACGCTTAGTAAACTCCGCTTTTTCGGGCTTCGCAAGCCTAAAAATCCCTCTTGTTATACAACTTCTGATAAAAAGCGTGTCCAAAAAATCTTGTTGGACACGCCCTCGATCGGTTTTTAGTGGCAGTGGCCGCAATCGCAACCCTCGCTGTGCTCTCCGCAACCCTCCTCGCAGTCGCCACCGCAGTGGCCGCACGAGCAGCCGCCCTGCAGATCCTCGGGCGTTACGTCGCGCACCGAGATTACCTCGACCTCGAAGTTGAGGGTCTTGCCGGCCATCGGGTGGTTGAAGTCCATCTTCACGGTCGTCTCGCCAACCTCCTTGACCAGACCCAGCATGCGGTTGCCCTGGGCATCGGCCATCGGAATCTGCGAACCTACGAAGAGAATATCCTCGGCCAGCTTGCCGTCTACCATGAAGATATCCTTCGGCAGATCGACAATCGCCTGCTCGATTACCTCGCCATAGCCATCCTTCGGCTCGAGCGTGAAGGCCACCTTCTCACCGGGCTCCTTGCCCTCGATAGCAGCCTCAAACTTCGGCAGGAGCATGCCCGTACCAAAGATAAACTCCAGGGGCTGACCCGGACGCGACTGATCGGCCACCTGGCCGTCTACGGTGAGCTTGTAATCTACAGCCACCATCTTATTTGCTGCAACTTGCATAGTATTCCTTAGTTTAATGTGTTGTTATTCGTTGTTTTGTAGCGCAAAAGTAGCCTATTTACGCCGAGTTGCCAAATTTTGTGCAATTTTTTTGATGGGAACGATAAGAATGTTACGAATAATGGGAATAATGGTTATTGCCGATGCTTCTTGCGTTCGCGAGCTAATTTTTCACGGAAACCACCTTCTTGCAGATACTGTTGATAGTGACTTTGCATGAATTTGTATAGCAACGCGTCGGCTTGATGAATCAAGACGATAATCATGTTTGCAACGACTACGTCTGAACGAGAAGAGGCAAGATCGAGGAAAAAAGCAGACGACTGATGCGTGCGCCCTAAGCGTTGCATAGCCTCTACCTCCTCGGATGATACATCCCACCGGGTGTAGTTGCGCACGCGCAAATAATCTTCATAATCAGCTAAAAGTTCTTGGAGGCTCGCTTTGGCTACATTGAGGAGTTTGATTCCTGTCTCGGACGATGTGTGCATGGCGGCATTCCCCTCAACTATGTTTTGTTTGCATGAGCGAGCGGCCTGCACCATTTGATCCAAAGTGCGATCAGCTTTAGAAAAATATTTATTGGCAAAATAGTAGGTGAGATCGTACACTACCTCTGCTTTTTGATAACAAAGTAGTTGCCGATGATCCCCTTTTGGATTGAGCGGCTGTACTCTAATCTCATTATTCCCATTATTCATATAATTCTCATTGTTTTGATAGAAAGTCCCGAGTCGCATACTAGTCGACCCGGGACTTTTCTTTTACTCCACGTTCACGCAGCAGAGGTTTCTGTCGCCGAATCCGTTGTCGATCTTCGAAACATAGGGGAAGAACTTCGACTCGCGTACCCAATCGAGCGGGAAGGCGGCCTCCTCGCGCGTGTAGGGGTGCGACCACTCGCCACACAGCTCCTCGGCCGTGTGGGGTGCCATCTTCACCACATTATCCTCCTGACCCACAGCCGCCTCGCACTCGCGCTTGATGCGGATCATGGTCTGGATGAAGCGATCCATCTCCTCCTTCGGCTCGGACTCCGTAGGCTCGACCATCAGGGTCTCATGTACGGGGAACGAGAGGGTCGGGGCGTGGAAGCCGTAGTCCATCAGGCGGTGGGCGATGTCGCCGCAGTCGATGTTGTAATCCTTCTTGAAGTTCGTCAGGTCGAGGATCATCTCATGTGCTACGCGCCCCGTCTGGCCCGTGTAGTAGGTGCGGTACTCCGAGGCGAGAGCCGAAGCCATGTAGTTGGCATTGACGATCGCCATCTCGGTAGCCTTCTTGAGTCCCTCCTCGCCGAGCATCTTGATATAACCATAGGTAATCGGGAGCAGCAGGGCCGAGCCCCAGGGCGATGAGGCGACCGCCGTGATGCCCTCTTCGCCGCCCGTAGCCACGATCGGGTGGGTCGGCAGGAAGGGCTTCAGTGCCTCGCACACGCAGATCGGGCCTACACCCGGACCGCCACCGCCGTGCGGCATGGCGAAGGTCTTGTGCAGGTTCAGGTGGCAGACATCGGCACCGATGTAGCCCGGGTTCGTCAGACCTACCTGGGCGTTCATGTTGGCACCATCCATATAGACCATACCGCCTGCATCGTGGATCGCATCGACAATCTCGCGGATACCGCTCTCAAATACGCCGTGGGTCGAGGGGTAGGTTACCATCAGGCCGCACAGCTCCGAGCTATGCTCCTCGGCCTTCTTCTTCAGATCCTCGACATCGATATTGCCGTTCGTGTCGCAGGCCACGGTAACGATCTTCATGCCGGCCATGGCTGCCGATGCGGGGTTTGTGCCGTGGGCCGAGGCGGGAATCAGGACGATGTTGCGGTAGCCCTGACCACGGCTCTGGTGGTAGGCGCGGATCGTCATCAGACCGGCATACTCACCCGCAGCACCCGAGTTGGGCTGTAACGAGCAGGCGGCAAAGCCCGTGATGGTCGCCAGGTCACGCTCCAGCTCCGCAATCAGCTCCGTGTAACCCTCCGTCTGATCGGCAGGGGCGAAGGGGTGCATATTCTGGAAACCGCTGAGCGAGAGGGGCTGCATGATGGCGGCGGCGTTGAGCTTCATGGTGCACGAGCCGAGCGAGATCATCGAGTCGGCCAGCGAAATGTCGCGGTGCTCT
Organism: Alistipes sp.; assembly: GCA_017624955.1. GTDB lineage: Bacteria > Bacteroidota > Bacteroidia > Bacteroidales > Rikenellaceae > Alistipes. The sequence continues at coordinate 55,566 of JAGAMA010000029.1, forward strand.
AGCTTCTTGATGTAGCGCATCAGGGCGCTCTCCGAGCGGTAGCGGTTGAAGACAGGCTCCGTAAGGTAGGCCGAGGTGCGCTCCAAAGTGGCGGGAATGACCGATGCGGCATCGCCCTTCACGGCCTTCGGCTTCTTGCCTATGGCCGTGGCGAAGATGCGGATGACGGCGGCTACCTCCTCGTCGGTCGTCACCTCGTCGAACGAGAGGCGCACGCGCTCGTCGCTCGGGTAGTAGAAGTTGATCCCCTCCTCCAGGGCAATCGACTGGATGACGGCCGCTTCAGCCTCCACATCGAGCGTGTCGAAGAAGCTTTCGTTGGTCAGCTTATAACCTAAGGCCGTGAGGGCGCGTGCCGTGTTGCAGGCGGCGCGGTGAGCCGTTTGGGCGGCGCGCTTCAACCCCTCGGGGCCGTTGTAGATGCAGTAGAAACCCACCATCGAGGCCATCAGGGCCGAGGCGGTGCAGATGTTCGAGGTGGCACGTTCGCGCTTGATGTGCTGCTCACGCATCTGGAGCGCCATGCGCAGGGCGCGCTTGCCGCGGCGATCGACCGAAACGCCGATGATGCGGCCCGGCATGTTGCGCTTGTAGCTTTCGCGCGTGGTCATGTAGCCGGCATGCGGGCCACCGAAGCCCATCGGCGTACCGAGGCGCTGCGTCGAGCCGGTCACGATGTCGGCACCCCACTCGCCCGGGGCCTTCAACAGGGCCAGTGCGAGCAGATCGGCCACGGCCGTAACCAATACCCCCTGCTCGTGCGCCTTGGTCGTGAAGGCGGCGTAGTCACACACCTTACCATCGGCGGCAGGATACTGCACGATAGCACCAAACTCCTTGCCCGAGAATTCGTACTCGGCCCACTCATCGACTATCAGTTCGATGCCGAAGGGCTCGCTACGCGTCAGGAGCACGTCGAGCGTCTGCGGGAAGATGTTGCGATCGACGAAGAGCTGACAGCGACCCTCCTTGACCGCCTCACGCGAGCGGAGGGCAAACATCATCAGCATCGCCTCGGCCGTGGCCGTAGCCTCGTCCAGCAGCGAACAGTTGCCGATCTCCATGCCCGTCAGCGAGATGACGGCCGTCTGATAGTTCAAGAGCGCCTCCAGACGACCCTGCGAAATCTCGGCCTGATAGGGGGTGTAGGAGGTGTACCAGGCGGGATTCTCAAAGACATTGCGCGCCACGGCAGCCGGTACGGCCGTGGGGTAGTAACCCATGCCGATAAACGAACGCAGCTGGCGGTTGCGCTCGGCCAACGAGCGGATGTGGGCGGCAAACTCGTACTCGCTCATGGCGGGGGCGAGTGCCAAAGGCTTCTTCAGACGGATCGACTGCGGGATAACCTGCGCAATGAGCTCATCCACCTGCTTGACACCAATGACCGAGAGCATTTCGTTCAGCTCCTCGGGATTTGTAACGCCGATGTGGCGCGAAGAGAATTGATCGAACATTATGGTTGTGTTTTTATGTTATTGCGTTTCTAACGACAAAGGTAATCTTAATTTTAGAATTTTGGATTCTAAATTTTGAATTAATACGAGAAGGAGCTTCCTCCGATAAACTCGCGCAGGATGGAGGTGGGCGGAATCTCGTCGGCGGGGCAGGGGACGAAGTTCAAGAGGAACTTCAGCATGCGGCGTGCCTCGTCGTATTCGGGCACCGTGTCGGGCACCTCGCCGAGGATCTTCTCGGCAAAGGGTTTGAGTACCGAAATCTCGTAGAAGAGCGACGAGTTGAGCATCACATCGGCCTCCTCCTGGTAGGGGAAGATGTGCTTCTCCTCGCCACGGCGCACCGAGGGGAAGCGCCTCAGGGTCGAGAGGGCATCGGCTCCGCGGGTGCGGTAGTCACGAATCAGACGGCGCAACATGCGGTTGTCGGTGGTCGAGATGCGTGTCAGGTTGTCCATCGCCACGGAGGTAAAGCAGGAGATGTAGATGCGGAACTTCTGGTGATTGGGGATCGCGGGCGTAAGGCGTGGGTTGAGGCCGTGGATGCCCTCGATGATGAGGATCGACCGCTCGTCGAGGCGGAGCGGCTCTTCGTGCCAGCAACGGCGACCCGTGATAAAGTCGTAGCGCGGAATCTCGACCTCCTCGCCCTGCATCAGCCGTTTGAGGTGGTCGTTGAAGAGCTCCAGATCGATCGCCTCCAACGCCTCGAAATCGTAGTCGCCCTGCTCGTCGCGCGGGGTCTTGTCACGATCCACAAAGTAGTCGTCTAACGACAGCATGACGGGCTTTAAGCCCAACACGCCGAGCTGGATGCTGAGTCGTTTCGACGAGGTGGTCTTGCCACTCGACGAGGGGCCCGAAATGAGCACCATGCGTGTCCCGTGGGTGCGGTTGGCCTCGTAGATGGCATCGGCTATCTCGGCAAACTTGCGTTCGTGGAACGCCTCGGCCACCTTAATCATGGCACCGCCTTGGCCCGTGCGGATGCGGTTGTTGATCGCTCCGACGGTCGGTACGCCCATCATGCCGACCCACGACTGATGTTCGCGGAAGACATCGGCCATCTTCTCCTGCAGCGCATCGCACGAGGCGCTTTCGGGGTTGGTGCGGAGGGGCAGACCGATGAAGAATCCCTTGTAGTAGGGGCGTAGGCAGAAGTGGTTGAGATAACCCGCCGAGGGGGCCAAAGCACCGTAGAAGTAGCCAATCTCGTTGCCCATCGTGTGCAGGTTGCTATAAAGGCGCGGACAGCTCTCCAACAGCTCGATCTTGTCGTCAAAACCACGCTCCTCATAGAGGCGGCGCACCTCCTCGGTCAGCATGCGGCGGCGGTGGATCGGTTCGTCGGCGCGGATGATGCGCTCGATGGCCTCTTGCAGGGTCGAGATCTCCGCCTCGCCAAACGACTCAATCCTCTCCACCTCGCAGTAGAAGCCGCTTTGGCCCATCGAGTGGCGGATGTAGAGCTTTTTATCGGGGAAGCACTCGCCGACGGCTTGTTGCAGGATAAACCAGGCGGTGCGTTGCAGTACGCGGATGCCGGCATAGGAGGTGGCGTCGATAAAGCGAACCGTGACGGGGGTATAGATGCGGTAGGATAGCTCCTTGATGCGGTTATTGACCATGGCAGCCAGGAAGGGGTGGGGTTGCTCCCCGAGACGGGAGGCAAGATCGGAGAGGGTGGTGCCCATCTCGACCTGCCAGGTCGCGGTGTTGTTTTCGCAAGAAACACGAATCGTATTGTCCATAGGCAATCTTGTCGTTAAAAAGTGAGCTAAAGTTAGAAAATCTTTTTAAATTTGCCAAACAAAGCACCATGAAGGCCCAATTTTGACTATGAAAAGATATATCTATACCTTCGCCCTGGCTGTGGTACTCCTGCTCACGGCCTGCTCGCAGCGTGAACGCACGCTCGTAATTCTTTCGACGAACGACATGCACGGCAAGATCCAACGCTTTCCGCACCTGACAACGGCCGTCCGGGCGTGCCGCGATACGGTGGAGCGGGTGCTCTTGGTCGATGCCGGTGACCGTTGGACGGGTAACGCCTATGTCGATCGCGTATCGGTACCCGGACGACCGATCATCGAGTTGATGAATGGCCTGGGCTACGATGCGGTAACGCTTGGTAATCACGAGTTTGACTTCGGTCAGGCTCACCTGGGCGGCGTGATTGATTCGCTGTGCGACTTTGAGGTGCTCTGCGCCAATGTCGTGAGCGATACGGCGACCTTCCCGAAGGTGGCGCCCTGGACCATCGTGGAGCGCGACGGTGTGAAGATCGGCCTGGTGGGCGTGGTGACCAATTACGAGGGGCAGGGGACTCCGGCAGGCAATAAGTCGAGCTATGTGGGGCTGCGCTTCAGCGATCCGCAGCAGGCGGCCGTCGATGCGGCCGATGCCCTGCGCGGTAAGGTCGATGTGCTGGTGCTCCTTTCGCACATGGGCCATGACCGCGATTTTGAACTCATGGCGCGCGAAAACCGCTACGATATGGTCATCGGCGGCCATACGCACGAATACCTCGATACGGTGGTCTGCGGTACACCCTACGGGCAGACCTACAAGGATGTGCGCAATGTGGGTGCAACGACCATCCGCCTCAAGGGGAAAAAGGTGCTTTCGGTCGCGTACGAAAATATCCTCACCACCTCCTACGCTCCCGATTCGGCCTGCCTAAAGGAGGTGGCGCGCTACTATGCCGACGAGGAGCTGAATCGCCCGATCGGCACGCTGACCGAGACGGCTACGCAGGTGGGGCTGGCCAACTGGTTTGTGGAGCTGATGAAGCGCCCTACGCGCGCCGAGGTGGGATTCTACCACATTGGCGGCGTGAGGATGGACTCGCTCGAGATGGGCGGTGTCGGCACGGCGGCGGTCTACGACCTGGAGCCCTTCTCGTCGCGTGTGGCCGAGATGCAGATGACCCCCGAAGAGATGCGCCGTATGCTTGTTACGAAGTACAACGAGCCTACGCGCGAGGGGCATCGGATCGACCTGCACTCAACAACCCCCTACACGATTTTGGTAAACGACAAGGACGAGGCGGTCGATGTCTTGTTCCCGACCCTGAAGGAGGGGCGCTCGTACCGCGTGGCGATTTCGGACTACGCCTTTAAGAATTATCGCGGTTTGCAATACCGCGAGGGGCGCATCCGCGAGGAGTTGATCACCAATCTGATGATCGAGGCACTGCGCCGTGCACCCGTTCGTCCCGACAACGAGCAGCACGCATCTATTCGCCCTCAAATCAAGCAGTAAAGGTGCTTTATGACCCGATGCGAGGCGACAAAACGCTGTTTTGCCGCCTCGCATCCGTTTTGTTCCATTCCGACAAACAACGGATTTTGTACGCTTTGGAAGGCTCTTTTTGGGAGGCGCGCTTGGTGGCAGGAAATATTCTGCGTACATTTGTTTATCCAATTTTAATACACGCTTTTACCCGATGCTTGACGAACGCCTGTTTTATTTTATCCATGGCGTGGTGACGATGTATTTCTTCGTGGCCGGCACGACCCGCATTCGCCGCAAAGAGGCCTCGCGCCTGGAGCGGCTGTGTGGTTATGTGCTGCTCTATTGGTGCTTCCTGGAGACGAAGGATCTGCTCTTTTACCTCGCCCCCGAAATTCGCCAAAGCTACATATCCAACCTCCTGATCCTGATTGATATGACTGCCGTGACGGCCGGTTGTGGTTTTGTGATCGAACTGCTCAATGCCGGGTGGTTTACGCCACGCCGTGCGCTGGGATTGGTTTCGCCCTTCCTGCTTTCGATCGTGGCCTATGCCGTGACGGCCATGGAGTGGATTGTCGATGCCACATTTATCTTCGTGGTGTGCTACTCGATTGGTTTTGTGATCTATATGGTCTATGCCGTCAGACGCTATAACCGCCTGTTGAGGGAGAACCTCTCGAATGTGGAGTATGTCCATGTGCGGTGGCTGAAGTGGGTGGCAACGATGCTGGCCGCCTGCCTGGTGGTCTGGATCGCCTCGTGCTACTTCTCCTCCTGGGTGGTGGATAGCTGCTATCAACTGATGCTCGTTTCGATGTGGGTGGTTACACTCTACTTTGCTGACCGTCAGCGTGCTCCGCAAATCGCGCCTGCCGTCACCGCGCCCGCCAAAGCCTCTTCGGAGCAGGTGCTGGGAGCAGCTTTGGAGCATAAGTTGGCGCAACTACTGGATGAGGAGCGCGTGTGGCTCAATCCGCAACTTACGCTCTCGGATTTGGCGATGCAGGTGGGTACGAACCGCACCTATCTGTCGAACTACCTGAACAATACACTTCACACGACCTTCTACGACTACATCAACGGCTTCCGCCTCAAGGCGGCCCTCGAGCAGCTGAACGATCCGGCAACCTCGGTGACGATGGTCGAACTGGCCGAGTCGTGCGGCTTTAACTCCACCTCGACCTTCCGCCGTGTCTTCGTGCGGGCGATGGGGTGCTCCTATGTCGAGTATCGTGATCGGATCCTTGCCCAAAAGCGCCCGTAGCGCTTCTTTTGATGTGATGATAGGGCGTTTTTGATGCAATGAAAGGCCACCTTCGGGGTGGCTTTTTAATTTTGTACCATCACGAACGATTCAACATCAAATCACATGAAACGACTTTTTGTACTATCGCTGTTGCTCTTTGTGGGTGTAACGGCACTCGCGGCTGACGAGGAGAAGGAGAAAAAGGAATATATGTCGGACGAGGAGCGTACGGCAATGATTCAAAAGGCCCTTGCCGAGCGCGATATCGAATTGGTCATCGATCCGTGGGGTGGCAGCGGTGTCGAGTGTAAGGAGCTGACCCGACAGGGTGGCGACTATGTCTCTCTTACCAACTCGCCCGAAGTCCTCTTCGAGCGTGGCTACACCTTTAAGCCCATCGCCTTTGTCCATGGCTATCGCTATGTATTTGAGCACGAAGGGAAATATTATGGAGCACCCATGTCGGATGTGTTGGTGGATAAGCGAGGCGATCGGGAGGAGCTGGCCTTTATGATTCGTGGTAAGAGCCATCAGATGACCTCCGTGGCCGGTCGCTTCTATGGCACTTCGTCGGCGTTGTGGATGATGCTCCTGATCATGGGCGCGGCAGCCGTAGTGACGGCGCTCTATTTCGTGACCAAATCCGCAGCCCTGCGCCCGCTTGTTCTGGCCGTGATGCCCGCCTCGATACTTCTCTTCTCGCTGATTGAGATTTACGGCTATATCAAGTTTGGTGGCGATATCTTCTGGTGGTGCGAGTACGATCGCTACGGCTTCTTCGGGTCGCTCTGGCGTGTGATTCCCTTCGCTGCGATGGTTGCCGCACAGGTCTATAGCATCAAATGCTACGAGCGCGTACTCTTCGAGGGCAACGACGATCCGAACGATGACGAGCGTAAGATCAGCCTTAAGCCGGCCGCCTGGAGTTTGGCGCTCTGTATTCCCGTGCTTATCGTTATCATCCTTATTATGGGTAGCTTGGACCTGGAGAACACGATTCTGATGGATATATTGGGCATCGGCGGTTTCTTGGCCACGTTAGGCGTGGGCCTGATGATTTCGTTCAAGCGCAATGTCAAGAGCTTTGGCCCCATATCGGGTTTGTGGGTTACGATCTTCTCGATTGTCTACATCATCGGCTGCCTCATCTCGGCAATAGCGATGATTACGCTGATTTTCCGCATCATCCTGCAGATTCTGGTGGTCGTTGCCACCTTCCTGATTTTTGCCATGATGGGTACACGCCGTCGTGTCTATCGCAACGGTCGTGTCTATGAAGAACACTATTATTAACAATATAAAAACAGAATCGCTATGAGTAATAAACTGGGTATTGTCGGAACGTGGTTCCGCATTTGTGCTTCGGGCTTTGGTATGGGTGTTGACGCTGCCAAAGCAGTCGGTATTGTGGTCTTTATCCTCTCGCTGGTATTTGTTGTCGGCATTGCCATCCTTTGGTGGATCATCAAATTCTTTATCAATCGCAATAAGGCGAAGAAGGAGGAGGCTGCCGCAACGGCTGCCGCAACGACTGCCGCAACGACTGCTGCAAAGCCCGAGGTAAAGCCCGAGGTGAAGCCCACCGAAAAGCAGTAGGCTTGTTGGCTTCGATGAAAGAGGGTGCCCGAACCGAATCGGACACCCTCTCTTTTTTTGTGTTTATCGCTTTAGCCGCCCCAAGGCGCTTTGGGCTTCGTGGCTGTAGTTGAAGTTGGGTTGGATGACCCATTGATTTTGGCGGTTGATCACGCCCCAGCCAGCTCCGACAGCCTTCACGACGGCAAATCCGTCGCTGTCGAATTGGTGCGCATTCTCGTATTGGGGCGGGATGTGCCACGCTCCGAGGTGGTTCAGGTAGCCGTAAAGCTCCGTCGCAGGGTCCTCGGCATACCAGAGCTCAATGCCCAACATGCGCCCCTTGCGGATCGCCCCCATCGCCTCGTCACAATCGACCGAGGAGCGGAACACGGGTTGAATGACCCACTGCCCCAGGGGGTTGATGACTCCATAGCGATTGCCGACCAGCACGCGCGCCATGCCGTTCGAAAAACTCTGTGCCGATTTGAATTGGGGTTTGATGACCCATAGACCGAGGTCGCCCAGGTAGCCGTAAAGCCCCGTGGCAGGGTCTTCGGTCGGGGTCAGACTGCGCGAGATGCTTTCCACCTGCGCCAGGGCAGGGCTGTGATTCGAGTAGAGGAGGGAGGTGCAGGAGGAGGCAAGGAGCGCCACCATAAAGAGCACAACAATACGACTTTTCATCTTTTACAAAATTTTTCCAAAAATAGTCGCTGCGCCCCATGTCGCAAAGCCACACGATACAATTTACCCAATGAAAGGCGTAATGAGCGTATCCCTTAAGGAACTTTAAGCCCCCTTAAGAAACCTTAAGTAACCTTTTTACGCCCACCTTTGCTAAATCGCTCATTTTCGGCGAAAAAAGGTGTGCCAAATTTTTAATTTCCCGATTTTAATTGTACCTTTGCAGTCCCAAACTGCGCGCATTACGCGCGTAAGGCGGGCAAAAGCATTTAGTATTAACCATGTAACGAGCGATTGTATCGCAAAAAGAATTTCCGAAATGGAAGAAATCAAGAAGGTTTCCAACGAGAATTTCGATTGGAACGCATTTGAGCAGGAGCTGGGTCTGTACGACCAGTCGAAGGAGCAGATCACCGAGGCTTACGACAAGACGCTGTCGAACATCAACGTCGGCGAGGTAGTCGAGGGTACGGTAACGGCCATCACGAAGCGTGAGGTGCTGGTAAACATCGGTTACAAGTCGGAGGGTGTGATCTCGGTTGCCGAGTTCCGTTACAACCCCGAGCTGCAGATCGGTGATGCCGTTGAGGTGTATGTTGATTCGGCCGAGGACAAGAATGGTCAGCTGTCGCTCTCGCACAAGAAGGCTCGTCAGCTCAAGTCGTGGGATCGCGTAAACGAGGCCCTCGAGAAGGACGAGATCATCAAGGGTTACATCAAGTGCCGCACGAAGGGTGGTATGATTGTCGATGTATTCGGCATCGAGGCCTTCCTCCCCGGCTCGCAGATCGATGTTAAGCCCATCCGTGACTACGATATCTACGTCGACAAGACGATGGAGTTCAAGGTCGTAAAGATCAACCAGGAGTTCCGCAACGTAGTGGTTTCGCACAAGGCACTGATCGAGGCTGAGCTCGAGGCCCAGAAGCAGGTAATCATGTCGAAGCTCGAGAAGGGCCAGATCCTGGAGGGTACGGTGAAGAACATCACCTCGTACGGTGTATTCGTTGACCTGGGCGGCGTGGACGGTCTGATCCACATCACCGACCTGTCGTGGGGCCGCGTAAGCCACCCCGAGGAGGTTGTCGCTCTGGATCAGAAGATTCAGGTTGTTATCCTCGACTTCGACGATCAGAAGAAGCGTATCGCCCTGGGTCTGAAGCAGCTCACGGCTCACCCCTGGGAGGCTCTGGATCAGAACCTCGCCGTTGGTGACAAGGTGAAGGGTAAGGTTGTCGTAATGGCCGACTACGGTGCATTCGTTGAGATTGCTGCCGGTGTTGAGGGTCTGATCCACGTATCGGAGATGTCGTGGAGCCAGCACCTGCGTTCGGCTCAGGAGTTCATGAAGGTTGGCGACGAGGTGGAGGCCGTAGTGCTGACGCTGGATCGTGCCGAGCGCAAGATGTCGCTGGGTATCAAGCAGCTTTCGGCTGATCCCTGGGAGTCGATCGAGACCCGCTACCCCGTAGGTGCCAAGTGCACGGCTAAGGTACGCAACTTCACGAACTTCGGCGTATTCGTCGAGATCGAGGAGGGTATTGATGGTCTGATCCACATCTCGGATCTCTCGTGGACGAAGAAGATCAAGCACCCGGGCGAGTTCACGCAGGTAGGTGCCGACATCGAGGTTGTAGTTCTCGAGATCGACAAGGAGAACCGTCGTCTCTCGCTGGGTCACAAGCAGCTCGAGGAGAACCCCTGGGCAGCTATCGAGGCTCAGTTCCCCGTTGACAGCGTAGTTGAGGGTACGATCTCGGAGATGACCGAGAAGGGTGCCGTGGTTACGTTGGCCGAGAACGTAGAGGGCTTCTGCCCCTCGCGTCAGCTGACGAAGGAGGACGGTACGACCCCGAAGGCCGGAGAGAAGCTCTCGTTCAAGGTGATCGAGTTCTCGAAGGCTACGAAGCGCATCACCCTCTCGCACGTTCGCACCTATGAGGATGCCAAGCGTGCCGAGATCGCAGCCGAGAAGGCTGAGAAGCGTGCTGCTGCTGACGCTACGAAGTCGACCGTGAAGAAGATCAACGCTTCGGTAGAGAAGACCACGCTGGGCGATATCGCCGGTCTGGCTGCTCTGAAGAGCGCTATGGAGGCTGAGGCCAAGAAGGGCAAGAAGGCCGCCAAGGACGAGGAGTAGTCCGAAAAAATCTCGCTTATAGTGATCCCCGAGCCATTGCGGTTCGGGGATTTTTTTTGTTTTTCGCTAAATTCTTCGTACCTTCATCCAAACGAAACTAAAAAGACCTTACTATGAAACAACTTCGTCTCTGGATGCTCCTCCTTTTGGTGGGGCTTACCACCTCGCTTTGGGCGCAGGAACCTATCCGTATTCTGGCTGTCGGTAATAGCTTTGCTCAGGATGCCGTAGAACAAAATCTGCATGAGCTGGCAGCTGCGGAGGGTATTCCGACCATCATTGCCAATATGTACATCGGAGGTTGCTCGTTGGAGCGCCACCTGAACAATGCCCGTGCCAATCGTGCCGACTACGCCTACCGCAAGATCGGCTTGGATGGTGTGAAGCGTACACGCAAGGGGGTCTCCTTGGCCGAAGCACTGGCCGACGAGGAGTGGGACTTCGTGAGCGTGCAGCAGGTGAGCGGTCAGTCGGGTAACTACGATAGTTATGCCGCCTCATTGCCCGACTTGTTGGCCTACCTACGTGCCCATCTGCCGGCTAAGACCGAGATTATCCTGCACCAGACGTGGGCCTACGCCTCGGACTCGAAGCACAAGGATTTTGTCCACTATAATCACGACCAGCTGCAGATGTTCCGTGCCATTGTCGATGCCAACCGTCGCGTGTCGAAGGAGTATAAACTGAAGCGTGTCGTGCCCTCGGGGGTGGCTGTGCAGCGTGCCCGTGGTGTGGTGGGCGACTGTCTGACGCGTGACGGTTACCACCTCGACCTCACGTTCGGTCGCTATGTGGCTGCCTGCACTTGGTTTGAGACGATTTTCGACCGCTCGGTAAAGGGGAATCGTTATGCCCCCGAAGGGGTGGATGAGAAGTACAAGCAGGTGGCGCAGAAATCGGCGCACAAGGCTAAGGCACGCCAAGCGGTTTTAAGTATTCGACCTTCGAGTAGCCCTTGCGCTCTTTGGTGCACACAAAAAAGGCTGCCTCCCCACGGGGAAGCAGCCTTTATCTTGGCGTGTAATCCGATGATTACTTGATTACCACTACGCGGTTAGCCTTGGCGCCGTTGTAGGGGTTAGCCGTGTCACCGAAGCTGTCATAGGTCAGCTGATCGGGATTTACGCCCTTCGATACGAGGAAGTCGTAAGCCTTCTTGGCACGAGCGGCAGCAATGCGCTTGTTCACCTCAGCCGTACCGGTCTGCTTGTCGGCGTGACCCTCCAGCTTGTACACGCGATCCGACGGACCGTTCTTGATCATGTCGGCCATCAGCTCGAGGCGGGTCTTCTCCTTCGACGAGAGATCCGAAACGCCCAGGTCATAGAGGATTACCGACTGGAACGGGTTGTCCGTCTTGTTCTTCAGCGCCTCCTTGGCCTTGGCAGCCTCGGCAGCAGCAGCGGCAGCGTCATCCTGAGCAGCCTTGAGTGCATCCTGCGTATCCTTAAGCTGCTGTGCAAGCTTGGCCTTGTCGGCGTTAGCAGCGGCAGCGGCAGCAGCACCTGCGGCAACGGCATCCTGGAAAGCCTTGATATCCTCGGCCGTGTAGCCCGGAACGCCGCGCTCCCAGTCGCGCTTGCCAAAGCGGTAGTTCAGACCCAGCGTTGCGCTGTAGATCTGCGAGTACTTACCACCGATCTCGGCGATAGGCATCGGCATATCCTTCGTCGGGGTGAGGATGGCCTTGAGCTCGAGGCTCAGGTCGATGGCCTTACCCAGGCGCAGCGTGTTGATCATACCGGCATCGAAACCGAAGCCCGTGGGGGCGTCATTCTTTACGTCGGTGATGTTCACACCGAAACCGGCGAAGAACTTTGCGTAGTAGGTGCGGTCCTCGCGGTAGCCGCCTACCCAGTTCGAGAAGTTGATCACACCGTCTACATGGGGCATGATGTAGTTGTTCTTGTACTGCTCGCCATTGCCGTCCGACATGTTCAGACGACCGCCGATGAGCTGTACACGCGTACCTACTACGGGGTTGAACCACTTCGTAGCCGAAGCCTCGAGTGTCCAACCTACATTGTCACCCGTGTTGGTCTGCTTGCGGAAACCGAGGTCATTCCAGCCGATGTAGTTGATACCGCCACCAACCGAAACTTCCCAGTTGTCCCAGAAGCCGTTGTTAACGAAACCCTTGAACGAAGGCTTCTTGGCAACCTCTTTGGTCTCCTGTGCCACGGCCGTCATAGCGAAGAGGCCGAGGGCGCAAATAAGAAGAATTTTCTTCATAAGTAATTAGTTTTTTGAATGTTTGTTCTTTCTTCAGTTATCCTTCGCCTTTTGCGCATACGCACGCGCGTCTGGTTGCGGACAATAGTCAAGGCAAAGATAAGAAAAAAATCTTATTTTGTACCTCGGCCGTACGAAAATATGCCCTTTTCGCCCCGTTTAGCGCTTAAATAGCACAATTCGCACCTCTTGCCCGGGTCGTGGGACTATTTGATCGCTACCGAGCGGTTGGCCTGCTGAGTCGAGTAGGGGTTCTGCTCGCCCATGCCCTCGTAGCTCAGCTGCTCGGGATCGACTCCCTGCTTGATCAGGAAGTCGTACACCTCGCGGGCGCGCTGCTCCGAAAGGCGGGTGTTCAGCGCCGTCGTACCGGTCTGCTTGTCGGCGTGACCCTCGAGCTTGTAGCGGTTCTCCTTCGGGCCGCGCTTGATCATCTCGGCCACCTGCTCCAGGCGCAGCTGCTCACGCTTCGAGAGCTCCTTCGAGCCGATCGAGAAGAGGATCAACTGCTCCATGTTGTTCGATTGGGGCTTCGCTGCGGCGCGCGCCTCGGCATCGGCGGCAGCAGCCTCGGCACGAGCGGCGCGATCACGCTCCTCGGCCAGCGCCTTCTTCAGCTTCTCGTTCTCCGCTTCGGCGGCCTTCAGTGCCTCGGCGCTCTTGTCGGCGGCCTGCTGATAGACGGCCAGATCCTCCGCTGTGTAGGCGATATCCTCCACGCGGTCCCACCCACGACGGCCAAAACGATAGGCGAAGCCTGCCGTGGCACTTAAGCCCCACGAGCTACGCTCCTTGAGCTCGATGGGAAGTACGGAGGTGTTGGTAAGCCAGCTCTTCATCTCGATCTGGAAATCGACCGCGGGCGAGAGGCGGAATTTATGCAAAAGACCTGCCGTAAGGGCGAAATCCTGCAGCGTGCCGCGGCCCGTGGCGGCTTGCGACTTATCGGTGAAGTTGGCCCAAATCGAACCTGCACCCGCAAAGGGGATGAGGTAGTAGGCGCGATCCTCGCGGTAGCCGCCTACGAGGTTCGAGAAGTTGATCAGCACATCGCCGTGGGCAAAGAGGTAGGGCCAACGCTCACGACCCAACTCGAGGTCGTAGTTCGAGAGACGGCCACCCTGCAGCTGGGCGCGTAGACCCACCACGGGGCTGAACCACTTGACGATCGAGAAGTTACCCTCGAAGCCGAGCTTCTGCCCGAAGGCACCTTCGCCCGTGCCGCGCTCGGTGTGCATACCGGCACCCATGCCGGCCGAGAGCTCCCAATTATCCCAGAAGCTGCCCTCCACGACGCGCTTGCCGTGATCCTGCTCCTGAGCCGATGCCGTAACCGCGATGAGTGTTGCGGCTAAAAGAAGGAAAAATTGCTTCATATCTTGTGTGTAGATTTTTATTCTAATTTACAAATGTAAGAAAAGAATTTCAAAATGAAAAATATAGGCCTGAAAATCGCACAAAAAGAGAGAGGGTCATGGCGAACCACAACCCTCTCTCTTTCATTTCCAAAGGCATCAACCGCACTTCGAGTAGCCGCACGACATACAGGTCAGGCAACCGTTCTGGTAGGCCATATTCTCCTGGCCGCAGCTCGGACACTTGCCCTTCGACTTCGTACCATCGGCAATGTACTGCTTCAGGGCACGGCAAACACCCGACTTCCAGGTGTTGATTGACTCGCTATCCAGGTGCAGTGAATCAATCAGGGCTACCGCCTTCTCGATCGGCATGCCATAGCGCAATACACCCGAGATGAGCTTGGCGTAGTTCCAGAACTCCTCGTTGAACAGACGCGATACACCACCGATCGTGTTCGTGTAGCCGTAGCGGTCCTTATATTGGAAGTCGTAGCGCTTCTCGCCATTCTCCTCGCGGACCTTGATGATGAAGCCCTTCGTAATCTTGCGCGGGATGTACATAGCATCCTCCTCAATCTTACCCGTGAAGATCTCATACGGACGGCCATCCTGCAGACCTACAAAGGCGATCCAATCGTCCGAGCCGTTCTTGAAGCGGATAATATCGGCCGGAATCGACTTCGGGCGCTGCGGCACCTGACCCGGGTAAGTCTCGCACTTCGAGGCCTTCTTCTTCGAGTTCTTATCCAGCAACACACCGTCGCGGCAGCCGTCACGGTACACCGTAACACCCTTACAGCCACACTCCCAAGCGGTGCGATATACATCGGCAACCAATGCCTCCGATACGTTGTTCGGCAGGTTTACGGTCACCGAAATTGAGTGATCGACCCACTTCTGGATAGCACCCTGCATCTTGACCTTGGCCACCCAGTCGATGTCGTTGGCCGTAGCGCCGTGGTAGGGCGAAGCGGCCACCCAGGCGTTCAGCTCCTCGTCCGAAATGGTAGCGAGCTTCTCCGTGTCGTAACCGTTGGCAGCCAACCACTTCACGAAGTTGTGGTGGTACACATTGTACTCCTGGAACTTCTCGCCCGTCTCGTCCGTGTAATCCACATGGGTATCGACATCCGAGGGGTTGATCTTGCGGCGACGCTTGTAAACGGTGCGGAATACCGGCTCGATGCCCGACGTGGTCTGCGACATGAGCGACGTGGTACCCGTGGGGGCAATGGTCAGCATGGCAATATTGCGGCGACCCACCTTGACCATCTCCTCGTAGAGTGCCGGATCGGCCTCCTTGATGCGGTTGATCATCGGGTTGTCGGCCTCCTTCTCGGCGTTGTAAACCAGGAAAGCACCACGCTCACCGGCCATCTTGACCGAAGCACGGTAAGCCTCCACGGCCAGCGTCTTCTGCACCTCGACAGCGAAGGCAATCGCCTCCTCCGAGCCGTAGCGCAGACCCAGCGCGGCCAGCATATCGCCCTCGGCCGTGATACCGAGACCCGTGCGGCGACCCTTGAGGGCCATCGTGCGAATCTTGTTCCACAGCTCGATCTCCACGCGGCGTACATCCTCATCCTCGGGATCCGACGAGATCTTGTCGATGATCAGCTCCACCTTCTCCAGCTCGAGGTCGATGATGTCGTCCATCATGCGCATCGCCTTCTCGACGTGCATTTTGAACTTCTCGAAGTTGAAGTAGGCATCCTCCTTGAAGGGATTCTCTACATAGCTCAACAGGTTGATAGCCAACAGACGGCACGAATCGTAGGGACACAAAGGAATCTCACCGCAGGGGTTGGTCGAAACGGTGCGGAAGCCCTCGTCGGCGTAGCAGTCGGGCACACTCTCCTTGAGGATCGTATCCCAGAACAGCACACCCGGCTCGGCCGAACGCCAAGCGTTGTGGATGATCTTCTCCCACAGCTTCTTGGCCTCGATCTTCTGCTCATATTTGGGCTGCTCGGCACCGATGGGGAACTGCTGCGTGTATTTCTTGTTGGCAATGGCGGCGCGCATGAACTCGTCGTCGATCTTAATCGAGACGTTGGCACCGGTTACCTTGCCCGTATCCACCTTGGCATCGATGAAACGCTCGGCATCGGGGTGCTTGATCGAGAGCGAGAGCATCAGGGCTCCGCGACGACCATCCTGCGCCACCTCGCGCGTCGAGTTCGAGTAGCGCTCCATGAAGGGAACGATACCGGTCGAGGTGAGGGCCGAGTTCAGCACGGGGCTACCCGTGGGACGGATGTGCGAGAGGTCGTGACCTACACCACCGCGACGCTTCATGAGCTGCACCTGCTCCTCGTCCATGCGGAAGATGCCGCCATACGAGTCGGCCGGATTGCGGTGGCCGATTACAAAGCAGTTCGAGAGCGAGGCAACCTGGAAGTTGTTGCCGATACCGGTCATCGGGCCACCCTGCGGAATGATGTAGCGGAAGTGGTCCAGGAGCGAGAATACCTCCTCCTTCGACATGGGGTTCGGATATTTGTTCTCGATGCGCTCGATCTCGGCAGCGATGCGCTCGTGCATCTGCTTCGGAGAACGCTCATAGATGTTGCCGAACGAGTCCTTCAGGGCGTACTTGCTCACCCAGACCGTAGCGGCCAGCTCATCACCCTCGAAATAGACTTTCGACTCGGCGACAGCGTCGTTGTAGTCAACTTTCTGCGGTACAGCAGTTTGGATGTTTTTGGTCATCGTATTAGGTGGATTTTATCGTTACTTTGCCATAAATTCGTAAGGACAAAATTACAGACTTTCTTCCCGAAAAAGCGCATCGTGCAAGCCCAATTTATTGACACGCTATTAACAAAATAAAGAAAACGCCCGTAGGCGTTTCTCTAACCCCGATTCCAAATTTTTCGGGGATGATATTTTTTCTTGGCTTACTCGACAGCGATGCAGTCGATCTCCACCTTGGCACCCATCGGGAGCTTGGCTACCTCGTAGCATACGCGGGCCGGCTTGTCGCCCTGGAAGTACTCGCCATAGACGGCATTCATGGCGGCAAAATCCTTGATGTCGTCGAGTAATACGGTGGTTTTCACTACATTGTCGTAGCTCATGCCGGCCTCCGTGAGGATATGGCCGATGTTCTTGAGCGACTGGTGGGTCTGCTCCTCGATCGTCTCGGGCATGGTACCCGTGGCGCCGTCGATGGGCAGCTGGCCCGAGGCGTAGAGCGTGCCGTCACACTTGATGGCCTGCGAATAGGGACCTACGGCCTTCGGGGCGTAGGGCGATGCGATAATCTTTTTCATATTTTTTTGTATAAAGGTTGCTAAGGGTAATTAAAGGTAGCAAAAGGGCCCCCTACTTCTTAATTTTTAATTCTAAATTCTACATTCTACATTCCCTTTGCTCGTTTGGCCATGGCCGAGGCGAAGACAAAGTCGTTCAGCTCGCGGTTCTCGGCGTGGAGGATCTCCTCCTTCGTGCCCTCCCACCACTTGTGGCCCTCGTGGATGTAGACGATCTTTTCGCCAATCTCCATCACCGAGTTCATATCGTGCGTGTTGATGATGGTCGTGATGTTGTACTCCTTCGTGATTTCGTGAATCAGGTTGTCGATCACGATCGAGGTCTGCGGATCGAGACCCGAGTTCGGCTCGTCGCAGAACAGGTAGCGCGGATTCATCACAATGGCGCGGGCAATGGCCACTCGCTTAATCATACCGCCCGAGAGTTCGGCAGGGTAGAGGTGGTTGGCATTTTCGAGCCTTACGCGCTTCAGACAGAAGTTCACGCGCTCCATCTTCTCCTCTTCGGACTGCTCGGTGAAGAGGTCGAGCGGCAGTTTGATGTTCTCCTCGACGGTCGAGGAGTCGAGCAACGCACCGCCCTGGAAGATCATGCCGATATCCTTGCGGATCGCCTTGCGCTCCATGAAGCCCAGCTGCGTGTAGTTCGTCTCGTCGTACCACACCGACCCTTTGTCCGGTTCGTGCAGGCCGACCAACGTCTTGAGCAGCACCGTCTTACCCGATCCGCTGCGGCCGATGATCAGGTTCGTGCATCCGGTCTTGAACTCGACCGAAATATCCTTCAGCACGGTGCGCCCGTCGAAGGACTTGATGATGTGTTCGGCGCGAATCATATAAGCAGGATTTGGGTAAGTATCAGGTTAAAGATCATGATCACAACCGAGCCAACGACCACGGCGCGGGTCGAAGCCTTACCCACCTCCAACGAGTTGCCCTTGGCGTAGTAGCCGAAGAAGGCCGAGATGGAGGTGATGATGAAGGCGAAGACGGCCGATTTGATGAGCGAGTAGGTGATCGAGTAGGGGCGGAAGTCGATCAGGATACCCTCGATGTAGTTCGAAGGGATCATGATGCCCGTGGCGATGGCGATCAGGTAGCCGCCCACGATGCCGATGCCGATCGAGAGGATCGTCAGCAGCGGGAAGAAGAAGACCGCGGCGACGATCTTCGGCAGAATCAGGTACGAGGCCGAATTGACACCCATGATCTCCAGGGCATCGATCTGCTCGGTGATGCGCATCGTGCCGATCTCGGAGGCGATGGCCGAGCCAACCTTACCCGAGAGGATCAGCGCTACGACGGTTGAGGAGAACTCCAGGATCATCGTCTCGCGCGTGGCGTAGCCGATGAGCGACTGCGGAATGAAGGGCGACTCGAGGTTGATACACATCTGGAGCGTGATGACGGCGCCGATGAAGACCGAAATGATGGCCGTCAGTCCGATCGAGTCGATGCCGATGGCCTCCATTTCATAGACAATGCGTCGGCGATAAATCGAAAACTTCTCGGGACGGGAAAAGACCTTTCCCATCAACAAGAAGTAGCGACCTATGAGCTCAAATACCTTTAACATAGCTGTTTACTCTTTGGTCTCCTCGAAATCGACATAGTCGCCCACATCCTTCGAGATGCGCTTCTCGGGCGTGGCGGTGGTCTTATGAACGGTCACCTCGCCCTCGTCGGGTCGGCTCTGCGAACGCTGCTGTTGCTGCGTGAAGGGGTTGAACCCCTGGTTGTTGGTCTGTTGTTGCTGCTTGCCAAACTGATCGCGCACCTGTTGCTGTACCTTGTAGATGCGCCAGCGCAGGGCGAGAAGCAGCACCACGACCAGGATCGCGAAGCCGAGTATAATATATAATATAAGTGTCGCCAGACCACGCAAAACGGCCGGAGCGGTGAAGGCCAGCAGGACAATCACCAGCACCAGAATCGGATTTCGCTTCACAAAACCGATAAGCGCGTCGAGCAATGCATTCAGATAATTCATTGTTTCGATCTGTTTAGACATTCTTTTCCAATTACAAAGGTAGCGAAAATTATGCGTTTTTCAATATTTTTCGTAAATTTGGTGCCGAAAATAAACAACAATCATCCGCATATGTTTACTCCACTGACTGCAATTTCCCCGATTGATGGCCGCTACCGCCGTGTGACGGAGCGTTTGGCCGACTATTTTTCCGAGCAGGCACTGATCCGTTACCGCATCCGTGTCGAGGTTGAATACTTCATCGCCCTGTGCGAACTCCCTCTGCCGCAGCTCGCCGGCGTAGATAAGAAGGCCTACGAGGCACTTCGCTCGTTGTACCTCGACTTCTCGCCCGCCTCGGCCGAGCGTGTCAAGGAGATCGAATCCGTGACGAATCACGATGTGAAGGCGATCGAGTACATCCTCAAGGAGAAGATGGACCAGATCGGTCTGGAGGCCTACAAGGAGTTCGTGCACTTCGGCCTGACGTCGCAGGATATCAACAACACGGCTGTACCCCTCTCGATGAAGGAGGCCCTCGAGGAGGTGCTCTATCCCGCCTTCGAGGAGGTCGTGGCCAAGGTTCGCTCGATGGCCGAGGAGTGGATGTCGGTGCCGATGCTGGCCCGCACCCATGGTCAGCCCGCCTCGCCCACGGTGCTCGGTAAGGAGTTCTTGGTCTATGTCGAGCGCCTGGAGAAGCAGATCGCCCAGCTCAAGGCTGTCCCCGTGCCTGCCAAGTTTGGTGGCGCTACGGGTAATATGAACGCCCACCACGCCGCCTATCCCGCGATGGATTGGGTGTCGTTTGCCAATACTTTTGTCGGCGAAAAGCTCGGCCTGAGCCGCTCGCAGTACACCACGCAGATCGAGCACTACGACAACCTGGCTGCCATGTTCGATGCCCTGAAGCGCATCTCGACCATCCTGATCGACCTGGCGCGCGATATGTGGATGTATATCTCGTCCGAGTATTTCAAGCAGCAGATCAAGGCCGGTGAGGTAGGCTCGAGCGCCATGCCGCACAAGGTCAATCCGATCGACTTCGAGAACGCGGAGGGTAACCTCGGTATGGCCATTGCCGTCTATGAGTTCCTCTCGCGCAAGCTCCCCGTTTCGCGCCTGCAGCGTGACCTTACGGACTCGACCGTGCTGCGCAATGTCGGCGTGCCGATGGCACACACGCTCATCGCCCTCAAGTCGCTCATGAAGGGTCTGAACAAGGTGCTGCTGAATGAGGCTGCCCTCTATCGTGACCTCGAGGAGAATTGGGCGGTAGTTGCCGAGGGTATCCAGACCATCCTCCGCCGCGAGGGCTATCCGAAGCCCTACGAGGCACTCAAAGCCCTCACCCGCACCAACACCCAGATCACCGAGAGCTCCATCAAGGAGTTCATCGAGACCCTGAACGTCAGCGAAAACGTGAAGGCCGAGCTGCGCGCGTTGTCGCCCTCGACTTATACGGGCGTCTTCCGTAAATAGCTTTTCGATTTTATAGGGCATATTTTGCCCTTCCTTGCTCGGGCTGAATGGGACGTACGTCAGTACTACCCATCCAGCCCGAACTTCGTTCATGACAAAATCTGCTCCTCTAAAATCAAAAAGCGGTTGTGGTGCTTTTAGTCCTTTCTTAAAAGCCGGCTCTTAGCCCCCATGCAGGAAGCTGTCACTGCTCCACCTAACTACTAACGACCGCTGAAGGCGAGCGCAATAAAAAGCAATCGTACGGCCGAAGGCAAAAATGCCCTCTTCGAGTATATGGGAGCTTGCTCACAATATTACTTGGAGAGGGCATTTTGGGGTTGCGCAGCAACAACGATTGCTAAAAAATTGCCGAGCCGCAACAGGTTGAACTGACGCCAAACCGAGGGCAGTGGCAAGCTTGCTTGTTACTGCCGAGGTGCGAAGGAAGAAGAGTAGATTTATCTATTCAAAGTAGTTTTAAGACCCGAAACGGCGATCAAGCACATCAACCATGCACAACAAAAACGAGCGGGAGTCCTCACGACTGCCGCTCGCCTCCGGAGCGCGTTGCACGCCCCTAAAACTACTAACCCAAACTTAAAATAAATGAAGAAACCTCACTGCAGTTGCTGATCTGCAGCTGTGCAAAGAAAGTACAAAGAAAGTGCCAAACCAAAAAGTCCGCCCCTTAAGGAGCGGACTTTATCCGTTGTGACGATCGATAGAGCCGAATGGCCTATTTTGCCGTTTCGGGTTCGTGCTTGTACTTGAATACAAGGGCGAAGAGGAGCGCTACGACGAGTGCATAGCCGGCAAATACGAGCCACGAGGTGGACCAGCCTGCTACCTGGGCCGTGGGCTCGGTGTGGGCATAGACGAAGTGGTTCACCACGGCCTGAGCACCCAGCGTACCGATCGTGGCGCCGATGCCGTTGGTCATGATCATAAAGAGTCCCTGTGCGCTGGCACGAATCGTCGTGTCGGTCTCCTTATTCACGAAGAGCGAGCCCGAGATGTTGAAGAAGTCGAAAGCCACGCCATAGACGATCATCGAGAGGATGAACATCCACACGCCGCCACCCGGGTTACCCACGCCGAAGAGGCCGAAGCGCAGCACCCAGGCAAACATCGCCATCAGCATCACGTTCTTGATGCCGAAACGCTTCAGGCAGAAGGGGATCAGCAGGATGCAGAGCGTCTCCGATACCTGCGAGAGCGAAATCAGCGCGTTGGCGTGGTTAGCACCAAACGTGGAGGCGAACTCCGGGATGTCGCGGAACGAGGTGATGAAGGGGTTGGCAAAGCCGTTTGTGATCTGCAGCGACACGCCGAGCAGCATCGAGAAGATGAAGAAGAGGGCCATCTTCTTCTGCTTGAAGAGGGTGAAGGCGCGCAGGCCGAGCGCCTCGACCAGCGACTTCTTCTCGCCCGAGCGGTTCGTGGGGCATGCGGGCAGCGTGATGGCGTAAGCCCCCAGCACAAAGCCCAGCACGGCGCACTGGATAAACTGCATGTAGGTCGTCTGGAAGCCTGCCGCATCGCAGAACAACATGGCGCAGATGAAGCCCACCGTACCCCATACGCGGATGGGCGGGAAGGCCTTCACGGTGTCGTAGTTGTTGCTCTCCAGCACGCTGTAGGCTACCGAGTTCGAGAGGGCGATCGTCGGCATGTAGAAGGCCACGCTGAGGGCGTAGAGCGTAAAGAGGATGCCGAACTCGACGGCAGCACCCGAGGTCATGGCGTAGTAACCTGCACCAACCATAAAGGCGGCGGCTACGCCGTGGCAGATACCGAGCAGGCGCTGGGCCTGAATCCAGCGGTCGGCCAGAATGCCGATCACGGCCGGCATAAAGAGTGATACGATGCCCTGCATGGCATAGAAAAGACCGATCTTGGAGGCCAATCCTGCCCCTACGAGGTACGAACCCATCGAAGTAAGGTACGAACCCCACACGGCGTACTGCAGGAAGTTCATGACGGTCAATCGAAACTTAATTCCCATAAACTATTGATTTAATGTTTGTTCATTGTTTGTCGGGGCGCATTTTCCGCACCCGAATAACAAATGTACAAAATTTTTTTCGGATTTTTCTTTGGATTTGCAAAAATAAGTTCTACTTTTGCACCGTCGAAAGGGACATTGAGCTATGGTGTAATGGTAACACAACAGATTCTGGTCCTGTTATTCCAGGTTCGAATCCTGGTAGCTCAACAAGAAAGGATGGTCAAAGGCCATCCTTTTTTTTTGTTGTCGGGAAGTCGGGCTTCTTTTACAACTACTGCGTGAGCCGTGGGCTTTTTTTTGTGTCAGGTAGGAAGCCCCTCCTTATCAAAGGATAACACATTGGCAAGAATATAAGTTGTGCTTAGTGTGATGTTTTAGGTTGGCGAGAGAATCACACAAAAGAATCATTTTATTCCACCACAATTGCAAATGTCACGCGACCCTCGTCGTTGTGTTTCAAGCGCAGGGAGCCGCCGTGGAGGCGGATGATTTGGCGAGAGACGGCAAGGCCGATGCCCGAGCCGTCAGTTTTGGTCGTGAAGAATGGCGTGAAGATATTTTCGGCCACCTCGGCAGGGATTGCCGAGCCGTTGTTGGTTATCTCGATTTGGATGCGCTCCTCCGCGTCAATAGTTGAGCGGATGGTTATCTTGCGGTCACAATCCTGCGCCAAGAGTGCCTCGGTAGCGTTCTTGAGGAGGTTTACAAATACCTGCGACATCAGCGCACGGTCGGCATAGAGCATCGTATCTTCTGGCTCGATACTCACCTCAACCTCAATACCCTCGTGAGGTATCAGCGACAGCGACTCCGCCACCAACTCCGAGAGGTAGAAGGGTGCTTTCTGCGGTGCAGGGATGCGCGTTACGGCACGGAACGAATCGACAAAGCGAAGCAGACGATCCGAAGTCGCGTGTATCGTCTCCAAGCCCTGACGCATAGTCTCGGCATCGCCCGACGAAGAGAGGAGCGTATGGCTAATAGAGGTTACGGGCGCAAGCGAGTTCATAATCTCGTGCGTAAGGATGCGGGTGAGTTTCTCCCACGACTCCACCTCCTTGCGGTCCAGCTCCTCGTGGATATTGCCGATAGAGATTACCTTCAAACGCTTGCCCCCGAACTCCATGGCCGAGCAGCTCAGCACCAGGTTCTGGTCGCCAATCTCGGTCGTGAAACGTGCGGTAAGCTGTGCTCCCGGCTCGATGCGGTGCATCGCCTCGCAAAGCTCCTCGCTCAAAATGCGTAATTGGTCGATATGGTTCAGTCGCTCCATACCCACGATGCGGAGAGCCTTCGAGTTGGTCTGCGCCACCGTGCCGTTCTCCATCACGGTAACGATACCGATATTGGCGCACTCCATAATCAGCTCAAAGTATTTCTCACGCTCACGAATCTGCATCTTGGCATTGTCCATCACCTCCTTGATACGGTTGAGCGATTGATTTACCAGTGCATGGCGTGTGATATTGGGATTCTCGGTAAAGCGGAACGAATAGTCATCGTTCTGCACGGCGTTGAAGACAAACATCAGTCGCTCGACCAACTCGCTGTAGATGCGGAAGAGGCGGAACAAGCAGAAGATGATAATCGGAATGGTGGCAATCAGGTGTGCGTGGCGGTTGGTTGCCCACACATAGCCCGACAAGGCCGCCATCAGGATAATGACCGCTGCATAAGCACCGATTTTGCCGTAAGGTATGTTCTGCTGTCGTTTCACA